>JBDTJX010000074.1:0-92167 GCA_039935655.1 Candidatus Dormiibacter sp. | reverse complement strand
AAGTCAAGCGAGCTGTCGAGCCCGCTGCGATGGAAGAAGTACTCCTGTCCATCTTCCGCGGTGATGAAGCCGAAGCCCCGGTCCGACTGGACCTTCTTGATGGTCCCATTGGCCATGTCGTGTCTCCTGCCCTCTCGACTCTTGAACGACGCGCGGTCCGTTCGAGAAGGCGAGGACGAAGCACGAGCGATGCCGGCAGTTGTTGTCGACCCCCGTAGTGTACCCGAAGTGCCGCATTCGTCTGGGGCAGGGGCCTCGCCGGCCCTCAGCGGCGCTGCTGGGCGAGGTACACCAGCGTGGCCTTGACCCGCCTGTGGGTGTCCGGTTCCTCGGAGAGATCAAGCTTGGAGAAGATCGAGTTGATGTGCTTCTCGACGGCCCGGTCGGTGAGGGACAGGGAGGCGGCGATCCCCGCGTTGTTCTTGCCCTGGGCCACTTCGGCGAGGACCTCCGTCTCCCGAGGGGTCAGCTGGGTGAGCGGTGAGTCCTTGGCGGCAGTCCGGGCGGCCACGAGCACCTCCACCACTCGCGGATCGATGACCGAGCCGCCTCGAGCCACCTCGCGGATGGCGGCGACCAGCTGCCCGAGGTCGGAAACACGTTCCTTGAGAAGGTAGGCGCGCCCGGCCGCGCCGTTCTCCAGCAGCGCAAGCGCGTACTCGGGCTCGGCGAACGAGCTCAGGACCACCACACCGATACCCGGTCGCTCGCTGCGCAACCGATCCGCAGCTCGCAGCCCCTCGTCCGTCCCGGTCGGCGGCATGCGAATGTCGGTGATGACAACGTCTGGATTCTCAGCCTCGATGGCACGCTCCAATGCCGGCAGGTCGCTGCACGACGCCACCAGCTCGACCTCATCGGCGGCGGCGAGCAGCTGCACCAAGCCCTCGCGGAGAAGGTAGTTGTCCTCGGCGATGACTACGCGAATCGGCACGATGGGAGGATAGGCGAGCCGATGACGCTCTGAGGAGACGGCCTGCATCACCATCGGTGTGGGGCAGGCACCATTGGTCCGAGCCACGCGAAGCCTTATCCTCAGCCCGAGATGCCAGTCCGCGTGTTGATCGTCGACGACCAGGAGCCGTTCCGCGCCGTGGCGCGCACGGTCGTCGAGCTGACAGACGGTTTCGAGGTGGTCGGCGAAGCCGAGAACGGCGAAGCCTCGGTGCGCATGGCGCACGAGCTGCACCCCGGACTGGTGCTCATGGACGTCAACCTGCCCGGCATCAACGGTCTGGAGGCGACGCGACAGATCCTCGCGGATGTCGCGACCAAACCGGTGGTGGTGCTGGTTCTCTCAACCTACGAGGCGGCCGAGTACGGACCTCAGGCTGAAGAGGTCGGCGCAGCCTGCTTCATCCCCAAGTCCGAGTTCAGCCCCGAACGACTGGTCGAGGCATGGTCGGCCGCGGCCAACGGCGCAGGCGCCACGTAGACCGTCACCCGGCCCTCAACTGACGTCCCGGTGCCGATCGTCGACGTGACCTGCAGCTGACCGCCCAGCGCCTCGAGCCGATCCGCCATGTTGATGAGGCCCGAGCCCTTGCGCGCGGCAGCGGTGGCGAAGCCCCGGCCATCGTCGTCCACGCTGAAGCGCAGCTCACCGGCTTCGGCGCGTAGACGGATGCGCACGCGCGTAGCGGCGGCGTACTTCTGCACGTTCTGCAGGGCCTCGAGCACAGAAAAGTACACGGCGGCCTCGACGTCCTGCGAGTAGCGACCGACGCCCGCGGCCTCGACCGCCACCGGCAAGGTGGCTTTGCGCACCTGTGACTTGAGCGCTGCGGCCAGGCCCTTCTCGGCGAGCAATGGCGGGTAGATGCCGCGGGCGAGGTCGCGCAGGGTGTCCAGCGCATCGTCCGCGTCCGCCTTGAGCTGAACGAGCGTGAGCCTGGCCTTGTCCGGATCACGCCCCATCAGCATCTCGGCGAGGCCGAGCTTCACTTTCAACGCGACCAGGTGCTGCTGTGCACCGTCGTGCAGGTTGCGCTCAAGCCGGCGGCGCTCCTCATCCTGGGCGGTGACCAACCTCTGTCGCGATGCCCGCAACTCTTCGAGTCGCGCCTGCAGGTCCGCGGTCAGGCCGACGTTCTTGAGCACGAGGCCTGCCTGGCCAGCGAGGTGGGACAGCAGGTTCTCCTCCACCGGCGTGAGCTGTTCGCCGCTGCGCTTGGTGACGCTCAAGGCACCAAGCACCTCTCCTTGATGGCGCACCTCGACCATCCGGTTGACTCCGTCCAGCAACGGCAGCGATCCGTTCGATGCCGGTACTGATCCCGCCAGGCCGGCATCGGCAGGCCACACGGCGGCGTTGTGCCACGTTGTTCCCGCACGCACCCACACGTCAGCGCGCTGCGCACCGGTGCCCTCGGCGAGCACCCTTGCCATGCGCGGCATGACCTCATCAGTCGCATAGGATTCGGCGACGCGTTCGGAGAACTGCGAAAGAACCTCGTATGGCGTGGCCCGTTTGCCGTACACCAGCCGGTTGGCGACCCTCTGGACGCGCTCGCGCACGGGCTGGAAACCCACCGCCACGATCGCGGTGGCCAGGATCGACAAGCCCAGGTTCGGCTTGCCGCCGCCGCCGATGGCTGCGCCGATGCCGACCGCAATCCCCACGTACACCGCGGTGATGAACACCGCCAGCGAGCCGTACACCAAGGTGCGGCTGATGACGATGTCGATGTCGTATAGCCGGTACTTGAAGATGGCGATGCCGGCGGCCAGGGGCAGGGCAACCCCAAAGCCAAGAAGCAGCGGGATGTCGAATGACCAGTCGGGCAAGACGGATCCGGCGAGAAAGGAGAAGGGAACGAGCGCGATCACCGTGCACAAGACCGCCCATGCGATCCACCTGAGCTGCTGCCGTTGGTCGCCGGTCGACCTGCGCATGCGCACAAACGGTGCCGCCGCGGCAACCAACAGGACAATGAGGCCAACGAACCACAGGACGCTACTGATCACCGTTGTCGAGTTTCCCGTCGTGTAGATGCCCCGCAGAAGCGCCAGGCCCAGCGGGTTCATGGGAGTCGGGTAGTTGACCCCGTTCGAGCTCGGCGCGAGCGGACCAGGAGTCAGCGCGGTGAGGACGGTGACCAGGAACGTCAGGCCCAGGGCTACAGCGACCACCGGACGCCACCGCCGGGATGGTAGCCGGCCATCCGGAAGCAGAAGCAGCAGTAACGCCAGGCCGCCGGTGGGGAAGATGACAAGTGTGCTCCAACTGTTCAGCCAGCCCACCCAGACAACCATCGGCAGGTGCCCCCCATGGGTGAGGAGCGCGAAGCGCACATATTGGTCCTCGACTCCCTGTACTCCCCCTGCCACGGCGATGAACAGGAACAGCCAACCAGTCGGGTTGTGGGGCCTCCGCGACGCCACCAGAACCCCAAGGACGGCAAGGCCCGTCGGGATGATGATCGACGTCGGGTCGGCGGCGTCCAAGTTGGGGAGCGTCGCGCGGTTCAGGAAGGCGAGCGACGCAGTGGCGGCTGCCGCCACGATTGCAAGTGCTCCCAGACCAACGGCAAGCGCTGTTGTCCTGCCTTGCCGGACATCCTCGGTCACGCCGCCACCCCCGCCGGCACCGGCAGCCGGCCCTGCAGTCGCGTGCCGTCGCCCGGTGTCGAGGTGACCTCCACGTGCCCACCGAGGGCGTCGAGACGGTCGGCCATGTTGACGAGGCCTGAACCCTTCCTGGTCGTGGCAACGTCGAACCCGCAGCCGTCGTCGGCTATCTCGAACCGCAGCATGCCGTCGTCGTCGCGCAGCCGCACGGTGGCCTGCGATGCCTGTGCGTACTTCTGCACGTTCTGCAGCGCCTCGAGCACCGAGAAGTACACCGCGGCCTCAACGTCCTGCGAGTACCGGCCGATGCCGACGGCGTCAACCGTCACCGGAAAAGTCGCCTTGCGCGCTTGGGACTCGAGTGCAGCGCCCAGGCCCTTGTCGGCGAGCAGCGGTGGATAGATCCCGCGCGCCAGATCGCGCAGCGTCTCCAACGCCTCGTCTGCGTCGTCTTTGAGCTGAACAAGGGTGGCCCTGGCTTTCTCTGGATCGCGTGCCGCGAGCATCTCCACAAGGCCCAGCTTCACCTTGAGAGACACCAGGTGCTGTTGAGCTCCGTCGTGGAGGTTGCGCTCCAGTCTGCGGCGCTCCTCGTCCTGCGCGGTCACCAGACGCTGGCGTGATGCACGCAACTCCTCGAGGCGCCCGTGCAGGTCACTCGTCAGGCCGACGTTCTTGAGGACCAGACCGGCCTGGCCGGCGAGGTGTGAGAGCAGGTTCTCCTCCACCGGCGTCAGCGACTCGCCGCTGCGCTTGGTGACGCCGAGGGCGCCGAGCAGTTCCCCCTGGTGACGCACCTCGACGAGGCGATTGGCGCCGTTGACCGGTGGCATCATCCCGTCAGCGACCTGGATCGCCTGGACCCTCAGCGCATCGGCGGGCCACACCGCGGCCTCACGCCATGTCGCGCCCGTGCGCAGCCAGACATCCGCGCGCTGAGCGCCGGTCCCCTCGGCGAGCACCCGCGCCATCCGGGGCATGACGTCTTCCGTTGCGTATGACTCCGCGACGCGCTCGGAGAACTGCGAGAGGACCTCGTACGGGGTTGCACGCTTGCCGTACACGAGTCGGTTGGCCACGCTCTGCACGCGCTCGCGAACAGGTTGGAACCCAACCGCCACGACGGCGGTGGCCAGGATGGAGAGCCCAAGGTTGGGTTTGCCACCGCCTCCGACAAGAGCGCCTATGCCCACCGCGATGCCGACGTAGACCGCTGTGATGAACACCGCCAACGACCCGTACGCCAGTGTCCGGCTGATGACCACGTCGATGTCGTAGAGGCGATACCTCAGCACGGCCAGGCCGATGGCGATCGGGAGGCCAAGGATCGCGATGTTCTGGAAGGTGGTCAGCGCCACTCCAAGAGGAGTCAGGCGACCGGTCAAGCTGAACGACAGAGCTGCCGCCACCAGGAAGAGGACGGCGCCGAAGCCAAACCATTTCAGCTGGTGGCGTTCGTCGGCCTTGGCGCGGCGATATCGCAACACCAGCGAGGAGAGCGCCGCAACGGAGCACAGGGGAATGACGACAGCGATGATGCCGAAGGCGTAGGCGGCCGCCGAGCCCGCTGGTGGGCCGGACGAGCCCTGCAGAGAGGTGCCGGGGATCGACCACGTGGAAACCGCAATGGTCGCGAGGCCGAGGCTCAAGGTCGCGCCACTGACCACCGCGAACAGCCGCCAGCGCCTCGACAGCAGGTGCCCGTCGGGGAAGAGCAGGAACAGGAACGTCAGTGCTACGGCGAGCCCGGGTATCCATGTCCAGTGGGCCAGCCACGATGCCGTGTGCGCAAACGGAAGATGAACGCCGTAGTTGTAGTAGAGGTGGGCGTATCCGGAGCTGGCTTCGACCAGCCCCTGCGTGAACGCGATGAACAGCAGGATCCAGCCAATAACATGGTTGGGACGGCGCGAGGCGATGAGGCCCCCCACAATCGCCAGCGCCGCGGCAGTGGTGACCGACGGCCCGTACACCTTGTCCAGCGCGTTGTGAGTCGCTCCAGCGATGACCGCGAACGCCACCATCGCCAGCGAGATGAGGCTCACGGTCCACGCAATCGTTGCGGCCGGCAACCTAGCCAAGGCCCGGTCGGCGAACCTCGCGGTCATCGCGCGGTGGCGCCTAGGACCGGAACGCCAACCCGATAGGCACCGACAGGCGTGTGCCGGCCCTTGACGAGCGCCGGGTCCAGCCGCTCGGCATGGGGCGGGTGCGGCAGCGCCGCGAACGTCGGCTCGCTGAGCACCGTCTGGCCTCCCTCGGCCCACTGCTGCAACCGCTGCGCCAGGTTGACCGCGTCGCCGACAACCGAGTACTCGAGCCGCTCATCTGAACCCAGCAGCGCGGCCGCGACATCACCGGTCGACACCCCGATGCCCAGCTGGAATGCAGGCAGCCCCGCGGCTGCCCAGCGCCCGTTCAGCTCAGCCTGGCGCGCGTGCATCACCTCGGCCGCGGCAACGGCGCGTTCGCATTGGTCCGGCTGAGCAAAGGGCGCACCGAACACGGCCATGACAGCGTCGCCGACGAATTGCATCACGGTGCCGTGCTCGGCGAGCAGGGCGTTGTTCATCTCGGCACGGTGCTCGTGCAGCTGCCCGGCGAGCACGCTGGGGTCGGCCACTTCCGCGATCGCCGAGTAGCCGCGGATGTCCGACATCAGCACGGTGACGGTGAGCCGCTCGGTCTCGCCGGGCCGCACTCCCTGTTCGCGCAGCTTTTTCGCGAGACCACCGGGGAGCATGCGGCTCAGGCTCTCGCCCTGCTCCTCGCGGTCGACGATCGCCTTGTGGAGCAACTTGAGCCGTTGCAGCGCCCCGTGGGTGCCGCCGCTCGCCTCCTGTGCCAGCTTGAGGAAGAGCGCCTCGATGTCCGACGAAACGGCCTCCGGGGTGGAGCGCAGACCGACGGCGATCGCCTTGATCGGCTTGCCTTCGGCCACCATCTGCAGCAGGCGCTCCTCGGCGTCGCCGAGGCCGGCGAGGTCGGTCACTGGCTTGGTCAGCGAGTTGACGATGCGCGGATCGAGCATCGAGCCGCCGGTGCTCACCTCGCGAACGGCGCGGGCCAGCTGGTCACCCTCGGCGACGCGATCCTTGAGCAGGTAGGCATAGCCGGCGGCGCCCTCGCCGAGAAGTGCGATGGCGTACTCGGGTTCGTCGTACTGCGACAGGATGACGATGCCGGTGCCGGGATACTGCTTGCGGATCAGACGCGCCGCCGCGATGCCCTCGTCGACGAAGTTCGGCGGCATGCGGATGTCGGTGACCACCACCTGGGGCATGAACTCGTCCGCGGCGGCGATCAGCTCGTCATAGTCGCCGGCGACGGTGACGACGTCAATGTCCCCGGCGGCCAGCAGAAGGGCGCGGACCCCCTCGCGAACGATGAGGTTGTCGTCGGCGAGGACGACGCGAATGGATGCATCTGATGCCATGGCGTGACTGTAGGCGCACCCAGAGCGCCGGCAAATGAGGCGAACACCACACCTTGCGGCGGTGAACACCACCCGCACCGCTCGCGGCCCCACCATCGACGGCTACCACGCCTGGTGCGATGGTGAGCCGCAGGAGGTACCAGGAATGCGAATGGAATCGTCGGTCACATCGATCTCGTGGATCCCGTCCGAGGCCATCGAGGGGATGAGCAAACTTCCCTTCGAGATGGGACTGGCCCACTACGACCCGGCTCCCCCTGACCAGGTCCAGGACCTGGATGCACTGCGCGAGGCCGACCGATTCCGTTTCGCCAACCGCTTGAGCTGCTGGATCGACGTCGTGGACGGACGTATCACCGGGCACGGGTACGGCGGTGGTGGGCACATCGGCTCGACCACGGTGCACCTGGGCGGCAAGATGGCGACCTTCGCCGCTGTGGCCTTCCCCGACCGGCAGCAGCCGCCGGTCGTTTCCGGCGACTCCGTGCGGTTCGTACAGACGACCGGCGGTCGCACCGGGGTACCGATGCCGAGACGGGTCAACCACCCGCCGTTCGTCCAGGTCTCAGCGCCACTTGCGTGGACCACACTGGCCCTGACGCTGCACGCAGATGGCACATCCTCACATGAGGTCGTCGGCGCCAGTCCGTTCCCCCGCCACTGGATCTACGACCACCGCCAGCGGCTGGTGCAGAAGTCGGGCCTGGTGGACTTCAAGGATTGGTACCGGCACGCCTTCGGCTCTCACTCACCATGGGGTGACGAGGACTCGCCGGCACTGGTCAGCGAGGTCGAAACCGCGCTCGAACGCGAACTGTCAACGCACATCATGCGCGGCGGCGGCAAGCCGTCGATCGGCAAGGTCGCCAAGGGCAAGACCATCGTCGAGGAGGGTGATGAGGGTGCCCACGTGTTCCTTGTGCTCGACGGCGTGGTGGCTGTGGAGGTCGCCGGTGAGCCGCTTGCGCAGCTGGGCCCGGGCGCCGTCATCGGCGAGCGGGCGCTCCTCGAGGGAGGCCGGCGCACGGCGACGCTGCGTGCCGTTACCCCGTGCCGGATCGCAACGATCAGTGGTGAGCAGCTCGACCCCAGTCTGCTCGCCGAGCTCTCGTCGGGACATCGCCGCGAGGAGCGCTGACCTCTTACGGCCTGGCCGACCGCCGCAACGCCGCGGGCAGGGACATAGCGCCGGCGCCAAAGGAACCCATCACGTCGCCGGGGTTGGAGAGCGCGCAGCGGCGCAGCGACAGGCATCCGCACCCAATGCACGTGGTCAGGCCGTCGCGCAGGGCCACCAGGGCGGCGATCTGCCCGTCAAGGCGGCCCTTCCATGAGTGCGACAACCGGGCCCAATCGGCCTTGGTCGGCGTGCGCCCGGCAGGCAATGTAGCCAGGGCCTCGCGCACCTCGTCCAGCGTGAGACCGACGTTCTGAGCAGCGCGAATGAAGGCCAGGCGGCGCAGGACGCTGCGCTGGTAGCGACGCTGCCCTCCCGGCGACCGCGCCGCCTGGATGAGGCCCTCTGACTCGTAGTAGCGGACCGCCGACGTCGCGAACCCCGCTCGCTGCGCCACCTCCCCCACCGTCAGCTCATCGGCGCGGCTCAACGGCGCGGCCCTTGACTTCAAGCTCACTTCAACTTGTACGATGCGCTCATGAACCCCTCCACGTCAAGCGCCGCCGGCCCGACGCGGGTGGCGTTGGTCACCGGTGCGTCGCGAGGTCTCGGCCGGGCATTGACCGCAGACCTGGTGCGCGCGGGTTGGCGGGTCATCGTCGATGCCCGCGATGCATGCCGCCTCGCGGCGGCGGTTGCTGCCATCGATGGCGGCAACGACCTGGTTATCCAGGTACCCGGCGACGTCGCCGACCCGCGGCACCGCCTCGACCTCGCCGCCGCCGTGGCCGATGCCGGCGGCCTCGACCTGCTGGTCAACAACGCCAGCGTGCTCGGCCCGAGCCCGCAGCCGCCGCTAGCCGAGTACCCGTTGTCAACCCTGGAGCAGGTGTTCGCGGTCAACACCATCGCACCCCTGGCGCTGTTTCAGCTGGTGTTGCCTCACCTGCGCCCCGGCGCCTGCATCGTCAACGTGTCATCCGACGCTGCCGTGGAGGCGTATGAGGGTTGGGGTGGGTACGGGTCGTCGAAGTCCGCGCTCGACCAGGTCACCGCGATCATCGGCGCGGAGAACGTTGCGCTGCGGGTGTACGCGTTCGATCCCGGGGATATGAATACCGACCTCCACCAACAGGCGTTCCCCGGGGATGACATCAGCGATCGCGCCTCGCCGGAGAGCGTCACTCCTGGTTTGCTGCGCCTGATCGCCGGCGACCTGCCCAGCGGTCGCTACCGCGGCATCGACGTGAAGCTCGAGGCGCCGCTGTGATCCGACCGCAGCCGCTGATGCGTTTCCCAGTGGCGCGGTTCGCCATCCCCGCGAGCGGCGAGGCCACAGCCCCGGCCGAGCGGCGCGGGGTTCAACGCGACCGTGTGCGCCTGCTGGTGGCGCGACCCGGACACCTCGAACACCGGCGATTCGACGACATCGCTGAGCTTCTCGACCCCGGTGACCTGGTGGTGATCAACACCTCGGCAACCCTCCCTGCCGCCGTTGACGGCCGGCTCGACGAGGGCCGCGCAGTGCCCGTGCACCTGTCGACCGTCCTCGATGACGGCTCGTGGATCGTTGAGGTGCGCCACCCCGGCGGACACGGCCCGGAGCCGGCGGCCCGCCGGGGCATGGTCCTGGCGCTGCCCGGTGCACTCTCGCTCAGTCTGGACGAGGCCCACCCCGACGCCTCGCGGGCGGCGTCGCGCTTGTGGCGCGCCACCCCGGACGCACCAGTTGATGCGTATGAATACCTGTTGCGCCACGGGCGACCCATCGCATACGGGCACCTCTCCGCCGGGTATCCGCTGGCCGACCACCAAACCGTGTATGCACGCCAACCGGGCAGCGCGGAGATGGTCAGCGCGGGCCGGCCCTTCACCAAAGGGTTGCTGGTCAAGCTGCTGGCGGCCGGCGTGACTGTGGCCCCGCTGCTGCTGCACACCGGTGTGTCAAGCCCGGAGACGGACGAACCGCCGCAGCCCGAGCGTTTCGACGTTTCGGACGCGACGGCGCGACTGGTGATGAGCGCCCGCTCCGCGGGCAGTAGGATCGTCGCCGTGGGGACCTCTGTGGTGCGCGCCATCGAGAGTGCTGCGACCGGCAGCGGCGAGGTGCGCGCCGCACGTGGCTGGACCGACCTCGTCCTCGGCCCGCAGCGGCGCGCACGCGTGGTCAATGGCCTGGTCACGGGTCTCCATGAGCCGCAGGCAAGCCATCTCCTCCTGCTCGACGCGGTGGCGGGCGATGCGCTTGTCGACGCCGCGTATGGCGCCGCCGTCAAGGGCGGCTACCTCTGGCACGAGTTCGGTGACTCGATGCTCTTCCTTCCCTGATCGCGAGCCTGGTCAGGCGGTGCGGTGAGCGCCGTCCGCTGTGACCACCGGGAAGACGTGCGGCGGCCGGAACCCCCGCTGGGCAAAGGCATTTCCCACCGCCGTGCACACCTCGTCCACGCGGTCGATGTGCACGAGTGCGATGGCGCATCCGCCGAACCCGCCGCCTGTCATGCGCGCACCGATGGCGCCAGCGCCCCGCGCCGCCTCGACGGCGGCGTCGAGCTCAGCACACGACACCTCGTAATCGTCGCGCAGAGATGCATGGCTGGCGTCGAACAACGGACCGGCGTCGGCGATGCGCCCCGCGCGAAGCAGCTCCACGACCTCGACGACGCGCTGGTTCTCTGTGACCACGTGACGAGCGCGTTGTTGAAGAACCCCGCTCAGTGTGCCGGCCACTGACTCCGCGACGGCGTCGCGCAGAGTCTCCACCCCGAGCGCGGCGGCCGCCTGCGCGCACTCGTCGCGCCGCGAACGGTATCCCGGCCCGGTGTTGGCATGGCGGACTGCCGTGTCGATGACCAGCAACGCGAGCGACGCTCCCTCCGGGCGCCAGGCGATCAACTCGGTCTTCAGCGTTCGGCAGTCGAGCAGGAGCGCATGTCCGGCGCAGCCCAGCAGAACGGCCACCTGGTCCATCATGCCCGTGGGCGCGCCGGCAATCGCGTTCTCGCCGGCGTGGCAGCAGCGGGCCAGGTCCAGCGTGCTCATGTGCTGTTCGGTCAGCTCGGAGAACGCAAGAGCTGTGCTCACCTCCAGCGCGGCACTCGATGCCAGGCCGGCGCCAAGCGGAATGTCGGAGTCGAACACCAGGTCCACACCGCACAGAGCGAGGCCGGCTCGGTGCATCGCCCACAGCGTGCCGAGCGGATATGACGCCCAACCGGCGATGCGTCCGGGCTGAAGGTCGCTCAACGACACGCGGACCTCGCCGGCGGCCTGCAGAGAACGGACACGAACAATGTCGTCGTCACGCAGTCGGGCGGCGACCACCGTCGAGCGATCGACAGCGACGGGCAGAACCATCCCGCCGCTGTAGTCGGTGTGCTCGCCGATGAGGTTGACCCGGCCGGGTACGGCCCACACGCCGTCCGGCGAGACGGATGCGAGTTGCCGGAACGCCGCCACAGCCTCCGAATCGCGCGATCGGTCAGCCCTCATCGCCACGAATTCTGTCCCTGAGTTGCTCCGGGCCCAATCTCGCCGTATGTCATGCACCGTGCCGACGGCGCGCACGGCAGTGTGGATGATTACCGGCGGCGGAGAAGCCACGTCGCATCGGTGACGTCAGAGAGATTGCCCTCCATCCGGCAGCGCGGCCCCCAAGCGGGTCGCGCTGCTCCTTTCTCCCCCCTTCAGTGATGTGATCGCTGTCACAGAACGCCAACATCGGGGGCTCACCTGTCGTTAAGCGGCCGCCGGTGAGATGATCAGGTCCAGCGCTGAGCAGCGCACACATGACGGCGAGAGGTTCGAAACGAACCGCCAGCAGTGTGGCCAGGGACATCTGGGTGGACGGATGGATAGCGAAAACGGGCGTTCGGCGTCCGACATGACGCGGAACCTGATGCTGGGCGTGCTGCCGGCGGTCGACCGGGAGCGGCTCCTGCCCCGGCTCAGCCCCATGTTCCTCGAGATCAAGAGGGTGCTCTTCGAGCCGGGCAAGCCGATCGATTCTGTCTACTTCCCGCTCAACGGGGTGATCTCACTGGTGACGCCACTGGAGGACGGCGCCATTGTTGAGGTGGCAACCGTCGGCAACGAGGGCGTCGTCGGGGTACCGCTGGTGCTCGGGGGATCGCTGGCGGTTCGGGCGATCTCGCAGGTGGCCGGTTGGGTGCTCCGGATGGACGCCTCCAGCTTCCTGACCGAGATGGGGCGCCCGGGGCCGATGCGTGACATCACCGACGACTACCTCCAGGCACTTTTCGGCCAGATCTCCCAGGCGGCCGCCTGCAACCGCCTCCATACCAATGAGGAGCGCCTCAGCCGCTGGCTGCTGATGAGCCACGACCGCGTCGGCACGGAGGAGTTCGCGATCACCCACGAGTTCCTTGGCCAGATGCTGGGAAGCCGACGGGCAACGGTGACCCTGTCGGCGGGCATCCTCCAGGCCGCCGGGCTGATCAAGTACCACCGTGGCCAGGTCACCATCGTCGATCGGCACGGGCTGGAACAGGTGGCCTGCGAGTGCTACGGGGTGATCAGGAATGAGCTCGAGAACGTGCTCACCAAGGCGGCCCACCGCAACGGCAACGGCAACGGCAACGGCCGCGGCAACGGCTCGCGGTAACCTCCGGACCGACATCCGCGTTGGCTGAACCAGTCCATCCCGGACCGGACGGGGTACAGTCGCCCCGTCCCCACGTCACCCTCGCCGAGTAGATGCGCCTCCGCTATTACCTGATCCCCGCTTTCCTGATCGTCTGCGTCGCCAGTGGCGGCGCGGTGACCGTCCACGCCGCCGGTGACCGGCACAGAACCTTCGCCGACGGTGCGGCGGGACTTCGCGCCGAATGGAACGTCGACCAGGCTCAAGGTGTTCCCGCGTCGAGCCTCGCCCCGCTCCGCGCCGCTCTCTCAGCACAGACACCCGACTCAGCGTGGTGGTCGCCGAGCTGGCTGAACAACGATGGCCATGTCCTGCTCAGCCGCCTCCAGGGGCAGACGCGGACAGCCTGGAACGCTGCCCTCGACGGCCGGCGCACCGAGGCGCAGGGAGTGATCGCCCAGTGGGCCGGCTTCGCGACACAGCAGAAGGACTGGGTCACCGGTGCCGCGTCCACCTCGGCCGGGCAGTGGACAACCCAGCTCGACGGCGCCACCACCCCCGCGGCCGTGTCCGCCCTGATCGCCTCCTGGCAGACCTTCATCGGACAGCAACGTACCGCGGTCACGGCAGCCCAGAAGGCGCGCGTTGAGCAACTGCAACAGGAACTGCAGTCTGTCGGAGGCGCCCAGACTGTGCTGGCCACAGCCCAACGGCTGGTCAGCATCGCCAACGCCGACAACCTCAACGCGGGCAACGTCGCGGCCCTGGCCGCACAGCTCAACAACGAAATCGCCGGCAACGCCGACGCCAGTCAAACGGCCGGGAAGCTCCTGACCGCCATCAACGCTCTCCAGGCGTTGGTTGATCTCAACGACCAGATCTCCGGGCAGCTCTACCCGCTGCTTCTCACCATCGACCAGGCGGAGGCGGAGGGCACCCCCAACGCGGCCGCATTGGCCGCACAGAACGCGGGGATCGCCGGCCAGTTCCAGGCCGCCAGCACCGCCGCCCAGCTCAACGCCGTGGCACAGACCGTCTCCGCCGTCACCGGCCGCGTCAACGCGGAGCTGGCCGCCCACTCGTGCGGACACCCGGTCGGTGGCGGCAAGGTGATCACGATCTCGCTGTCGCTGCAGGAGATGGTCTTCTACCAGGACGGCTGCGTGGTCAAGGCGACGGCGGTCAGCACCGGCCGGCCACAGCTGCGCACCCCCACCGGCACCTTCCACATCTTCAACAAGCAGACGCCGTTTCAGTTCATCTCCCCGTGGCCCAAGAGCTCGCCGTTCTATTACTACCCGAGCTGGGTCAGCTGGGTGATGGAGTTCGCCGGCGGTGGCTACTTCATCCACGACGCGCCCTGGGAATCGAGCGGCGCATATGGCCCAGGCAGCGAGGACAACCCGTCGGCGGCCAGTCACGGCTGTGTCCACGTGCCCACCGCGGTGATGCAGTGGGCCTACCCGTGGACGTCGGACGGCACCCCGGTGGTGATCTCCTAAGCGCGGGCAGCGCAGCGCGCCGGCTCCCAGCCGGCACGGATGGTTCTCTGAGCAGATTCCCAGCTTGCGCCGCGATCATGACGGCATGAGCGAGCCGATCCGGATCCTGGTGGTCGACGACGAGAGGGCCATCACCGACCTTGTCTCGATGGCGCTGAAGTACGAGGGCTTCACCGTGGCCACCGCGCCAGCGCCCGCGAGGCACGCAGCGCAGTGATGGACTTCCGCCCTGCCCTGGTCATCCTGGACGTCGGTCTCCCCGACGAGGACGGGTTCGCGCTGGTGCAACGGCTGATCGGCGACGGCATCAAGGTGCCGGTGATCTTCCTGACCGCTCGCGACTCCACCGAGGAGAAGGTGCGCGGCCTCACCGTCGGCGGCGATGACTACGTCACCAAGCCTTTCAGCATCGAGGAGCTGGTGGCCCGGGTCCGCGTGGTGCTGCGTCGCCACACCGCAGCCAGCGACGGGGCCGGCAGCCGCCTCCAGCTCGCCGACCTCGAGCTCGACGAGGAGACGCACGAGGTGTTCCGTGCGGGCCAGGTCGTCGAGCTGACCCACACCGAGTTCCGCCTGCTGCGCTACCTGCTCATGAACGCGGGCCGGGTGCTTTCGCGCAGCCAGATCCTCGACCACGTCTGAAAGTACGACTTCGGCGGCGACGCCAGCGTGCTCGAGACCTACATCAGCTACCTGCGACGCAAGGTCGACAAGGCCGATCCGCCGCTGATCCACACAGTTCGCGGTGTCGGCTACGTCTGTCGGGTGCCGCGAGGGGCGTGATGTCGCTGCGCCGGCGCCTGCTGCTGACGCTGGCGCCGCTGTTCATCGCAGGGTTGATCGCGGTAGACGTGGCGACCTTCCTGTCGCTGCAGTCGTACCTGGTCAGCAAGGCTGACGCGCAGCTGCTCGCCGTCCACCCGCGGGGGCCACCACACTCGCCGGGGGCCTGCCACCTGCGGTGACGCGGACCAGTGCGAGCATCGCCGTGGCCAGCGCCAGGACAGCGGCGCCCAGCATCGGTCCACCTCGTGTCATGCCGATCTCAGGATAGCGCCCGCGCTTCTGCGGCCCACGGCTGCGCAGCCGGGTGGACGCAGGAAAGGGCCGGCGCCAGTGCCGGCCCTGACTGAGTTCAGTCCCCGCCTGTGGCGACTACCGGACGGTGGGTACCTGGCCCGCGTTCTCCTGGGCTTCGCGCGCTACGCTCTCACCCGCCTCGTGGGTGGCGTTCTCGTTGGAGTGGAAGGTGCCAGGGGCCGGCGCCGTACCGGTGGCCGGCGTCGTGGTGGAGGGCGTCGAGGCGCTGGCGCTCGGGCTCGCGGCCGCGGTGGCCGCGTGGGTCACGATGGACCCGCCGGCGAACGCGCCAGTCATCAGACCGACGGCGGTGGCCGCCACAGCGGCACGCCGTCCCTTCCTGCCGAACAGGGGCGCCTTGGCGGGCGGCGGCGGCGGCATCAGTGTGTTGTCGGTGTCCATGGTTGGTGGTCCTTTGTCGGTGTCATGGTTGCTGGTGTTGGCACTTGAAGGGGTGCTGGAAACGGCGGCTTGACCTCAGGGATGGCGTTTCATGGCGGTTCTCCGGGGAGTGGGTGATGACGCCATGCTCGTCAGCGCGCGTTCGGATTCCCTGTACGCAACCTGACGACGGGCTGTGAATCGCGCCGTCAGCCGCGGACGAAGATCACCGCCACACTGTCCGCGTACACCTGATGCCAGTTCGGCTGCGTTGCCAGCGCAGACGTCAGCGCCGTGTTGGGGTCGTAGACGATGTAGTCGACCTGGTGCCGGTTGAGGATGTCGAGCCAGTCGCTCTTCAGCCCGACGACGTCGGCGTACTCATTCATGATGGTGTCGCCCATCAGGTCGGCCTCTCCGAAGATGAAGACCCGGCGGTTCGGATCTGGATAGAAGCGGTAGATCATGTAGCCACCCCAGCCGTAGTCACTGAACATGCGGGTCCCCGTGCTGGGATGGCTGTCGAGGTAAGCGGCGGCGCCGGACGGGAAGTTCTCGACGGTGCTGGCGGCCTGATGGCCGAGCAGCACGCGCAGGGTGGCGAGCGCAGCGAGGGTGACCGCGGCGGCGAGCAGTGCGGCGGCGCCCAGCGCTTCCTGGGGCCGCAGCGAGGCGCGTGACGTGAACCCACGGGCGCGGTGCCAGAGGCCACCGAGCACCGGGCCCCACGCCCAGGCGAGCAGCGGCGTGGCCGCGGCGACGAAGACGGCGATGTGGCGCACTGATTGCAATGCCAGTACCAGACCGGCGACGGCGACCAGCACCTGGAACGCCGTGAACCGTCCGCGCCGAATCGCCACTCCGATGAGCAGCAGGACCATCATCGCCTCGAGGCCGCGCATCGACAGGGTGTGGAAGTCGGGGGATTGCCACTCCGTGATGAACGCCTGCTGCACCGCGCTCGTCTGAGTGCGCCAGGAGTACGCATACAGCGCGATGCCATGGGGGTTGACCAGGCCCGCTACGGCCGACGCGACGGAGATGACGGCGACGCGAACCGCGCGAATACGAGCATCGGTGTTGTCACGGGCGAGCAGCCACCGCGCACCCTCCACCAGGAAGGCAATGCCGAGGAAGAGGAACGCGATGATGAAGCCGCCGTGGAAGTTGGCCCACACCAGCACGACCAGCGGCATCGCGTACAACTCGCGGACGCGGCCGGACAGGAAGCGTTCGACCAGGTACAGCTCGAGGCAGATAAAGGCGAACGTGATCATCTGCGGCCGCGGCCCCCACACGGCAACACCAG
Source organism: Candidatus Dormiibacter sp. (assembly GCA_039935655.1). Lineage (GTDB taxonomy): Bacteria > Chloroflexota > Dormibacteria > Aeolococcales > Aeolococcaceae > Aeolococcus. The sequence continues at coordinate 75,169 of JBDTJX010000074.1, read as the reverse complement.
CCACCGCCCCGAGCGCCAGCGCGGCGGCGGTGGCGACATAGGGCTGAGGGTGGAGGTTGATCCGCTTGAGGATCAGCCAGAACCCGGCCCAGGTCACCGCGCCGAGCCCGACGCTCACACCGAGCTGGCCGCCGACGCGGCCGAGCCCGTACATCAGCAGCTCCGACAGGTATTCGTGGTCAGTCCACGCGTGGTCGGGCACGGTGTAGGTGAACAGGTCGTGGGCGGGCAGCGCGTGGTGGTCGAGGATCCAGCGCGCGGTGACGATGTGCCACCAGTAGTCGGCGTCGCCGACGCGGCGCACGATCAGGGGCAGGATGGCCGCCAACACGGCGACGACGACCAACCCACCGACTGTCAGTGTGACCCGCTGCCTGCGCACAGCGGCCGACACTCGCATATCCGACGTCGAACAGGTTCGCCGCACTTCGTAGACTGCCCCGATGTCCGATCGTCTGCGCCGCTCGCTCGGGGAAGGCTTCGGCTACGTCCCGGGCGAGCAACCGCCGGACGGCGAGGCCTGGATCAAGCTCAACACCAACGAGTCGTCCCTGCCGCCGTCGTCTCAGGTCGCCGCCGCGATCGCCGCCGCCGTGCCGGACCTCAACCGGTATCCCGACCCCCGGGGCGAACCGCTGCGCGCGGCGCTCGCCGCCCACCACGGCGTCGACCCCGCCCAGGTGGTTGTCGGCAACGGGGCCGACGGGCTCATCGACGCCTGCCTGCGCGCCTACTGTGAGGCGGGGTCGACGGTGGTCCTCACCGACCCGACCTACTCCCTGTTGCCGGTGGCGGCCCGAATCCAGGGGGCGACGCCGCACATCGTGGCGCTTCCGGCCGGCGGTGACCTCCCCGACGACTTCGCCGCGTTCGAGGCGCCGCTTCGCTTCCTTGTCAACCCCAACAGCCCGACCGGGACCTGGATCGACCCCGCCCAGCTCGAGCAGCAACTGGGCACCGCGGGCGGGGTGGTCGTGATCGACGAAGCGTACTGCGACTTCGCCCCGCGGTCATGCATCCCGGTGCTGGCTGACCACCCCAACTGGCTGGTGCTGCGCACGTTCTCGAAGTCGTACGCGCTGGCCGGGCTGCGCGTCGGCTACGCGGTCGGCGCAGCCGAGCTGATCGACGACCTTCACGCGGTCGGCGAGTCATACGCGGTGGACCGCTGCGCCATCGCCGGCGCGCGGGCGGCCCTCCATGACGACGCCCACCATCGCCGCATCATCGACGCCGTCGTCGACGAACGCGCCCGTTTGAGCGCCGAGCTGATCGCGCTGGGATGGCAGCTGACGCGCTCCCAGGCCAACTTCGTCACCGGACGGCCGCCGCTGGCGACAGCCGCCGCGGTCGCCGAGCGGCTCCGTCAAAGGCGGGTGCTGGTGCGCTGCCTGGGCTCGGGCGAAGCCGCTCTGCTGCGCATCACCGTGGGAACGGCGGCGGAGAACGACGCCCTGCTCGCGGCACTGCGGTGAGGTCCGTCGCCGGGTCATCTCTACACTGTCGCGGATGAACCCAAGCGGCGCTGCCGCGCGACCGAGCGGCTTCAGCGACTGGCTCCCCGGCGCCGCCGCGTCACGCCGGGCGCTCACCACCGCCCTGGTGGCCACGTTCGAGGCCGCCGGGTTCGCGCTCATCGACACGCCGCTTGCGGAGTACGCCGACACCATCAACCGCGGCCTCGGCGGCGACGCGCTCGACCAGCTTTTCCGCTTCATGGACGCCGACGGACGGCTCCTCGCCCTGGTCGGCGAACGCACCGTGAGCGTGGCCCGGACGGTGGCCACGGAGCTGCGCCGCGGGCCGTTCCCGCTGCGCGTCTGCTACGCCGGGCCGGTGATGCGCAACCGGGCCCTGCTCGGCGGGCGCCGCCGCGAAGCCATGCAGGCCGGCTGCGAGCTGGTCGGCGACGCCCATCTCAGCGCCGACGCGGAGTGCATCGCGGTGGCGATGGCGGCGCTGGACAGCGCCGGCGTCCCCGGCATCCAGGTCGACGTGGGCCATGCCGGCTTCCTGCCGGCGCTGCTCGCCGGGGCCGGCCTCGACCCCAACGGCCACGACGCGCTGCGCAACGCGCTGGTGGCCCGCGACCTCGTGGCTGTGGAGGCGGTGCTGAGCGGCACCCCGGCCGGTGCGGCGGAGCACGCGCTGCTGCTGCGGTTCCCGGCGCTGCGTGGTGGCCGCGCGCTGCTCGACGAGGCGCGCGGCGGGCTCCAGGCCGAAGGTCCGCTGCGCGCGCTCGATGAGCTCGCCGAGCTCTGGGACCTGCTCGGCGCCCGCGGCCTGCAGGACCGTGTCCAGCTCGACCTCGGCGCGGTGCGTGACTGGGACTACTACACGGGTCCGACCTTCGAGCTGTTCAGCGGCGACCTCGGCTTCCCGCTCGGGGCCGGCGGCCGGTACGACACCCTGCTCGAGCGCTTCGGCCTGGTCCAGCCGTCGACGGGGTTCGTTGTCCATGTCGACCGGTGCCACGACGCCATCGCCCGCCGCCCCGAACCGGCGCCGCCGGCCGGTCCAGCCCGGAGCAGCGGCCTGCGCATCGCCATCCCCACCGGCGTCCTGCTCGACGGGGCCTGCGAGCTGCTGCGTGCGTCCGGCGTCGCGCCGGGGCTGCGGCCGGAGTCGTTCGAGCGCCGTCTCCAACTCCGCGCCGGCGACCACGATGTGATCACGGTGCGTCCCACCGACGTGCCCGCGTACGTCGAGATGGGAGCATGCGACTGCGGCATCGTCGGCAAGGACGTGCTCTGGGAGTCAGGGCGCGACCTCTACGAGATCGCCGACCTCCGGTTCGGCGGCTGCCGGTTGGTGTTCGCCGCGCCCGAGGAGTCAGCGTTGGCCGCGGGCACGTGGCCGGCGTCGCTGCGCGTGGCCACGAAATATCCGAACGCAGCGCGCCGCTGGTTCGCCACCAGGGGTGAGGGTGCGGAGTTGATCCGCCTGCACGGCTCTGTCGAGCTGGCCCCCTCCGCCGGCCTCGCCGACGGCATCGTCGACGTGGTGGCCACCGGCGCCACGCTGCGCGCCAACCGGCTGGCCGAGATCGCCACCATCGGCGCATCGTCGGCGCGGCTGGTCGTCAACGTGGCGTCGATGAAGACGCGAAGCGCCGCAGTCACCGCGCTGGCCACTGCGCTGCGCCAGACCGTCGAGGCGCGCGACAGCCGATGACGATGCCCATCCTCAGCGCCGAACAGTGGCGATCCGACTGGCGCGCCAATCGCCGCTTCAGCATGCCCGAGCCCGACGCCGCAACGCTGGCGCGTCTGCGCCTGCTCTTCGGTCGCGAGATCTCGGCCGAAGATGCCGTGCGTGCCATCGTCACCGACGTCCACGATCGTGGCGACGTCGCGCTGGTCGATTGGACAAGGAACATCGACGGTGTCGACGTGACCGACACACGCGTCAGCGTCGACGAGATGGCACGGTGCTGGGATGCTCTCGACCAGGCGCTGCGCGACGCCCTCACCACCGCCGCCGAGCGGATCCGCGGCTTCCACGAGCTGCAGCTGGATGCGCGACCGCGCGGCGAGCCGTCCTTGTGCCTGCGCCCCGAGCCGCTGCGGCGGGTCGGGTGCTACGTGCCGGGGGGGCGCGCCGCATATCCGAGCACGGTGTTGATGAGCGCCATCCCCGCCCAGGTCGCCGGGGTGGAGTCGATCGCGCTCTGCAGCCCGCCGACGCGGGACGGGGGTGTCCATCCGCTGGTGGCGGCCGCGGCCCACCTCATCGGTGTCGCGGAGCTGCACGCTCTCGGTGGGGCGCAGGCGATTGCCGCGCTCGCCTACGGCACCGCGAGCATCGCTGCGGTCGACAAGGTGGTCGGCCCCGGCAACATCTTCGTCACCCTGGCCAAGCGCCAGGTGTTCGGCGCGGTCGATATCGACCAGCTGGCCGGGCCCAGCGAGATCATGGTGATCGCAGCTTCGGACGCCAACCCCGCGTACATCGCAGCCGACCTCATCTCCCAGCTCGAGCACGACCCGTTGGCGTGGGCGGTGTGCGTCACCGATTCGCCGCAGATGGCCGACAGCGTCGCCGCCGAGTTCGCGCATCGCGCACCGGACGCGGCCCGGGCGGGCATCATCGCCGAGTCGGCCGGCCGGCACGGCGCGGTGGTCGTCGTCGACGACCTCGACGAGGCCTCGGACCTGGCCGCGTGCTTCGCGCCCGAACACCTGTCGCTGCAAGGGGCGCGGGCGGAGGCGCTCCGTGACCGCGTGCGTGGAGCGGGCGCGGTGTTCGTCGGGTCTCTCTCGCCGGTGTCCATGGGCGACTACGTGGCCGGCCCGAACCACACCCTGCCGACCCAGGGCGCGGCGCGCTACCGCGGACCGCTGTCGACGATGGACTTCGTGCGCTGGCCGTCGGTGGTGGAGCTCAACGCGGCGGAGTTCGACGCGCTGGCACCGGCGGCATGCACGCTTGCGCAGGCAGAGGGGTTGCTGGGTCACGAACAGGCCATCCGCCTGCGCACCGAGGAACGCGGGCGATGAGCGCGAGGCACGGCGAAATCGTTCGTGAGACCAGGGAAACCCGCATCGAATGCGCCGTCGACATCGACGGCACCGGGCGCGCAGCCATCGATGTGCCTCTGCCCTTCTTCCGCCACATGCTCGAATCCTTCGTCAAGTACAGCGGGATGGACGTGCGGTTGGCCGGCCGGGGCGACGTCGACGTCGACGCCCACCACCTCGTCGAGGACACCGGGCTCGTGCTCGGCAGCTGCGTGTCCGAAGCCCTCGGCGACCGCGCCGGCATCGCCAGGTTCGGGCACGCTTACGCACCGCTCGACGAGTCGCTGGTGCGCTGCGCGCTCGACTACGGCAAGCGACCGTACCTGGTGTACGCGATGGACGGGCTTCGCGGCCGCATCAACGACTTCGATGTCACCGTCCTGCAGGAGTTCGTCCGCGGCTACACCCAGAATGCCGGCGTCAGCCTGCATCTCGACCAGGTTCGTGGCGAGAACATCCATCACATCGCCGAGGCGGCGTTCAAGGCGATGGGCCTCGCCACCCGCGAGGCGTTCACCGTTATCGGCGGTGGCATCCCCTCCACCAAGGGCACGCTGTGAGCACCCTCGTACCGCCGCGGATCGGCGTCTGCGACTACGGCGTGGGCAACCTGCGCAGCGTCGAGCGCGCCATCGCCCATGGCGGCGGAGAGGCTGTCATCAGTTCGGACGCCGGTGAGCTCGCCGCCTGCGACGGCCTGGTGCTCCCCGGGGTCGGTGCCTTCGCGATCGCCGCGCGGGCGCTGCGCAGCCGCGGGCTGGACGCCGCGATCCGCGGGGTGGCCGGCTCGGGGCGGCCCATCCTCGGCGTGTGCCTCGGGTTCCAACTGCTTTTCAGCGACAGCGACGAGGGCGACGGCGACTACGGGCTGGACCTGCTCCCTGGCCGGGTTCGGCGGCTGCATCCCCTCGTCGGCAAGGTGCCGCACATGGGCTGGAACCGGCTCAGCATCATCCGCGCGTCGTCTCTGCTCGCCGGCGTCGAAGACGGTGCCCACGCGTATTTCGTGCATTCGTACGCAGCGACGCCGGACGACGCGGCGACCGTCGTCGCCGTGACCGACCACGGTGGCGAGATCGTCGCCGCGGTCGAGGCGGGCAACATCGCCGGCACCCAGTTTCACCCCGAGAAGAGCGGCCCCGCGGGCCTGCGCGTGTACGCCAATTTCGTGTCCCGGTGCACAGCCCCGGTCCGCGCCTGAGACAGGCCATGGTGGTCATCCCGTCGGTGGACGTGCGCGGCGGTCGCGTGGTGCGGCTGCTGCGCGGCGACTACGCGCGTGAGACGGTGTACGCGGACGACCCGGTCGCGGCGGTGCAAGCATTCGTGAACGCCGGTGCGCGGCGCGTGCACATCGTCGACCTCGACGCCGCACGCGGACAGGCCGACCCGGTATCGACCGCCGCCACCACCGGCGCCGTCGCCGAGCTGGCGCGCAACGGCGCCGCCGTGCAGGTGGGCGGCGGCGTTCGCGACCGCGCCGCCGCGCTGCGCTGGTTCGGCGCAGGCGCCTCGTGGGTGGTGATCGGCAGCCTCGCACTGCGTCAGCCGGATATCGCGCACGCACTCTGCGAGGAGTTCCCCGGCCGCGTCCTGGTCGCGCTTGACGTCGATGGCGGGGAGGCGCGGGCGGAGGGTTGGACGCAGGCGGCCGGCGATGCCGGTGAGCACCTCGATCGCTGGGCAGCGTGGCCGATCGGCGGCGTCGTGCACACCGAGATCGATCGCGACGGAACACTGACCGGGCCTGCGCTGCCAGCGTTGCGGGCGGTGTGCGCGCGGTTCAGCGGCCCCGTGTTCGCCAGCGGCGGCGTCACCACCATCGACGACGTCGCCGCGTGTGCTGAGGCGGGCGCGGCCGGCGCGATCGTCGGCCGGGCGCTTCACCAGGGGCTGTTCGACCTCGGCGCCGCACTGGCGCGATTCGGCCAGGGAGCGCCAGCATGACCGTGGCCAAGCGGATCATCCCGTGCCTCGACGTGGACGGCGGCCGGGTCGTCAAGGGCGTCAACTTCATCGAGCTGCGCGACGCGGGCGACCCTGCCGAGCTGGCGGCGCGATACGACGCCGACCGCGCCGACGAGATCGTCTTCCTCGACATCACTGCGTCCAGCGATGGCAGGGACATCCTCATCGACGCGGTGCGGCGAACCGCCGACACCGTCTTCATCCCTCTGACGGTCGGCGGCGGGGTGCGCAACGTCGATGACATCGATCGCCTGCTCCGGGCCGGCGCCGACAAGGTGTCGATCAACTCTGCAGCGCTGGAGCGCCCGGGGCTCATCGAGGACGCAGCGCACCGGTTCGGCGAGCAGTGCGTCGTCGTCGCCATCGACGCACGCCGCGTTGGCGCGCGATGGACTGTGCACTCTCATGGAGGCCGCCGCGACACCGGGCGCGACGCCATCGACTGGGCGCGCGAGGCCGCGGAGCGCGGCGCGGGTGAGGTGCTGCTCACCAGCATGGACCGCGACGGCACCCGCAGCGGCTATGACCTGGCATTGACCGCCGCCGTCGCCGCCGCCGTGCCGGTCCCCGTGATCGCCAGCGGCGGCGCCGGAGAGCCAGAGCACCTCCGCGCGGTGCTCGACCAGGCCGGTGCCGACGCAGCTCTGGCCGCGTCGATCTTCCACTTCGACGCCCACCCGATCCCGGAGACCAAGCGCTACCTGGCGGACGCCGGCGTCGAGGTACGGCTGTGAGCGAACGTCCGCGTTTCGGCGCCGACGGACTCGTGCCTGCCGTCGTGCAGGACGCCGGCACCGGCGCCGTCCTGATGCTCGCGTTCATGAATGCCGTTGCGTGGGAGCGCACCCTGGAGACGCGGCAGGCGTGGTTCTGGAGCCGCTCGCGGGGCGAGCTGTGGGAGAAGGGCGCCACCAGTGGCAACCGCATGACCGTGGTCGAGGTGCGGCTCGACTGCGACGACGACAGCGTGCTGCTCCGCGTCGACGCCGCCGGCCCGGCGTGTCACACCGGCGCGACGTCGTGCTTCTTCAGCGTGGTCGGGGAGGACAGTTGACCAGCGCGGCCGACGACCTGTCGCTCGCGCTCGAGCTCGCCGACCGCGCCGACGCGATCAGCAGCGCGCGCTTCCGGGCGAAGGACCTGCGCGTGGACACCAAGCCCGACGACAGCCCGGTCACCGACGCCGATCGGCACATCGAGGAGATGATCCGCGCGCACGTGGCGGCGCACCGGCCGTCGCACGCAGTGCTCGGCGAGGAGGGTGGTTCGAGCGGTGACGCCGAGTGGCGCTGGATCGTCGACCCCATCGACGGCACCAAGAACTTTGCCCGCGGAGTGCCGGTGTGGGCGACCCTGATCTCCCTGCAGCACGAGGGCGAGGAAACGTGTGCGGTGGTGTCCGCGCCGGCCCTGCGACGCCGCTGGTGGGCGGCACGCAGCGAGGGCGCGGTGTGTGACGGGGAGCGGATCCGAGTCTCGTCGGTGTCCCGGCTGGCCGACGCTACGGTATCGTTCACCGACGTGCGTGATTTCGCCAGGTACGGCTGGCAGCCCGGCTTCGATGCCCTCACTGAGAGCTGCCGCATCACGCGCGGTTTCGGCGACTTCTGGTCGCACATGCTCGTCGCCGAGGGAGCCATCGACTGCGGCATTGAGCCGGTGATCAACGAGTGGGACATCAGCGCAGCGCGGCTGATCGTGCGCGAGGCCGGAGGACGGCTGACGGATTTCGCCGGGGTCGACCACGCTCGCGGAGCCAACGTGATCACCACCAACGGGCTCATCCACGACGAGGTGCTCGGCTGCATGACCACCGGCCGGGACGGGTCATGAAGCTGGGCACCCTGCGAACCGACGGCGGTGGCGTCGCCGCGCTGATCGTCGGGGACCGCGCGGTGTCGCTTCCGTACGCCGCGCGCCTGGCCGGGGAGAGCCTCAATGACGCCACCGACCTGGTCGCGCTGATGCGGCAATGGAACGTGCTCGGCGATGCCGTGCATCGCATCGCCGACCACACGCTGGGACTGCTGACCGTTGGCGAGGTCACTGGTGCGGACCTCACCAGCCTCGACGCTCCGATCCCGCGACCCGGCAAGGTGATCGGCATCGGACGCAACTACGCGGAGCATGCGGCGGAGCTGGGCAACGAGCTTCCTCCCGAGCCGCTGGTGTTTGCCAAGTACTCGTCGTCGGTCACCGGTCCCTTCGACTCAATCCCCCGGCCGCGGTTCGTCGACGACCTCGATTACGAGGCGGAGCTTGCCGTGGTGATCGGGACGACCGGTCGCGACATCGCCGAGGCGGATGCGCTCGACCACGTCTTCGGGTACTGCTGCGCCAACGACGTCTCGGCACGGACAGCGCAGATGGCCACCGGTCAGTTCGTCAGGGGCAAGTCGTTCGACGGTTTCTGCCCGCTCGGGCCGTCCATCGTCACTCGCGACGATGTCGATGACGTGCAGAACCTGCGCATCAGGTGCATCGTCGACGGCACGACGCTGCAGGACGGCAACACCGCGGCGATGATCTTCAGCGTGGCCACCCTGGTGGCGCACTGCAGCGCGGCGACGACGCTGGAGCCTGGCGACGTGATCCTCACCGGAACACCATCAGGGGTGGCGATGGGACGCAAGCCGCCCACGTGGCTTCATCCCGGCCAACTGTGCGAGGTGGAGATCGAGGGCATCGGCCGGCTCCGCAACCCGATCACCGCTGCGTAGCCGATTGGCCAATTGGCCGCTCGGTGTCCGACGTCGGCGACGACCATCGACTGCGCCAGGAACAGCCGGTGACGGAAGCGACCAGCGATGACGACACAGCAGTGCCCGGTGTGCGGCGACTGGATCGACGACGACTCCGTCGAGTACTGCCCCACCTGCGGCGAGGTGGTCACGCAGGACGACGGTGCTCCGCGCTGAGCGTGTGTCAGCGGGCCGCTGCGCCCTCGCCCACCGGCAACTCGGCATCGATCCACGACTGCAGCGTGTCGCCCGACTCCCAGGAGGTGATCAGCGCGTAGCGCGGCTGCGGACCCGGGTTGTGCACGACGTGCCAGAGCCGCTGAGTGTCGATGACGAACTGCATCCCGGAGTGCAATGGGATGCGCGACTCGGTGCCGTCGTCCTCTCTGTCCTCGCGAAGGATGAAGGTGGCGTTGTTGTCGGTGAGCTCCAGCCAGGAGCGCACCACCCACCCCTCACCGTCGGGATTGAGCCGGTTGTTGTCGTCGAGGTGGAGTTGGCGGCGCGCGAACGGCTCGTCACTCGGGTTCAGCTTGATCACCCGGACCCGTCCATAGCGTGTGCCCACTGCCTCGACATAGCGCACCAGCGACGGCGCGATCTCCCGGTTCTTCGTCCAGATGCCGTCCTTGTCGGGTTTGCCGTGGTCCCAGAAGCCGGCGCACTCCATCTCACCCATCGCCGAGGCGAGGGGCGCGAAGTTGGTGTCTCCCCCACTCTTCCAGTCCATGTACTCGAGGCCGAGCCATTCGCTCTCCGGGATCGCCGGTCCCTCGTAGTCACGGAGGATGACGAAACCCTTCTCGTCGAAGATCGGCAGCTTGCGGTGGGCCATGGCTCTCTGGACTCCTAGTGAAGATGGGCCCGCCTAGGGTACGACGCACGCGGCCGTACAGGCCGGGGTAGGCTCTGCGCTGTGATCGATTCAAGCGGCGCCGATCTCGCCGACGAGCTGGTCCTCGCCAACGAGCTCGCCGACATCGCCGATGCCGTGTCGATGCGCTACTTCCGTTCGCTCGACCTCGTGGTCACGACCAAGCCGGACCTGACCCCGGTCACCCAGGCCGACCACGAGATCGAGCGCGCCATCCGCGAGCTGGTGGCCGCGCGCCGGCCGGGACACGCGATCGTCGGCGAGGAGTTCGGCGGCGACCCGGGCGCTGTCAGCGGCTGGCGCTGGGTGATCGACCCGATCGACGGAACCAAGAGCTTCGTGCGCGGCAACGAGACCTGGGGCACCCTGATCGCCCTGCAGCACGACGGCGAGTCGGTGGTGGCGGTGGCCTCCACGCCCGCCTTCGGGCACCGGTACGCGGCCGTCCGCGGTGGTGGCGCCACCATCGACGGACGCAGCGTGCACGTGTCCGCGGTCAACAGCATCGACCAGGCCATGATCGCGCACACATCGGTCGCGGGCTTCGTCCGCGCCGGGATGGAGTCAGAGCTCGTCCGGATCGCCCGGCGCTGCTGGGATGCCCGGGGCCTGGGCAACGTGCTCTCCCACCTGGCCGTCGCCCGGGGCACCGCCGACATCGGCTGGACGGCGCGGGCCGCTGTCTGGGACTACGCCTCGCTCTCGCTGATCGTCGAGGAGGCAGGCGGGCGCTTCCTCGATCGCTCGGGCGACGGACCGTTGGGTGGCACCGGCCTCTCGACCAACGGCATCCTCCACCAGCAGGTGCTGGCGTTCACAGGTGCAGACCGCAACCGCCACCCGTAGCCAGCCCGGCGCGGAGTGGCTTGACCCGCCGGCAGCCTCAACCTGCGCTACGTTCTCGAGGCTGTGTCCCACAGCGTGGTCGCCAACGGCTGCGGCACACGCTGCGTGATCTGGCTGACCGATGAGGGTCGCGATACCCTGACGGCCACGTACGACTCGGCAGGCCTCAAGGGCCGCGTCGCCGGCCTTGCACCGCTGGACATGGCCGACCAGGCGATGGGCAAGGCGGCGCGATTCGGCAGGATCGTGGGGCCGGAGCCGGTGTCACACCCCGGGGTGACGGACCCATGTGAGCCACGCCATCGCCGTGCCGATGATCGTCGGCGCCCGTGTCGTCGGGGTCATCGAGGCAGGAGCCGACCGCCCCATCGAGCTGTCGACGGTCGACATGGAACTGATCGACACGCTGTCGAGCCAGGCGGCGACCGCCATTGAGGCAGCCCGGCTCTACGAGCGTGCCGAAGAGTTGGGCCGAACCGACGCGCTCACCCTGCTCCCCAACCGCCGCGACCTCGACCACTTCAAACTCGTCAACGACAGCTTCGGCCACGCTCGCGGCGACGAGGTCCTCCAGCAGGTGGCGGCTGTCATGCGCAGTGTCCTGCGCGACGTGGACACGATTTACCGGCACGGCGGCGAGGAGTTCCTCGTCCTGATGCCGGAGACGGACTGCGATTCTGGCGTGGAGCTGTGCGACCGGCTGCGCGAAGCTGTCACCACACGCGTGACGCTGTCCGATGGCCGTCGACCGACCCTCTCCGGCGGGGTGGCGGCGTTCCCCGCCCAGGCTGACAATCCCGCCCAGCTGATCGCCGCAGCGGACACGGCGCTGTACCGCGCCAAGGGCGCCGGCCGCGACTGCGTCATCGCGGCGCAACGTCAACCCGAGGGCGCCACCGATCCACCCAGGCTGGTGCCGCGCTCCGCGTAGCCGCGACCAGGTCGCCGTCAGGCGACGACCACGTGGACACGCACGGTGGTTCCGCTCGACGATGAGCGCAGCTGCACAAGGTCGCACAGCTGGTTGGCCATCCACAGGCCGCGGCTGTCATCTGGCTGCGCATCGGGGCGGCGGCGGTCGACCAGCGCGGAATCGACCTGCCCGCGGTCGCTGACCTCGCAGACCAGCGCAGCCGATTCCCGCCAGATGCGCAGCCGACCGCTGCCGCCGCCATGCGTGATGCTGTTGGTCGCCACCTCATTGACGGCCAGCACCATGTCGGCGATTTTCCCCGAGAGCAGTCCGGCGCGAGCGGCCTCACGTCCAACCAGGGCGCGAAGGCTGCCCAGCGACGCCGGGCCAAAACGGGCCTCTCGCGCGTCCACCGGTGCTTCGGGCAGTGGCGCGTCGAGCGTGGACCCGGGGTCGATGTCGGCATACGTCGTGCTGCGTCGGCGCGTCCGGCCATCGCGAACGATCGGGTGGCTGCGCTCGGCCTCTTCGAGGACCGCCGGTCCGAGGCTGAGCACGTCGTACGGACAGAGAAGCTTAAAACCCGCGGCGTCCGCGAAGGCGAGGTTGAGCAGGCTCTCGTGGCGCTGGCACTCGACCAGCTCGGCCGCGCCGCGCTCGGTCCATACGGGCTCGCCGATGCCGCGCAGCCGGACGCCGGCGCTACCGTACCTGGCCACGAACTCCTGCCAGGCTGGGATGATCCGGCCAGGATTGGCGCCAACATCGGCCATGTCGGCAAACATCACGGTGTCTTCGCAGGGCGGTAGGGCCGCTCGCAACGCGTCGATCTTGGCGGCGCCGACGACCACCAGCGTTGGCTCACCCGCCTGCAAACCGTCGAGGATGAAGCGCTCGGTGGCGCGGAGGAACTCCTCCTCACCAGCGTAGAGCAGTGCTTCGTGACAGAAGGGCTCGGCGAACGTGGCAGACGTGCTGCTCATGAGTCAAAGACCAGGCCGGGAAGGCGCGCCCAGCCCGCCAGCAGCGTAGCGCGGACCAGGTGGTCCGGAAGGCCGACGACCCGGATTCGCCGCCCGCCATCGAGCTGGGCCGCCGCCTGCACCAGCGCGCGCAGCCCGCTGAGGTCGCAGAAGAGGATCCCGCTGAAATCGACGGTCACATCGGTCATGGCCGCGGCAGCCGCCGAGACAGCCGCGGCCAGCACCATCGAGTTGGAGACGTCGACATTGCCGCTGACCCGCAGGCCGCCGGGGTCCGCCGTGTGCTCGAGGACCATGCCAACGGGGGCCTGGCTGTTCGTCGAGGGGTCGGGCTGCGCGGCTCGGTCGCTGAGCAGGAACGACGGCGATTCGCGGGCGAAGATGCTCAGGGGAAGGTCGGAGCCCGGGTGGCCATCGGCGTCGCGGATGCGAGCCCAGGCGGACGCCCAGTCGCCGAGCAGGTCGCTGAGCTGCTCGGGAGGCAGGCCGACGTCTTCGAAGCGCACGGCCCTCTTGGCGATAAACGCGCCGGCTGCTTCGAGGAAGGTTGCCAGCTGCAGCTCCAGCTCGGCCTCCGCGGCGGGATCGCCGGCGGCGTCTGCCAGCAGTTGCTCTTTGGCGGCCAGGAGCTGATCGCGCTTGGCAGCCATCTCCGCCTCGAACTCCTCCTCGAGCGACCGCACCACGTCGAGGCGGGCCGTGCCGACCTTGGCCAGCCAGCGGAGGCGGTCCTCCGGGCTCCCGAGGGCGCAGCGCGGGTAGAAGCGGCTGCCGTTCTGCGTGCCGTTGCCGACGGTCAGGTGCGCGCAGGTCAAGGTGGTGCGCAGTGGGAGGTGGCGCAGGTCGGCGACAGTGAAGTTGGCGGCCTGGAAGGTCTGGCAGGCCGGATTGTCCGCGAACTCGGCCGTGAAGGCGCGCGAGTACGGGCACCGATCGGGTCGCGCCTCGACCGCAACGGCGTCAATCGGTGCTCGTGCGCCCTCCACGTCGATCACCTCAAACGGGTCTTGGATGTGACCAATGGTAGAACCTGCCAAGCCAATTTGCTAGGACAGAATGGTCAGAGGTGGATTCCCCGCATCAGCATGCCCAGCGCGTATGCCTCGGCGCTGACCGGTTCATCTTCCTTCTCACCGTCCGCCTTGGCTCCGTCACCCTTCCTGGAGCCCCCCCCGCTGTCGGGGAGCATGTGGTATGCGGCGCTCATGATCACGTTGTGCAGACCAGGGAGCATCGCGTGGGTGAGCTCGCCGAACTTGCCCAGCCGCGTGGAGACCTCGTGGGGACGGGTGATCATGGCCTGGACGATCATGTCCGCGGCCTCCTCGGGGCTGATCGTGGGGAAGTTCTTGTAGATCCCGGTCGGCGCGATCATCGGGGTGCGCACCAACGGCATGTGCACAGTGGTGATGTCGATGCCGTCCCCCGCCACCTCGGACGCCAGGCAGCGCGAGTAGCCGTCGAGCGCGGCCTTGCTGGCGACGTACGCGGCGAAACGCGGTGGGTACGTCTGGCCGCCGATCGACGTGATGTTGAGGATGTGACCGTTGCCCTGTGCCTTCATGCCCGGCAGCGCGGCCATGATCACCGCGATGGCGCCGAAATAGTTCAACTGCATGGTGCGCTCGAAATCGTGGAAACGATCGAGCGAGTCCATCACCGAGCGGCGAATCGAGCGACCGGCGCTGTTGATCAGGACGTCGACGCGGCCGTGGTCGGCGATGACCCGCTCCACCATCTGCCTGCAGGCGCCCGGGTCGGTGAGGTCGGTCGGGTACAGGTGGGCTGTGCCGCCACACGCCTCCACCTCGGCCTTCATCTCCTCCAGCTTCTCGGCGCCGCGTGCGACCCCGATGATGGTTGCGCCGGCGCCGGCCAGCGCACTGGCGGTGGCCCGGCCGATGCCGCTCGACGCCCCGGTGATCAGCACCACCTTGCCCCCGGCGACGCGCCGGATGTTCTGCTGCGTGGGCAGGTCGGGATCGAGATGGCGCTCCCAGTAGTCCCAGATCCGCCAGGCGTAGTCGTGCAGCCGGGGCACCTTGATGCCGGTGCCCTCAAGCGCTGCCTGCGCGGCGGTGGCGTTGAACGTCGCCGGGTAGTCCATGTAGGCGAGGGCCGCTTCGGGGAGGCCGAGCCGGTCGAGCACCTGCCTGCGGATCCGCTGGATGGCGGGCACGCTGCCGACCATCTTCATGGTGTCGCCCGGGATCATCTTGGTCATGCGGCGATCGAAACGCAGGGCGAATTCCGGCGCATGGGCGGCACGGCAGAAGGTGTTGAGCGTGTCGCCGAGCGTGAGCGGCTTGGGGTCGACAAGATGGAACGCGCGGTTGTCGAGCCCGTCGAGGTGGGCGATGCGGTCCATCGCACGCACCACGAAGTCGACCGGCACGAGATTGAGTGGACCACCCTCGGGCCCGACGAACGGTGTCCACTGCGGGAACTCGCTACGCAGGGTCTGGATCAGCTTGAACGCGTAGTAGGGACCATCGACGCGGTCTGCTTCGCCGGTCTGGGACGAACCGATCACCATGCCGGGGCGGTAGACGCGCCAGGGGATGCGGGCTTCGTCGCGGACGATGCGCTCGGCTTCGTACTTGGTCGAGAAGTACGGGTGATCGAGCTCCTGCCCCTCGGCGAACATCTCCTCGGTGAAAACGCCTTTGTAGCGGCCGGCGACCGCGATCGAGCTGACGTGGTGGAAGCGCTCGGCGGCGATGGCGTTGGCAAGCTCGACGGTGTGGCGGGTGCCCGCGATGTTGGCGCGCTCGGTGTCCTCGGCCGGCGCGCTCAGGTCGTAGATGGCGGCGAGGTGAAACACCGTGGCTCCCCGCAGCCTCTCGCGGTCCTCGTTGGAGATGGCCATGCCCGGCTCGCCGACGTCCCCGAACACCGGGTGCAACCGGGTGCCGTCGGGGTCAAGCTGCTCACGCAGGGCGGCGAAGCGGTGCCGCGAGCCCGGCCGCACGAGGACGTGGATCTCCCCGTCTCGCGCCAGCAGCAGCGGCAACAGCTGGCGACCGATGAAACCGGTGGCACCGGTGACGAAGTACTTCACCACGACCTCCTCGCCAGCCAACAGGGCGCACAGAGCTAGGTGCGAGGTGAGGAGAATAGCCCCGGGGACCGCCGCCGTACCGGCTGCCACAATTGACATTCACGTCAACTTTGCTCGGAGGCCTTCACCAAGATGCCCGAAGCCGTCATCGTCGCCGCCGGCCGGTCCCCGATCGGCCGCGCCATGAAGGGATCGCTGGTCAACGTCCGGCCCGACGACCTCGGTGCGTACATCGTCACCAAGGTGCTCGAGCAGGTTCCACAGCTCGACCGCGCCGACATTGAGGACCTGATCTGCGGTTGCGGCCTGCCCGGCGGCGAGCAGGGCTTCAACCTCGGCCGGGTGGTCAGCCTTCTCGCCAAGCTCGACGTGCCCGGAACGACCATCACCCGCTATTGCTCCAGCTCGCTGCAGACCACGCGGATGGCGGCGCATGCCATCAAGAGCGGCGAGGGCGACGTGTTCCTGTCTGTCGGCATCGAGTGTGTCTCGCGGTTCGTCAACGGGGTCAGCGACAACCCGCAGAACCAGAACGAGCGTTTTGTCGCCGGCAACCCCGAAGGGCTCCCAGACGTCTACATCGCGATGGGACAGACTGCCGAGAACGTGGCCCGGCGCGAGGGCATCAGTCGCGAAGAGCAGGACAGGTTCGCGCTGCGCAGCCAGCAGCGGGCGGTCGCCGCCCAGGACGACGGCTTCTTCGCCCGCGAGATCATCCCGGTCGAGCTCCCCGACGGCGCCGCCGAGATGACCAAGGACGACGGCCCACGACGCGACACGAGCCTCGAGAAGCTGGCCGCCCTGGCGCCGGTGTTCCGCGAGGACGGCACTGTCACCGCCGGCAACTCCTGCCCGCTCAACGACGGCGCCGCCGCCGTTGTGGTCATGAGTGACACCAAGGCGAAAGCCCTGGGCATCACCCCCCTGGCCCGCGTGGTCAGTACCGGGCTCAGCTCGCTGAACCCGGAGCTCATGGGCCTTGGGCCGATCGAGGCCAGCAGGCAGGCCCTGGGCCGCGCCGGCATGGGGATTGACGACGTCGACGTGGTCGAGATCAACGAGGCCTTCGCCGCCCAGTGCATCCCCTCGGCGCGGGGCATCGGCATCGATCCCTTCGACGAACGCTTCAACCCCCACGGCGGCGCCATCGCGCTCGGTCACCCCTTCGGCATGACCGGGGCGCGCATCCTCTGCACGCTGCTCAACGACCTCCGCACCCTGAACAAGAGCATCGGACTCGAGGCCATGTGCGTCGGCGGCGGCATGGGCATGGCGATGGTCGTGGAGCGCCTCAGCTAGGGCCGGCGGCGATGCGGGGTACTACGCTGCGCGGGCTGACCTGCATCTGCGCGGCCTTGGCGGTGGCCGGCTGCGGGTCGACCGCGGTGCCGACTGTGGTTCCCACCCAGAGCAGCTCCGCTCCGTCCGCCGTCACGCCGACGCCGTTGGCCGCCTCCCGATCGGACCTGAATGTCGTCTACACGCTCCTGTACCCGCCGACCCCGAGCGGAGGCGACTGCTTCCAGGCGAGCGGCGGCGCGGCCGCGACCACGTCGTGCCCGTTCACGACGCGACTGACCGCAGCGGTGGCTGCGGCGATCGCTGCTCAGGGCCGGGGCGGCGCAGCCGACCCGGTGTGCGGCTGCCAGAACGTGGATCCCAACCAGGTCGCCAGCTACACGGTGGGAACGCCGCCCGGGGGAGGCACCATCCATGTCAGGTCGTTCGGGTCGCCGCACGTCGCCTTCGTGGTGATCTGGTCAGGGTCCGCCTTTCTCGTCGACGACATCCTCTACTGCGCGTCAACGATGACCAGCATCTACCCGGGGGAGAAGCCCGGCAGCTGTTGAGGCGAACGGGATCGCGGAGCTGCAGCCGGTTCTCAGTCGGGGGCGGCGCCCGTTGCCACGGGACGGTCCGGGTCGCTCACCCATTCGCTCCACGAGCCGGGGTACAGCGCGGCGGGGATGCCGGCGATCTCCAGCGCCAGCACCTCGTGCGCGGCGGTGACCCCCGACCCGCAGTAGGCGCCCACCAACCCACCCGCTGCCACCCCGGCGGCCGCGAACCGTTCGCGCAGGGCCGGGGCGGCGAGGAAGCGGCCGTCCGGCGCGAGGTTGGCTGTGGTCGGAGCGCTCCGCGCGCCGGGGATGTGACCCGCGACAGGGTCGACCGGCTCGGTCTCGCCGCGGAATCGCTCGCCGGCACGGGCGTCGAGCAGGACGGCGTGACGGGCCATGTCCGCTGCGGAGGCGGCGTCGACGACAGGCATGCCGCCGGGAACGGCCGCGAAGTCCCCGAACTCGGCGTGCGGCTCGGCGGTCGAGGACGCTCGCCCGGCTGCGACCCACGCGGCGTAACCGCCGTCCAGGAGGCGGACATCCGGGTGCCCGAAGTATCGGAGCAGCCACCACGCCCGGGCCGCGCTCAGGCCGCCCCCGGCGTCGTAGACGGCCACCGATAGTTGCGCGGTCACGCCGGCGCGGCGCATGGCGGCCTCGAAGTCGCCGGACGCGGGGAGAGGATGCCTGCCGCGGCCGCGACCCGGCGGTGCGGCCAGGTCGCGATCGAGATCGATGAACCGCGCATCAGGCAGGTGGCCGGTACGGTAGTCGTCGATCCCCGGCGGCCCGGCGAGGCTCCAGCGGACATCGAGCAGGAGTGGAGGGCGCGGCCCCTGGAGCGCGGCGTCGAGCTCATCGACCGAGATCAGCGGGCCGTCCAAATCGACTCCTCCGAAACCTTCGTCCCACCCAACCCGTTCCGACATAGTTCGCCGAGCGCACATCCGTGCATTCGCGCGGCATCGAACAGGTGAACGCATGGTACGGTTGAACTGATGATCCCCCGGCGCCCGCTTGCCCTCGCCGCCCTCGCCACGGGGGTTGCAGTGCTGGCCG
Source organism: Candidatus Dormiibacter sp. (assembly GCA_039935655.1). Lineage (GTDB taxonomy): Bacteria > Chloroflexota > Dormibacteria > Aeolococcales > Aeolococcaceae > Aeolococcus. Next base: position 56,363 of record JBDTJX010000074.1, on the reverse strand, counting down.
GGTGCGCCACCACAAGCACCGCAACCAACCTGGGGGCCGCGGGCCGCGGCGCGGCGGTTGTCGCACCGACGCCACCCGACGTCAACATCACCCCGGCCGACCACGCCGCCAGCGTCCCGCTCGACCTCCCGGTGAAGGTGTCGACTGTCACTGGCAGCCTCACCGCGGTGACCGTGACACGCGCCGGCGCCACGCCAACGCCGGTGGCCGGGGCCCTGTCGGACGACGGCAAGTCCTGGACAGCCACTGACGGGCTCGACCCAGCCGCGCGCTACATGGTCACGGCAACCGCCACCGGCTCCGGCGGCACCCACACCACAGCACAGGCCAGCTTCGCGACGATAACATCGGTCGCCGGTCGCCTGCTGACCGACTCCACCCCCGGTGACGGCGCCACTGTCGGTGTCGGCGAGCCCATCGACCTGACCTTCAACACGCCGATCGCCGAGCCGCAGCAGCAGGACATCGTCAAACACCTCAGGGTGGCCTCCACCCCGCCGCAGACCGGCGCGTGGCACTGGTTCTCGGCGACGCAGTTGCACTACCGGCCCGCGCAGTACTGGCAGTCGGGCACCAAGGTCACGGTCACCGCCAACTTCCACGGTGTCAACGCGGGCAACGGCATCTGGGGCCTCGCTGGTTGGACCAGGTCGTTCACCGTGGGCCCCAAACACGTCTCGTTGCTCAGCGACGTCAGCCACACGATGTCGGTCTACCAGGACGACAAGCTGATCGGGAAATGGCCGATCAGCATGGGCAAGTCGGGCTTCGCCACCCTCTCCGGCAACCTGATCGTTCTCTACAAGACGTACAAGATCAAGATGAACTCCTGCCAGACGTTCGGTGGCGCGGCGTGCGTTCCCGGAAGCACCAACTACTATGACGACTACGTCTACTACGACACCGCCATCTCCACCAACGGTTTCTTCATCCATTCCGCTCCGTGGTCGGTGGGTGACCAGGGCTACCGCGACGTCTCCCATGGGTGCGTCAACCTCAGCCCGGACCACGCCACGTTCTTCTACAACTGGTCGCTGCCCGGTGACGTTGTGCAGATCAGTTCCACGGTCAACGTCGCCGACATCAACAACGGCGAGGAGGACTGGCAGATCCCGGCCGCCCAGTACGACAACACCGGCGTCGCCGCTCCCGTCATCGTCCCCAAGGGCGCGCTGCCCGGCGGCCTGTAGCCGTCAGTCAGGCCGTCGCGCCGAACGCAGCCGCAAGGCGCGTCGAATGATCGTGCGCTCCTCCTCGTCGGCGGTGCGCAGGACGATCAGCATCACGACGTAGATGACCGCGGCCAGCACCGTCACCGACAGCACGGCGAATTTTCCATGCGGGTTGACGACCGCAATGAATCCACCCATCACCAGGCCCGCAATCGCTGGTTTCCAGCACACGTGCACGATCCGCAGCGTGCCCAACACCCGACGCAGAGCGATCCATCCCACAATCACCAGGCCGATCTCGGTGGCGACGGTGGCCCAACTGGCGCCGATGTAGCCGAACCGCGGGATCAGAAAGATGTTGAGCGTGAAGTTCAGCACCAATCCGGACAGCGCCACGTAGGCAAAGAGTTTCTGCTGGTCGATGGCGTTGAGCACGGCGGCGAAGGTGTTGTCGACGAACATGAACACGATGGCCAGCGCAAGGATGCGCAGTGCCGCGCCACTCTGCGGGAACTGGTTGGAGATCATGTCGATGAACTGCGGCGCGAGCAGGAATAGACCGACGGTGATCGGCCAGCCGATCACGGCCAGGCCCTTGAAGAACTTCTCCGCCGACGCCAGGACGCGGTTCGGTGTGCTGCGGTAGTAGATCGCCAGCACCGGGAACATCACCGTGCGCAACGTTCCCGGGATGAACAGCAGCGCCTCGAAGGGACGATACGCGAAGGTGTACCAGCCAACCTCGGCGTAAGAGCGGAAGTGCTGAAGGATGGGCACGTCGAGCTTGAAGTACACCGTGGTGAGCACGTAGGTGATCGCCAGCGGGATGCCGGCGCGCACCCACCGCCCGAGCAGCTCGGTGTCCAGCTGCCAGCGCGGGCGCAGGATGCGCTTGCTGAGCAGGACGACGATGAAGTACGCCGTGGCGAATCCCGAGCTGGCCGCGTAGGCCCAGAGGAAAAAACCGGGGCCGGCGTGGATTCGTGAACCGATCAGTGCCAGCCCCAGGATCACAGCGGTCTCCGGGACGATCTCGGCAATCTCGAAGTTGAGACGCTGCAGCGCGTAGAGGCTGCTGCGCAACAGCAGCGAGTAGCCGCTGAGCACGAGCAGCGCAAACGCTGGGAGCAGCAGCGATTCGATGCCCGCAAACCATAGGGCGGCAGCGAGCAACGGCAGCGAGATGGCGACAAGGAAGAGCTTGATCGAGGCCACGTTGTTGAAGTAGCGGACCAGGTGGTGCGGCTCGCGGGCACCCTCGCGCACGTACAGCGCGGTGAAGCCGACGTCGGTGACTGCGCCGACCAGCGCGGTGTAGGTGATCGCGGTCTGCATCTGACCGAAACGGGAGTCGCCGAGCGCGTTGCCGATGGCCACCACCGCGATCAGCGCGAGCACCCGCGACACGATCCGCGCGACCAGGATCAGGACGGTGAAGCGGAGCGCTCTCGACCCGAGTCCGCTGGTGGAATCAGGCGTGACCGTGCCGGGCGCGTCTGGCGGCTCGTCCTGCAAGGTGGCCCATTCTACGGATGCAGGCGGCGACGCAATCGGCGCTCTCGGCGGTCCCATTCGTCAGCACCGGCCGAGCCGCCACCACGCAGCCTGTCCCACCACGGCCCGGTCTCGTCGCGGATCCGACCCACGCCGGCGCAGACCTCCAGCGCGGTGGCCACCTCGCCGCTTCGCTCGAGACGGATCGCGTAGCCGCGGGCGGCACGCAGGTCGCGGCCATCGCTGACGTGGAGGCGCCGCCACACATCGACCGCCTCGGTCATGGCACCGCGACGCTGCAGCGCGATGGCGAGCCGGTGGCCGGCCCGGCGCGCCCAGGGCTCCACGGCGGCGGCCACGGTGGCGCGCAACTCCACCTCGGCGGCATCGGCGACCCCACGCCGTTCGAGGTGGCGGGCGAGGTGATACGCGTCGGCGGCGTGGGGTGGGCGCACCCGCTCTCCGCCGACGTGGGCGGCGAGGCGGGCGCCGACGGCCACCGTGCTGACGATGTCCTGGAGATTGTGCTCGACCACGCCGGCGAGGACAGAGGCGGGCGCGCCTCGCAGCCAGGCTCGGTAGCGGGCCGGTGCCTCGAAGCCGGGGACGTCGTTGGCGCGGTGGTGGTTGAGCAGCGACATCTCCGCGTGGCGGAGGGTGCAGGCGCCGAGCCGGTCGCGGAAGAGACGGCGGACAGGGCCGAGCAGATCGCCATGGAGACGCGGTTCCATGCCGGTGGGGTCGAGCCGGTTCATCGTGCAGCGCGCCCCCAGGACCGGGATGTCGAAGCTGCGCCCGTTGTAGGTGAGCCAGAGCCTGTGCGCGCAGATCCGCGCCGCGATCGCGGCGAGCATCGCCTCCTCGCCGTCGGGGTCGACGAGGAGGTACTGCTCGCAGTCGAGGGTCTCGACGCGCTGGATGCCGAGCCCGACCAGGAAGGCCATCACCCCGGCGCCGTGGAGGCCGAGGCTCTCGATGTCGAGAACGCCAATGCCCTCCTGGCCCACCCACGCGGGGCCTTGAGCTTCACACGGGTGGCCGAGCAGCGCGAGGAGGTCGGCGGTGGGCGGCATGCCCGACAGGCCGGAGCATTCAAGGAAGGCGGTCAGGTCGACCGGGAGCCGACGGACGAAGACCTGACCCCGGGGCGTGTCCTCCGCGGCGAAGCCGAGGTCGGCGGCGCGGTCGGCGGCGCGATCGGCGACACCCCGGGCCGGCGGCCGGGGCGTGGGCCCGGCGACGGCCGCCCCACCCAGGGCCGAGAGCCGCGCCCGGAGAGCGCTGATGGTGGTAGCCCGCTGCTCGATCACGCGCGCAGGGTACCGAACACCTGTTCGATGCGCAATGCCTCTCGGAACTGCGTTGGGGGTCCAACGCTGCCGTCAGGGGGTCACGGTGTCGACCGCTCGCCAGCAGTACCACGCCGCGGCTGAGCGATGCGGACGCAGGACCTCACCGAGCGCCATCAGCTCGCGCCGCGACGGCATCGCCTCGGCGCCGTGGATCAGCGCCCAACCCTTGCGCACGCCGAAGTCGTCGACCGGCCAGACGTCAGGGCGGCGCAGATCGAAGAGCAGGAACATCTCCGCGGTCCAGCGTCCAATGCCCCGGACAATCGACAGGCGCGCCACCACGTCGTCATCAACCATGTCGGGCAGTTCGGCGAGGGGCACGGTGCCGTCCGTTGACCGGGAGGCCAGGTCGATGATCGCAGCCGCCTTGGCACCGGACAGCCCGGCACCGCGCAGTGCCTCAACCGGCAGCTGCAGGACCGCGGCGGCCGACGGAGGGTTCTCGCCGAACAGCGCGACAAAGCGGCCGTGGATGGCTGCCGCGGCGCGACCGGCGAGCTGCTGGTAGACGATCGCGCGAGCGAGGGCATTGAACGCGTCCGCGCTCGGCAGTCTGGGCGCAAAGCCGCCCGCAGCTCGGACCACCGGACCGAACGCCGGGTCGACGCGGACGAGGAAGTCGCCGATCGACCGCGGGGAGCGCAACGCGCGTCGAAGCGGCTTTGGTGGGTCAATAGGGGACGGAACGTCGACTGTCACGGCGGATGACGCTAACAGCCGGCCGTCAGCGGGCGATGACGAGCAGGCGCCGCGTGGCCGCCCGGCCATCGAGCCGCGCCGGCGCAGGACCGACGCATGACGGGCAGCCGCCATCGCATGAACAACCATCGACCAGCTCGGCCGCCATGCCCAGCAGGTCCCTGTGCTTGCTATGGCAACGCTCGGCGAACCCAACTCCGCCCGCCACGGTGTCGTAGATGTAGCAGGTGGGCCAACCGACTTCCGTCGCTGCGGCCTCGCGCGATCCCGCCGGCCGCCAGCCTGCAACGAACTCGACCGGCTCGCTCGCGGGTGCCGGGGTCACGGGCTCCGGTGTGCCCAGAACTGCCGCCGGTGGCGCAGCGGCGCGAAGCTCTGCCTGGGTGCCGATGTCGCGCGGGTCGCACATGCAGAGCAGGCACGCCGCGGCGTGGAACACGGCGGCAAGGCCGGAGAGCCCGGCGTCCACCTCCGCCCGATCGACGCCGCGCAGCGACCGCGGGTCAAACGCGAACCATGCCGCGATGGTGTGCAGGTCCTGCTCGGGCAGCGAGATCGGCCCGGCGCCGATGTTCTCGTGGGTGAGGAAGCGCACCTTCTTGTACATCGTCGCCAGCCGGCTGACGCGCACCTCACCGAGCGAGACCTTGCAGTCGCCGCCGGCCGGCCCCTCGTAGCGCTCGAGGATCTCCAACTTGGTGCGCGTCTCCGCGAGCGTGAAGTGCTCGACGCTGACCGGGTGAACATAGGCGCGCTTCTCTTCCCAGTCGAGGCGCTCGACGTGGAATTGGCGACCCTGGTGCAGGTAGATGGCGTCGTCGTGCACCAGCACCGGCGCCGCGAATTGGTCGACCTCGCCGATCACGCTGCCGTCGCTGCCCGGTCGCCCTCCCCCACTCCCCGCCCACGGCCCCTGCGGGCCCTGGCCCGGTCCGCCCGCACCCGTGGAGGTGTCGATGATGACCACGTTGGTGGCTGCGGCCCGGCGCAGCGAGATGGCCTCAGCGGGAAAGGCGTCAGCAGCCCAGTGGTAGCGCGAACCGGTACGGTGCACCAGGCCGTCGTCGCGGAAGAGATCGAGAAGCGCGCCGGTGGTGTCGACGCCGGCGCCGCCGAAGCTCTCCCCCATCTCGAATGCCAGCTCGAACGCGGCCGCCTGCAAGTGCGAACCGAGCACCAGCAGGTTGTCGGGGTTGACCAGGCCGTGCTCGGGCGGGGCGTCGAGCAGGTAGCGCGGGTGCGTCACCAGGAACTGGTCGAGAGGCGAGTCGGTGGCGATGAAGACGCCGAGTGACTCGTTGTCGCGCCGTCCCGCGCGCCCCAGCTGCTGCCACGTCGACGCGATGGTGCCCGGGTATCCGACAAGGATGGCAGCATCGAGGTTGCCGATGTCGATGCCCAGCTCGAGCGCGTTGGTGCTGACCACACCGCGCACGCTGCCATCGCGCAGCCCTGCCTCGATGGCGCGGCGCTCCAGCGGTAGATAGCCGCCGCGGTAGCCGCGCACGGGAGAGTGGCCACCCTGCCGCGGCGCGGGGTGCAGCCGCTGCAGGTAGTTGAGGAGCACCTCGACGCCCGAGCGGCTGCGCGTGAACGCGATGGTCTGCAGGTTGCGGGTCAGCAGCTCGCCCATCAGCCGGCGCGCCTCGAGGGTGGCCGAGCGGCGCACGCCCATGGTGCCGTCGACCATCGGGGGGTTCCAGAACCACAGCCGTCGCGCGGCCCGCGGTGCGCCGTTGCGATCGACCAGCTGCACCGGCCGTTCGAGGAGCTTCTCGGCGAGCTCGCGGGGATTGGCGATGGTGGCGCTGCAGCCGATCAGGGTTGGGTGGCTGCCGTAGAACTGGCAGAGACGCAGCAGTCGGCGCAGCACATTGGCGAGATGCGAGCCGAACAGCCCGCGGTACGCGTGCAACTCGTCAATGACGATGTAGCGCAGGTGCTGGAAGAGCCGGACCCAGCTGGTGTGGTGGGGCAGGATGCCGGCGTGGAGCATGTCGGGGTTGGTGACCACGATGTTGCCGTCGTTGCGGACCGCGCGACGCAGGCCCGGCGCGGTGTCGCCGTCGTAGGTGGCGGCACGCAGGCCGGGTGGCAGGTGCACTGCGATGTCCTGGAGGCCGGCGAGCTGGTCCTGGGCGAGCGCCTTGGTGGGGAAGAGCCAGAGGGAGCGCACCTCGGGGTCATGCAGCCAGGCGTCGAGCACCGGCGCCGCGAAGGCCAGGGTTTTACCGCTGGCTGTCGGTGTCACCACGACGACGTCGCGACCGGCGAGCGCGTGGTCGATGGCCTCCGCCTGGTGGATGTAGGGACGATCGATGCCGCGTGCGGTGAGGGCGGCGAGGAGGCGTGCGTCGAGGGCCGAGGGCCAGGACGCGTACTCAGCCTTCTGCGCGGGAAGGATCTCCTCGTGGACGATGCGGCCGGCGACGGTGGCGCTGGCGCGGAGTTGGGTCAGGGCGTCGGCGACGGGGTCGAGGAGGGTGGCCATCGGTGGTGGCCAGTCTAGCGAACATCTGTTCGCAGGACAATGCAGGAAGAGGTGGGCGAATCTAGCCGCCGGTCACGGACGACTGGCGCGGTTAGCCGCTGTGCTCCTGCTCGCCGACTGCGACCATCTCGCCGTTGGTGGCCTCGGTCTCCGCAGTGAACTCGACGGGGCTCGCCTCATCGCCGTGGTCGATGTCCTTGCCGCCACTCATCGAGATGCTTCCATTGAGCGTGGCTCCGTCCTGCACAACCAGACGCGCGGCGGTTGCGTCGCCCTGGAGCGTGCCCGAGCCGCTCAGCGACAGACGCCGGGCGCTCGTGACGTTGCCCCTCACCTGACCGCGAATGTCGACGTTGCGGCCCTCGATTGCGGCGATAACCGTTGCTGTCGACTCGACGATCACATCTCCGACCGCCAAGATCTCGCCCTCGACCTCGCCATGAATGGTGACGCCGCTCTCTGTGCGCAACGTGCCCTTCAACGAATCGGTGGGACCGAGCACGATGGGCCCAGTCGCAACAGCGGGGTTGTTGCGGTGTCGTCCTGAACGGGATTCAGCTGCCATCTTCATCACTCCCAGCGTGGGCACGGCTCGAGTGAGGAGTGCTCTCCTGCCAACCGCTACGATTCTAGTCCCTTTGAGCCCCGACCCGGAGTCCGACATTGGGACGTAACATCCCCGGCCGAGATCGCGCGCTCGAGGAATTCCTCGACACTTTTGCCGACCATGAGGAGCAGTGGGCTGGTTCACTGCATCTCAAGGTTGCCGCTCGGCTCGTCGATCTCGCTCATCCCCAGCCGGGTGAAGCCTGTCTCGACATCGGCGGGGGCGACGGAATCGTCGCCGCAGCACTGAGTGAGGCTGTGGGGCCCGGCACGTTGGTCGTCAGCATTGATCTCGGCCGGCGGTCAGTCGAGCTGACGGAGGCCCGTGCGGGCGGCAACACGCATCGCATCAAGGGTAGTGGCGGGGACGTCATGTTTCGAGACCACACGTTCGACGTCGTGGTCCTGTCGAGGTCAATCTCGTATGAATCCGATCCGTATGCCGTGATCGGCGAAGCAACGCGCACGCTCAAGGTTGGCGGACGGCTGGCGCTGTTCTGTCGCCGCCGCGGCCTCGCCACTCCTGCCGAAGAAGCTTTCCTCGACGAACTCGCAGTGTTTTTGCGACAGCAAGGAGTCACGCTACCGGAACGGTTTCTCAGCTATCCGGGGCTTGCGGATCGACGCGAGCTGGAACTGGCGCTGCGAATGGCCGGCTTGGAGCACATCACCTTTGGCGACGTGGTGACGGGTGGACAGACTGCTGATGCCGCCGCGTTCAACGCGGAGATGATGGCCTGCTGGCCCGCCGCCCGCATCGTGCTCGGCTCACTGGCGGGTCGGAAGCGAGTGCAGTTCGACGAGCAGATCGACGGGGTGATGCGAGCGCTTGGCGACGAGGCGTTCCGTTATCACCATCCCTACCTACTGGCTGCGGGTACCAAGGCTGGAGCGCTGCCGTAGACCGCCGCGAAGCCCGCTACTTCCAGAGCCGTCTCCAGATGCCGCCCCGCCCGAGCGCGCGACCCACGGCGATGTTCTTGGCGCGACGTGCGATGCGTCGCGGGTTGCCGGACGCGATTGCGCTCAGGTTGTTGGAGATCCGTGCCGCGCGATAGAGCGCGCGTGTGATGTTCACCGACGACTCCTTTGTTTGCATGATCATGATGGATCGAGTGCGCTCCCGGGCCAAATAGCCGCAGACGGCGCCAAGCGGGTGCGCAGACGCGCGCTCTCGGGCAACGGCGAAATGCCGTACCTGCGCCGCTCCTCGGTCAACGCTCCGGTTGGAGCGAACCGATTCCCGCTTCAGTCGTCAGATCCCACTCAGTTGGTACCGGCTGCCGCCCTTGGTAGCCGAGATCGCTGCGTCGAGGTGCTGGATGATGGCGTCGTAGAAGCGGCCGCGTGCATCGTTGTCAGCCCGCGGATCGAAGGGGACGCCCGCGCGTCGCGCCTCGATCCACGGCGGGGTCATCTCCACGAGCAGACGACCTTCGTAGATCACCCGCAGGATGCTGTCATCGGCCTCGGCCACCGTCAGGTTGATCGAGAGATCGACGCCGGTCCCGGAGATCAGCTTCCAGGCGCGGCCCCAGGTGCGCTCGCGCACGCCGCCGCCGCTGACCACGGTGGTGACGTGCATGGGATGGCCGGGAAAGTGCTTCTGCAGCAGGTTACGAATCGGGGCGTCGAGATCGCGCCCGACCCAGTTGGCCAGCGAGGGGGCGCGATTCTCCAGGTCGGGCAGCGGGATCGTGGCGAAATTTGGGCCGAGCGCGTTGATGATCCCGGCATGTCGCCGGCAGTAGGTGGCGTTGAAGGCGAGCTGCCGATGCGCAGGGCACCACGCACTGTCACACTGCCGCTGGCGACGGTCGACGTACGAACAGCGAACGGCGCCGGGCGCGGCGCAGGCCGGAGCGGCGCAGGCGAAGCTGGCCAGCCCAACTGCCATCCTCGGCGGCGGGGCGGCGAGCTCCTGGATCGGAGATCGACGAAACACGGAGTGTCAACCTGTGTGCAGCGACGTGTTCGATCACCTTCACCCAATCCGCCCACATTCAGATGAAGGCGCCGTCACATATGTGCGACGGTCCGGCGCCCTCGGCTGCACAACGGCTTGCCCGGCAGTCAGCGGCTTCGCATGTCCTGGCGGCTGAGCCGCGGCCCGAACTTCGGTGCGTGCCGCCCGCCACTCATCAGGAGGCGGATCACCCGACCTCGCTGGCCGGCGTAAGGCTCCAGCAGCTCGAGCATGCGGCGGTCGTCACCACGCGCCTCGCCGACGAGGGCGAATGCCACGTTGTCGGGGATGTGGAAGTCGCCGAGAGGCACAGCGTCGGGATCGCCGTGGCACACCATGGTGACGCCTGCCGAGGTCCACGGACCCACGCCGGGGAGCGATTCCAACTTCAGCCGGGCCTCCGCCGGGAGCAGGCCGCCGAGCCGCTCGAGCGCGGCGGCGCGATGCGCCGCCTCGATGATGACGGTCGCCCGGCGGCGCTCGACGTTGCACTCATGGAAGGTCCAGTACGGGGTTGACACCACCCGCGCGGGGTCGGGAGGCAGAAGCAGCCCGGCCACCCCGGGCGCCGGCTCGCCGAGGCGGCGGGCGAGGTCGCGATAGGAGCGACGCGCATCGAGGCCAACCACCTTCTGGGCGAGCACCAGCGGCAGGAGCGCGTCGAAGATCGAGGTTCCCGAGGTGAACCGCATTCCCACGCGGCGGCGGCGCGCCTCGTCGACGGCTGGGTGCAGCGGCCGCAGCTGCGTCGGGTCGTCGTGGAGACCGGCGAGCGCGGGCGCGAGCGCCAGGGCAGCGTTGGCGCCCGGCCCGATCGCGTCGGCCACCACGTGATCGCCGTCGAGGCGCAGGTGCAGCGTCGCTGGGCCTTCGGCCGTGCGCAGGCCGCGCCAGACCTCGCCGCCCTGCACTCGGATGGTGGGGTCGTCGATCCCGTGGCGAAGCGGCCCGATGGTGGCAACCAGGTCGAGCGGCCCGTGGCTCACCGGCAGGCGGCGACTGTGCGATCGGAGATCCGGCGAGGCTGCCACGCGCCGACGATAGCGACCCGCCGTGCGCGACCAGCGGCCAGCCGGTTTGCACGAGTCGCGGGATCGGGTACAACCACCATCGTGGCCACCACCTTCCAGGACTACTACGGCATCCTCGGGGTCTCGCGGACAGCGACCCAGAAGGAGATCAAGACCGCCTTCCGCAAGCTGGCCCGCAAACACCACCCCGACCTCAACCAGAACGACAGCGAAGCGGAGCGCAAGTTCAAGGAGATCAACGAGGCCAACGAGGTGCTCAGCGATCCCGAGAAGCGTCGCAAGTACGATGAGCTCGGTCCCCGCTGGCGCGAGTACGAGGCCTGGGAGAAGGCCGGCAAGCCGGGCGCCTCACCGTTCGGAGGGTCACCGTTCGGCGGTGGCGGCGCAGGCGGCAACGGGGGCCCGCAGGTTGAGTACCGCACCGTTTCGCCCGAGGACCTGGAGGGCATGTTCGGCGATGCCGACCCCTTCTCGGACTTCTTCCACTCCATGTTCGGCCGCTCCGGCGGCGCGGCTCCGCGATCGCGCGGCCGCACTCGCGCCGCCCCGCCGCGGCGTGGCCAGGACGTCGAGGGGAGTGCCGAGATCACCCTCGAGGAGGCGTACGGCGGGACAACCCGCACCGTCGAGTTGGCCGACGAGACGGGCCGAACCCGGCGCCTCGAGGTCAAGATCCCGGCAGGGGTCGCCAACGCGGCACGCGTCAGGGCGGCCGGCCAGGGTGGCCAGGGAACGTCGGGCGCCGGGGCGGGCGACCTCTATGTGACCGTCCAGATCAGGCCGCACCCGCGCTTCAAGCGCGAGGCCGACAACCTGCGGACCACCGTCGAGGTGGCGCTCGACGTTGCCCTGCTCGGGGGCGAGGTGCCGGTTCGCACATTGCGCGGGACCACCGTCGAGCTGCGGGTGGCGCCGGGCACACAGAACGGCAGCAAGCTGCGCCTGCGTGGCCTGGGCATGCCCACCCTGCGCGCCGGCGGCCATGGCGACCTGATCGCTGAGGTCAACGTCCGCCTGCCGGTGCAGCTCACCGCCGCAACCAAGCGGCTGGCCGAGGAGCTGCGCGCCGAGCGCGAGGGCCTGGCCTAAGCGGCGACCCCGAACAGGTCGTGCAGCCGCGTCTTCAGGTCAGCCTGCGAGATCGCGCCGGGAACGACGTCGAGCAGTTTGCCAGTGGCGTCGTAGAAGGCGGTGACCGGCATGACGGCAGCGCCGAGGTTGTCGCGGAGCCCGCTGTCCTCCGCGCCACCGCGGTCGGCGGCGAGCGGCCACCAGCCGATGCCGTAGTGCTGAGCCATCGCCATCCCGTCGCCCGTCTCCTGGGAGTTGACGCCCACGAAGGTGACCTTCCCTTTGAGCTGGGCTGACACCGTGGCCATCCCGGGTAGCTCGCCCTGACAGGCATAGCACCACGAGGCGAAGAAGTCGACGACCACAGGATGGCCGCGCAGCGATGCGAGGCTGAGCTCGCCGGAGGTGCCGAGGCGGGGCAGCTGCCACGCCGTCTTGCTGGTGTTGAGGCTCGACGACGGAGCAGCCTGCGGGGCAGCGCGTACGGCGATGGCCACCGCCGCGATGGCAACCACCGCAGCGGCGGCGCCGCGTAGCAGCCGGGTGCCCGACGGACGGCGCACATTCACGGGTTCGATTGTGCCGCGTCGACCGCGTAGCGCAGCAGCAGGTGTTCGCCGGCTCGGCGCATCGAGGCAAGCCGGCCGCCGCGCGCCCATGGCGGCAGCGCCACCCCTTCGACGAGGCCGAGCCGGTCGGGTGTGTCGCTGGAGCGTCCGGCCAGCTGGGGTGCGACCGTGAGAAACAGGTCGAGCGGGGCGGGATCGGCGAGGAGGGTGCCGAAGAGGCGCGGACCGCCCTCACAGAGGATGGCGCCGCCGCCGCCGAGCTCCCGTGCGGTGGCGACGATGGTGGCCGCGTCGACGCGTCGCTGTGGCGGTTCGGGCGCCAGCACCCTGAAGGACGTCTCGGGTTTGCTCGCCGCCTCGACGTTGCGGGCGAAGCCCGTGCTGGTGCTGACCACGAGCAATGGAGCCGGCGTCGCCGGGAGGCCGGCCGCGGCACGCAGCTCGGCGAGGTCGGCGGCTCGATCCGGCGCGAGCGTGGCGGGCGTCCACTGATGTTTGCCGGCCACACGCACCGTGCCGGCGCCGACAACGATCACCCCAGCCAAGGCACGGAGCATCGCCATGAGCAGGCGATCGGCGGCGATGCCGCCGCCCACCGCCGACGAGTCGCCGCCACCGAGGCCATAGCTGACGATACCGTCGATGGTGCTGACGAAGTTGACGGCGACGCGGCCGGCGGCCAGCACCAGCGCGGCGCCGTACTCCTCCTCGAGCGCGCAGCGCGGAGGCGCCTGCTCAGTGTCGGCCAGGACCTCGAAGAGCGCGGGGGACGGCACTCAGGTGGTGTGGACGCCGACCGCCGTACCGACCCCATAGGTGACCGCCGCAGCGAGCGTCGCGATCGCCAGCTGACGGCCGGCGGTGCGTACCTTCGATTTCCCGGTGAAGCTGGCGACGGCCACGCCGACGGCGATGGCCATCACCCCACCGAGGATGATGGAGGCGACGACGGCCGCGGTCCCGGTGGTGAAGAACCACGGTACCAGCGGCACCAGGGCGCCGAACGCGAAGCTGCCGAACGACGACAGCGCGGCTGCGCGTGGTGAGCCGCCCGAGCCGGGGTTGACGCCGAGCTCCTCGCGGGTGTGCACCTCGAGGGCAAGCTCCGGACTGCGCGCCAGGGCCGTCGCCACCTCTTCCGCGGCGCCGCGGGGCACTCCGCGCGAGACGTAGAGCGCCACCAGCTCGTTGTGCTCGGATTCCGGGTGGCGGCGCAGCTCTTCGCGTTCGATGTTCACCTCGCGCTCGATGAGCTCGCGCTGCGCGCTCATCGACACGTACTCACCGGTGGCCATCGAGAACGCGCCGGCCACCAACCCGGCAAAGCCCGCCAGGCGTACCACCCCGGGCGCGGGTTGAGCAGCGGCGACGCCCAGGATCAGCGAAACGTTGGTGAGCAGGCCGTCGCTGACGCCGAACACCGCCGCGCGGGCGGCACCTCCCAGGACATCACGATGGTGTTCCTGGCGGTGTGGCGCCGCTACCGCCGGTCGGACATTGAGCTCCACGCACAACAGGTTACCGTGCAACGCAAGTGCTCGGCCGCGGCTGACAGCCCGGTCGGGCGACAGTTTGATACGAGCCGCGGGAGGCCCGGTCCCTGGGCTACTTTGCCAGCGGGAGGATGCGGATCCGGCCGAGGGCGGTGTCGTGGTCATCGTCCTCGTGGCTGGCCACCGCCACGACCTGGTGAGGCTGCTCCCCGGGCCGGCCGAAGTAGTACCCCTGCGCGCAGTGCACCCCGAGGCGCTTGAGTGCCTCGGCCTCCTCCATGGTCTCGACGCCCTCGGCCACCGCCGTGGCGTTGATCTGCTCGATGAAGTAGATCAGGCCGTGCAACAGGGCGCGACGGGCGAGGTCGCGGTGGATATCGCGGATCAGCGACATGTCGAGCTTGACGATGTCGGGCTTGGTGCTGAGGATGTGGCTGAAGGTGGCGAATCCGGCGCCGGCATCGTCCACTGCGTACCGCATGCCGCGGAAGCGCAACCGGGCCACCGAGCTGTTGAACTGCGGGTAGTCAGCGATCGCCGCGTGTTCGGTGACCTCGATGACGACGCGGTCGGTGCCACGCTCCATGAGCACTGCGAACTCGGATGTGACGGCGGTTTCGGGTGAGATGTTGATCGCCAGGTAGGTGCCGTTGGGCAGCGTGTCGAGGTGGGGCAGCGCGGATCGCACCGCTGCGAGCTCGAGCTCACATCCCAGGCCCACGTCCTTGGCGGCGGCGAACCACACGTCGGGTGGCTGCGGCGTCTCGCCCTCGAAGCGCGCCAACGCCTCGAACCCGACAGCGGCGCCGCTGACCAGGTCGACGATGGGCTGCAGCACGGTGATGAGCCGGTTCTCACGGAGGATGGCCCGGATCTGGGCGCGCTTCTGGCGGCGGGCGAGAGCCTCGCGCTCATCGCGCTCGAGCTGCTCGGCGTAGATCCGAGCCAACATGCGCATGAAGCGCACATCGCGCTTGCCCACGCTGTGGTCGGGGCGGCGGCTGAGGCACGCCATCGAGCCCCACACCCGCCCGTCGGGGAGACTGACCGGCACACCCACGTAGCTGCCGACATGCGCCGCCTCGGTGACCGGCATCGCCGCGGCGATCACGTTGGCCATGGTGTCCGGGATCGCTTCGGGCAGGCGGCCGTCACTCATCGCCTTGCAGTACATCCAGCCGAGCGGTACACGAAGTTCGGTGCTGAGGCGGAAGATCGCCGCGTCGCCGGTGACGTGGCGGAAGACCTGTTCGCCGCCGGCGAACTCGGCGACGAAGGCGACGTCCATGTCAAGGTACTCGCGGGCCGCCTCGAGGAGGTCGTCGACGAGCAGGCGCATCGGCTGCTCGAGCGCCAGGGCGGTCAGGGCGGCGTCGCCGACGGTGTTCTCGCTCGGTGTCACTGCCCATCCACGTGTTTGTGCCAATCGGTCACAGGTCACACTCGCGGTTCATACGGCATGACCGACCCACGGTTGCCGGACTGCGACACGTTCGTGACGCTCCCGGGCCGTTACCCCGTCTCGGGCGCCTCGGCTGCTGCCACCGCCTCGCGGCGGCCGAGGGTGGCCTTGGCTTCGGATGCCTCACCCGGGTGGTGGGCCGCGGCGATCTCGGCATTGACGGCGCCCCCGACCATGACGATCTGGCCGATGAGAAAGAAATAGAAGAGCAGCACGAAGATGAACCCGAAGGTCTGGCCCCACTGCGGGCTGTGGGTGACGAGGCCGAAGTAGAGCGGGAACAGCAGAGTGAGCCCCTCGAAGATCACACCGGCAGCGACCGCCCCGGGGAGAACGTCGCGCACCCGCTGGTGGCGATTGGGCACCACGAAGAAGATGACCCCGAAGAGCAACGAGGCATCGACGACGCCGGCCCCCACCTGCAGGAGGACGCTGGCGGGCCCGCCGCGAAGGAAGTCGGGGACGCCCGGGATCGACCGGAGGAGCCCGAGCAGACTGCCGCTGGCCACCAGCGGCACAGCCATCACCGTGAAGATCGCGACCATGCCGATGGCCATGACCTTCCCCCGAACGAAACCCCGCGAGGCGCAGCCGTAGAGCGAGTTGAGCCCCTGCTCGATGGCGCCGAACAGCGACGAACCGCTCCAGATCAGACCGACGATGCCGATGACCGCGAAGAGACCGGAACTGTGTCGGAAATCGTTGAGCGCGGTGACGATCTGACAGTCGCCACCGCTCGACTGCTGGGCGTTGCACGACGGGAACGCGGCCAGCACCTGCTGGACGACGGTGGCACGCGTGCCCGGGTCGCGCAGGGCGAACCCCACCGCGCTGATGGCGAGGAAGACCATGGGGAAGAAGGCGAAGAACAGGTTCCAAGCGATGATCGTCGCCCAGTTGGGCCCCTGCGCCGCCAGGAACCGCCGCAGCGCCCGAACCGGCAGGAGGCCGGCGACCTTCGCCTTCACCCCAAGGATGCTAGGTGACGGGGGCGATACGGCTGTGCGCCCTCGCCAAGCGCACATCGCGCCTTGCCATGTGACGTCGATACGACAACCGCGTGACGCGGCGCGCGTCGCCCGTGACAATCGGTAGCGTGGCGTTTGAAGCGTTAGGCGGCGGATGAGAGGGATGATGCTTGACGACGTCACCGGGCGCGGTCGCCCACCAGGCTGACGTGGCGCAGGGGGGTCGCATTGCGCTGGCTCGATGGGTCGCCGTCGCCCTGGCGCTGCTCGCCGCGCTGACGGCAAGCCCGTCGCTGGTCGGCAGCCCGGCGGTGCCCGGGGTGCTCCTTGCGCTCGTCGCCCTCTACAACGTCCTTGCCACGGTGGCCCCGCGCCGGCGATTCGTGATTGCCCGGCGGGTCATGGTCGCGGCGTGCGCTGCCGACGTACTGGTGGCGTGCGTGTGGGTCGTCCTCGGCAGCAACGACGCGCCGGGCCGGGACTTCGTCATCCTTCTGCCGGCGCTGGTGGAGTGCGCTGCGCTGGCCCGCTGGCGGGGAGTGCTGCCCGCCTGTGCGGCGGCGCTGGCGGCGATCGGTGTCGCCGCGGTGATGGGAGCGACTCGGTTCCACCACCCCATCGGCGTGGGCGACGTGTCGCTGCTGGTGCTGACCGTGGTGACGGTCAGCGCGCTGGCCGCCTGGTTTGCCAGCGAAACCCATCGCCAGCGGCTCACCCTGATCGACAACGCTACCACTGACCCGCTCACCGGCACCCGCAATCGGCGCGCGCTCACCGCTGCGCTCGGTTCCCTGCCACGCGTGCCATTCGCTGTTGTCGCCATCGATGTCGACAACCTGAAACCGATCAACGACGAGTACGGGCACCCAGCCGGTGACACAGTGTTGCGCACCGTCGCGCGGGTCGTTTCGGAGATCGCCCGTAGCGGCGACATCATCGCCCGCGTGGGTGGCGACGAGTTCGCCGTCATCCTCCTGGCTCTCGATGCGGGAGAGGCCATGGCCGTCGGCGAGAGGATGCGCGCCGCCATGCACGGCGCCAGCATCCCGCGCGGCCGGGTGCGCGTATCGGTCGGCGTCGCGGTCGGAGCGGCGGGAGCGAACGCACTGGCGGTGTGGCAGGAGGCGGACGCTGCCCTGCTCGAAGCCAAGCGCGGTGGCGGGGACCGCGTCGCGGATACCCCGGGGCTCAACGTCCAGCTGGCCGAGCCGCCCCGCATCACCGCGATCATCGAGAGGATCATCACCACGAGTGACGTCGACATCGTCTTCCAGCCGGTGGTGTCCCTGCGCACCGGCGAGGTCGTGGGGTACGAAGCGCTGGCGCGCCCGCCGAATTGGAGCCAGCAGAGCGTCGAGCCCCTGTTCCGCGCCGCTCATCACCTCGGGCTTGCTCGCGACCTGGACTGGGTGTGCCGCCGGGCAGCGCTGCACGCGCTCGCCAAGCTGCCGCCGCACTCTGTTGTCTTTCTGAATGTGACTGTCGCCGCATTTCTCGACCCTGTCCACGACGTCGACCAGATGCTGCTCGTCCTCGCCGCGGCGGGCGTCGAGCCCGCGCAGGTGGTGCTCGAGCTGACCGAGCGTGATCGGATCGGCGACCTTGGCCGGCTCCGCCAGGTGATCGCCGCCTACCGCGAGCACGGGTTCCGCCTCGCGCTCGACGACATCGGCGAGGGTCATTCGAGCCTCGAGGTCCTGGCCGTTACCGTCCCCGATTTTCTCAAGGTGGCCCGCAGCCTGTCGGTGGCCGATTCGCGCGGCGCGCGCGCAGCGATCGAAGCTGCCGTCGCCTTCGCCAGTGCGACCCATGCGGAGGTGATCGCCGAGGGGATCGAGACCGCAGCGATGGCGGCCACGCTCGTCCACCTCGGGGTGGGTTACGGGCAGGGGAACTGGCTCGCGCCGCCCACCGCCGATGTCGCCGAGATCACTGTTCGCGGGCGCGTGGTCCCGGCCCTGTCGGGGGCCGCCGACGAGAGTCCCCTCAGCCCCGCGGCTCAGCTCGGCGCGTAGCCGAGCTCGGCTCAGCGCTGTCCGACTGCGCGGACTAGCGCGCGACCGGTGTGCCGTGCAGCTGGGCGATCACCGCGTCGGCCACCTGGGATGTGCCCACCGCCGTGGGATCGTCGCGACTCGGCTTCATGTCGTACGTGACGTTCCGGCCCTCGGCGATGATCGCCGCGATCGCCGCTTCGAGCCTGTCACCGGCATCCGTCTCGCCGATGTGGCGGAGCATCATCATGCCGCTGAACATCATCGCCATGGGATTGGCGACGTTCTTGCCCGCGTACTTCGGCGCGCTCCCGTGGGTGGCCTCGAAGAGGGCGATCTCGTCGCCGGTGTTGGCACCGGGCGCAAGTCCGAGGCCACCGACGAGCCCCGCGCAGAGGTCGCTGAGGATGTCACCGAAGAGATTGGGCATGACCATCACGTCGTACAGCTCGGGCTTCTGCACAAGCTGCATGGCCATGTTGTCGACGATGCGGTCGTCGAACTCGACCTGCGGGAAGTCCTTGGCAACCTCCTCCGCGACGCGCAGCCACAGACCTTCGGTGTGCTTCATGATGTTGGCCTTGTGCACCGCGGTCACCTTGCGGCGGCCATTGTCGATGGCCCACTGGAAGGCGAAGCGGAAGACACGCCGCGTCCCTGTGATGCTCGTCGGCTTGATGCTGATGCCGGAATCGGCCCTGATGCGCCGGCCGTTGAGCCTTTCGATGGTCTCGATGAGCTCGAGAGTCTCCTTCTCCCCCTCCGCGAACTCGATACCCGCGTAGAGATCCTCGGTGTTCTCGCGGATGACCACGAGGTCGACGTTGTCGTACCGGCTGCGCACCCCCGGGTACCACTTCGTCGGTCGCACAAGCGCGAACAGGTCGAGCTCGCGGCGCAGGGCCACATTGACGCTGCGCATGCCTTTGCCGATGGGGGTGGTCAGCGGCCCCTTGATGGCCACCTTGTTCCTCCGAATCGACTCGAGCACGTGGTCCGGCATTGGCGTGCCGAACTCCTCGACGACGTCGAGGCCGGCATTCTGCACATCCCACTCGATGTCGACACCGGTCGCGTCGATGACCCGGCGCGCCGCCTCGCTGACCTCATACCCGATCCCGTCGCCGGGGATCAAGGTGATGGTATGGCGCGCCATGACTGTGCCTCCTCGTACCGATGGACGCGGCCGAGTGTCGCAAATCGACCCGCCGCGACGACTGTTCGTGACCGGGCATGACCGTCTGAGCGACACTGACGCGCGATGTGGACTGACTCGCTGCCGACTTGGTTCGCAGAGCACGGCCGCCACCACCTGCCGTGGCGGCTGACAACAGACCCCTGGCGCGTACTGGTCAGCGAGGTGATGCTGCAGCAGACATCGGTGGGCCGCGTGCTGCCTCGGTGGGATCGCTTCCTGTGTCGCTGGCCGGACGCAGCCGTCTGCGCCGCCGCGTCCCTCGACGACGTCCTGCGTGAGTGGCAGGGCCTGGGGTATCCGCGCCGTGCCCGAGCACTGTGGCTGACGGCGGCTCGTGTGACCGCCGGCGGGTGGCCTGCGGATGACGTCGGCCTGCAAGCCCTGCCCGGTGTGGGTTCGTACACCGCCCGCGCTCTGCTGGCTTTCAGCGATGTCGGGACAGCTCGGGTGCCGCCGCGCGATGTCAACATCGGTCGCGTTGCCGCCCGCGCGGTGTTGGGCAGCGAGCCTGCCCACGTCAGTGCTTCGGTGCTTGACGCTGTGATCGGCGAGAGTCGGCCGCCCGGCATGCCCATCCGTGAATACACATACGCGCTGTTCGATGTCGGCGCGCTGCACTGCCGCTCTCAGCCACGGTGCGAGGGCTGTCCACTGGCGCACGGCTGCGCCTTCCGCCGCTCCGGCGCTGTGGTGGTGCGTCGCCATCACCCGCGCTACCAGGGGAGCCTTCGCCAGCTGCGAGGGGCGATCCTGGCGACGGTACTTGAGAACCCGAGGCTGGCGAGCGCGTCGCTGCGCCGGGCGGTTTCGGGAATCGCCGGCGCCACTCCGCAACGGTTCGACGAGGCGTTCGCCAGTCTTGTCATCGACGGCCTGCTGCCCGGCAGCGACGCCGGCGTGTGCTGATCGCCGCAGCAGCTAGGATTCCCCGGTGGCGACGACATCTCCTGCCCTGGACGAGGTCCGCGCGAACCTCTGGGAGCGCCGCGAGTTCTCCTTCATCCCCGATCGCGACCTGCCGCCACTGCCGGGGACGGCGCACACGACAGCGGGAGCACGGGTCGTCTTCGCCGGCTTTCCCTCGGACTACAGCCTGGCGTTCCTGCTCGCGCTGCTCCAGCTCGACGACATCCAGGTGGTGGGGCTGCTCACGTCACCCGGTGCGCACGAGGCGATCCTCGGCGACAACGCGCTGAGTCGCATCGCCGACCACATCGCTGTGCCGCTGCTGCGCGCCTGGCGGGTCAACGACGAACACACCATCCTCGACCTCGCCGGCGTCGACCCCGACGCCGTCGTCATGGCCAGCTTTGACCAGATCATCGGAGCCCGGGCCCTCGCGGTACCGCGCCACGGCTGGATGAACATCCACCCCAGCGCCCTCCCCGCCCGACGAGGCCCGGAACCCGTGTACTGGACCATCGCCGACGGCGACTCGGTCGCTGGGATCACGCTGCACCGGGCCATCCCGAAGGTCGACGCGGGCCCGATGCTGGCGCAGAGGACCTTGCATGTTGCCGATGGCGACACCTCGGGAACGCTGACTCGCCGCCTCTGCGAGGTGGGAGTCGCCGCCCTGGGACAGGCACTTTCCGGTCTGCTCACGGATTGGCCAGGGGACCCCATCGACCTCTCGACGGCGACCTACGCGCCGTCGGTCGGTCACCGCCATCTCGATACGGCCCCGTCGGCCGTCGCCGCGCTGCGCATGGTTCGCGCCGGCGTCCCGAACATGCCCGCCTGGACAACGCTCGACGGCCGGCCGGCATACGTCCGTGCGGCCCACGCGGGCGCACCCGGACCGGGGCAACCGGGTATGGACTTCGCGGACGGCCCCATCACCCTGGATGAGATCGGGCATCAGTGCGGATGTCATCACAATTTGATCTCGTGTCCGCATCGTCAGGAGTGAGCCGGTAGGATCTCGAACGTGCGAAACACGCTGCCGCTGTTGATCGTCGAGGACGACGAACTGGTCCGATCCTTCCTTTCTCGTGCGCTGGCCGACCTGGCGGGAGAGGTCACAGCGGTCGCCACGGGCGCTGAAGCGACCCGCGCCGTGGAGCGTCATCGCTTCGGCGCCATTCTGCTCGATGGCCTGCTTCCCGATACACACGGCGTCGACCTCGGACGCCGCTTGGTGGCCCTCCCCAACGGGATGCGCAGCGGAATCTGCTTCGTGAGTGGCTCGCTCCGTCGGCCGCTGCCGCTGCACAGCGGGGTGAGCGCGCTCCCCAAGCCGCTGCGCCTGCGCGAGCTGACCGCGGCGGTGGACGAGTTGCTGGACTGGGGGAAAAATGCGGGGACAGCCTTGGTCGATCGCCTCGCCGCGCTCGACACTCTGGCGGCCAACCTCCTGGTGAGCTGACCGGTGGCACCGATCGAGCTGCCACCGATCTCGCAGCTCCCCTGGGCCATCGGTCACGACAAGTTTGTAGCCGCGGCCGAGGCCGTGACCGGTGACGGCGCCTGCTGCCTGTTCGTCATCGACGAGACGATCCCTGCGAGCGCCCGGCCAGGCTACGCCGCGCTGGTCATCGCATATGCGCGAGCCAATGAGCCGGTGACCATCCTCGAGGGTGGCGCCGCAGCGTTGCTCATCCGCGACGGCGGCGTGGCGTCGGGAGTCGTGGCGGCGAAGCGACTGCTCAACCAGATGAGCAGGCTCGGCCTCCAGCAGACGCTTCGAGCCGGCGTCGCGCCACTGACCGGGGGCGTGGATGGAGACATCGTGGCCGCCCGGGAGCTCGCCGCAGGCGCCGATGCGGGTGAGGTGGCGGTCGCGGCCTGAGAGTACCGCGGTGCGCTGACCCAGCTGTCGCGTCAGCGAGCAGTCAGTTCCTACCATGTGCGCATGCAGATCGGCGTGGTATTTCCGCAGACTGAGATTGGTCCGGACCCCGACGGTGTGCGCACGTACTGCCGGCGCGTGGAAGAGCTGGGTTACAAACATCTCCTCGCCTACGACCACGTGGTCGGTGCGGACCCGGTGGTGCACTCTCCGTGGACGGGGCCCTACGACGTGAACACGTCCTTCCACGAGCCGATGGTGCTCTTCGGGTTCATTGCCGGGATCACCTCGCTTGAGTTGGTCACCGGCATCATCATCCTGCCGCAACGTCAGACAGTGCTCGTCGCCAAACAGGCCGCCGAGATCGACCTGCTGACACACGGCAGGTTTCGCCTGGGAGTGGGGTTGGGTTGGAACCGGGTGGAGTACGACGCACTCGGAAAGGATTTCACCACCCGAGGTCGACGAAGCGAGGAGCAGGTCGCCCTCCTGCGCCGCCTCTGGACCGAGACGTCAGTCACATTTCACAGTTCGGACGACAACGTGGTAGGTGCCGGACTTGCGCCTTTACCGGTGCAGCGTCCCATCCCCATCTGGTTCGGCGCGCAAAGTCTCCGAGCGTACGAGCGCGTCGGCCGCCTGGCGGACGGGTGGTTTCCCCAGGTGCCCCCTGGACCGAAGCTTGATGAGGCGCGAGCGACCATTGACGGTGCCGCGCTGGCAGCAGGACGCGACCCCTCCCAGTTGGGAGTGGAGGGGCGCGTGAGCTGGACCGCCGACGGTCTCGCGAAGGCGGTTGACCAGGTCGGCCGCTGGCGCGACGCGCGGGCAACGCACGTGTCGATCAACACCATGAACGCCGGGCTCGGATCAATCTCGCAGCACCTCGAGGTGCTGGCATCGCTGGCGCAGGAACTTCAGCTCGAGCGCTGATCTAATTTCGCCACATCAGTCCCGAGGGTGGGCGTGCCGAGGGACAGGATCGAACTGTCCGGCGCTTCGGCGACCAGTTCATCGGCTTCGGGTGCGTCGACCCACTCGGTGCCAACGCGATCGCGGAGCTGGAGCGCTTTGCTGACCTCGGCCTGACCGGGCTGAAGGTCCACCCCGGGCCCTGCTGCACGCGAACGCGCGACGGTTCCTCGGCATCGCCGGGGACTGAGGTCAGCCGGCCTCCGTCGCGATGCGGTGCATCCAGCCGTGGACGTCGGGTGCGCGCCCGTACTGGATGTTGAGCAGCGCCGTCCGCAGGGCGCTGGCGCACGGTCCGATGTCGCCGCCGTCGGCCATGGTCACCTCCCCGCCCCCCCACCTGAGCTGCCGGATCGGGGTGATCACGGCGGCCGTGCCGCACGCGAACACCTCGGTGAGGCGTCCCGAGCGCGCGCCCTCGCGCCACTCGTCGATGGACACACGCCGCTCGACGACGGTGTGGCCCTGGGCGCGGGCGAGCGTGATCAGCGAGTCGCGGGTGACGCCCTCGAGGATGGTGCCGGTGAGCTCCGGGGTGACCACGCTGCCGTCGTCGAACACGAAGAACAGGTTCATGCCGCCGAGCTCCTCGACCCAGCGGCGCTCGACGACGTCGAGGAAGACGACCTGGTCGCAGCCCTGGTCGTAGGCCTCGCGCACCGAGGCCAGGCTGCCCGCGTAGTTGCCCGCGAACTTGGCCGCGCCGGTGCCCCCCGGGGCGGCGCGCGAGTACCTCTCCGACACCCACATCGAGAGCGGCTTCGGCCCTGAGGCGAAGTAGGCGCCGACGGGCGAGGCGATGAGGACGAAGCTGACGTCGGCGGCGGGCCGGACGGTGAGCCCCACGGTGGTGCCGAACATGAAGGGGCGCAGGTAGAGGCTCATCTCGTCGCCACGCGGGATCCAGGCGCGGTCGGTGCGCACCAGCAGCTCGGCCGCGGCGACGAAGTCCTCGGCGGGCAGCGCGGGCAGCGCCAGGCGCTCCGCGGACCGCGCGAAGCGGGCTGCGTTGGCGTCGGGGCGGAACATGGCGACCCCGGCGTCCGCCTGCGGATACGCCTTGAAGCCCTCGAAGATCGCCTGGCCATTGTGGAACACGGTGGTGCCGGGCTCCACTGCCAGAGGCCCGTAGGGCCGGAGCACGGCGTCGTGCCAGCCCCTCTCCGCCTGCCAGCTGACGGTGACCATGTGGTCGGTGAAGACCTGACCGAATCCCGGGTTGACCAGGATGGCCTCGCGCCGAGCGTCATCGAGGCTGGTGGCGGGCTCGGCGGTGAAGGTCAATGCCACGCCACCGCCTCATGGCGCTCGCGCGCGGGCAGCTGGTACAGGCGACGCGCGTTGTCCTCGAAGATGCTGTCGCGAGCGCGCACCAGCCAGGCGGCGCTCACCGAGCCAGCCAGGCGTTCGCTCACCGTCTCCCAGGCATCGCGCAGCACCACGCAGCCGAACCAGTGGCTCTCGGGGATGCCGTGGCCGTCGCTGCCCAGCGTCACCCGTCCGACGGGGGCGACGTCGAGCAGGCGCAGCAGACGGTCGGCCGTCGTCGCCGGGCTGAAGAGGTTGCACAGCGAGTACTCGGTCCACACGCGGGGCCGCACCGAGGCCATGTACCCGGCCTGCTCGTGCCAGGGGTAGGAGGCGTGGATGAGCACAACGTCGGCGCTCGACCCCGCTGGCGTGCGCAGCACCTCGTCGAGCAGCAGCGGGTCGGCCTCGGCGAGGCGGATCTCGGCGTCGCCCATGCCCGTGTGCACCTGCAGGGGCCGGCCGGCGTCGGCGCAGCACTCCAGCAGCCGGCAAAACAGCAGATCGCGCAGCGCCTTGCCGCTCCGGCGCACCGGCACCCCCGCTGAGCGGTCGGCGGCCAGTCCGCGCTCAGCTTGCGCGAGCGTGGCGCCGGGGTCGACGGCGAGCCCGGTGCGGTAGGCGAGCACCGTCTTGAAGCCCACCGCGCCGTCGGCCAGGGCGCGGTCGATGAAGGCGTCCACCTCGGCGAGGATCTCGGTCGCGCCACGATCCTCGGCGAGCAGGCGGTCGAGAACCGGCTCGAGCCTGGCCAGCTCCCACACCGGCACCCCCGCCAGCTCCTGGTACCGGTCCGCTCCACCCCGGGCCAGGCCCTGCCAGCCGGCGTCCATCACCATGCCCGTCGTCCCCGAGTCGGCGAAGAGCCCGCGCACGTAGTCCCGCCAGTCGCGGGCGGCGACCTCGTCGCGCGCGCGTACCACCTCCACCGGGTCGCAGCCGAGGTGGCCGGCCAGGCGGACGCGCAGCATCTCGGTGACCAGCCGCGTGGGTTCGATCTCCGCGCGGCGGCGATCGGCGTCGTCTCCGTCGCCGACGTCGAGCGTGAACCTGGCGAGGTCCAGGGGCTCGAACGTCAGCGGGAAGGGGTGGACGTGGTCATCGATCATCCAAGCAGCTTGGCGTCCTCGCCTCCCTCCTCCCCGAGGATGGACCCGATGCGCGCCACCGCGGCCGGGTTGCGCGAACGCAGCGTCAGCACGGCGACGATACCGACGACCAGCCAGATGGCGGTGATGTACGGGGTGAGGTTGAGCGGAAACGGCGGCTGCGGGTACACGGAGCCGTAGAAGGCAGCCCCGAAGACGACGGCTCCGATGAGCGGCACCAGTGCGTGCAGCACTGGGTTGTAGCTGGCCTTGGTGCGGCGGAAGAAGGCCATGCCGCCAAGGCACAGCATGATGTAGACGAGGATCACCGCCAGCGTGCCGAGGGTGGCGTAGAAGAAGTAGATGGTGGTCGTTGCGCCACCGAATGCGTCCTGCGGGTACACGAAGCCGATCAGTGCTGCGGCCGCGGTCGCCACCAAGGCCACTGCCACGGTGGCGTTGACGGGGGTCTTGTAACGATCGTTGGTCCTGGCGAACCAGCCTGGCAGCACGCCCTCGCGACCCATCGCGAAGAGCGTCCGCGCCGCGGCGGTCGCGCAGGCGAGACAGACGATGAAGGCGGCCAGCATGCCACCGATCTCGACCAGCGTCGCGAATGGGCCGCCGACGAACTTGCTGGCGACCGTCTTGAGAGCGAACGAGTCAGCGCCGGCGGCGGCCCCGTTGTCCACGCCGAAACCGATGGCGATGGCGTAGGTGGTGAGCAGGTAGAAGACGATGGCGAAGCCGGTGGCGGCGATGATGGCGATGGGGATGGAGCGGCGCGGATTGGCCGTCTCCTCGCCGAAGTCGGCTGCGGTCTCGAATCCGATGTAGGACGTAACCCCCAGGATGATCCCGTAGAAGACGCCGTTGAAGCCGCCCGACACGGTGTGTCCGAAGGTGAATGGCTGCAGCGTGTTGCCGCTGGCGCCGCCCTTGCCGACCACGAAGAGATCCACCAGCACGATCACCGCGATGGTCACCACACCGACGATGAGCTGGACGGTGGTGGTGACCTTGATCCGGATGATCGACAGGCCCACCAACAGCGCCATGCCGATGAGGAAGAACGGGAACCAGAGTTTGGAGTCGAGTCCGAGCAGGTTGATGGCCAGGCCGGCGACGCCCGCCATGGTCATGGGCACGAAACAGGCGAGCCCAAAGGCGTAGAGCCAGCCGGCGACGAAACCACCCTCTTTGCCGATGCTCCGTGAGGCGTACGTGTAGGCGTATCCCGCCGACGCCATGCGACGGGTGAAACCGATGATCACGAACGCGAGCGCGAGCACCCCGATGCCCCCGAGCAGGAACGCCAGAGGTGTTGAGCCGCCGGCCACCAGCGCGACGCCGGGCACGTTGAGGAGCATGGCCATGCCCGGAGCCAGCACGGAGACGGAGATCGCGACCGCGTCCCATGTGCTGAGCGCTCCCCGCGCCAGAGTGTCTTTACCAGCGGTGACCACGCCCGGGCCACCCGCCCCGACAACATCCGGTCCCCTTGTGACGGTCATGGACTCGCCTCCTCTTTTCGGTCGGTGTTCTCACGATCGTTTGTCATGAGCTCGGTGTCGCCGTCGATGACGTAGTCGAACGCCAGGGGCGTGCAGTCGTGCTCCACCACCCAACGATGAAACGCCTGGTGGACTGGGTGCTGCTGGTACCGCTTGAGCTCCTCAAGACCGTCGAACTCCATGTAAAGCAGCCGCGAATAGCCGCGGGTCCGCTCCCCGGTCAGGTCCTTCCCCAGACGCAAGCGGTTCATTCCGCCGATCTCGATCGGCCATGACGCCACCTGCGCACGCATCGCCGCATCGTCATCCGCGGAGAGCTCGCTTGGGAAGGAGAAAAGAACAACGTGCTGCAGCGCCACGGTTCAATACACCTCGAAGTACTCACGCATCTCCCAGTCCGACACGACTGTGCCCTCAGGTGGCGGAGCGTCCGCGACAGCGGCCTCGTAACGCGCGTTCTCGGCGCGCTTCATCATCAGGTAGAAGTCGACGAAGGCGTCACCAAATGCGCGGCGGAACATCGTGTCCGACTCCAGCGCGGCGATGGCGGCGCCGAGGGAGGTGGGCAGCAGCTCGGCCTCCTCGGCGTACGGATCAGAGGTCACCGGCGGGGGCGGCTCGGCACCGCGGCTGATCCCGTCGAGCCCCGCGGCGATGTTGGCCGCCATGTAAAGGTAGGGGTTGGCAGCGGGCTCACCGAGGCGGTTCTCGATGTGGGTCCCGGCGTCGCCGGCACCCCCTTGGACACGGACCATCACGCCGCGATTCTCGAACCCCCAGCCGATACGGTCAGGAGCGAATGAGTAGGGCCGGAAGCGCCCGTAGCCGTTGACGGTCGGGGTGGTGAAGATGGTCATCGGCTTGGCGTGCTCCAGCAGGCCGGCGACGAATTGGCGCCCAACCGGGGAGAGCATCTCGGTCGGCGAGGCGAACACGTTCTCGCCGCCGTCGGTGGCGGTCAGCGACTCATGCAGGTGCCACCCCGACGGAAAGAAGTTCGGTAAGCCCGGCCAGCACATGAATGTCGCCAGCAGACCGCGGCGCCGGCAGATCGCTTTGATCGCCGTGCGGAACATGATCATTGCGTCGGCTGGATCGAGACCCGTCATCGGAGCCACGGTGAACTCCATTTGTCCTGGGCCCCATTCGTCCTCCATCGAGCGTGGGGGCACGCCCACGGCGGAGAGCCCGTCCCGCAGTGCACGCAGTGTGTCCTCGACACCGTCGAGCCGGCTTTCCGAGAGGAACTGGTAGCCCTGCTCGAACACATCGACCACGGGCGGCGGCGGCGGTGCGCCTGTCTGGTCCAGCGCAATCCGGTCGTTGGCGAGGCGGACGATGTAGTACTCGACCTCGAGCCCCGCCGTGTACCTGTACCCGGCGGCCTCGAGACGGCCAAGCTGCTCGCGCATGATGGCACGGCCATCGAGAGGGACTGGCTTGCCGTTGCTGAAGTACACGTCGCAGAGCACCCAGCCGGTGCGGTCGGCCCAGGGGAGCACTCGGAAGGTGCCCGGGTCAGGCACGATGACAAGGTCCGGGAAGCCCGAGAACTCCGGGATGCCGAAGCCGCCACCCTGGGCAAAGGCCTGCGGGAACACACCGTTGGAGGTGTCCAGGCTGTAGATCGCACCCGAGAAGTCGGCGCCGTTGCGCATCGCGGAGATCGCGGCATCCGCGGAGAGGAACTTCGCGCGCGGGATGCCATGCTGGTCGACGATCACCACTCGCACGGTGCGCAGGTCCTGCTCGCGGATCTGGGCCACCAGGTCGTCGACGGCGGCGAGCTGCGCCTGCGTGTGCAGGCTGTGGCGCTCGACGAAACCCGGCGATCCGACTCCCTGGTCGCCGGGGTCGGGCCTCCTGCCGCTCACACCACCCCTCCCTGCGCCGCCGCCGCGCCGGCGAGCTGCGCGCGCATGGAGTGGAGCAGCTGGACGGCGAAGCGCTTGGGCTTCATCTCGGCGAGCGTGACCAGCGTCTCGGTGCGCTGCACGCCGGTGATCTGCCAGACGCGCTGCAGGAGCAGCTCGCGGAGGTGGTTGTGGTCGCGGACCACCAGGCGCGCCATCAGGTCGATGGCGCCGGTGACCAGGCTGACGTCGGTGACCTCGGGGAGCGCGCGCAGCGCCTCGATGACCGGCGCCAGCGAGTGTCCCTGCACGGCGGTGATGGTGAGGTAGACGGTGACCGGGAACCCGGCCTCCGGCCAGCCCACCTCGATGGAGTAGGCGCGGATGACCCCGGCCCGCTCGAGCCGCGAGATGCGCTCGCCGACCGCCGGCGGGGACATGCCCAGCGAGCGGGCCAGGCTGCGCTGGGACAGGCGGGCGTCACCGGCGAGAAGCTGGAGGATCTCCAGGTCCACGGCATCGAGCACCGCCGTGCGCGCTGGGCCCGCGACCACGTCCGTCAGGCCGGCCAGAGGCGCTACGCTGTCAGCCATCCGTCAGCCACCACGGACCGCGGAGCTGCCAATTGACCCCCACTTCGGCACCATCCCCTTTCATTCGCGGCAACTCAGCCGCCAGAGTGTGCCGGTCGAACCACACCCTGTCAAGGCGGGCGGAGGAGGCATGCGCGAGCAGATGACCACATCCGTGCGACGCGCGTGGGCGCCGGCCTTCGCGCGCCGCACCGAGGGCGCCAGCGGCGAGCTCGCCGCCATCCTCGCGCTGGCCGCGGGCACCGACCTGATCAGCTTCGCCGGCGGCCTGCCCGACCCAGAGACGTTCCCGGCGCGGGTTCTGGTCGAGCTGACCAGGACGATCCTCGACGGTGACCCCGGGACGGCGTTGCAGTACTCCCCCACCCCCGGCCTGCCCGGGCTGCGCGAGGCGTTTGCGAGCCGGCTGCAGGCCACGCAGGGGCGCCGGCCGGAGCCCGCCGAGTTGATTGTGACCAGCGGCAACATCGACGCCATCAGCCTGCTGGCCAAGGCCATGGTCGACGCCGGGGACGTGGTGGCAGTCGAGTCGCCGACGTACCTCGGCGCCATCGACGGGTTGCGTGCCTTCGAGGCCGAGGTGCGCGGCGTGCCCATGGACGGCGACGGCATCGACGTCGACGCCCTGGCGCAGCTGTTCCGCGGCAGCCGCGTGAAGATGCTGTACACCATCCCCGACCACCAGAACCCCAGCGGGATCAGCATGTCTACGGACCGGCGCCGCGCGCTGGTGGAGCTGTGCCGCGAGCACGACGTGCTCGTGGTGGAGGACGTCGCCTACCGCGAGCTCATGTTCAGGGGCGAGCCTGCGCCGTCGCTGTGGTCGCTCGCACCCGACGTGGTGACGCAGATCGGGACGACGTCGAAGACGTTCTTCCCGGGCGTGCGTCTCGGCTGGGCGGTGGGCCCCGCGCCGGTGGTGGCGCAGATGGTGATCGCCAAGCAGAACTCCGACCAGTGCGCCGGCGCGTTCGGCCAGCGCCTGCTCGAGGACTACCTGCGCGGCGGCCACATGGACGAGCAGCTGCAGCGTTCCAACGCGCTCTACTCGCATCGCTGCGACCTGATGCTGGCGGCGCTCGATGAGCACATGCCGGACGGGTTCACCTGGACGCGGCCGCAGGGCGGCTTCTTTACCTGGCTGAACGGGCCGGAGTGGCTCGACACGACGCAGCTGGCGGCGCAGGCACGCGACGCCGGAGTGGCGTTCGTGCCGGGACGGCCGTTCCACCCCGCCCGTGACGGCTCGAACCGGCTGCGCCTGGCGTTCAGCCTGTGTGGCGATGACGACATCGACGAGGGCGTGCGACGCCTCGGCACACTGTTCAGCGCAAAACTGGAGGGACGATGAGCGACGCAGAGCAGCACTTCACGACGGCGGCCGGGGGCACACCGACGCGACCGGGCCGGTACGTCGACGTCGACGCCATCGACCCCGTCGAGTTCGTTCCGGGGCTGGGCTTCCGCCCCGTGGTCGGCGACGGCGCGATGCTGAACTTCGTCAGCTTCGAGCCGCATACCGAGGCGCCCATGCACGTGCACGAGGAGGAGCAGATCGTGCTCGTCCTCGAGGGTGAGTTCGAGTTCGAGATCGACGGCGACGTGCGCACCATGCGCGTGGGCGACGTGGCGGTGGTGCCGAGCTGGGTGTCGCACGGCGCGCGCACCAAGAACACCAGCTGCCGCGAGGTCGACGTCTTCGCCCCGCCGCGGCGCTCGCTGCTCGAACACGCGAGCAGGCAGTCGCCGCCGGCCGGCGCTGGGGTCTAGTGGATCTGCACCTGGGCGGCCGCCGCGCGCTGGTCACCGGCGGATCCAAGGGCATCGGCCTGGCCGTCGCGGAGGAGCTGGCCCGCGAGGGAGTCGACGTGGCCATCTGTGCGCGCAACGCTGCCGAGGTGGAGACAGCCGCTGAACGACTGCGCGGCAGCGGGCGCGCCGTGCACGCGCAGGTCGCCGACGTGACCGACGCGGCGCAGGTCGAGGACCTGGTGCAGCGCAGCGCGGACGCGCTCGGCGGCTTGGACATCCTCGTCAACAATGCGGGCGCCGCACACCCTGGGAACTTCGAGTCGCTCAGCGACGACGACTGGCGTGCCGACCTGGACGTCAAGCTGTTCTCGCAGATCCGCTGCACGCGCGCCGCACTCCCCCACCTCCGCGCCAGCGCCGCCGCCCGGGTCATCAACATCAACTCGGTGTACGCGCGCTACCCCGATCCCACATTCTTTGCAACCACCGTCATCCGAGCCGCATGCCTCAACCTCTCCAAGGCGCTGGCGCTGGAGCTCGGGAGCGAGGGGATCCTGGTCAACAGCGTCAACATCGGCCTCGTGGTGACCCCGCAGTGGGAGAACATCCGCAGGCGCCGCGCGCCGGACAGCACCGCCGAGGAGTTCTTCGCCGCGCTGGCCAAGGACGAGGTGCCGCTGGGTCGCTTCGGGGGCGTTGAGGAGGTGAGCGGGCTGGTCACCTTCCTGGCCAGCGACCGGGCGAGCTACCTGACCGGAACGTCGATCGACGTCGCCGGCGGCATGGGGAAGTACACCTGATGTGCCGGCTGATGGCGTGGGCGGCGCGGGAGGCGTGCACCGTCGCCGACGCGCTCGGGCCCGCCGACATCGGGGCGTTCACCGCTCTGTCCCGTCAGCACGCCGACGGCTGGGGGATGGCGTGGTACGGGCCCGACGGGCAACCGGGGGGCACGCGCGGGGTGGAGCGCTCGACGACGTGCGCGGCAGACGACCCGCGCTTTGCCGCGATGACGCACCGCTCGCGAGGTGACGCCGGGTTCGTTCACCTGCGCTGGGCGACGCCGGGCCTGCCGGTGGTCATCGCCAACACCCATCCCTTCGTGCGCGGCCCGCTGGCCTTCGCGCACAACGGCGCTATCCACCCGCAGGAGCGCCTCGACGACATCCTCCCCGAGGGCTGGCTCGCGCAGATGCAGGGCACGACCGACAGCGAGCGCTACTTCCTGGCGATCGCCGCACGCATGGCCGATGGAGCGTCAGTGGTCGAGGCCGCCGCGGCCATGGTGGAGCGGATCTTCGCCGGCTTCGAGCCCACCAGCCTCAACGCCACGCTGCTGGCACCGGACGCCGTGTACGTGATCAGCGCTCACGACCCTTCGCGTGTGCCGCGGCTGGGTGCGTCGTCCGGCGGCGCGTCGACGTCGACGGAGTTGGACACCGTGTTCTACGACCTGCACTTCCGCGTTCGGTCCGAGTCTGTTGTCGTGGCCTCGTCGGGGTTCGCGCAGCGCGCTGAGGACGGGTGGGAGTCGCTGCAGAACATGGCACTGCTGCGCATCGAGCGCGGCACCCTGCGGACGTCGGTGGACTCGCTGGTGCGGGTGCCGGCCGCGCACTGACGGGCGCGGGCTCAACCGCGCGGCGCGCGGGCAGCTCGCCGCTGTGCGCGATGGCCGTCGCACGCTGATTGGACGCCCCGCCGACAACCTGTGGATCGCCGTGATGGACTGCGACGGCCTGGTCTTGAGTTCAACATGGACTGCTGCGCAGCGACCTGATCGTCGTTGACGAGCTCGGCTTTGCACCCCTTGATGCCACCGGCCATCAACTGCTATTCCGCTTCGTGGCTGGCTCTGGTCCGCGATCGATGCGTCCTGAGAGCACACGAGGCCCTACCGCGACCCGGTTACCGCGGCGAGCGCAAGGCTGGCGGCGATGAGCGTCGCCCAGAGAAGGGCGCCCAGGTAGAAGGGCTTCGCTCCGCGCCGGCGCAGGGCGCCAACGTCGGTAGAGAGGCCGATGGCAACCAGCGCCACGGTGATGAGGAACAGCGTAGCGTTGCTGAGCCCGCTGCGCACCCCAGCGGGCGGCGGCGCGAAGCTGACCAGCGCGCTCAGCGCCAGGAAGCCGACCAGATACCACGGCACCAGGTGGCCGATCGACGGCAGCTGGCGGCCCGCGCCGCGGCGACCGCGCTGCAATGCCAGCCCCAGGCAGAGGGGCACGATGAACAGCGTGCGGGTCAGCTTGACGACGATGGCGTGCTGCCCCGCGGCCGTTCCGTACAGGAACCCGGTGGCGACCACCGATGAGGTGTCGTTGATCGCCGTGCCGGCGAAGAGACCGAAGGACTGCTGCGACATCGTGAGCGCGTGGCCGATCACCGGGAAGATCATCACCGCGGCCGCGTTGAAGACGAAGACGGTGGTCAGCGCGTAGGCGACATCCGCCGCCGCCGCATCGACCACCGGCGCCACCGCGGCGATGGCGCTCGCCCCGCAGATGGCGGTGCCTGCGCCGATGAGGGTGCGCAGGTTGCCCCCGACGTGGAGGAGGCGTCCGAGCAGCACGGTGGCCAGCAGGGCGATGGCCAGCGTCCCGAGGAGGACGGGCAGCGAGGCCACGCCGGCGGCCAGCCCCTGGCTGATGTCGAGCTGGGCGCCGAGAAGAGCCACCGCCAGCTGGAGCACGCGGCGGCTGCAGAATGTGATCCCCGGCTGCAGCCGCGCAGTCGGCCGACGAACCACGCTGATCGCCATCCCGGCGAGCAGGCCGATGACCGGCGCGCCCGTCAGCGTGGCAACGCGCGCCGCCCCGGTCGCCAGCATCGCGATGGCGGCGCACAGGGCCATGCCCTCGATCGCGCCGCCAAGTCCGGGCTCTCGCCGGCGATGGAGGCCGGAGCCGCTCACAGCGTGCAGAGCAGCCGGATCGCCGCAGGTGCCGCTGACAGGAGCCACTGGATCGCGACACCGCCGATCCGCTGGGACAGCCAGACGCCCAGTTGGGCCCCGGCGATCACCCCGGCGGACAGTGCGAGCGTTCGAGCGACGGCTCCCGGGGCGTTGAAATCGCCGCCGAGGACTTGGGTGACGGTTGCCACGGCCGCCATGGTGACCAGTACGAAGTGGGATGTGGCGGTTGCGATGTGGATTGGGAAGCCGAGGCCACGCACCAGGAGGGGGACGTGAATGACCCCACCGCCGATGCCCAGGAAGCTCGACACCAGACCCGCAGCCGTCTCGACCACGGCTATCGGGGGATCATCGCGGAAATATGCTCCGCCTCGATGACAATTCAGAAAATGAACTGCACGGCGATCGCAGCGGCCAGACGTCTGTTATTCGCCTGCGGACCATTTGGCCTCGCGGCGCGGAGTCCAACCGCGTGAGGGTGGAGCGGGAGAAGGGACTCGAACTCGCGACATCCAGCTTGGAAGGCTAGCGCTCTACCGGCGGTGGCACGTGAGGTCGCCAAGAGCTGTCTCCGGCCTCGCTGTCATCAGCCATCTGAGGCCGGACGTCACCAAACGGCGGGCAGAGTGCCGCCGCCAGCTGCTAGGGCATCGGGTCGGCCAGCGCAGCGTCGATGGCATCAGCAGCCTCACGCTGCATGTTTGCCGATACGTGCGAGTACAGGTCCAGCGTGATTGCGATGGTCGAGTGCCCGAGCATCTCCGAAGCCAGCTTCGGGTGCACGCCACGGCTGAGCATGAGCGTGGCCGCGCTATGGCGAAGATCGTGGAACCGGATGTGCGGCAACCCCCCGAGAGCCCCTCTGAAGGCTGATTTTGAATACGAAACCGGCGTGCCGAGGGACAGGATCGAACTGTCGACACCAGGTTTTTCAGCTCTACGAACCGATGTTCGCCTACGTCCGCAGACGTCCATCTGCATACAGCGGTCGCGCGATGGGATGGAATGTATGTCTCGCGCCGTCTACCAACGTCCGGGGACGAAGGTGTCAGGCAAGGTGTCATTAACCAACGCGGATGAGACGTACGGTCTAGCCATCAATCGGGTGCGGGTGCCCGCGTCGTTATGGGTGGTAGGGCGTTACCTTGCCAAGGTAAGGGTCGCGAGTTCGAGCCTCGTCTCCCGCTCCACTCCGTGATCTGAATACGGATGGCCCGGCTTCGGGCGACGGCCGACCGCGGCGGAGATCGCTGCAAGACGTGTCTAGGAATCCCTAGACGCACTACCTGCAGAAAGTGGTGTTAGGGCCCACGAGCCAAGGCGCGTGGCGCGTGGGGCGAGGCGCCGGGCGCCGACTCGTCCCACCATGAGCGTAGTCATCACGTACTACAACACCCGCTTTCACCCGGCGGATCGGACACAGGGGCCGAGCGAGGCGGCTCACCCTCCCAAGTCAGTGGGTTTTCAGGGCTGGGAAGCGGAGCCTCGAGCGGCGACCCGGTAGACGACGATCACACCTTCCTCACCAATGCCGGGGCGCGCGGAGGGCACGTCGACGTCTCGTAGCACGCCTCCGACGACCGCCCATGAGTCGCGGCATCGAGGACGCCGTGGCCCCGCCGTAGAAAGTTCGTCCGTCCCTGTGTCGCCGAATCGTGCGAGATCTCATCTCTGTGCGCTCGGCTCGCTCACGGTGCTCGAGTTGAACAGAGCGTCGATCGAGGACGCCGCGTCGAGGCCCACGAGGACCTCGGCGAGCCGATCCGCCTCCGGCCCTGCGTTGCAGCGTGCCTTCACCAGGAGTTCCTCGCGCGACAGCGGTCGCTGCGGACCCCCCCGATTATCGAGCACCGCCTTGCGCAGTTCGCGGCCGTCGCGGGTACGCACCGTCACGACCACGGGAAACTGGTGCGGGAAGATGCTGTCGCACTGGTCATCGGCGACCACGTCGCACCTCTCTGCCACGGCCCGCCGCAGGGGGTCGGCCAGCGCCGAGTCGGAGAAGTCGTCCAACGTGACGCCGAGGCCACCTCCTCCCACCAGCGCGGTGGCGAAGACGAACGGTGCGCTGAACTGCGCGTGGTACCCGCTCACCGGGCGCCGCTTCTGGTCGATCGGTTGACCGATGGTGCGCAGGCTGGCTCGAGCGGTGCCGATCGTCACCGCCGCAACGTCCTCTCCACGCAGTCCCCGGCTGCGCAGGGCCATGGCCGCGTCGACGAGAGTGTGGGTGAAGTGGTTGCACGGGTACGGCTTGAAGAAGATCTGCGGGGTCTCCCAGGACGTCCCCAGGCCCGCGACCACGGCCTCGGGATGCCACTGGTCGCGGCAGAAGGCGGCGAAGAACCCGAAGTCGCCCTCCAGCACGGTGGACGGCGCGCTCAGCCCGGCGGCCGCCAGCGCGGCGGCAGCGACGGCAGAGTGTGCGGCCCAGCCGCAGTGAACCCGTTTCACCGTCCCGCCCATACGGTTGGCCTCGATGATCCCGGCGCCCATGCTGCACGCAACGCCAAGCGCGTTCGCGATCCCGCCCCTGTCGAGCCCGCGCAGGCGGGCGCAGCCGACTGCGGCGGCCACGGTCCCGACGATCGACGTGGCGTGGAAGCCATGCTCGAAGAAGATGGAGTTGCGCAGGACGGGGTCGTACTGCGCCATCGATAGCCGGATACACACCTCATAACCCACCGCAAGGGCAGCAATCGTCTCGAGGCCGCCGCAGGCCAGCGCCTGCGCCTGTGCCAGAACCGCCGGGACGAGAGTGGCGCTCGGGTGCACCACCGAGGGGAGGTGCGTGTCGTCGAAGTCCAGTGAGTGAGCGTACGTGCCGTTGACGAGAGCGGCCGAGGCGGCCGGCAGGCGGGCAAGGTCGTGCACGACTGAGGATTGAGGCGTGCCGCCCCAGTCGGCCACGAGCTGACGCACGGCCGCGCCGGCGTCCATGCCGCGGCCCGCGTGACAGATACACAGCGTGTCGAGGATCCGGTCCTTCACGCTGGAAACCACGTCGTCGGGGAGCGCGTGCGGGTCGAGGTCCGCGGCGAACTCCGCCAGCATCTCCGAGAGCGTGGGCCGCACCACCGTCATGACACCAGCGCGAGTGGGCGCATCGGGGAGCCCGTGGCACCCACCAAGGGCAGTGGCACGGCGACGAGGGCGAACTCATACACCCGGTCGGCCGCCAGTTCCTCGAGGTTGAGCACCTCGATGATGTGGATACCGTGCTGCACCAGGAGGATGACGTGCACCGGCAGGCGGCTGTGCCCCGCCCCCGGCGCCAGCCACTCGTACGCGATGGTGTCGGCACCCGTGATGCGCACCCCTCCCTCCGCCAGCCAGCGTGCCGCGGTCACGTCGGGGCCGGGCACGCCTGACGCCGCGCCGATGAAGGCGTCCGCGTTGGTGAAGTGGCGCGATGGCCACCCTGTCCGGATGAGCACCGCGTCACCAGGCCCCACGTCGACCGACTGCACCCGGCACGCGCGAGCGAGGTCCTCGGCCCCGACCGCGTGGGCGGCGTCGAGTGCATCAACACCGAGGGCGCGGGGCACGTCAAGGAGGACCCCGCGGCAGAGGATGGGAGCGATGGTCTCGACACCGAGGACACTGAACCGGCCGCCGCGGGCCGCCTCCACAGCGTCGACGTCGCCGTGCAGCCGTCCGTCCAGGGCCACGTGGCAGAGCGCGTCGATGTGCGTCCCGGTGTGGCCGCCGAGCGTGATGAGGTCATTGGCCCCGGACGAGCCGTCCTCGCGCACGCTGTCGCCATGGCGGCGCAGGAGCGCGTGCCGGTAAGGCGGATGGTTGGGGCTCACCGGTGTGGAGGGCTCGAGCGGGTGCGCCAGGTCGTAGACGCGCGCCGCCCGCAGCTGGTCGATGAGGTTCATGCCACCCGCTCCGCGAGCGCGACCAGCCGGCGCGCCCGTTCCGCGACGGCGACGTCGACGAACTCGCCCTCCGGGAGCCGCAGTGCGGCTCCCCCTCCCGCCGCGAAGGCCGCCAGCAGCGCGCGTGCGCGCTCGACATCGTCGGGCCGTGGCGTGAACACCGCGTTGATCACCGCAACCTGACGGGGATGCACGGCGGACTTGCCGAAGAAGCCGAGCCCGCGGGCATGCTCGGCGGCGTCGCGCAGGCCGGCGGTGTCATCAAGGCCACGGTGGACGCTGTCGATCGGTGGATCGATGCCCGCCAGCCGCGCGGCCATCACCAGGCGCGATCGTGCGTGCAG
The DNA here is from genome assembly GCA_039935655.1 of Candidatus Dormiibacter sp. Lineage (GTDB taxonomy): Bacteria > Chloroflexota > Dormibacteria > Aeolococcales > Aeolococcaceae > Aeolococcus. The sequence goes on along the minus strand of JBDTJX010000074.1, from coordinate 17,781 downwards.
CAGGGGAAGCTGTCCGTCGTCGGCACCGAGGTCGACGGCGAGGTCGGTGGCACCGAGCGCGAGGCCGCAGACCTGCGGCGCTGTCGCGATCCCCTCCACCGCCGCCAGGCCCCGCGCCGACTCGATGATGCAGACGATGGGGATGCCGGGGGCGCGCTCGGCCACCCAGGCCACCTGTGCGGGCGTCTCCACCTTGGGCACGCGCAGCCCGGCGGCAAGACCGCCGACCACCTCGAGGTCACGGGCGCACGCAACCGTCCCCACGGCGTTGACGCGCACCCAGGCGCTGTGGCCGGCCAGCGTCTCCGCCACGAGCGCTCGGGCGCGGTCCTTCTGCTCGGGCGGTACCGCGTCCTCGAGGTCGAGGATGACCGCGTCGGCGCCGGCCTCGAAGACGCGCGTCAGCATCCTCTCGCTCGTTCCGGGGGCGTACAGGTGACTCCGGAGCATGCGTGCGGTCCTCAGATCACGCCCGACTCGCGAAGCTCGAGACGGTCGTGCTCGTCGAGTCCGAACTGCTCGCCGTAGACGCTGTCGTTGTCCTGGCCCAGGCGTCGCCCGGGAAAACGAACCCGGCCCGGGGTTTCGAGCATGCGGAACATCACGTTCTGCATGCGCAGCGGCCCGAGGTCCTCGTCGGGGACGCTGATGATCGATTTCAGAGCCTGGAACTGGGGGTCGGCCAGGACCTGCTCGACGTCATAGATCGCCGCCACCGCTGCGCCGGCCTCCTCGAATGCGCGCACCACCTCGGTCAGGTCGCGCGTGCCGATCCATTCGCCCACGATGGCGTCGAGCTCTTCGCCGTGCTCGGCGCGGCCGCGGCCGGTGGCGAACCACGGCTCGTCGACGACCTCCGGGTGTCCGACCAGGCGCAGGGCCCGCCGCGCGATGGCGTCAGCGCTCGTCGACACGGCCACCCAGCGGCCATCGCCAGTGCGGTACGTGTTGCGCGGCGCGTTGTTGGCAGAGCGGTTGCCGGTGCGCTGCTGCACCACTCCGAGCTGGTCGTACACCGTGGGCTGAGCGCCGAGCACCATGAGGATCGGCTCAATGATGGCGAGGTCGATCTCCTGACCCCTCCCGCCCCGCGCATCGCGGTGGTACAGCGCCATCAGGGCAGCAACGGCGCCGGCAAGCCCCGCGATTCCATCGGCGAGTCCGAAGGGCGGCAGCGTCGGTGGTTGGTCGGGCTGACCCGTGATCGCTGCGAAGCCGCTCATCGCCTCCGCCAGGGTGCCGAAGCCGGGTCGCTGCGAATAGGGCCCGAATTGGCCGAAGCCGGTGACCCGGAGCATCACGAGCCGCGGGTTGACGGCCGCCAGCTGCCGATAGCCCAGGTTCCACCGCTCCATGACACCGGGGCGGAAGTTCTCGACCACCACGTCCGCGGAGGCGGCCAGGCGCAGCAGCAACTCCTGCCCTTGCGCAGTCGCGAGGTTGAGGGTGACGGCCCGCTTGTTGCGCGCCAACACCTTCCACCACAACCCATGCCCATCACGGGCATGACCGTGGGTGCGCAGCGGGTCACCCCTCGGATGCTCCACCTTGATGACCTCGGCGCCGAAATCCCCGAGCAGGGTGGCCGCCAGCGGCCCGGCGAAGATGGTCGCCAGGTCGAGCACGCGCAGGCCGTGGAGCGGACCGTCGGCCGGCGTCGTCCTGTCTGCTCGGTCGCGGCCCGGCGGTTCCACTGCCCTACTGGGCGCCGAGCGGGCGATTGAGGAATTCACCCAGCGGCGGACCGACGACCTTCCCGTGAAGGAAGACGGTGCGGCCGCGGAGCACCGTCCGCACCGGCCAGCCCCTGACGCTCACGCCCTCGAAGGGAGTGTGATCCTGGGCGGAATGGAGGATCTCCGGTGTAACCGTCTGCTCGTTGTCGAGGTCGACGATGGCCAGGTCGGCGTCGGCGCCGATCGCGATGGAGCCCTTGCGGGGGTGACAGCCGAAGGCGCGCGACGGCGCCGTCGCCACCAGGTCGACTACGCGCTCGAGTGACAGCCCGCGGCGGTGATACCCCTCGGAGAGCATGACGGGGTAGATGAGCGCGGTGCCCCCGAACCCGGGCAGCGCGGCCCACAGGTCGTCCCCTTTCATGGTCTCCATGCAGCAGGCGTGATCGCTCGCCACCCAGTTGATGGCGTTGGTCCGAATCCCATTCCAGAGCGCGTCGACGTCGGTTGCCTCGCGAATCGGCGGGTTGACCTTGCCCCCGAGGCCGCGTCCTTCAAGCCCCTGGTGGGTGAGACAGAGGTGATGGAGCGTCGTCTCCAGCCGAACGTCCAGTGTGGGATAGAGCTGGCGCACCTGGGTCGCGGCCAGGAGCGCCTCCTCGCTCGAGAGATGCAGTAGGTTGATGCGAACGCCGGTCGCATCGGCGAGGACGCCCGCCTCGTGGACGGAGAGGCGCTCGGTGAGCGGCGGTCGAGCGCGGTGGTAGGCCTCCAGAGGGGGCAGCCTGGAGTCGCGGACGCGTTCGATGAACAGCTTGATCAGCTCGGCGTTCTCGCAGTGGAGACTCAGCGAGACGCGACCGCGCGCCCCATGCCTGCCATCGGCGCTCGCCACTGCTTCCATGATGGAGTACAGGTGGCCGAAGTCGTAGCCATCCGACATCGTGTACGCCTGGGCGTCGGCGGAGTCGGCGGCGAGGTTGAGGCCTTTGTAGAAGAAGTAGTACTTGAAGCTGCTGATTCCGGCGGTGGCGACCAGGTCGCCGATCTCGCCGACCTGCTCCGAGGTCATCGGGGCAAGGTGGTAGCCGTAGTCGGTATGGGCGCGACCCGCCGTGGCCGCCAGCACCTCGGGCAGGATCTCCGCGTACGAGCCCGTGCGGTTCAGGTAGTGGCTTCCCGTTCGGAAATAGCTGAGCACGCTGGTACAGCCGCCAACGAGCGATGACTCGGTCTCGCTGGCGACATCGAGCTCGAGCGGGCGGTAGATGCCCATGTGGAAGTGCGCATCGACGGCACCGGGCAGCACGATGAGCCCCCGTGCGTCGATGACCTCATCACCGTCGCGCGGCGCCAGGTCGTCCGCCAGGGCTGCCACGCGACCGTTGCGGATCCCGATGTCGCAGCGGATCGCACCGTGGCCCGGGACCACGGCTTTGCCTCCGAGGATGACCGTGTCGTAGCGCGCCACGTCAGGTCACCAGCTGGGCCAACAGACGTGCCGCAGCGGCGGCCACCAGTCCGCCGTACGTCGCGACAGCCGCCCCGTTGAAACGCTGGAGCGGGCCACAGATGCTCATCGAGCCGATCGGGCCGGCCACGCCGACACGGAACCCCGCGGCCACGGCCCCCGCCGACGCGTCGCGCTCCCCTCGGCTCGCGGCGTAGCCCCGCTCACGTACCTCCTGCAGCACCCGGCGCAGACGCGTACCGTCGGTGATGGTTCCCTCGGTGAGCGGCGTCAGCGTGGTCCGGGCCAGGTACGACTCCAACTCGGGTGCGGTGAACTGGGCGAGGATCGCACGACCGGAGGCGCCCGCATGGAGCACCGCACGTGCGCCGACCTCGATGGTCATGCGCACGTCCTGGGCCCCCTCAACCTGTCCGAGGTACACGCGCTCCACACCGATGAGAGCACTCAGCGTTGCCGTCTCGCCGCTCTCGTCGCGCAGCCCCTGCAGGAATGGAAGCGCCCGGGCCAGCAGGTCGGGGCTGCCCCCGGCGGCAAGGCCCAGGTCGACGGCGCGGGGGCCGAGCCGGTACCCGGAGGTGTCGCCGTCTCGAGTGAGCAGCCCCGTAGCCACCAACGCGCTGAGCGTGCGGTGCACTGCGCTCTTGGGGAGGTCGAGTTCGCGCGCGATGTCGGTCACGCCAAGGACCAGGTGCCCGCCGGTGAAGGCGAGCAGGACCCCGGAAACCCGGTCGACCGACTTCATGCATCCGTTCCTCTCAGTGTCCGCCCGGATGGGGTCAGACGACCACCGTCAGATGATATCCTAGCGAAACAGGTGCCGGCGTCCGTTCCTCCCACTGGAACGCAACTCCGCCTCCCGGCGGGCTCGCGTCCCTCGGCTCCGCTGACCGAAGAACTGCTTGACAGCGTCGCGGCGCTTGCTGTATGAACCCGGGCAGCGAATGTATACAATCGGGCGGGCTGCCCAAGGGAGACATGTGAGCGTGGTCGGCAGCACCGAGCAGCACCCGCCGAGCGCCGACCTCGAAGGTGCCCCCGGCAGCGAGCCGGGGGCGGCCAGTTTCCCTGCCGGGCCAGGGACGCCGGGCGCACGGTTGTCCCAGCGGGTTGATGTCGTTGATCTGCTGGAGCGCTACGGCATCCTCGTGGTGTGGGCTGCCGTCATCGTGTTCTTCTCACTGACAAGCCCGACCTTTCTGACCGTTTCCAATCTCAGCACGATCTTCGGGACGCAGGCTGTCCTCGTCGTGCTGGCCATCGGCCTCCTCATACCCCTCACCGTGGGCGAGTATGACCTCTCGCTGGCGGCCAACGCGGGCTTCTCCGCGGTGCTGGTCGCCGTCCTCAGCGTCAACCAGGGATGGCCGATCGGCATTGTCGTGCCCATCACTCTGGCTGCCGGTGTGGCCATAGGGTTCATCAACGCCGGCCTGGTGGTGTGGCTCGGGGTGTCGTCCTTTGTCGCGACCCTGGGGACCGGGACGCTCCTCACCGGCTTCGCGTACGGCATCAGCAACTCGGTCACCATCACCGGCATCCCGCAGCCGCTCGTCCAGGCAACCACGACGCAGTTTCTCGATCTTCCCCTCACCTTCTACTACGGACTGGCGACGTGCATTGGCGTGTGGTACATGCTGCACCACACGCCACTCGGACGCCACCTCGTGTTTGTCGGTGCGGGGCGCGAGGTCGCCCGCCTCACAGGTCTGCCCGTGGCGCGCATCCGTGCCGGCTCACTGGTCGCGTGCGCACTCATCGCGAGCGGCGCGGGGATCCTTCAGGCGGGCACGGTGGGCGCCGCCGATCCCGGGGGAGGCTCCTCGTTCCTCCTGCCCGCCTTCGCCAGCGCCTTCCTGGGCGCGACTGCCATCCGGCCGGGACGGTTCAACCCGTGGGGAACCTTCGTTGCGGTGTATTTCCTCGTCACCGGCATCACCGGGCTTGAGCTCCTCGGCTACACCGGGTGGGTCGAACAGGTCTTCTACGGCGGATCCCTCGTGGCGGCTGTGTCATTCGGCCGCTTGGTGTCGCGCCGCCGGTCAACTGCACAAACATGAGTTACAGGAGGCATTCCCATGGCCAACCTTGATGTAGTCCCCACGACCGCGCAGCCCGCAGCGGGCAACCGGCGCGTTCGTGGGCACCTCGCGGCGATCGCCGCCTTCGGCCTGGCCGCGCTCGTGGCCGCCTGCGGCGGCAGCACAACGCCCAGCGCGAGCGGAAGCAGCAGCAGCTCTGGAGTGTCCGGTCCAACGGCCCAAGACCTGGTCACCAAGGCTCTGCAGCCGCCGACCTGGCAGGGACCCACCGCCCCCGTGAACGTCGCCGCGGCCAAGGGCAAGTCGGTCTTCCTCATCAACCTCGTCGAGGCCATCCCGGCGCTGCACCGGTGGAGCTCGGTGGCCAAGGCGCAGCTTGACGCCCTCGGCGTCAACACGCGCATCTGCGACGGCCAGGGCACCCCGGAGGGCATCACGAGTTGCCTGCAGCAGGCGATGGGTGCCAAGCCCGACGTCATCATCGCGCTGGCGCTCGACACCGATCTCATCAAGAGCTTCATCACGCAGGCCAGCGCGGCGGGGATCAAGGTGATCACCGGCCAGACGGGCGTCCCCGGCACCACCAACGGCTCCGGCGCGGTGGCTGAGGTGTCGTTCGACTACACCGCGGTCGGACGCATGCTCGCCGACTGGTATGCCGCCGACTCGCAGTGCAAGACCGCACCGCAGATCATCACGACGACGAGCAGCCGGCAACCGTCGGCTGCCGAGGTGAGCGGGATGCAGTCGGAGATCGCCCGACTCTGCCCCAGCCTGCAGCTGCCCTCCGTGCAGAACGTGCTCATCCCTGACTGGGCGACCAAGCTGCCGACGCTGACCCGCTCACTCCTCGATGCCCACCCCAACCTGGACTACCTGCTGCCCAACTACGACGGCATGACCATCCCCATGCTTCCCGCGATCCAGCAGCTCAACTTGGCCCGGCAAATCAAGGTGGCGTCCTTCAACGCCACCCCCGAGGTGATGAAGGCCGACCTGGCGACCACGACGCCCCTCGTCGCCGACGTGGGCGGCCCCAACGACTGGTACGGGTATGCACTCGCAGACGAGACGCTTCGCGTGCTCGCGGGCGACGCGGTGGTGACCAACGAGAACGTGCCCCTGCGGCTCTTCACCTCCGCCAACCTGGGCACCATCAACCTGAGTGCGGACGAGAGCACGTGGTACGGGTCGGTCGACTACGCCTGCAACTACAAGAAGCTCTGGGGCGGGTCGTGCTGAGCGCCTGGCCCGGCGTTCCCGCCGTGGCCCGTTGAGCTCTGTCCTCGCCACCGAGGGCGACGCGGCTTCAACCGACGTCGCCCTCGCGTTGCGGGGAATCTCCAGGTCGTTCGGCGGAGTGCGCGCTCTCGATGAGGTGAGCCTGACGGTGCGGGCACACGAGGTCCACGGGCTCCTCGGTCGCAACGGCTCGGGGAAGTCGACGCTCATCAAGATCCTCTCCGGGTACCACGCACCGGACTCGGGTGGCCGGTTGCAGGTACGGGGACAGGACATTCCCCTGCCGCTGCTGCCCGGCCAAGCGGGGCGGTTGGGCGTGTGCTTCGTGCACCAGGACCTCGGGCTCATCCCGCAGCTCAGCGTCCTGGAGAACGTGCGCGTCAACCGCTACCGGCCCGGCTTCGGCTGGCGCATCGACTGGAAGGCCGAGCGCGAACAGGTGGCGGACGACCTCGCCAGCTTCGACCTCCGCGTCGGGCTGGACACTGCCGTGGGAGCGCTCAGCCCTGTCGAGCGGGCGCTGGTGGCCATCGCCCGCGCCTTCGGCGACGCCCGCCGTCAGCGTGGCGGTGTGGTCGTCCTCGACGAGCCGACCGCGTACCTGCCGCACGACAGCGTGGAACGGCTGTTCCAGTCCGTACGCCAAGCCTCCGCCAGCGGCACCGCGGTGGTCTTCGTGAGCCATCGCCTCGACGAGGTCATGGCACTGACGGACCGGGTCTCGGTGCTCCGTGAGGGACGCCTGGTCGACACGGTCGAGACCCGCTCCGTGGACGAGTCGCGCCTGATCGAGCTCATCCTCGGGCGCCCCCTCGACAGCCTGTACCCCGATGCGCACGCCATCGACCGTGACGTGGCCGTGCATGTCGAGAAGCTGCGGGGAACCGCCGTGCAGGACATCTCGTTCTCGGTGCACCGTGGGGAGATCCTCGGGCTCGCCGGCCTCGTCGGCATGGGCCAGGGTGAGGTCGCGTCACTGCTCTTCGGTGCGGCCCGAGCGCGCTCGGGAGTGCTCAGCATCGGCGAGGAAACGTTCGACCTCACTGCGATGACACCGCGGGCGGCGATGGAGACGGGCATGGCCCTGCTTCCCTCCGACCGGCTGGTTGCGGGTGGCGTCGCCAGTCTCCCGGTGCGGGACAACGTCAGCCTGCCGGTCCTTTCCTCCTTCAACCAGCGCGCCTGGTTGCACGAGGGGCAGGAGAACACACACGTCGAACGGGTCTTGCGCGACTTCGACGTCCGTCCCCCGCTTCCCGCGCAAAGCCTGGGGACCCTCAGTGGTGGCAACCAGCAGAAGGCCCTGCTCGCCAAGTGGCTGCAGCTCGACCCGCAGGTCATCCTGCTGGACGAACCGTCGCAGGGGATCGACATCGGGGCGCGCAAGGAGATCTTCGACCGCATCCGTGGCGTCGTCGACCGCGGGGCCTGCGCCATCATGATCAGCTCCGAGTTCGAGGACCTCGCCGGCGCGTGCGACCGGGTGCTGATCTTCCGGTACGGACGCATTGTCGGCGAGGTGCAGGGCGCGGCGCTCAGCGCCGATCACCTCGAGGAGCTGGCCTACACGTCTGACGTCGGCTGGGGCCGGGTCGAGGTCACGGCCGCGCGGCCGTCAGATGCTCCATGAGCTCGGTCTCGCTGACCACGTCGGCGTACTTGGCGCCGAGGTCGAAGAGGTTGGCCTCGTGCGGCGCGGGGTGGCGGTCGCCGACCGCCTCCCGCACCACGATGGGGATGAAGCCGTGCTGCATGGCATCGACCGCGCTGGCCCGCACGCACCCGCTCGTGGTCAGCCCGGTCACGATCACGCTGTCCACCCCCTGCGCGGTCAGGGCGGAGGCAAGAGACGTGCCGAAGAACGCACTGGCGTACTGCTTGCGCAGGACGACGTCGCCGGGCTCTGGCCGCAGGCCGGGCGCCAGCTCACCAAGCGGTGAGCCGGCGTCCATGCACCGCAGCGCCGGCACCTTGCGGTAGAACACCCCGCCGTCGGCGCCGCCGGGGGTGAAGACCACCTGCGTGTACACAACCGGCAGTGCCGCGGCGCGCGCAGCTGCTTGCACGCGGACAACTGCATCCAGGGTCGCCTCAACGCCGGCGTACAGCGGAGATGACGGCTCGAAGTACGCGACGACGACATCGATCACCAGCAGCGCGGGGTGCTTCCCGAAGCCCAGCCGGTGGTGGTAACCAGCCGTGGTGTAGCTGGCCGCCAGGTCGCTCATCGAAAGACGGGCTGTTGCGGTGCCGGCAGACCGGTCTCCTCCAGGCAGCGGCGGCGCAGCTCATCGATGGGCGGACCGAAGTCGAACAGGGGCAGCTCGCCCCTGCCGGCCCGCATCTGCTCGCGCATCCCCGTGGTCGCAGCGGCATCCAGCTGCAGCGCGTCGTCGAGGACCACGCCGTACTGGAGGGCTCCGTCGCGGGTGACCAGTCCTCGATCGACCTCCAGGGCGACCAGCGCAGCATCGCGTGCGAGCGGATCACCCCAGCCGCCGCCACCCCAGGTGATGTAGTGCAGGACGTCACCCTCACCGACCGCGACGTGGTCGCACTTGGAGGGGAGAACCTCGGTGCTGCCGTCGGTGCGCACCAGTAGCTTGCGGCCTCGCACGCCGGGGAGACCACCGTTCACCCCCCACGGGTAGGTGAACCACCGGTCGTCATGGATGGAGACCTCGCCGGGCTCGGTGAATCGATAGGCGATGTCGATGCCGTTGCCACCCCGGTGCAGGCCGGGGCCGCCCGAGTCGGCGACCGTCTCGTACTTCTCGATCACCAGCGGGAAGTAGCTCTCCAGGAACTCGTTGGGCACGTTGGTGAAGGACGGCCACAGCGAGTGACCGTCGGGCCCGTCGCCGAAGGGGCGTCCGGGAATGCCACCGAACCCGATCTGGTAGAGCTGGAACCACTCGCCCTTGCGGTCGACGCCCGAGTACATCAGGTGCGGGCTCGACGAGAAGCCGGCGGCGTTGAGGAACTCGGGGGTGCGCTGCCCCAGCAGGCCACCAAGGATGTCGAAGATGCGGCCCAGCGCATGAGTGCGGCAGGAGAGCGCGGCCGGGTACTGCGGCTTGAGGAGGCTGCGCTCCGGGATGCGCACCTCGACGAGTGGGTAGAACCCGTCGTTCCACAGGATCTGCGGGTCGAACACCATGATCATGTAGATCCCGAAGAACATCTTGAACATGTTCTCGTTGAGGTAGAAGTTGATCGATCCCTCTGACTGCGGGTCGGTTCCCTCGAAGTCGAGGACGACACGCTCCCCCTCGCGCCACATCGTGCAGTGGATGGCGTAGGGACCGTAGCCGCGCCCGTCGTCGCAGAGGTAGTCGGTGAACTCCATCCTCTCCTCGGGGATGGCGGTCTGGATCAGCTGTGCCATGGCGCGGTAGTTGCGGTCGAGCAGCGCATCGAGACATGCGAGGTAGGTGTCGGTTCCAAAGCGGTCGCACAGCTCGTTGACACGGCGTGCTGCGGTACGGCACGCGGCCACGATGGCGTTGAGGTCGCTGCGGTTCCAGCTGCGCATGCGCACCTGGTTCAGCACCAGTGCGAGCAGCTCGTCGTTGAGCTCGCCACGCCGGTACAGCTTGATCGGCGGGATGACCACTCCCTCCTCGTGGATCGAGGTGGCGGTCGTCGGGAGGCTGCCGGGGACGCTTCCGCCGACGTCTGTCATGTGTCCGAACATGGCCCCCCAGCCGATGACGCGGCCGTCCCGGTAGATGGGCATGAGGACCAGCCAGTCATTGGCGTGGCTGATGGCTCCGTCGCAGCTGTACGGGTCGGAAGTGAGGAAGACGTCTCCTTCCTCCACGGTTCCCGTGTACCCGCTGAGGAACCCCCCGATGAAGGAGCCGAACTGCCCCACCACCATCCGACCGGTGGGGTCGGCGATGAGAGGGAACTCATCGTGCTGCTCGCGGATCCCGGGTGACATGGCGGTGCGGAAGAGCACCGCGTCCATCTCGTAGCGGGCATTGCGGAGCGCGTTCTCGATGATGTCAAGGGTGACGGGATCGACGGCGACGCTTGCACGCGTCTGCGGGTTGGTCTCGACGATCGTTGCCATAGCGTATTTGCCTCTCTCTCTCTCTCTCTCTCTCAGGCCGCCGCCGGCCGGATGTGAACGTTGCCGTGGCGGTCGACCTCGCCGACGTGCTCCGGCAGGACCAGGGTTGTGGAGTCCATCTCAGTGAGGATCGCCGGCCCCACGACCCGGTTGCCTGAACGCAGGCGCACACGGTCATACAGCACAGCCTCGCGCTGCTCGCCGTCGACCCAGATGGCGGTGGTGCCGAGACGGGCCTCTGCCGGGTCGGCGGTGCCCTCGCGGACCTCCTCGGCCTGCACCCGTGCAGCCGCTCCCTGCACGGTGGCGCGCAGGTTGACGATCTCGTGCTCCTGGTCGAGAGCGAACGTGAAGAGCCGTACGTGCTCCGCATCGAAGATGGCGCCGACGTGGTCCAGACCACCTTCGGTGAATGCCTCGATCTCGACATCCACGGTCACCTCGAAGCCCTGCCCGTGGTAGCGGATGTCGACCTGGTACGCGGTCGTCTGTTCCGAGCGGGGAACCCCCTGGGCGTCGAGCGCGGTGGCCGCCTCCTCGGCCAGGTCGGACAGGAGTGACGACACCTCGGCGTCGGAGGTCTCGGGGAAGCGCCGGATGAACGTGCGGGATGCCTCGTTGCGCACGCGTGTGGTGGCATCGCCGTACGCGCAGAGCACCCCGGGGGACGGAGGGATGATGACCGGCCACGAACCCATCAACCGGCCCAGCGCGTTGGCGTGCAGCGGTCCGGCGCCGCCGAAGGCAACCAGGGCGAAGTCGCGCGGGTCGTAGCCCTTCTGCACCGACACGAGGCGGAGGGCTCCGAACATGTTCTCGTTGACGATGTCGATGATGCCGGCGGCGGCCCGCTCGACGCTTAGCCCGAGCGCATCGGCCACGCGACGTACCGCCGCCGTCGCCGCGTCGCGATCCAGCACCATCTCGCCGCCGAGCAGCGACGGAGGCAGGTAGCCGAGCACGACGTTGGCGTCGGTGACCGTCGGCTCCTCGCCGCCGCGACCATACGCGGCCGGCCCCGGGTCGGCTCCTGCGCTCTGCGGGCCCACACGGAGCGCCTTGGTGAGCGCGGGCACGTGGGCGATGGAGCCGCCACCTGCACCGACGGTGCGCACGTCGATGGAGGAGGCTCGGATGGTCACGTCGCCCACGGTTGTCTCGCGCCCCTGGTGCGGCACCCCGTTCTGCACGAGGGCGACGTCGGTCGACGTCCCGCCCATGTCGATGGTGAGCAGGTTCTCGTGGCCGGCCTGCCTGGCGATCCAGAGGGCACCCGACACGCCACCCGCAGGACCGCTCAGCAGCATGTTGACCGGTGCCTCCTGCGCGGCGTCCACCGCCATGAGGCCGCCATCGGACCGGAGGATGTGCAGGCGCGCGCCGACGCCCCGGTTGGCAAGCTCGGTCTGGAGATTGCCGAGGTAGCGCGAGACCACCGGCCGGACATACGAGTTGGCGACCGCCGTCAGCGTGCGCTCGTACTCGCGGATCTCGGGAAGGATCCGCGAGGAGAGGGAGATGGGGATTCCTCCCATCTCCGCTTCGGCGATCTCCCCCGCGCGCTCCTCGTGGGCCGCGTTGGCGAAGGAGTTGATGAAGGAGATGGTCAGGGCCTCGATGCCCCGCCGGCGCAGCTCCCGGAGTTGCAGCCGCAGGTGTTCCTCGTCGAGGGAACGGATAACGTCGCCGCGTGCGCTGACACGCTCGCGCACCTCGACGGTGCATTCCAGCGAGGCCAGCGGTTCCGGCTTGGGCCAGATGATCCAGCCGGCCAGCCCGCCGGGGACGAAGGACCGGGCCACCTGCAGGACCTGGCGGTACCCCTCGGTCACCGCCAACCCGACGCGCGCGCCCTTCCCCTCGAGCACGGCGTTGGTCGCCACCGTGGTGCCGTGCATCAGGTGGCGGATGTCCCGCGGTGCGACCGCCGCCCGCTCACAGACGCGATCGATGCCGTTGAGGACCGCCACCGACGGGTCCTGGGGCGTGGAGGGAATCTTGGTGCGATGCGTCTCGCCCGTGTCCTCGTTGATGAGCAGGAGGTCGGTGAACGTACCACCGACGTCAACCCCGAGCCGGTATGCCATGAGCGCCCTCCGTCTGTGAGGAAGCCGAGGTGCTCGGCTTCTGATTGATCCCCACGGCGGCCTAGATCACCCCCGCCACGCGTCGAGCGGCGAGCTCAGCCTCGTCGAGGCCGAGTAGACCTCCATAGATCTCCATGTTGTGCTCGCCGAGCTCGGGGCCGACCCAGCGCACCGACCCCGGCGTCAGCGACAGGCGGGGCGCCACATTGTGCATCGCGATCGTCCCGAACTCGCGATGCGGCAGCTCGATGATGTCGTTGCGCGCCTTGAAGTGGGGGTCCTCGAGCATCTCCGGGACGCGGTAGATCAGGCCGGCGGGCACGCCGTTGCCGTGCAGCGTCTCGGACAGCTCATCGAGGGTCAGACCGGCTGTCCACGCCGAGATCAGCCCGTCGATCTCCTCATGGTGCGTGCCTCGCGCTGAGTGGGTTGCGAAACGGGGGTCCTCTGCCAAGTCCTCGCGACCCATCGCCACGGTGAGGCGACGGAACACACCGTCCTGGTTGGCCGCGATCAGCATCAGCTGGTCATCGGCGGTCGCGTAGACATTCGAGGGCACCACGTTGGGCAGCACGGCCCCGGTGCGCTCACGGATGTAGCCGGCAACGGTGTACTCCGGGATCAGCGACTCCATCATGGCCAGCACCGCCTCGTAGATCGCGGAGTCGACCACCTGACCGCGGCCCGTGCCCTCCCGTGCGTGCAGTGCCACCAACCCGCCGAGCGCGGCATAGGTGCCGGCGAGGGAGTCACCGATGCTGATGCCCGTCCGGCTGGGCGGTGTCGCGGGATCCCCGGTGACGTAGCGGAGGCCGCCCATCGCCTCACCGATGGCACCGAAACCGGCCCGGTCGGCGTAGGGGCCATCCTGCCCGTACCCGGTGACGCGAATGAGCACGAGACGGGGGTTGATGGCGCTGAGGACGTCGTAGCCGAGGTTCCAGCGCTCCAGCGTCCCGGGCCGGAAGTTCTCCACGACAACGTCAGCCTGCGCGACCAGCTGACGCACGAGCCCCTGGCCCTCGGGCGTGCGCAGGTTGCAGGTCACCGACTTCTTGTTGCGCGCCACCACCGGCCACCACAGCGACTGTCCATGTGGCTTCTCGCGACCCCATTGCCGCATGGGGTCGCCCCGCCCGGGCTCCTCGAGCTTGATCACCTCGGCGCCGAAGTCGGCCAGCAGCTGCGCGCAGAACGGGCCCGCGAGAAGCTGTCCCATCTCGATCACACGGATGTCGGCCAGGGGCAGTGGGCTCTCCACGTCCTCGCGCGTCGTGCCGTGGCGGGTCATTGCCGGGTTGTCGTGGGGCGTCTGTCAGCCGGGCGCCTCCCGCCTGCGGGAGCCCGTAGGAAGACATTCCGTCCCGCGTACAGGTGGGCCCGCATCGCGGCCTCCGCCCAGTCCGCGTCGTGGTTGCGCAGCGCCTGGAGTACGTCGCGGTGCTGTTGGAACGAGTGCTGCAGGTCGTCAGCGGTGTACCGTCGAAACGTCTGCAGGACCAGGGGAATCTGCACGACGCCCGCGAGGAGTGGGATCAGGCGCCGGTTGTCGGCGGCGACCAGGATGCCGCGGTGGAACTGGTTGTTGAGCTCCGTGATGGCGTCGAATCGTTTGCTCCGCGGCGAGATGCGCAGTTCATCCATCTGGTCGGCGAGCTCACCGAGGCGAGCCAGCACGTCGTCGTCGATCCGCTCGGCCGCGAGCCGCGCGCTGTAGCTCTCCAGCAGGGCGCGCAGCTCGAAGATCTCGCCGACGTCCCGCTCCGACCACTCCGGCACGGTGGCTCCGCGGTTGCGAACGAACTTGAGGATGCCCTCGGCGTCGAGGCGGCGCAGCGCTTCCCTGATGGGCGTGCGGCTGACCCCGATGGTGGCGGCCAGCTCCTCCTCTCGAAGGTGTGCGCCCGCCGGGTAGTCGCCTGTGACCAGTGCCTGGCGGATCGCGTCGTACGCCTGGTCGGTCGCAGCCACTCGACTCCTCCGATCGGGGCCGGGGACGCGAGCTCGCGCCCCCGTCTCGAACTTTGTATACAATAGTGGGGGAACATCCGGCTCGTCAATGGTTCTGCCGACGGAGGTGTCGCATGGGTGCCGGCGGGGTGACCATCGTCGAGGTTGGGCCGCGCGACGGCCTGCAGAACGAAGCCGCTGTCGTCAGCACCGCCACCAAGATCGAGCTGATCCGGCGCTGCCTCGCTGCGGGCGTGACGCGGGTCGAGGTCGCCAGCTTCGTCAGTCCCAGGCATGTCCCGCAGATGGCGGATGCCGAGGCGGTGGTCGCGGGCCTTCCCCGCCTGCCCGGTGTGAGCTTCATCGGCCTGGTCGTGAACGAGCGCGGGCTGGAGCGGGCCCTGGCCGCGGCGGTGGACGAGGTCAACTTCGTCGTGGTGGCCACGGACACGTTCAGCCAGCGCAACCAGGGCGTCCCGACCATGGCGGCGATCGACTCGTGGGGACGTATCGGGAGCGCGGCACGAGCGGCAGGCCTGCGCAGCTCGGTGACCATCGGCGCGGCATTCGGGTGTCCGTTCGAGGGTGAGGTGGCGGTGGAACGGGTCGTGGAGATCGCACGGAGGGTCGCCGAGACCGAACCGGACGAGATCGCACTCGCCGACAGCATCGGGTCCGGCGTGCCCACCCAGGTCGCCGACCGCGTGGCCGCCGTCCGGGAGGTGATCGGCACCATCCCGCTGCGCTGCCACTTTCACAACACGCGCAACGCCGGGCTGGCGAACGCCGTCGCTGCCGTCGAGATCGGGGTGCAGGCGTTGGATGCCAGCCTGGGCGGCATCGGGGGCTGCCCCTTCGCACCCGCCGCGACCGGCAACATTCCCACTGAGGATCTCGCCTGGATGCTCGAACGCATGGGTGTGCCGACGAGCTTACAACTCGAGAGCCTTGTCGACGCCGCACACTGGCTGGGAACGCAACTCGGCAAGCAGTTGCCGGCGTTGGTGAGCCGGGCCGGAATCTTCCCGCCTCCGATTGTCGCGGCGTGAACACCCCACCCCGAACGCTGCTGTCGAAGATTTGGGACAGTCATGTCGTCAACGCGACGCCCGGCCATCCGGACGTCCTCTACATCGATCTCCATCTCGCACACGAGATCACCTCTGCGCAGGCCTTCGCCGAGCTCGCGAAGAGAGGGCTACGCGTGCGTCGCCCGGATCTGACAGTGGCCACAGTCGACCACTCGATCCCCACGCATGATCGCTCGCTGCCAATCGCCGATGCGGCTGCGGCCGACCAGATCGCCTTGCTGGCCCGGAACTGCTGGGAGCACGGCATCCCACTCCATGGTGCCGACAGTCCCCATCAAGGGATCGTGCACGTGATCGGTCCAGAGCTCGGCCTCACGCAGCCGGGGATGACCATCGTCTGCGGTGATTCGCACACGTCCACCCACGGCGCATTCGGGGTTCTCGCCTTTGGCATCGGTACCAGCGAGGTCGGTCAGGTGCTCGCTACCCAAACGCTGTTGCGACACCGCCCCCGTTGCTTCGCCGTCCGCATCGAGGGTCGGCGTCAGCGTGGCGTGACCGCCAAGGACGTGATCCTCGCCCTGCTCGGTCGCATCGGTCTGAAGGGGGGGATCGGACATGTCTTCGAGTACATGGGACCGGCGATCGACGCCATGTCCATGGAAGAGCGCATGACCGTCTGCAACATGTCGATCGAAGGGGGAGCGCGTGCTGGGCTGGTCGCACCTGACGACACGACGTACGAGTATCTCGCCGGTCGTCCCCACGTGCCCAGCGGAGCAGCATTCGAGAGTTCTGTGAGCCGTTGGCGCGGCCTGCCCAGCGATGATGGGGTTGAATACGATGCCGAGGTGACCCTCGACGCGAGCACTCTCGAGCCGATGATCACGTATGGCACCAACCCCGCGAGTGCCGTCCCAATTGCCGCGCGTGTACCCGACCCAGAAGCACTCGGCAATCCCGCGGCACGCGAGGAATTGCATCGCGCTCTGCGATACATGGGACTGAGACCCGGAGAAGCGCTCTTGGGCCATCGTGTCGACGTCGTCTTTGTCGGCTCGTGCACGAATGCGAGAATCTCCGACCTCCGCGAGGCTGCTGAGATGATTCGCGGCCGACGTGTGCATCCCTCCGTGCGCATGCTTGTGGTGCCTGGATCGCAGTCAGTGAAGCGGCAAGCGGAGATCGAACATCTCGACTCGGTCTTCCGTGCAGCAGGTGCGGAATGGCGAGAGCCTGGCTGCTCGATGTGCGTTGCCATCAACGGCGAGCGGCTAGCGCCGGGCCAGTATGCTGTGAGCACCTCGAATCGCAACTTTGAGGGTCGTCAAGGAGTCGGTGGACGCACCTTTCTCGCCAGCCCTGCAACTGCCGCGGCCTGTGCCGTTGCAGGAGAGATCGCCGATCCCCGCACCATGGAAGCCGGGCGCTAAGGTTGGAAGCCATCCAGCGATTGACCAGCCCCTGCGTGCCGTTGCTTCGCGACCACGTCGACACCGATCAGATCTTCCCGGCGCGCTTCCTGACCACCACCGAGCGCACAGGCATGGGTCAGCATCTGTTTTTCGATTTGCGCCGGGGCAACGGCGGCCCCGAGGCACCATTCATCCTGGATCGTCCGACAATGCACGGCCGGCGCATCCTGGTCAGCGGCGAGAATTTTGGCACCGGATCCTCAAGGGAACACGCTGTCTGGGCTCTCATGGACTTCGGCTTTCGCGCGATCATTGCTCGCTCGTTTGCGGACATCTTTTACAGCAACGCCCTCAAGAACGGCCTGCTCCCGATCACGCTGGCGCAGTCCGCTCACGACGACCTGATTGCTGCCTTGGAGGCTGATGCGAGCGTTGCGGTTACGATTGACCTGGCCGCCACGGCAGTGACATTGCCGAGTGGAGGGTTCGCGACCTTTCACGTTGACCCTTTCACCAAGCGCCTCCTGCTCGACGGCGTCGACGAGATGGACTACCTACTGACGCAGCGCGAGGCCATCGAGGAGTTCGAGAGACGCCACCCGGCAGCCATTGACACGCGTGCGTTCCCCGAATGACCCTGGACCCATCGGCGCGCCGCATCGTCGATCTGAGCCGTCCGTTGAGTGAAGAACTCCCCGTTGAGATTGGACGCATCCGCTTCCATCGAGACTTTGAGTACGCACAGCGAGGCTTCAGCAGTCATTGGATCGAGATTCATACCCACAACGG
>JBDTJX010000073.1:0-4366 GCA_039935655.1 Candidatus Dormiibacter sp. | reverse complement strand
GCAGCTCCATGATCCGCTTGGCGACGAGGTCGGCATGCTGCATCTCTTCGTTGGCGTGCTGGAGAAACTCTGCGGCTACGGGACCTGCGTCGAGCCCCTGGGCGGTGTAGTAGTGCCGCTTGTAGCGCAGCACGCAGACGAGCTCGGTGGCCAGCACTTCGTTCAGCACGGCGATGACCCGTTCGCGGTCGGCGCCGTAGGCTTCGGTGATGGGTCCGCGTCCCATTTCCGCGCGCGCTCGTTCCCGCAAGGTCTTGACGTCGGTGAGGAATCCTGTCATAGGGGTTCTCCTGGTTGAGCGGTTCGTCGACGTCGGCGCCCAGAGTGCCGCCGGTCGCCATATTGTGACCTGAGCCTGACCTCGACGACCCTCCAGCACCGCGGGGACACGTGTCAGTGAGGGGTGCGGTCCAGCGACGTATATGTCGCGCGCAGCACGGGTACATATCGGTGCTAGGCATCGCGGCGAGGCGCCGCGTGCAACGTGGGTCTCTCCGCCGGTACCTACGAGTCAGTATGTCGAACCGCAAGCTCGCGTCACTGCTGCTGTCCCCGGTTCCAGCCGGCATGGCTGAGGAGCACGCTGCCTGTCCAGCCTGCCACACGACCGGAACCGCGGTTGGACGTACTGGCCTCCGACTGGTCTTTCGTTGTCCGCGCTGTCGCGCTGCGTTCTACCGACTGCGAACACCATTTCAGGCTGGTGGTGGCTGCTGACGGACACGAATACGACCTTGGCGGTGGACGTTGGCGGCACGCACATGCGCGCCGCACTGGTGGATTCCGAGGGGAGGGTGGTGCTTCGTCGGGTACGCCCCACGCCGCACCACGCCGAGGTGCCCAGCGCCGTGACCGACCTCATCCGTTCGGTGGCCGGCGAGAACCGCAGCGGTGCAGCAGTGGTCGGCCTGCCCGGGCCGGTCGACTACCGGACCGGCCGACTGCTCTGGGCCCCACACCTCCCTGAGGCGTGGCCGGAGCAGCTCTCCGAGCGCCAGCTGGCCGAGCAGGTCGGTATCGCCGTGCACCTGGCCAACGACGCCGATGTCGCCGCTGTAGGGGAGGCGTACTTCGGAGCGGGTCGGGGAGAGCGCGACGTCGCCTATGTCACCATCTCCACCGGCATCGGCGCCGGCGTGGTCTTCGACGGTCAGCTCCTCCGCGGTGATCGGTCGCTCGCCGAGATCGGCCATACCGTGATCGACCGCGACGCCTGGGACTCGGGGCGTCCGGCGACCCTTGAGGAGCTCGCCTCGGGCAGCGGGATGACTCGCATGGCCTTTGAGGCTGGACTGGGCGCGCTCGACGGCGAGACACTCGAGGCACTCGTTGCATCCGGAGAGGCCACCGCCACCGGCGTCTGGGAGCGAGCGGTCGACGCGGCGAGCATCGGGGTGATCAATTTGATCATGGCATTCGCCCCTGGCGTTGCGGTGCTCGGTGGCGGAGTGGGCCGACGTCCCATCTTCTTTGATCACCTCGTTGCCACGGTGGAGCGCCGGACGAGACCCGGCTCGTCGAAGGTCCGGCTCGTGCTCGACACCCTGGGCGACGACGCCGGCCTCGTCGGTGCGGCTCGCTGGATCGCGGCCACCTCGAGGCCAGCGGCAGAGAGTGCCGTCGCGCCGCCAGGTGCGAGGGTTGTGACCGTTGGAAACGCGATCGGTGGCAATTGAGCCGACCTGGCCGCAGCGCCGCCGCTACCGGTCCTGGCCCGGCAACCACCGGCTACTGACAGAGCACGTCGTCGACCAGACGTTAGGCGAGGCCAACGCTCCTCTTCTCCGGGGCCAACCACAGCCCCCTCGCCGTGTCTTCGAGGACGGCACCGTCGAGCTCGACACGCCCGGACTCGAACTCCGGCAGGCCCGCGAGAGTCCGCAGCAGTGTCGTCTTCCCTGCTCCGTTTGGACCAAGCACGGCCATGATGCCGCGCGCGTCGGCGTTCAGGCTGACCACGAGGTGGAGGCCGCCACGCCGGACGGTGACGTCATCGCGCAGGCTCACGTCAGTGTCCCGAGCGAGGTCGGCAACTCGAGACATCCGATCACCGCGTCGGCAGTTCGACGACGACGCTGGTCGCCTTCACGAACGCGACGGCGAAGCACGCCGGGCTCGAGTCCCAGCTCGTCGGCAGCCTCTCGTGTCATGAGGGAGACGAGACGAAAGGGGCCGCACTGCAGGTCGACCTGGGCCATGACTCCGTCGCGGCGCACCCGCGTCACCACCCCACGGAGGCGGTTGCGGGCCGATGCTGGTGTGATGCGCATGCTGTCCAGCTTGCATGGGTCGCAAATGCAGAACGCCTAACGCTCGGTAGCCGCGGGTGCGGGCGCGACTTTCGACAGGGGCGCCCGAGTGCGCCGCAGTCTTGTCGTCAGGACGGTCGCGCAGCAGCTCCAGGGGTGGGCTCGAGACGGGTCAGCGCGCCGTCGGCTGCGGCCACGATGACCAAGTCGGCCATGCCCAAGAAGAGCCCATGACCGACCACACCGGGAATCGCATCCAGGCGGGCGGCGAGCCCCTCGGGGCCGGCGATCGGTGCGAACTTGCCGTCGGCGATGAGGTTGCCATTGTCGCTGCGCAGCGGGTCACCAATGGCGTCGAGACGGAGCCTGAAGCTGGCCCCCGTCTGATTGAGCAGAGTCAGGGTGTGATGCCAGCCGAACATCAGCAGTTCGACGGGCACGAAGCCGCCGAGCTGGGGGCGCAGCTTACCCTCGTCGGCGACGATGACGAAGCGTGAGGCAGCCGCCGCGACGATGCGCTCGCGCACCAGCGCGCCGCCGAGGCCCTTGAGCAGGCGCAGGTCGGGGTCGACGGTGTCGGCGCCGTCCACGGCGAGGTCCACCCCGGCGCCGTCGAGCTCGAGCAGGGGGATGCGCCGCCTGGCCGCCAAGGTCGCGCTAGCCAGCGAGGTTGCCACCGCCGAGATCATCAGGCCATCGGCGACGCGCGCCCCGACCGCCTCGATGAACCAGCGAGCGGTGGTTCCGGTACCGAGGCCAATAGTCATCCCGTCCTCGACTAGGGCCGCCGCCGCTTCCCCGGCAGCGCGCTTGGCCCCTTCAAGGTCGGTCATCGACCATCGGCGGTCGCGGGGACCCGGCTACCATCTCAGGCACTGTGACGGGACAATCGCCGATGGCCCTCCGTGTGCCCGAGCAGCGCGAGGGCGCAGACCAGCCCAGCGTCGGTGGGCTGGCCCTGCGGCAGGGCGGGCGTTCGTGAACTCCGCGCCCCACGTTGAAGGTTGCAGCCAGCGTTTGCCGACAGCACGCCGTCGCCTCCCCGCCGACGATCTCTTCAACGCGCGGCCTCCCGTTCGAAGACGCCGATGACCTTCTCCAGCGGCAAGCCTTTTGTCTCGGGCAGGTAGCGGGCGATGAAGGCGATGGCCAGCACCGCCAGAACAGCGAAGCCGACCATCACCCAGGCCAGCCCGAACCGTTGATTCAAAGTTGGGAAGGCCTCGATGATCGCGAAGTTGGCGAGCCAGTCCACGCTCGCGCCGATCGCGGCAGCGCGGCCTCGAACCCCGGTCGGGAAGTACTCGCCCTGGATCAGCCAGCCGGTTCCGCCAACCCCGATGGCGAAAGAGGTGATGAAGAAGGAGAAGCCGACCATGACCACCACGGTCTTGGGCACCCCGGTCATGAAGGCCACGCCCAGCGCCGCGAACAGGATGAACGCCGTCATCCCCATGTAGCCGCCCAGCGCCAGCGGCCGCCGGCCGATCTTGTCGATCCAGCGGAAGCCAAAGTAGGTCGCGACCACGTTGACCGCTCCCAAGATGGCGGTGACCTCGACCCCCGCGATGGCCGCACTGACAGCGGTCGACGTCCCGCCTTTGAAGAAGTTCGACAGCAGCTTCGGACCATAGTAGAAGGGGACGTTGATTCCCGTGATCTGCTGGAAGATGAAGAAGACGCAGACCACCACCAGCGCTCGTTTCACCCCCGGGGTCCACAAGCTCTTTTTCTGCTTCTCGCGCTTCTGCTCGTTTCGGGTGAGCTGGTCTGATGACTTCTGCACCTCCTCCTCGGAGACGGTGATGCCGAGCTGCCCCAGCGCCTTCCTGGTCTCGTCGACGCGGCCCTTGAGCATCAGCCAGCGCGGCGACTCGGGCATCCGGGCGCGCAACGCAACACCGACGAGCGCCGGAACGGCCCCGAGGCCGAGCATCAGCCGCCAGCCCGCGCCGGTGGCCGAACCCGGTGCCAGCTTGAGGATCACCAGGGCGACGATGTAGGAGACGAGGATGCCCACGGTGATCATCCATTGCTGGATCATGGCGAGCGCGCCGCGGCGGTTCCGCGGCGCGAACTCTGCGATGTAGGCGGTGGCGATCGCGGAATCCGCGCCG
>JBDTJX010000072.1:0-9977 GCA_039935655.1 Candidatus Dormiibacter sp. | reverse complement strand
CACTGCTGTACGTGCATGGCGAGGAAATCTGATGCCCACCAAGAGTTTTCTGGAAGCCGTTCGCGAGGGCATGCGCGACGAGATGCGTCGCGATGACCGCGTCATGATCCTCGGCGAGGACGTTGGCGCCAAGGGGGGCGTTTTCGGCACCACCGACGGACTGCAGAAGGAGTTCGGCGAGTGGCGGGTCATGGACTCACCGCTCGCCGAGTCGTGCATCGTGGGTGTGTGCATCGGCGCCGCGCTGTACGGTATGCGCCCCATCGCGGAGATCCAATTCCAGGACTTCATCATGCCGGCGGTCGACCAGATTGTCAGCGAGGCGGCCAAGATGCGCTACCGCAGCAACGATGCCTGGAGCGTGCCGATGGTGGTGCGCGCGCCGTTCGGCGGCGGTGTGCACGGCGCGCTGTATCACTCGCAGTCGATCGAGGCGATGTTCTGTGGTGTTCCCGGGCTCAAGGTGGTGGTGCCGAGCACGCCATACGACGCCAAGGGGCTGCTCGTCAGCGCGCTGCGTGACCCGGACCCGGTGCTCTACTTCGAGCACAAGCGCGCCTACCGGTCGATCAGGGGCGAGGTGCCCGACGACGAGTACACGGTGCCACTCGGCAAGGCCGCGGTGGTGCGCGAGGGCGCCGACATCGCCGTCTTCACGTACGGGATCATGGTGCACACCGCGCTGGAGGCTGCCGAGCGGCTCGCCGCGGACGGCTTCGAGTGCGAGGTGGTTGACCTGCGCAGCCTGCGCCCGCTTGACCGTGAGGCGATCATCGCCACTGCGCGCAAATGCGGCAAGGTGATGGTGGCGCAGGAGCCGAACCTGGCGGTGAGCATCTCGTCCGAGGTGTCAGCGATTGCGGCCGAGGAGTGCTTCGAATACCTGGACGCACCGGTGATGCGCATTGGTGGCCCGGAGATCCCGGCGATGCCGTTCGCGCCCGCGCTCGAGGCGTTCTACCTGGTCACCCCCGACAAGCTAGAGGCTGCACTGCGCACATTGGCCGCATACTGAGGACATCACAGCATGGCCATGACAGTCACGATGCCGCAGCTCGGTGAGAGCGTCACCGAAGGGACCATCGCCCGCTGGCTCAAGCAGCCCGGCGAACTCGTGGCCAAGTACGAGTCGATTGCCGAGGTGGTGACCGACAAGGTCAACGCCGAGATCCCCGCCCCCGCCGAGGGCAGCATGGGCGAGCACATCGCCAAGGAAGGCCAGGTGGTTGCGGTCGGAGAGCCGATCTGCACCATCGAGACTGCCGAGCAGGGCCAGGCGAACTCGGCGTGGCACCAGGGTGATGGTGACGCACAGGCGCCGGCTGAGGCGGCGGCAGCGCAGCCTGAGGCCGACGCCGCCGAGGAGCAGCCCGCTGCCCAACCAGTGGCGGCGGGAGTGCAGGCGGAACAGGGCAGCGCGGAACCGGTCGCTCAGGCCGAGGCGCGCCCAGAGGCTGCTCAGACACACGCGCCGCCCGAGGCACCTGAGGCGACCACGCCCCCGGCGGCGCCCGAGAGCTCTGCGCAGCCCGGCGCGGCGGCACCGGCTGCAGGGCAGGAGCGCCGCGGCAGCGGGGACGGCAGTGGCAATGGCAGCGCCAGTGGCGAGTACCACCTCACCCCGGCGGTGCGGATGCTGGTACGCGAGCACGACGTCGACCTCTCGCAGGTCCCGGGCAGCGGGCTCGGCGGCCGCATCACCAAGAAGGACGTGCTCGACTATGTGCAGCAGCGTGACGCAGGCGGCGGGGCGGCGCGCCCGGCGCCGCAGGAGCCGGCCGCTGTGCAGCCTTCGGCAGCAGCTCCTGTCCCAACGCCCGCCCCCGCGAGCGCCGCGCAGCCCTCGGCGGCCGCGCCCGCCGCTACTGCGGCCCCCGCCCCTGCGGCGCAACCCCAACCGCAGCCTGGTGGCGGCGACGAGGTCACCCCGCTGACCCCGACCCGGCGGGCGATCGCCGAGCACATGGTGCGCAGCAAGCGCACCTCGCCGCACGCGTGGCTGTCGATGGAGGTCGACATGTCGCGGGTGGCGGCGCTGCGTGCGTCGCGGCGGGCTGATTTCGAGCAGCACTACGGCGCCAAGCTGACCTATCTGCCGTTCGTCGCCCGGGCGGTGTGCGAGGCGCTGCGCCAGTACCCGACGCTCAACTCATCGTTCAGCGACGACGGGATCATCCTCCGTCACGACATCCACCTTGGCATCGCGGTGGCGCTCGAGGACAACCTGATCGTGCCGGTGGTGCGCAACGCCGACCGGCTCAGCATCGTCGGCCTGGCCACGACGATGCAGGACCTCGGCGACCGGGCGCGTGCCAACAGGCTGAAACTCGATGAGATCCAGGGCGGAACCTTCACGCTGAACAACACCGGTGCGCTGGGCACCGTTCACACAGTGGCGATCATCAATCAGCCGCAGGCGGCGATCCTTGCGATGGATGCCGTCATCAAGCGTGCCGTGGTGGTGGACGACGCCATCGCGATCAGACCGATGATGAACCTGGGGTTGAGCTTTGACCACCGCATCAACGACGGGCTGTCGGCGACACGGTTCACCAAGACGGTCAAAGAGATGCTCGAGAACCTCGACGTCAACTCAGCTTTGCTGTAGGAGAACAGACACAGCGAAGTTCCCGGCGCTTGATCAGTCGGGGAGCATGTGCGGGTGTCGCCAGTCTGTGGGCGGCACGAAGGTCTCCTTGATGGCACGCGGCGACGTCCAGCGCAGCAGGTTGAACGCCGACCCCGCCTTGTCGTTGGTGCCGCTGCCGCGGCTGCCGCCGAACGGCTGCTGACCGACGACGGCACCCGTCGGCTTGTCGTTGATGTAGAAGTTGCCGGCGGCGTTGCGCAGCACGTGCGTCGCCACGTCGATGGCGCCGCGGTCGGTGGCGAACACTGCGCCGGTGAGCCCATACGGCGAGGTGCCGTCGACGGTGCGGAGGAGTTTCTCCCAGTCGCCATCGTCGTACGGATGGACGGTGAGGATGGGGCCGAACAGCTCGCGCTCCATGAGGTCGTGGTGTGGGTCGGAGGTCTCGAAGATGGTGGGACGCACGAACCAGCCTTCGCTTGCGTCGCACTCACCGCCCGCGACCAGCGAGATGGACGGGTCGCTGCGGGCAGCCGTGATCGCTGCCTCGTGGGTGCGGAACGCCGGCTCGTCGATCACCGCGCCCATGAAGTTGCGGAAGTCGGTGGGATCGCCCATCGGCAGCGATTCGGTCGCGGAGGCCAGCGGCCCGCGCAGCTCCTCCCACATCGCGCGCGGCACGTAGGCGCGCGACGCCGCCGAGCACTTCTGGCCCTGGTACTCGAACGCCCCGCGCAGCAGCCCGACCAGCAGCGCATCCATCGAGGCCGACTCGTGCGCCACCACGAAGTCCTTGCCGCCGGTCTCGCCAACGAGTCGGGGGTAGGTGCGATAGACGTCGAGGTTGTCGCTGACCACCGACCAGATTCGCTGGAACGTGCCTGTCGAGCCGGTGAAGTGGATGCCCGCGAGGTCGGGGTGGGGGAGGGCTGCGGCTGCCACGCCGCCGCTGTGGCCGGTGACCATGTTGATGACACCGTTGGGAAGTCCTGCCTCCTCGAGGACGCGCATCAGCAGCGACGCGGCGAGCTGCTGGGTGGTCGCCGGCTTCCACACCACTGTGTTGCCCATCAGGGCCGGCGCGGTGGGCAGGTTGCCGGCGATCGACGTGAAGTTGAACGGCGTGATGGCCAGCACGAAGCCCTCCAGCGGGCGCAGCTCGAGGCGGTTCCAGGCGCCCGGCGGCGAGATCGGCTGGTCGGCGTCGAGGTGGGCCGCGTAGTGCACGTTGAATCGCCAGAAGTCGACGAGTTCGGCCGCCGCGTCGATCTCGGCCTGGACCACGGTCTTGCTCTGGCCGAGCATGGTGGCCGCGTTGACGCGCGCGCGCCACGGCCCGGCGAGCAGGTCGGCGGCGCGGAGGAACACGGCAGCACGCGCCTCGAACTCCGCGTCGGCCCACTGGTGGCGAGCACGGAGCGCAGCGT
The DNA here is from genome assembly GCA_039935655.1 of Candidatus Dormiibacter sp. Taxonomy (GTDB): domain Bacteria; phylum Chloroflexota; class Dormibacteria; order Aeolococcales; family Aeolococcaceae; genus Aeolococcus. Next base: position 5,960 of record JBDTJX010000072.1, on the reverse strand, counting down.
CGACAGCCGCACCGACCTCCGACTCGGTCGCGGTGTGGCCGGTGCCGAGCAGCTGGCTGTGTCGATGCGGCGCGTTGACGCTGAAGGCGGCGCCGGCGCCCTCGACGTCGGTGCCGTCGATGCGCATGGGCAGGTCGATGGGGGCTGCCGCTGCGATGTCGTCCAGCGCTCTGCGAACGGCGGCACGCTCCGGGGATCCGGGCCGGTACTCCAGCGCGGCTTCGTTGCGGGGAGTGGGGGCGGAGTGGGTCATCGTCGTCGATTGTGGCTCAGCCGGGCCCCCCTGCCGACTGCGTCGCCCGCCGGCCGAGGCGCGCTAGAGTGGGCCGCGGCATGCGCGACATCCCGCTGACACCGACCCATCGCGCCGGCCGGGTGGAGGACACCCGTCCCCTGCACCAGCGACTGCTCCCTGACGGCGTGGCGCGTCGTCCCGACTGGTTGACTGTGAAGCTGCCGTCCGGAGACGGTTACACGCAGATCAAGAGCCTGATGCGCGGGCTCGACCTGGTCACGGTCTGCGAGGAGGCGCGCTGCCCGAACATCGCCGAGTGCTGGGGGCACGGAACCGCCACGTTCATGATCCTCGGCGAGGTGTGCACGCGTGCCTGCGCGTTCTGTGCAGTGACCAGTGGCAAGCGTGGCGGTGACATCGACGCCGACGAGCCGCGACGGGTCGGCGCGGCGGTGGCGCAGATGGGGCTGGCCCACGCTGTGGTCACGTCGGTGGATCGCGATGACCTCCCCGATTTCGGCGCGTCGCTGTTCGCCGACACCATCCGGGAGATCCGTCGCCAGTCGCCGGGGACCACCATCGAGGTGTTGACGCCTGATTTCAACGGCAGCGTCGAGTCGCTGCGCGCGGTCATGGCGACGGTCCCCGAGATCTTCAACCACAACCTGGAGACGATTGCGCGGCTGTACGCGCGGGTGCGGCCCAAGGCGGGCTATCAGCAGTCGCTGACGCTGCTCAAACAGGCCAAGCGGCTGGAGCCGCGGAGCCGCACCAAGAGCGGGCTCATGGTGGGACTGGGCGAGGAGATGGAAGAGGTGAAGCAGCTGCTCACCGACCTGCGCTCGCACGACGTGGAGATCATCACCATCGGGCAGTACCTGCGCCCGTCGCTGAAGCACCACCCGTTGATCCGCTTCTGGACACCTGATGAGTTCGCCGAGCTGAAGTCGTTCGGCCTGGAGCTGGGGTTCAGCCATGTCGAAAGCGGTCCACTGGTGCGCAGCTCGTACCACGCCCACGAGCAGGCGGTGGCGGCGAGCGGGGTCTGACGGTGGCGACGCTGGAGCACATCTGGCTGGGACGGATCCCCTACTGCGATGCCTGGGGGCTGCAGCGACGGCTGGCGGCGGCTCGGGCCGCGGACCGCATCGGCGACCTGCTGTTGCTCGTCGAGCACCCGCCGGTCTTCACCATGGGGCGCAACGGCAGCCGCGATCACCTCCGCGGCGGCCCTGAGCACCTCGTTGCCCGCGGTGCCGAGTACGTGGAGGTGGACCGAGGGGGGTCGGTGACCTTCCATGGGCCGGGTCAGCTGGTCGCCTATCCCATCCTCTCGGTGGCGACGGTGTTCCCGATGGCGGGCTCGCCCGGGCTGGGCGACGTGGTTGCCCACCTGCGGGCGCTCGAGGGGGCGCTGATCGCCACCGTCGCCGTGTACGGAGTGGCGGCTACCCGCAGGCCGCCCTACACGGGCATCTGGGTGGGCGACGAGAAGCTGGCGGCGATCGGGGTCAAGCTGGCGTCCGGGGTGACCACGCATGGGGCGGCGCTGAACGTGAGCACCGACCTCGACTGGTTCGCGGAGGTGATCCCGTGTGGGATCTCCGGGGCAGGGGTGGCTTCGCTGGCCACCCTGGGCGTGACACCGCTGCCACGCCTCCACCAGGTGGCGTCACAGTTCGCAGCGGCGTTCGCCGACGCCATCGATAGCCGACTGAGCCGGGCGGGGGACGCCGTGCGGGGCGTGATCGCGGAGGCCGCGGCGGTCGCCGTTCTCAGCGGCGGGTAGGCTCCCCGGCAACTCACACAGAGTTGCGGATTTGCGGGCTGATGACGAGATTTTCGCCAACAAGCCGATGCAAACCCACAAACCCCTGTTCAAGCGCCTTCAATACCGTTACCATGCGGGTCCAGGATCGCCCACCCACTCGGTTTCGCACTCTACGTCCCATCACCCCCCCGAGCCGGGAGCGCTTCCCAAGGGATCCTTGGATGGCAACCTTCGTCCGCAACCGGGTGCTCAATCAGCTGACCTGGGCCGATGAGGAGGAGGGCAGTCGATCGCGTCGGCGCGACGTGCTCTGTGAACTCGACGGACTGCTCACGCAGCTCGAAGAGGTCAACCTTCGCGGCGGCGCGGTCCCGAGCCGTGTCCTCATCGCGCTGCGGCGCCGCGGCGTCATGGCCCGCCCCGGCGTCAATCCTGCCGAGCTGATCGAAGCGATCTTCGGCGTGCAGGAGGCCTTCATGCGCCAGCCGGACGGGGCCAACGAACTGCTGATCTTCGAGGACCTGCGGCGGCGAATCGCCTGACCCACGCTCGTCGCGGCCGCCTGCTAGGCTCCCGCGGCGATGGACCTCGAGGCCGAGAAGCGCGCGACCGGTGACGCTGCGGCCGCGCTCGTCGAGGAGGGGATGACCCTCGGCCTCGGCACGGGTACCACGGCGCGCTGGTTCATCGAGGCGGTGGGTGCGCGTGTGGCGGCGGGCCTGCGGGTGACCGCCGTGGCGACCTCGCTGGCCAGCGCGGCGCTGGCCGTCCGCTACGGGATCCCGCTTGTCGAGCTGGGCGCCGACGGCGTGGACCTCGCCGTCGATGGAGCGGATACCGTCGACCCCGACCTGCGACTGTTGAAGGGCCTCGGCGGCGCGCTGGTTCGCGAGCGGATCGTCGCCGCGGCCGCCAGTCGATTCGTCGTCGTCGCCGACGAGACCAAGCTGCGACCACAGCTCGCGGGTTTTGTGCCCGTGGAGCTGCTGATGTTCGGCTGGCACCACACCATGACCCTGCTCGACCTGACGGGGGCACGCTTCCAACTGCGACTCGACGTCGCCGATGAGCCGCTGCGCAGCGACAACGGCAACCTCATCGCGGACGGCGAGTTCGGGCCAATCGCGGACCCCGAGGGCCTGGCCGCTCGGCTCGACGCCATCCCCGGGGTCGTGGGGCACGGCCTCTTCCTCGGCATGGCGGACCTGGTGATCGTCGCCCGCGCTGATGGCACGCTGGCCCGGCTAGAACCGGCGGGGGGCGGTTCAGCGGCTCTATCCTGAGCGCCACGCGATTCCGAACCAGGAGGTGGCCGCATTGGCCGACGACGAGGTCCTTGCCTGGACCGCCATCAAGCCGGGCCACAAGATCCTTGACCGCGAGGGCCAGGAGCTGGGCGCCGTCCATCGCGTCCTCGCCGACGAGGGAGCCGACATCTTCCACGGGGTCTCCCTGCGATGGGGGGTGTTCGGGCCGGAGGTCGAGATCACCGCGGATCGTATCGAACGCGTCACCGCGGAATACATCCGCACGGACCTCGGGGCTGAGCAGGTCGACTCGCTCTCTCCCGCTCGCGGCGGCTGATCGGCGCTACAGTGGGCGAGCCGGGCGGGTAGCTCAGCTGGTCAGAGCGTCTCGCTTACACCGAGAAGGCCGCGGGTTCGATCCCTGCCCCGCCCACCGACGGCCGGCGTCCGCGGCCGGTAGGCGAACGCGTCAATCGCGCCGCGAAATCGACTCTGAATCGCCAGTTTGTGCCATCATCAGCCTAAACAAGGAGGTAAGTGATGGCCCGTGGCGCGCAGGCCGCGATCGCAGTGGGTGTGGCCGTCTTCGGCTTCGACGCCGATCCGGGGGTCGCTTCCGGCCGTGCGCTCCAGGTGCTCACAGTACGTCGCAGCCTTCCCAGGGGGGAGCTCGGGGGACGGGAGCGCCTGGCTGACGCCGCCGCCCGCCTCGCCGCCGCTGCCGGGGTGAATGTCGGGGGGCGCCGCGGCAGCCGGTCCGAGCGCCTCCACCTGGTCGCCTTCGATGATGATCCCGGCCGAGGAGCGCGGACGGTGACCGGCTGGTACTACGCCACCGCGCCGCTGGCCGATCTCGACGGGGGCGGGAGCTGGTCAGCCGTTGGCCGCGGGCTGCGCCTTGAGCCGCGCGATGCCGCTGCACTTCGCCAGGCCACTGAGCGCCTCCGCCAGGATGCCCGCCAGGTGGGCGGCGCTGCCTCATTGCTCGGCGACGTGTTCACCGGCGATGACCTTCTCCGGGTTCATGTGGCGCTCCACGGCGGCCCGGAGGGCAGCGACCGCACGTTCCGCCGTCGCATCCAGGAGCTGCGCGACAGCGGCCTTCTCCGCCCCGTGGCCGACCGCGAGGTGGCGGGTCTGCGGGGACGCGTGCCCCGCTTCCGCTCTCCCGCCGGGACCGGGGGCCGCCCGCCCGAGTTGTTCCGCTATGCGGGCACGGGCAGCGAGAACGAACAACTGGTGGCCCTCCGAGCGCGTCGCAGCGCCTGACCGTCAGCCCGCGTCGGCCCTCCACGGGCCTTCCCCGGTGCTCAGGACGAGCGTCACCGGCCCGTCGTTGACCAGCTCCACCTCCATGTGGGCGCCGAACTCACCGGTCGCCACACGCAGCCCCAGCCCCCGCAGCCTTTCGACGAACCGCGTGTAGAGCCGCTGGCCGTGCTCGGGCGGGGCGGCGCCGATGAACGATGGGCGGTGGCCGCGGCTGGCGTCAGCGAGGAGCGTGAACTGACTCACCACCAGCAGGGTGCCCCCGACCTGCGCAACGTCGCGGTTCATCCGCCCGTCGCGGTCCGGAAAGATGCGCAGGCCGGCCACACGAGCGGCCAATCGGTCCGCGGACGTGTCGTCGTCCTCCCGGCCAACCCCCAACAGCACCAGCAGGCCGGTACCGATCTCGCCGACCGTTGAGCCGGCCACGCGGACCGAAGCGCGAGTGGTGCGTTGCACCACCGCTCTCATGCGCGATCGTCAGAGGGCAGCGCTCGGAAGCCGCGGAAGATGCGCATGGCCTCTGCCTCGGCGCCGAGGAAGGACGAATCGACGACGCGGATGTCGTGGACGATGAAGCTCCAACTGAGCTCGTTGTCGTCGCCCACGGCCCGCCCGAAGGCCGATCCGCGCGCGCGAGGAGGGATCATCTCCATCCGCGATCCGTCGGGCATGCGCCGGAAGATGGCTCGCTGTACGAGGATGGTCTCCATAGGGGCGCCGTTGTGCAGCCGGCCTGACGACAACGCCACGTGGCGCAGCTTGGCGATCGGGTTGTCTGGGTCGCGCAGCTCAACGTCGATGGCGAAGCGCTCGGACAGGTCACGGGCGATGAAGCTCAGGGCCAGCGCGTCCGCCTCATCGCCGGCGATGCGAACGAAGGTTGCAGCAGACACCGGCTGCTGACCCGCGCCGCGGGCCTCAGCCTGCGCCTGGTCGAAGAACAGCAGAGGGAGGATGTCGCGCGACGCGCCGTCGGCGAGCCATGGGGTGCCCTCGCGCCACTCGCGGGCTGTCACCAGCGCGACGAAGCCCGCTTGAAGGGCGTCGCGGTGGTCGGAAGCGAGCCCGCGGACACGCACCTGGATGACCCGGCTCATGGGCTCGATTGTAGGAGCGGTGTCCTCGGGCCACGCTTTCGAACCGCGCAAGCCGCCCGTCTAAACTACGCGCTTCGCCGAGGTAGCTCAGTTGGTAGAGCACAGGTCTGAAAAACCTGGTGTCGACAGTTCGATCCTGTCCCTCGGCACGCCCGTTTTGTATTCAGAATCGGCTTCCAGACGGGCTCTCGTGGCGACCGCGCCGGTGGCCTGACACCTTGCCTGACACCTTGGTGACACCTTCGCGCTACACTGCGGACAGGGGAAAAGGGGTCCCCCAGCGCCACTTGATCCGACCCGGCAGGGCCGGTTCTGACGAGGAGGACGGACCACGGAAC
>JBDTJX010000071.1:0-13079 GCA_039935655.1 Candidatus Dormiibacter sp. | reverse complement strand
TCGGCGACGCCGGCATCCGTGACGCCGTCCTCCCCGCCGGCGGCCAGGAGGTGGCGGGCCTGCTCACCCTGGGGTGGTCGGTCGACTGTCGCGACCCCGCGTCGGCGAGCGTGGTCATGTCCGCCGGGGGCGGCGATGGCAGGAGCGCCTCTCTCAGCGCGGCGCCGCCGTGCTCGTGACCTGACGACTGCGGCGATTCCTGTTACAGCGTCACCGGGGTATTCGTTACCGGTCCTTGTCGCCGCCGCCTGAATCGGTCGGTAGGCTGGTCGCGTGAGCACGCGGTCTGCGACTGATTGCGCGTCCTGCGCGGTCGCGGGCAGGACGCGGCTGTGACCCAGCAGCTGACCCAGCGCATGCCGGCCGCCCCGGCGCCGGCCCTTCCCGAGGTCTCACGCAAGCCCTTCGCATCGCATCCTGTCCAGCTCGACCGCGATCGCCGCGCCGGGGTCGAGAGGGTCATCGAGCTGGCCCGCTGGGCGGTGCTGGTGTATGCCGGGGTGAGCAACAACTTCCCGGGACAGCCGCACACCTCGACCACGAGCGCGGTCAACCTGATCCTCGGCGGGTGGTGCCTGTTCAACCTGAGCGCAACACTGGCGCTGATCGTCCGCCACCTTCCGGGACGCAACACCCAGCTGGCCATGCTGACGATGGACCTCGCGGTGGCCAGCGCGCTCGTGTACCTCACCGGCGGGTTCACCAGCAACCTCGCCGTGGTGTTCTACGTGCTCATCGGACTCAGCAGCCTCCGCTTCGGCGTCTTCGGCAGCCTGCTCTGCGCGATCACCATCAGCGCGCTCTACGTCGGGGTCGGGCTGGCGGTCTCGGGTCCGCTCGACCACGAGTTGGTGAACGTGGTGGCGTCGCGCCTCTTCCTCTTCTTCGTCGTCTCCCTGGCCAGCGCGCTGCTCGCTCGCGAGATGGTGACGGCCCGTGCCCAGCAGATGGCCCACACCGCTGAGCTGGAGCACGCGGTCTTCGCCGAGCTGCGCGAGGTCGACCGCATCAAGAGTGAGTTCATGATGCTCGCCTCCCACGAGCTGCGCACCCCGCTGACCAAGATCAAGGCCTGGCTGGCACTGATGCAGGACGCCGGCGATCATCTGCCGCCCCAGGCGCGCCAGGAGGGGTTCCACGAGCTGCGCACGGAGACCGAGCATCTCGGCCGCCTCACCGACAACCTGCTCTGCATCGCCCAGCTCGAGTCCGGTGAGATCCGTCTGCGTCCGACCACCGTCGATTTCACCGGAGTGCTCCGCCAGGTGGTCTCCCGCTTCGTCGAGGTGGCCGATCGCGGCCGCTTCCTTGTGCACATCGACGAGAACCTCGGCAGCCTCTTCGTCGACGAGGAACGCCTCGTGCTCGTCCTCGCCTGCCTCATCGACAACGCGCTGAAGTTCGCACCGGACAACGATCCCGTCGAGATCACCGCGCTGCGGGTGGTCAACAAGGCGCACATCGAGGTGCGCGACAACGGCCGGCGCATCCCCGACGCCGAGGTCGAGCGCGTCTTCGCCTCCTTCTACCAGGTGGAAAACCCCCTGTTGCGCCAGCGCGGCGGCTTCGGTGTCGGCCTCTACCTGGCTCGCCAGCTGGTGGAGCGGATGGGTGGCCGGATCTGGCTCGACAACCACGCCGCCCGAGGCAACTCCTTCTTCATCGCGGTGCCGCTCGAGGAGCCTGCGTCGTGACCGAAGCCCGCCGCGGTCAAGGAAACGGTCGTTCCATTGCCGTGACTGTCGGCAACACTCGGGTAACCGCACCGGGAATACGGACATACGCGTGCTACGTTCCCGGCACTCATCCCCCCGACCGAGGTGCCGCGTGTCCATGAAGAGCTACACCGAGCCCGTGCTCGGATCGATGGCGTCGCCTGCGCGGCCGACGGGACACGAGGCCACGGTCCTGGTCATCGACGACGACCCGTCCATGCACGACATCCTCGCGGTGCTCGGCAACCAGCATGGCTTTGGCATCCAGTTCGCCGACGACGGCACCGACGGGCTGCGCCTCGCCGAGCAGAACGACGTCGACCTGATCGTCCTCGACCTCAACCTCCCGGGCCTGACCGGCTTCGACGTCTGCCGGCGCATCCGCGCCGCCGGCATCGAGATCCCCATCGTCATGGTGTCGGCCAGCTCCGACCCGGTCGACATTGTCGTCGGCCTCGAGATCGGCGCCGATGACTACGTGATCAAGCCGTTCGAGATCCGCGAGCTCGCCGCGCGCATCAACGCCAAGCTGCGCCGCCAGCGCACCAGCCAGGCGCAGGTGCGGCCCGGCCGTCTCAAGTTCCCCGGCCTGATCGTCGACGTCGGCCGCCACGAGGTGCTCCGCGATGGCCAGGCCGTGACCCTCACCCCAACCGAGTTCGACCTGCTGGCTCTTCTCTCCGCCTCACCCGGGCGGGTGATCTCGCGCACGGAGATGATCCAGAAGGTCTGGGGGCAGGGGGCTGACCTCGACCTCCGCAGCGTCGACGCCCACGTCTACCGCCTGCGTCGCAAGATTGAGCCGGAAGGCCCGCGACCCACCTACATCCACGCGGTTCCGGGCATCGGGTACCGGTTCGAGCGCCGCGGCCTCACCGATCGCCTCTCGCGTGCGCACGATGACACCGATTCCCCCATCGACGAAGCGGTCGGGCTGTAAGCGGTCAGCCGCCCAGCCGCGAAACGTTGCGGCGCGAGGCGCGGCGCCGTCGTTCACCGGCCGCCTGGGCCAGCAACACCCATTGACCGTGTTCGTTCAGCTCGGCCGGACGGACGTCGACGAGTTGGTTGCCGAGCAGGGAAAGCGCGCGGCCCTGGGGCAGCACGAAGTCGAGGCACGTGGCTACCTCGCCGTCCCAGCGCCGCCGCTGACTGACGCCGTCGAACACCACGAGGCTCCGACTGACGCGCCGGGCCTCGGCGCCGCCAGCCACGTAGGCCACCCGGTACATCTCGCCGGGGTGCAAGCCGAACCGATCGAGGAGGCTGCGGTCACGCACCAGCCGGGCGCGCCTCTCCGGGAAGAGGTTGGGTTCGGTCAGGTCGTTCGCCGCGTTTGGTACGTTCATGAGGGAGATTATCGACGCCAGCATCTGGACCAACCGTCGGACGAGGGGTCACACGGGAGTAACGGGGCCGTCCGGGGTCACCGATCCTGTGCGATCGGACGTCATACGCGCCAAACCGTCGTTACCACGCCACTTTCTGGTGACGCTGGCGTGATGGCGGCGGGCCGACAATCGATTTCATGGCAACTTCGTCCCATGCCACGATGCTGCGCGCCCTCTCAGCCGCGGGTGACCGTGAGCGCACCGGCGCCCTTGATGTCGAGTGGAGCGGGACGCGTGCCAGCCTCTTCTTCGTCTTCGGCCAGGCCAACCACGCCGAGCTCGAGGGCCCCGACGGCCGCAAGCTGGTCGGCAATGACGCCCTCAGCGCCCTCGTCCAGGAGCTCCCCGAGACCTTTCGCGTCGCGCCCTGGCGACGCACCCAGGTCACCAGCGATACCCTTCGCTGCACCAGCGAGGAATTGATGTTCCTGTTCCGCCGCCAACCCGCCGACGCCGACGACGGCGTGGCGCGCAAGTCGAAGGGCACCAGCAAGAGGAAGCCGGCCGTGTCGGTCCCGGCCCCTGACCCGCCGTGTCCGGCGCCTGGCCCCGACACCTTCCCATCCGCTCCATTCGACCTCTCCGGCTTTCCGCTGTTGCCGCTCGGCGGGACGCTGTTCTCCGACCACGCTGGCAGCGTCGACGGCCTCGACAAGGCGGTGCCGCACCTCCCCGACTGCCTGATCATGCTCACCGCGCCTGGCGCTCGCGGCGCCGTGCTCGTCGCCGGCGGCGCGATCGTCGATGCCGTCTGGGTGGACGACGCCGCCTGGTTGGTCGGTGTCGACGCGGCCCGCGCGGTATTCGGCGCGCGCGAGGGCAACGTCGCCGCGCACAGCCTCGACGACCCACGCCTGGTTGCCGCCACGCCGATTCTCTGGCAGGCACCGCGGGTCTGCGCCGCCGTGCCCGGCAGGTCGGTGAACGTGGAGCGCTTCGTCGCCGGTGTCCGGGCGGCCGGCTCCTCGTGCGCCGTCCTGGTCGCTGAATCAGCGGATCCGGGGGTTGCCCTGTTCAGCGAGGGCGCCTTGGTCGCGGTGTACACCGCCAACAAGCAGACGCCGGTGAGCACCAAGGCCGCGTTCGGTCGGTTGCTGCGCGCCCACGATGCCCAGGTCACCCTGTTGGGCGCCGACGTCATCCCCGGCGAGGACCCGGAGATCGGCGGGACCACCTTCCCGCTGGTGGCGCAGGCCGCGACCAACGGCTCTGCTCCAGTCAGAGACGTCCGCGTCACCCGTCAGCCGGCCGTGTTCAGCCTGCCCAACCTCGATCAGGCACCGGCTCCGCAGCGCACGACAACGGATTTCACCGAATTCGTCCCAACGCGCGTTGACGTGGACATCGACGGGCTGCGCGACGAGTTGATCGCCATCGCCGACACGTGGCTCGGCAAGGAGGACGCGGCGCCGGTGGCCGACGCCATCCGTACCGCCCGGCCCGGCGTGGACGACTTCGTCGCCGCCATCCGGGCGATCGCCTCAACAGACATCCTCGGTCACGAGAACGCGGTCGTCCGCGCGATGGCCCGCGAGATGCACTTCCGCGCCGCCGAAGTGCTCTGTGGAGTCTGAGCCGCAAGGCTGACATGTCCCACTTCCTCGACACACTCCGCAACCAACCGGCCATCGGGCTCGGGGCATTGGCGGTCATCCTCGCGCTTCTCTGCGCAGCGTTGCTGGCGCGCATCGAGCGACTCAGGGACCGCCTGCACATCGCTCAGGCCGCCGCCGAGGACGCAGCACGAGCAGCGGCACTCGCTGCGCCGGGCGGCATTGATCCCGACGTCGTTGTCGAAATCCTGCGAACCGGCGAGCTACCTACCCTCGACGCCGTGTACGCCACGATGCAGGGCCGCACACCCGGCGGCAAGCGACGCTGAACGGACCTATCGCTCCCGCCGCTTGAACAGGCGCCGATCAGCGGACTTCACCGCAGTCCACGCCGCTTCCCAGCTGACGTGCACGGCATCCTCACGCAGCCGCCGCATCGTTTCCTTGGCCGAGCGCTCGGCCTGCACACCCTGCCGAGCCGTCCAGCCCCCGGGTGAACCGGCAGGTTTGGCGCCGGGATGGCGAACCGTCCATGGCAGCGGAGCGTCGGCGCCGCCGGTCAGCGGCGTCGCGGGCGATGAGTGGATCTTGAAACCCGCCTTCGGCACGATCGCGCCCGGCGTGGGAGCGGGTGAGTCGCTGACGACGAGCGCGTCGACCGGGGCCCTGGGGGCGGCGGTGTCGACGAGATCGCGGATCAGGAAGCCGTGAGCGGCGGGGGTGCCGCCAGGGGGAGGCGCAGCAACGGGAGGCGCAGCAGTGGGAGGCGCAGCAGCGGTCGGCTCGAGGGCCGGCGTCGGGCGCGCCAACTCACCCGGACGCGGCGCCGTTGTGAAGGGGGCGTCCTCGTCGGTGCGACGGGCCGGAAGGGCGCGATCACGACCGAGATCGTGAGCGGCGAAAACCAGTGGGTCGTCGTCCGCCGGCTCCGGTGCACCGCCCTCGGGCGGGGTGCCGGCGGGCACATCGGTCGGCATCAATCGCTCTCCAGGGTGGGCTGTGAGAGGTCATCGTACGCTCGCGCAAGCGCGGGTCCCGAACGCGCCTGGAAAAGATCGTGTCGCGAAGCGGTTTCTATGAGTTGCGATCGGCGTGCCAGAGGAGAGAATCCCCACAGGACGCAACTCGTCGTCCCGTCCCGGTATCAAGGAGTCGCCACAGCGTGAGCACCGCAACAGCCGCCAAGGGCATCGACCCACGCTATCTCGAGGCGCTCGGGCCGCTGCGTCCTCTCATCGATGACGACAGCCTCACCGAGATCATGGTCAACGGGCCAGAGATGGTCTACGTTGAGCGCAAGGGAAAGATCCTGCTCACCGACATCCGTTTCGACAGCGAGGAGCACCTCCTCCGGGTCATCGACACCATCGTCTCGTCGGTGGGCCGCCGCATCGACCAGCGCTCACCGTTGTGCGACGCCCGCCTGCTGGACGGCTCGCGTGTCAACGCCGCCATCGCACCGGTGGCGCTGGACGGCCCCATCCTCACCATCCGTAAGTTCAGCAAGGATCCGTACCAGGTCAACGACCTGATCGGGTTCGGCACGCTGACAGTTGAGAGCGCGGCCTTCATCCAGGCATGCGTGCTCGCCCGGGCGAACATCGTGGTCAGCGGCGGTACCGGCACCGGGAAGACGACGCTGCTCAACGTCTGTTCGAGCTTCATCCCGATCGACGAGCGCATCGTGACCATCGAGGACGCGGCTGAGCTGCAGCTCCACCAGGAGCACGTCTGTCGCATGGAGTCGCGACCGTCCGACGTCAACGGCGACGGTCGCATCACCATCCGCGACCTGGTTGCCAACTCCCTGCGCATGCGCCCCGATCGCATCGTCGTCGGCGAGTGCCGAGGTGGCGAGGCGCTGGACATGCTCCAGGCGATGAACACCGGCCATGACGGCTCGTTGACCACCGTCCACTCGAACAGCACGCGCGAATCGCTGTCCCGTCTCGAAACCCTGGTGCTGATGGCCGGCATGGACCTGCCGCTCAAGGCGATTCGCCAGCAGATCGCCGGCGCGATCAACCTGGTCATTCAGCTGAGCCGACTCAAGGACGGCTCGCGCAAAGTCACCGCGATCGCCGAGGTCATCGGCATGGAGGGCGACACGGTCACCATGCAGGAGATCTTCAAGTTCGAGTCCAAGGGCGCCGACCCCGCGACCGGCAAGATCGTCGGTGAGTTCAACCCCACCGGCATCCGCCCGAAGATCATCGACAGGCTGTTCGACATGGGTGTGCCGCTGCCGCCGCGCCTGGCGCAGATTTTCCCCGATCGTCGTCAACTGCTGCAGCAGCAGTTGAACCAGCAGCAGCAGCGCACCGGCTGACCAACGGCCGGCGCTCGCGCCCGTAGCCGCGTAGACTGCGGCCACCGTGGCGGCGTTGCGCCGCGGGGAGGAAGCTGTCGTGGTGGTCCTGGCAGTCCTGATCCCGGCGACCGCCGCCGGCCTGATCATCTGGATCGTCGTGGGCTTGAGGCAGCGCGGGGCGGAGCCGTTCACACTGGCCAGCGCCACGGCCTTCTATGCAAACCTCATGGTCATCGTCACCGCGACGGCAGCGCTCTGTGGGGGCGTGCTCCTGGTGAAGGCGGCCTTTGGGTTCTGGAACATCAAGTACTCATACGGACTGCAGAGCTTTTCGGGGGTGTCTGTCTCGGGACCGTGCCCGGCCGGGGCGCCCGCAGACGTCTGCAACCCGCTGGTGCCCCAGTACGACTTCACCCCGCAGCGCACGCAGGACCTGCTGTTGGGTCTCACGTTGGTCGTGATCGGCGTCGTCATCGCCCTTGCGCATGCGGCGCTGGCCCGGGCGGTGAAGGGTTTGCCGGGAGGTCGTCCGGTCTGGGTGGAGCGCGGGTCGACCATCGGCTTTACGGTTCTCTACGGGTTCGGTGCCATCTTCGGTCTGATCGCTGCGGTCTACGCGGTGATCAGCTACTTCGTGGTTCCTGCAGCGTCTGTCTCTCCGCAGTCCAATTTCTATTCGACTGCGTCGGGCGGCCAACCGTTCGGTGAGCTGATCGGTACCGCCGCCCTCTTCATCCCAGCCTGGGTGGTGGCGGCGATCTACCTTCGTCGCCGACTCCAGCCGAGTGTGCCGACTCCACCGCCGGTGCCGGCGGGCATCTAGAGGACGGCTCGCGTGTTGCACCGTCTTCTCGGTCGCGCCTGCACGCGACGCTGACCTGACTGCCTCCTGGTGCCGCCGCGAAATGCGCATGCTGGTAGCGGTGCGCCAAGCTGCCTAAGATCGCTCTGTGGTGGTGCTGATTGTGGTGTTGGTCGTGCTGCTCGGCTTCCTCGCGCTGCTCTTTCGCCTCGTGCTGCACACCGGTGAGAACGAGGATCCCGCGATCGGGAGCAACAGCCCCTACCCAAGCAGCTTGGGCTCCGACGAACCTCCGTACCTGCCGAGCCCGTTGATCAGCGAGCACCAAGAGGCTCTCAACGACGCCGACCGCAAGCTGGGTGCCATGCAGCGGGACGGCCGACACCGTGGTACGCGCAGCTGGATGGACGTTCCGGGGGCAATGGAGGCGGACGGGCTGTTCGATGAAGACATTCCCGCGCGGAGGCCGCCGCGGGAAGGTTGACCGACGCGCCACCGATGCTCAGGCCGTCGGTGAGTCGGGCTGCGGGAGTGGTCCAGCGGGGCTACTTCGACGTCGCCTCGGACGCCGAGAAAGCCTCGCCAAGCAGCCGGTCCAACTGACCGTCATTCAAGGACTCCCCCTCGCCGAGGTTGATCGAACGGGACTTCTTGGAATCGAGGCCGCTGTTGAACAGGTGATCGGGATCATCCAGCGCTGCACCGTCGAAGAAGTTGTACTTGGTGTGTTTCGCGAAGCCCGACATCGCGCAGACGAGGCGTCCATCGATGAGGAACACCGGAACGTCCCACTTCCACCCTTCCTCGGCGGTCGGGACGACGCGATGGACAGCATTACGGAAGCGAGTCATGTTCTCGCGCTGCCACTCCGGTGCGGCAGCGATGAAGGCGTCAACCTGAGCGGCGGACATGGTGGTGATTGTGCGTCGTGGATACCGGCGTCAGAGCCTGCCCCATATGAGGCCGGTGCGCCGCGCAAGGCGTTCGATGGCGAGGTGATCGACTCCATTCAGTGTTCCGACCCAATGCCGCCACCACTGAGATACCAGCAAGCACCAGGCCATCGCAGCCATGCCAACGGTGAGGCTGACGACCAGCGCGCTGGACTTCGGCAGCTGCATGAGTCCGAGCGACAAACTCACGTAGATCACGACCAGAGGGGGGAGGACCTCCGCGACCACTCCAACGCCAACGGTCTCCCATGTGGCGAGGGGAGCGCGAGCTTGGCGGTTTCTTTGCGTCATTGCTTTCCCGAGGTGGCGCGAGTGCCGGGTCTCACTGCCGCGCACTGTAGCGAACGGTAAGCCCTGTTCACCATCCTGCGTGCGAGAAGTCCTCTTGGGGACGGCCGTTGCAGCCTCGTCAAGCGTGGTCCGATCATCGCCTCACAATGGCTGCGCACCGGTTGTGTGAGCGCGACACACGTCGTTCAGGCAACACCGCAGCAATCACACTGGGGCGAATTCGTGATATTCCCACCCGCACCCCAGCAATGCGCCTGCCGCGCCCAACGGTTGAGCGCCCATTTGCGTCGCCGATCGCGAGCGAGCAGGTGTACCTCTTCCCCCGCCGGTCCCGGCCGCGCGACCGCCGGGTAGCGCAGGGACAGCAGCCAGGATCACAGGTGATGCAGCCACTCACTGCAGGCGTACCGCTTCTCTCGGAACCTCACGAAAAATGCGTAGCCCGCGCGTCCCCTCTTCGCCCACCCATCCGGATCACTGATCCAGTCACGAAGAACCTCGACCAGGGCGGACAACTTCGCGGGATCGACCACGGCACCGCAATCACCGGCACGCACATCACGCGCCACCTGTGAGCGGTCATCGCCCAGGAACAGCAACGGCTTGGCGACGGCCATGGCAGCGTAGGCCTTTGAGGGAACGCAGGTGCCCGTGGCACGGGGGTCGAGGACGACCGCGTGCAGGTCACCGCTGCTGAGCAGCGTGTTCAACTCATGAGCAGGCACCGGGGGCTCCACGCGGACGTTGTGCAGCTGATACCGTTCCACCAACGCTCGAGCTGCCTCGAAGCTCTCGCCGGTGCCCGCGATCACCAGCGTGAGCGCGGGCAGTTGCCGCGCTGCTTCGATGAGAGGCGTCAGTGGATGCCGGTAGGTGGCGTGTCCGCTGTAGAGAAGGCATGGCCCACCACCCAGGCCCAGGCGCTCGCGTACGGCTGACCCATCAGAAGGATGGATGCGCCCGGCATCCTGCCACACTGGGATGACGCTGATGGTGTTCCGGATGCCTTGCCGGCGCAGGTAGTCGCGCATGCACTCACCAACGACCACCACCTCAGACGCCCGGGCGAGCGCCATATGGTCGAGCGCTCTGAAGACGCGGCGCAGGCCGGCGTAGCGATCGGGTACGTGCAGGGCGAGGAATTGGTCGTCGTACAGGTCCAGAACCCAGCAGAGGTGCCGTATGCGACACCGGCTGACGCGGCGAAGCAGGACGCCAACCAGGCCGAGGCCTGGGGGCGATTCGAGGGTGATGACACAATCCTTGCTGCGCACGTACCTCGGCGTGCGGAGCAGCACTCCGGCCAGAAACGCCAGCTGCCCCCAGGCCCGGGAGTGCGCCCCGGCGAGCGCCAGTCCCGGCGCCCTCGTCAGAGTCAGCCGCAGTCCAGGTGGAACCGCGACGTCCGGCCGCCCACGGGGGGCCTGCGCGACAACCTCGACGTCATGGCCGTGCCGCAGAAGCTCGCCCGCGAGCTCAGTGACCGTCTGTGCGGACGCGCCTCCACCTTTGGCGTACTCCCACTGCATGATGAGAATGCGCTTGGCTGCGTCCACTCACACGACCGTGCGGAACCACGCAAGCGTGCGTTCAAGACCGTCACCGAGATCGACCTTCGGAGACCAGCCAAGCACCTGCAAAGCCCGCGTTGTATCGGGTCGGCGCTGCCTAGGATCGTCTTCCGGCAGGGGACGGTAGACGAGGCGCCCGCTCCCCACAAGCGCGATGATGCGCTCGGCCAGGTGGGTCATCGTCACTTCATCCTGGCTTCCGAGATTCACTGGACGGTTCTCAGTCGACGCCAGCAACTGAAGGAGGCCGTCGACGAGGTCGCTCACGTAGCAGAGGCTGCGCGTTTGGGAGCCGTCCCCGTACACGGTCACCTCCTCGCCGCGCAGCGCTTGTGAGATGAAGTTGGGGATGGCCCGCCCATCCTTGGGGCGCATTCGCTCACCATACGTGTTGAAGATTCGCGCGATGCCGGTGTCCAGGCCGCCTCGGTGGTACGCCATCGTGTAAGCCTCAGCGCAGCGTTTGGCCTCGTCGTAGACGCTCCGTGGACCCACCGGGTTGACATTGCCCCAGTACTCCTCTGGCTGGGGATGCACGGACGGGTCGCCGTAGACCTCCGAGGTCGAGCCGAGCAAAAAGCGTGCGCCCTTCTCGCGGGCCAGCTCCAGAAGTGCTCGCGTGCCAGCGGTGCCCGCGTCGAGGGTGGCGATGGGGTGGCGCAGGTAATCCGGCGGGGATGCCGGGGACGCCAGGTGCAGCACCGCGTCGACAGAGCCGGTCACCTGCAGCGGCTTGGCGACGTCATGTTCCATGACGCTGAGTCGGGACGA
This sequence comes from Candidatus Dormiibacter sp., assembly GCA_039935655.1. Lineage (GTDB taxonomy): Bacteria > Chloroflexota > Dormibacteria > Aeolococcales > Aeolococcaceae > Aeolococcus. The sequence continues at coordinate 1,721 of JBDTJX010000071.1, read as the reverse complement.
AGCGCCAAGTGCTCGAAGGTTCTCTGTGCGGCCGGTGATGTAGTTGTCAACCGCGACCACCTCGTCGCCCCGCCTGAGGAACTCTGCCGTCAGGTGGGATCCAACGAACCCAGCGGCGCCCGCCAGGACAACCCTCAACGTCCCACGCCTTTGTACACGAAGCCGAGGGCGTTGAGCTCGTCCGGTTCGTACAGATTCCGTCCGTCAATGATCACCGGGCGGCGCATCACCTGCTTGATCCGCGCGAAGTCGATCTGACGAAACTCGTTCCACTCAGTGACGACAATCAGGGCGTCGGCGCCATCCGCCGCAGCGTACGCGTCCGACTGCATCGTGACCTTGGGCATGAGGGGTTGAGCTATGGCCATCGCGGCCGGATCATACGCGCGGATGTGCGCGCCACGGCGCTCGAGCGCTGCCACCAAGGCGATCGAGGGCGCCTCGCGCATGTCGTCGGTGTTCGGCTTGAAACTGAGGCCCAGCAGCCCGACTGTCTGATGCCGCAGGGTGCCCAGCACATCGTGGACCTTCTCCACCAACAGGCCAGGCTGCGCACGGTTCACGTCCATCACGGCGTGCAGCAGCTGCGGGTGCGCTCCAATCTGTTCGAGCATGCGTGCCAGCGCCAGCACGTCCTTGCGGAAGCACGATCCGCCATAGCCGGTTCCCGCCTCCAGGAACGCGGGCCCGATGCGGCTGTCCATTCCCATGCCCTCGGCCACCACCCGCACGTCGGCGTCGAGCTTCTCGCACACTCGGGCGATCTCATTGATAAACGAGATCTTGGTGGCGAGAAAGGCGTTGCTGGCGTACTTGATCATCTCGGCCGCGTACAGGGTGGTGATGAGCACCGGCGCGCTGAGGGGTTTGTAGAGCGCCGCGACCTCTTCGGCGGCCTCCTGTTCGTGGGCGCCGAGAACGATCCGATCCGGCTCCATAAAATCGTGCACTGCGGAACCCTCGCGGAGAAACTCCGGATTCGACACCACCGCAAAGTCGACGTCGGCTCTTCGGAGGGTGCCGCCGATTATCTCAGCAACGATGTCCCCGGTGCCGATCGGGACCGTACTCTTGTTGACGATCAGCGTGCGGCCACACAGATGGTCCGCAATACCGGCTGCGGCTGTACGGATCTCATTGAGGTCGGCGTGACCAGATCCGTCCATGGGCGTGCCCACAGCAATGAACACGAACTCGGCGTCGGGGATGGCATCCTTGTAGTTGATGGTGAACTTCAGGCGACCGCTCTGGACATTCCGTTGAACGAGCTCGCCGAGTCCGGGCTCGAAGAAGGGCATCTCCGCGGCAGATAGCATTTCGATGCGGTCCTCGTCGATGTCGACGCCGTGGACGTCATTTCCAAGGTCTGCCAGGCATGCCGCTGTGGTCAGCCCGACGTAACCCGTTCCGACCACTGCAATCCGGCTCACTGCCAACTCTCCCTTACCACGACACGATGAGACGCCGAGCTACCGACAGCACCGGTGCACAGGCAAACCGAGGCACCCGCAAAGTCTTGCAGCTTTCTATTCGGACGCCCCAGTCGTTTCCTTTTCGTCATCGCCGCGTGGTTCGGCTTCGACGGCTAGTCATGGGGATCAACGCGCTGAGGCATTTCGTCGACGCTGCGCAGGCTGCTGACCAACTCGCCGGCGAGGATGGAAACATTGGGTTCTTGCACCATGCTCTTGTGATCCCCGGGAATATGGTGAACGCGGAGC
>JBDTJX010000070.1:0-5059 GCA_039935655.1 Candidatus Dormiibacter sp. | reverse complement strand
GGAGACACGACATGGCCAATGGGACCATCAAGAAGGTCCAGTCGGACCGGGGCTTCGGCTTCATCACCGCGGAAGATGGACAGGAGTACTTCTTCCATCGCAGCGGGCTCGACAGCTCGCTTGACTTTGACAGCCTGAACGGCGGCGAAGCTGTGAGCTTCGAAGTCGAGAAGAGCGACAAGGGTCCGCGCGCCGGGCGGGTTCGCGCCGCCAGCTGATCGCGAAGATGTGAGGACCCGGCGCCGTCGTGGCGCCGGGTCTTCTGCTTTGCCTGGTCCTCTGCTCAATCGGTGAAGGCCGGGGTCATGGAGCCAGCGCGAGTGGACAGTGCACCCAGCGCCAGTCACAATGCGCCGACGCACTGCCGCGCTGGCTTGGCGGAACCGGCTCCGAGCCGATGCCGCCTCGGGTCAGCGTCTCGCATCCGAAAGTCCACCGAGGGGGTTCGACATGGGCCGCACGACCACCCGCTCGCGGCGCATCACCACCGGGATGATATTCAGCGGGCTGCTCCTCGCCGCCTGCGGCAGCTCCGGAGGCTCCAGCCCCTCGGGGAGCTCGGCCGCCGCGGGGCCCAGCGTGCAGTCGAGCATCGCGAGCGAGGTCCCCGCGTCGGTCAAGGGTTCGCCGGTGCAGATCGCCACCGACGCCACCTATGCCCCGAATGAGTTCATCAACCCCGACAACGGCGGCATCCAGGGCTGGGACATCGACCTCGGTACCGCGATCTGCAAGGTTCTTGGCCTGGTGTGTACCTTCAACAACGTCACCTTCGACGACATCATCGCCCAGCTCAAGGCGTCGACGCCGAGCGAGGTCGCCGGCGGCGACAAGCCGCGCTACCAGTTCAGCATCTCGAGCTGGACGCCGACGGCCAAGCGCGAGGCCGGCGGCATCGACTTCATCACCTACTACCAAGCCGGAGAGGCCTGGCTGGTCAAGACCGGCGGCGCCATGATCAACTCAGCCGCGGATATGTGCGGCAAGAAGGTCGCCGTCGAGGCCGGCACCACAGAGGAGTCCGACGCCTGGGGTTTTATGGGCAAGCAGGTGGGGGGCACAGCGATCGCCGGTGACACCAACCATTGCCCATCCGGACAGGACATCACCGTCGACAGCTTCTCGACCCAGACCCAGGCCGACCAGGCGCTGATCTCGGGACGCGACGACTTCGGGTGGCTCGATCAACCGGTCGCCGATTACCAGGTCAAGCAGCAGAACGGCCAGCTCCAGATCGCGGGCAAGCCGTGCAGTGTGAGCCCCTACGGGATTGCGCTGGTCGCCGGCAACCCGCTCGAGAAGGCCATCCAGGACGCCGTCAAGTACCTGGTCGACAACGGCTTCTACACCAACATCCTCAATACATGGGGCGTCAAGGACGGTGCGATCACCAGCTCGGCGGTGAGCCTGAACAACAACAACGCTGTGGGCGCGTCATGCGTGCCCTCGTACTGACACCGCGCTTGGCAGCCGCCATCTGACCCAGTGAGGCTCCGATGCCGGAATTGAGCACGCGGCCGGAGGCGATCAAGGCTGTGCCGCTCCGGCACCCCGGCCGGTGGGTCGCCGCCGTCGTCGTGCTTGCGATCGCTGCCGAGGTGGTCGGCACCATCGTCACCGCGCCGGATCTTCAGTGGGACGTGGTCACGCGCTACGTCTTCCAAGGCTACATCCGCGGCGGAGTCGTCCTGACCCTGGAGCTCACCGCGATCAGCATGGTCATCGGTATCGGGCTCGGCGTCCTCCTTGCGGTCATGCGCCTTTCGCCGAACCCGGTCGTCTCGTCAGTGAGCTGGTTCTACATCTGGTTCTTCCGCGGCACCCCCGTGCTGGTCCAGATCTTCTTCTGGTTCAACCTCAACAGCGTCATCCACTTCATCGGTGTCGGCATCCCCTTCACCGACATCGGCTGGCGAGTGGGCACCAACACGCTGATCCCCAACGTGGTCGCCGCCATCCTCGGCCTCGGCCTCAACGAGGCGGCCTACATGGCGGAGATCATCCGCGCCGGCATCATCTCTGTCGACCACGGCCAGACCGAGGCAGCGCAGGCGCTGGGAATGGGCCGGCTGATGGTGATGCGGCGTATCGTGCTGCCGCAGGCGATGCGAGTCATCATCCCGCCGACCGGCAACGAGACCATCTCGATGCTCAAGACGAGCTCGCTGGCGTTCATCGCCACGGTGACCGAGCTCTTCACCCGCCAGGAGCAGGTCTCCAGCGCCAACTTCAGGGTCATCGAGCTGATCTTCGTCGCCAGCATCTGGTACCTGTTCATGACGTCCGTCCTCACCTTCGGCCAGTACTACATCGAGAGGTATTTCGCGCGCGGGGCCCAGCGCGAGCTACCGCTGACACCGCTGCAGCGCTTCCGGCGCATCCTCTTCCAGGGCCACGCACCGCCGCCGGAAGCGGTTGCCGATGAGAGGCCGCTGCCGCTGGCACGGCCGAACGGATAACGAGGCGTGGTCATGGCCACCCCGATGGTCCAGGCGCAAGCGGTGCACAAGAACTTCGGCCGCCTCGAGGTGCTCCGAGGCATCGACCTCGAGGTTGCGCCCAAGGAGGTGATGTGCATCATCGGCCCGTCCGGGTCGGGCAAGAGCACGTTGCTTCGATGCATCAACCACCTCGAGAAGATCGACGCCGGCAGGCTGTCCGTCGACGGCGAGCTGGTGGGGTACGAGCAGCGCGGCGACCGGCTCCACGAGCTGCCCGACAAGGAGGTCTGCCGCAAGCGCTCGGAGATCGGCATGGTGTTCCAGAGTTTCAACCTCTTCCCGCACATGACCGCGCTCGACAACCTGGTCGAGGCTCCGATACGGGTGAAGCGCGAGTCGAAAGCGGTTGCGCTGGAACGCGGTCGCAAGCTGCTCGACCGCGTCGGCCTCGCCGACAAGGTCGGCGCCTATCCCAGACAGTTGTCCGGTGGCCAACAGCAGCGGGTCGCGATCGCGCGGGCGCTGGCGATGCAGCCCAAGCTCATGCTCTTCGACGAGCCCACCTCAGCACTCGACCCGGAGCTGGTGGGGGAGGTGCTCGACGTCATGCGAGGCCTCGCCCAGGACGGCATGACCATGGTGGTGGTCACCCACGAGATGGGGTTCGCGCGCGAGGTCGGTGATGCGCTGGTGTTCATGGATGGTGGCGTCGTCGTCGAGGCCGGCGCCCCGCGCGCGATCATCGCCGACCCCCAGCACGAACGGACCAAGGCGTTCCTCGCGTCGGTGCTCTAACACGATGGCTCAGACGGCGGTCGTCTGCGGTGCCAGCGGTGGACTCGGTCCGGCGGTGCTCACAGCCCTCGCCACCAGCCATTCACGGGTCGTCGGGGTGGCCTCACCGGGCCGGTCGGCGGCAGAGCTCCAGGCGATCTCGCCAACGGCGCAGTGGGAGCGTGCGGATCTCACCGATCCCGCCGCCGTCGACGACTTGTGGGCTCGCCTGGATGCGCTGGACGGCGAGGTCGACAGCGTCGTCAATGTCACCGGCGGCTTTCGCGGCGGCAGCGTGATCGCCTCAACCCCCGAAGATGTGCGCGCCATGTTCTCGCTCAACCTCGAGGCAACCTGGTGGTCGTGCCGCGCCGCGGCCATTCGGATGAGCCGCGCCGGGCACGGCAGCATCGTCAACGTCGCCTCGCGCTCCGCCCTGGTCGGCGGCGACGGCAGCGCGGCCTACGCCGTTGCCAAGTCGGCGGTGCTGCGCCTCACCGAGGTGCTCAGCCTGGAGCTGAAGAAAGACGGAGTGCGCGTCAATGCCATCGTCCCCGCCGTGATCGACACGCCCGACAACCGAACCTGGATGAAGGAGGCCGACCTCGCCAAGGCGGTGGCGCCGGAGCAGCTTGCGGCGGTCATCGCCTTTCTCTGCAGCGACGAGGCCGGCGCCATCACCGGGGCGGCGGTGCCCGTGTATGGCCGATTCTGACCGAGCACCGGCGATCACGCCGGAGGATGCGTACCGGGCTCTGAAGACGCACCCGGGCTGGGTGGTCGAGCGTGATCGGCTGCGCCGCGATTACCGCCTCGCCTCGTTCAAGGACGCCATGGCGTTGGTCAATCGTGTTGCCGACGTCGCTGAAGCCCAGAAGCACCACCCCAACATTCGGCTGCACGAATGGTGCTTCGTGGAGCTCGAGGTGTACTCCCACATCAGCGGGGGGCTCACCACCCGCGACGTGGAGCTGGTCATCGCCATCGACGCCGCGGTTGACGAGAAGCCAGTGCCGTGACCGTCGTTGCCCGGCATGTTGTGTTGCGGCGTGTGCCCGTGCTGGTCCTGACCGTCGCCGTGGCCACCACGGTGAGGGTGGTTGCCGGGCAACCGATTCCGGCCGCATCTCCGCCCGCCGCGCTGTTGTTCAGCGCCGTGCTCGTGAGCGCCGCCGCGGCCTACCGAGCCGACCTCGTTCCGCCGCGTTGGCCAGGGGTGGCTCTCGGGGTCTGCGGCGGAGCGGCGCTGGTGGCCGTGTCCCTGGCCGGGTTGCCCGCAATCACGCTTGGGGCGCGCGCGACGTCGCAGTCGCTGCTGTGGTGGGTACCGCTGGTGAGCCTGGTGGCGCTGAGTGAGGAGTTGGTGCTGCGTGGTGTGCTCTTCTCAGCCCTGCGCGCGGACCATGGCGACGCCGTCGCGGTACTCCTGACCGCCGCGCTGTTCGCCGTCATCCACCTGCCTCTCTACGGTGTGGGCGCGATGCCGACCGACCTCTGCGTCGGCGTCTTCCTGGGTTCGCTGCGCGTGGTCTCCGGTGGAGTGAGCGCACCGGCCGTCGCGCACATGGTCGCCGACCTTGCCACCGGCTGGGTCGGATGAGCGCAAATGGGGTCACCTCGCGGCGGAGAGCGCGCCCCATTCGCTCAGCAGAGACGTTTCCTCCGCGGCCGTGATCCCCGCCTGACGCGCCCGGTCGAGCCCACGCTCACGCTCCCCGGCAAGGGCAGCGGCGGCGGTCTGCTCGATGGGACGAATGGTCAAGCCGGCGGCCAGCGACGCGCTGACGTCCCACCTGGCGTAGCCGGCGTACTCAGGCGCGGGCAGCCAGAGCGGTAGCGACCGC
>JBDTJX010000069.1:0-30674 GCA_039935655.1 Candidatus Dormiibacter sp. | reverse complement strand
CCACCTTCTTCGGTGGGGGCGTGACCCTGCTCGGGCTGGGCATCGTCGCTGCCACCCAGCGGTTCCGCCGCCGCCGCGGCCAGCCCGGCCGGGTGCCGCACGTCGAGAAGATCGAGCGGGTGCGGGTGGCCACCGACGCGCAGGGCCGAACGCCGGTCATCGCAGTGCTGCACGGATCGACCGAGGAGGTGACCGCCCTCGTCGACGTCGCGGCCGAGCTCTCGGAGGGCGCGAAAGTGCTCTTCCTCTTCATCGGCGCGGCCAAGTACAGCCGGGCGGCACGGCAGCTACGCGAGATCGTCGACCCCTACCTGCTCGACGAGGAGGCTCAGGCTGCGTTCCGCGCCGTGAAGTCGAGGTGCGGGCGTCGGGTGCGCCATCGCCTCGTCTACGCGGTGGGTGCGCAAGATTGGACCGCCGGGGCGCTGGACGCCCTGCACCACTTCGTCGGTGGCGGCCGCATCGTCCTCCTCAGCGAGGACGCGGACGACATCGGCGCACCCGCCAGGCAGAGGCAGCCTCCGGTCGACGTCTCGGGCGTGCCGGTGGTCGTCTGGACCATGGCAGCAGCCCAAGCGACGGCCAGCGACGAGTGACCCGGTGGCCCGCCATGATTCGGCCATGCCTACAGTTGAGGACGTCGACTTCGTCGTGATCGGGTCGGGGCCGGCCGGTGAGAAGGCGGCCGCGCATGCCGCGTACTTCGGCAAGCGGGTCGCCTTGGTGGAGCGGTCCGAGCGCGTCGGCGGCGCGCCCATCGGCACCGCCGGCGTGCCCACCAAGACGTTGCGCGAGACGGCGCTCTACCTCACCGGCTTCCGGCGCGCTGACGTCTACGGCGTCGGCATGCACCTCCACCCCGAGCGCATCACCGAGCTGGCGCGCCGTCGCAACGAGGAGGTGCAGGCGACCATGGTGGCGCGGGTGCGCGAGAACCTGGCGCGCAACCGCATCGAGCTGGTTCATGGCACGGCCCGGCTCGGTCCCGATCGCACCGTGCTGGTCCGCCCTGCCACCGGCGGTGCGGAGCGCATCCTCCGCGGCGAGGCGGTGCTCATCGCCACCGGCTCGAGCGCGCTCCATCCCCCGGACGTTCCCGACGGCGCTCCGCATATCCTCGACGCCGACAGCGTCATCGACGCACTCCACAGCATCGCCAGCGTGGTGGTCGTCGGCGCCGGCCCGATCGGTTGCGAGCACGCATCCATCTTCGCGGCCCTTGGCACCCAGGTGACGCTCATCGACGTCGCCGACCGCGCCCTCGGCATGGTCGACAGCGAGTTGGCCACCGAGCTCATGGCCGTGTTCTCAGGGATGGGGATGGATGTGCGTCTTGGCACGACGATGAGCGCGGTGGCCAGGCGCGATGACGTGCTCGCGCTCACGCTCTCGGACGGGACGATCGTGCAGGCCGACCGGGTCCTCCTGGCCACCGGCCGTGTCGGCAATACCATCGGCCTGGGGTTCGAGGATGCCGGCGTCGCGGTCGACCACAAGGGTCGGGTGGTCGTCGACGACTCGTACCGCACCACCGCGCCCGGTGTGTTCGCGGCCGGCGACGTGATCGGCCCACCCGGGCTCGCCCCGGTGTCGATGGAGCAGGGCAGGCCGGCGGCGTCGCACGCCTTTGGCACCGAATACCGCCACGCCACGACGTCGGCGCCGGCGATCGGCATCTACTCGATTCCCGAGGTCGGCATGGCCGGGATCACCGAGAAGCAGGCCCGCGAGCGTGGCCTCGACTACGAGGTGGGCCGGGCCCGGTTCACCGGCAACACGCGCGCCACCATCGCCGGCGCGACGGAGGGACTGGTCAAGCTCATCTTCGACCGCCGTGATCGTCGTGTGCTCGGCGTGCACATCCTCGGTGAGACCGCCGCTGAGATGGTGCACGTCGGCCAGGCCCTGCTGCAGCACGGCGGCACCATTGACTACTTCGTGCACAACACGTTCAACGTGCCCACCTGGTCAGAGGCCTACAAGTACGCAGCGTTCGGCGGCCTGGGACGGGTCGAGCCGCGCGTCACATAGGCGCCGGCGGCAGCGTCCCTCCCCCAACAAAGATCGTCGACCGGTAGTAGGCAAGCTCGGCAATCGACTCGCGGATGTCGTCGAGGGCGCGGTGCGTCTCCGCCTTGGCGGGTGCTCGTGCCAGCACATCCGGGTACCAGCGCCGGCAGAGCTCTTTGATGCTCGACACGTCGATCGACCGGTAGTGCAGGAAGTCATCCACCTCGGGGAGGTGTGTGGCCAGGAAGCGCCGGTCGGTCCCGATGGAGTTGCCGCAGAGCGGCACCGATCGCGGTGTGTCGATGTGGGCGCGTAGGAACTCGAGCGTCTGCCCTCCCGCCTCGACCAGCGACGTGGACGACGCCTCGATCGCCGGCAGGAGTCCCGACCGTGTGTGCATGCGCCGCACCACCCCGTCCATCTGCGCCAGTTGCACGTCGGTGGCGTGGACAACGATGTCGGGCCCCTCGCCGATGGTCACGAGGTCATCGTCGGTGAGCAGGGTGGCGATCTCGACGATCACGTGTCTGGCCGGGTCCAGCCCGGTCATCTCGAGGTCCATCCAGGCAAGCACACCCGGATCCTAGGTGCTGTCGAGCGCCGGCATCACGCAGAACTCGTTGCCCTCGGGGTCAGCCATGACCACCCACGGCACATCGCCCTGTCCGATGTCCACGCGCCGCGCCCCGAGCGCGATCAGCCGTTCAACCTCTTCGCCCTGGCTGCAGTCGGTGGGCGTGACGTCGACGTGGACGCGGTTCTTGAGCGCTTTCTCTTCGGGGACAACGACGAAAGCCAGGAAGGGCGGAACCGCACCCGCGCGCAATTCGTCGTCGGACGGACCCTCGCCTGACGCCCAGGCCGCGATCGACAACCACCCCTCCCCGCCTTTGCCACGCTGGTACCCGAGCACCGCACACCAGAAATCGGCGGCGCGATCAAGGTCGTGGCAGTCGATGATGACCTCGGTGATCCTGCTGGTCATCGGTCAGCCCTCGGCGCTGTTCACTCCGGGGTGACGTACGCCGCGGTCAGCCCGCCGTCGACGAGGAACGTCGCCCCGTTGACGTACGACGACTCGTCGCTGGCCAGGAACAGCGCTGCGTTGGCGATCTCGCGAGCGGTCGCCAGCCGTCCCATCGGCAGGTGGACGCGGCGGCGCTCGTAGGCTCTTGGGTCGTCGGCGAAGAGACGCATCAGCAGCGGGGTCTCGACCGGGCCGGGGCAGAGTGCGTTGACCCGCACGCCCTCCCGCGCGAACTGCACTGCCAATTCCCGGCTCATCGACAGCACGGCACCCTTGGAGGCCGTGTAGGCGATCTGCGATGTCGCCGCCCCCACCAGGGCGACGAACGACGCCACGTTGATCACCGAGCCGCCGCCGCGCTCGAGCAGGCGGGGAATGCCGAACTTGCAGCACAGGAACACGCCCCGCGCGTTCACCGCCTGTACACGGTCCCACGCGTCCGCCTCGGTGGTGAGGATGGAATCGTCATCGGGCGGCATGATCCCGGCGTTGTTGTAGAGGATGTCCACGCCACCGAAACGCCGGGCGGCGGCCGCGTACATCACCTCGACACTCGCCGCGTCGCTGACGTCGACCGGCACGAAGGCGGCCTCCCGACATTCCGCCGCGGTCGCCTCACCAATCTCCCGCGACACGTCGGCGACCACGACCGCAGCGCCTTCAGCCGAGAACAGCAGTGCGGCCTCCCGTCCGATACCACCGGCGGCGCCGGTAATCACGGCAATCTTGCCGTCGAGGCGCCCCATCAGCTCTCCGTCGCCATGAACACGTTCTTGACCTCCGAGTACCCGTCCATCGCCTGCATGCCCAGCTCGCGGCCGAATCCAGACTGCTTGAACCCGCCAAACGGTGTCGCCACGCGCACCGAGGTGTTGGCGTTGACCGAGAGCACGCCTGCCTGCACGGCGCGCGCCATGCGCAGCGCGCGGGCCCCGTCCCGCGTCCACACCGAGCCGGACAGACCATACGGGGTATCGTTGGCGATGCGCACCGCCTCCGCCTCGTCGGCGAACGGGATCACCGCGACCACCGGACCGAACACCTCCTCCTGCGCCACCCGGTCGCCGTTGTCGGCGGCTACGATGGTGCACGGGTACCAGAACCCGCGACCGGAAGGGGCGTCCCCGCGGAACAGCGGCTCCGACTGCACGAACGACGCCACCGTGTCGCGTTGCCCCGCCGAGATGAGCGGTCCCATCTCCGTCGCGACGTCCTCCGGGTCGCCGACGAGGACGCGCCGCGTGGCCTCGACAAGGTGCTCGACGAAAGCGTCGTACACCGAGCGTTGGACGAGGATCCGCGACCGCGCGCAACAATCCTGCCCGGAGTTGCCGAACACCGACGAGGGCGCAGCGGCCGCGGCACGCTCGATGTCGGCGTCGTCGAACACGACGTTCGCCGACTTGCCGCCGAGCTCGAGCGACACGCGCTTCACAGTTGCGGCCGCGCCTCGCATCACGTGCTTGCCGACCTCTGTTGAGCCGGTGAAGCTGACCTTGGCGACTCCCGGGTGCTGCACCAGCCGGTCGCCAACCACCCGCCCCGGACCCACCAGCACGTTGAACACGCCCTCGGGGATCCCGGCCTCGAGCGCCAGCTCAGCGAGCCGCAGCGCCGTCAGCGGCGTCAGTTCGGCCGGCTTGAGCACGACGGTGTTCCCGCATGCCAGCGACGGACCCAGCTTCCAGCTGGCGATGTTGAGCGGGAAGTTCCACGGGACGATCAGCCCGAGCACACCGAGCGGCTCGTGGAATGTCATGTCGATGCCACCCGCAACCGGGATCGTCTGGCCATGGTGTTTGTCGATCGCGCCAGCGTAGAAGTGGAAGACGTCCGCCACCATGCCCACCTCGCCCCGCGAGTCGGAGATCGGCTTGCCGACGTTGCGCGTCTCCAACCGGGCCAGCTCCTCGCCATGCTCTTCGACGAGCACCGCCAACCGTCGGAGCAGGCGCGCGCGGTCGGCCGGCTGCACAGCGCGCCAGGCGGGGAAGGCAGCGTGCGCCTTGGCGACGGCGGCGGCGGTCTCCTCCACCCCGGCCGGCTCGAGCTCGGCGATTGTTTGCTCCGTGGCCGGGTTGACGACCTGCAGGCTCATCCGCGCTCGTACAGCCGGTTGCGCTCGTACTCGGTCACCACCCTGTCGAAGAGCTGTTGCTCCGTACGCGCGTAGTTGAGGTAGTGGTCGACGACGTCGTCGCCGAGGGCTCGGCGTGCGATCGTGCCCTCCTCGAGCGCAGTGATCGCGTCGCGCAGCGTGCTCGGGAACCGTTCGACTGACGACTCGTAGGCGTTGCCCTCGAAGACTGGCGGCGGGAGCAGCTTGTGCTCGATGCCGTGCAGGCCGGCGGCGAGGATCGCTGCGAACGCGAGATAGGGATTGGCGTCCGCGCCGGGGATGCGGCTCTCGATGCGCAGGCCCTGCCCATGGCCCACGATCCGGAAAGCGCAGGTGCGGTTGTCGTATCCCCACGCCAGCCGCGTCGGCGCCCAGCTGCTCGCCGCGTAGCGCTTGTACGAGTTGATGTTCGGCGCGAAGAAGATGGCCAGCTCGGCGCTGGCCGCCAGCTGTCCGGCGAGGTAATGACGGAACACCTCGGGCTCGCCGTCGAACGCGTTGTGATCGTTGTTCCAGAGGCTCGAGTGGATGTGGCATGAGCTGCCGATCCAGGTGTGGTCCGGCTTGGCCATGAACGTCACCGAGCAGCCGTGCTGGTTGGCCAGCTCCTTGATGCCGTTCTTGTAGATAACGTGGTTGTCGGCCATGGTCACGGCGTCGCTGAAGCGGAAGTTGATCTCCTGCTGACCGGGCCACGCCTCACCTTTGGAGGTCTCCACCTTGATTCCGGCGGCATGCATGCCGTTGCGCACCGCGCGGATGAACGGCTCGTCATAGCTGGTCGCCAGGATGTGGTAGTCGAGGATGTACGGCACCGACGGCGTCAAGTCCCGGTACCCCTGGGCGTGCGCCTGCGCGAACGTCTCCTTGAGCAGGTAGAACTCGAGCTCGGATCCGAACATCGGCACCAGCCCGAGGCTTCGGGCCTTCTCCACCTGCGCCTTGAGCACCTGCCGTGGGGATGGACGCACGGGCGAGCCGTCGTTCCAGGCCACGTCGCTGAGCACCAGGGCGGTGCCCTCGAGCCAGGGGATCCGGCGCATCGTTGCGAAGTCGGGCACCATCGCGAAGTCGCCGTAGCCGCGCTCCCAGCTGGCGATGTCGTAACCCGGCACGGGGTCCATCTCCATCTCGAGAGCCATCAGGTAGTTGCAACCCTCGATGGGATGGTCCGCCCGCGCCTCTTCGACGAAGAACTCGGCGTGCATGCGCTTGCCCATCAGGCGACCCTGCATGTCGGTGAAGGCCACGACGACGGTGTCGATCTCGCCCCGCTCGACGGCCGCGGACAGCTCCTCGAGGGTCAGCATCAGCTGTGCGGGGAAGCTTGCGCCGGTGTCCGAGCCGCGCTGCGTTCCGCGAAGCGCGTGAACAGTTCCTGCGCCCACGGCTGGCTGCCGACCAGCTCCTCGGGGTGCGACTGCACCGCGACGACCAGGCCGTCGGTTGACTCCAGCGCCTCGATGATGCCGTCGGGGCTGTGGGCGGTGGCCCGCAGGCCCGGCGCGATGTCTCGGACTGCCTGGTGGTGGAGGCTGTTGACCATCAACGGCGACGGCGCCAACCGGCCCAGCTCCGATTCGGGATCGATGTCGACGGCATGGGCGAGGATGTCGCGAGGTTGGTCGTGGCCATCGTGGTCGTCGATGTGCGCGAACAGCGATCCGCCGAACGCCACGTTGATCAACTGCTGGCCCCGGCAGATGCCCAACACAGGCGTTCGCGACTCCACGGCGCCATGCACAAGGGCGATCTCGGTGCGGTCCAACGCGTGGTCGACGGGGGTCTCCTTGCCCACCGGATCGCCGCCCCACTCCTCAGGGCTGACGTCCCACCCCCCGGGCACCACGAGGCCGTCGATCCCGGCAAGGATCTTCGCGACGTCGCCGGCTGTGGGTGGCTCCGCCCCAGGCGTGATCACCACTGGCGCGCCCCCCGACGCCGCGATCGCCGCCAGGTACTTGTCGTAGTAGCCCTCGACGCGGCGCGTGCTGCAGGTGATGCCGATGCGCGGTTGGCGTTCCATGGTTTCCCAAGCGTACCGGTCCGGCGGTACCGGCACGCTCGGCGGTCCTCAGCTCTCTATGCGGCCGTGCCGACGCTGGCCAGCTCGGCCTCGATGGCCGCGAGCTCCTCTGCAGATCCTTGGATCTTCGGGCCCTTGAACCACTTCCGTGCGGAGACGACCCAGGCCACCCCGGTGCCGATGACCACGGCGGCAACGGCGACGATGGCGTAGTTGAAGTTGAGAATGGTCACCGGGAACACCTGCGGGAGGATGAAGAGGATTGAGATAACGCCAATCCAGGTGACCGCGATGATCCCGATCGGCCGGCTCCACCTGCCGAGATGCCAGGGGCCGCGCTCGAACGAATCGCCTGCCTTCAGCCGCAGCAGGATGGGGATTCCGTAGGCGATGTAGAGGCCGATGGTCGCGATCGAGGTCACAGCCGCGTATGCGGTGCTGCTCCAGAGGTATGGCACGCCGAGGATGAAGGCACCCACCGCTGCGAGCCAGATCGAATTCGTTGGTGTACGGGAACGCTTGTTGACCCGGTGCCAGAAGCGATGCCCGGGCACAGCGCCGTCTCGCGAGAACGCGTAGATCATCCGGGAGTTGGCGGTCACCGATGCCATGCCGCAGAAGAACTGGGCGCCGACCACGACGACCAGCAGGAATGCGGCCGTGCCAGTGCCCACCGCGTCGATGAAGATCTGAGCCGCTGGGGTCACCGCCGTGGCTTCGGCGGTGTAGTTCTGGATGGCGAACGTCACGCCGATCAGCAACACCCAACCGGCCACCAGCGACACCAGGATCGACATGACGATGCCGCGCGGCCCGGCGATGGCGGCGTTGCGTGTCTCCTCGGTCATGTGCGCCGACGCGTCATATCCGGTGAACGTGTACTGCGCCATCAACAGCCCGACGAGGAACACAAAGACGGTCACGCCGGCGAAGTCGGCGCCGGTGTTGTTGACGAAGGAGGTGAAGACGAACGAAGCGCTCTGGTGTTGCTTGGGTACCAAAGCGAGGATGGCCACGATGACGATAACTCCGAGGATGTGCCACCACACGGAGATATCGCTCAGCAACGCCACAAGCCTCACCCCGAAGGTGTTGAGCAAGCCGTGGGCGAACAGGGCGGCGGCGTAGAGGAGCACCACGAAGCCGGGTGTCGTCGGGTAGCCGAAGAGCAGGTTGAGCAGGGCATCGGCGAAAAGCGCCAGCCCGAAGTCGATTCCTGCGGTCACCGCCACCTGCCCAAGCAGGTTGAACCAGCCGGTGAACCAGCTCCACGCAGGGCCGTTCTTCCCACCGAGCTTGGCGGCCCAGTAGTACAGGCCGCCCGCTGTCGGGAAGCTCGAGCACACCTCGGCCATGGCCAGCCCGACGAACGTGACCATGAGACCGACGAGCACCCAACCCCAGATGAGGTCCACCGGACCTCCGGTGTTCATGCCGAATCCGTAGAGGGTCAGGCACCCGGAAAGGATCGAGATGATCGTGAAGGAGACGGCGAAATTCGAGAAGCCGCTCATTCGCCGGCGCAGTTCCTGTGCGTAACCGAGCCGGTGGAGTTCCGCGGTGTCGCGGTCCTCTGTCGCCGAAACCTGGTCAGCCATCCGCGTCTGTCCTCCCCCTGGCAGGCGCGCGGAGGGCGCGCCCTCCCCTCTCTGCGCGGCCACCGGCCGACGCCACGCGCCGCCGGGAACCGAACAGAACTGGCCGGACACTACCAGCGAACTGGTTACCTGGTCAATGATTCTTGAGACCGCCAAACGCAAGATTCCCGCCGCGCCCCTCGTTTCATAGGGGCAGCCCTGCTTCCGAGGGGCAAATTCCGGGGAGATGGAACGTGAACAGGCGGATGTATCTGCTGGCGCCCGGGATTGCCATGGTGGGCACCCTCGCCTTGTCGACCAGCGCTCACCCGGCGGCCGCGGCGGCCGCGGCGACCGTCCCGTATCACCAGCCGGCGATCATGTACAACATCCCCAACACGGCCGCGATCAACGGCAACACGTCGGTGATCAAGCCCGCGATCCAGCTTCCGCCGGTTCTCGCGTGTCTGCCAGTGAGCCCGCCTTCGCCGATCCCGGGCTGCGTGCCCCCCGCTCCCCCTGCGGGCGAGCCCTGGCCGGGCAACATGGCGTACTTCGGCGGCCACGTACAGGTCAACCCGCACATCTACCTGATCTTCTATGGCTGGGGCCGGCAGGGCGCCTTCTCCAGCTCCTGCGCGACGCGCCCTGCCGGCGATCCCGTCCCCTGCGACCCGGCCGGCGCGGGACAGCGTATGCAGAGCTTCGTCAAGCAGATGGGCGGCACGGCGTGGGCGGGCTCGCAGACCCAGTACTACGAGACCCTCACCGACGCCGGCGGCCACCCTTACAACGTGCACATCCAGAACCCGCTCAACCAGTTGAAGGGCGTCTGGTACGACAACACCTCCCCGATCGACCCGAAGATGACGTACACGGAGATCGCAGAGGAAGCTGCGCGGGGCGTGCAGCACTTCCACGTGACCGACCTGCTCAACAGCCAGTTCATCGTCGCCGAGCCGCAGAACTTCTCGGATCCCCTCGCTCAGTCCGCGGGCTACTGCGCGTGGCACGACTACACCGAGCCGGGCATCGAGAACGGGATCTACAACAGCGTCACCCCGAACATCTCGTTCACCAACATGCCCTACGTCCTCAACCAAGGCACGGGCTGTGGTCAGAACAGCGTCAACGCCGGTTCCGCCGGCACGCTTGACGGTGCCACCATCGTGCTCGGCCACGAGATCCAGGAGACGGTCACCGACCCCGGCGCCGAGGATCCCGCGCCCAACGGCTCGTCCCTCGGGGCCTGGTACGACATCAACCAGTACGAGAACGGCGACAAGTGTGCGTGGGTCGGAACCGATCCGGTCTGGCAGGTCACGGGCTCTGGGCCCGAGCCCGTGCCCGGCGTGCCGGGGAGCGTCGCCAACATCGTCGGCAACAACAACGGTGCACCCGGGCAGAGCTTCCCCGTGCAGTCGCTGTGGAGCAATGACGCAGCCGGTGGTGCCGGCTACTGCGCCGGCGCAAGGAACGATCTCCCGACGCTCCGGTAGCGTCAATCCCGACAGGTCACCAGTCAGGTCCCGGGGCGTCCCCGCGAGGAGGCTCCCGGGACGTCCGTTGTCTCGACGCCGAAGTCAGCCGGCAACTGTGAGTTGCCCGTCCATCCCCGGGTGGAAGGTGCAGTGGTATGCGTAGCTCCCGGCCACGGTGATCTTCACCTCCCAGGTGTCAGCCTTGTTGAGTGTCCCGGACGTCAGCGTCGGGTCCGTGAATGTCACGTTGTGCGCCGTGGTCCCGGTGTTGGTCCACTGGATGACGTCACCCACCTTGGCTCTGGTCGCCGCCGGATCGAACTTCAGCGCGTCGGTGAGCGAGACCTTCGCAGTGGGGGTGCCGAGGCCGCTGGCCTGGGCCTGGCCCACGGACGGGGGGACGGCCAGCACCGGCGCTGAGGGCGTGCTCTTGGCCTGACTGCTCGGCCCGGGGGTCGGAATCGGGGTGGACGGCCACCAGCGTTGGAACCCTTGATTCTGTGCCGTCGCTGCTGTCTCGCCGCACGCGGTCAGTGTCACCAGCAGTGCTGATCCAACAACCATCGCTATCGAACCGAATCGGGTCATGACGAGGATGTTCCTCCAGGAGTCAAGTCGCCCGACCGCGCCCTCGCAGGGCACTCGCCAGCCGTCGGCGGCAATGGTAGGGGAAGGACGCTGTGCAACCGCGGCCTCCAACGCCGCCTGACGGGAGCGCATCATCGCCGGCCACGGGCACAATGTGCCACGTGCGATTCGGCATCGACATCGCCCAGCAGCGTCTTGAGTGGGACGAGCTCGTTGGTCGCGCGCGCCTCGGTGAGGACCTGGGGTTCGACGGCGCATGGGGCTTCGATCACTTCAAGCCGATGTACGGCGAGGGGCCCGGCAATTGCTTCGAGGGCATGACCACCTTGGCGGCCCTGGCCAGCGCCACCAGCCGCATCAGGCTCGGGCTGCAGGTCACCGGTGTCACCTACCGGCACCCCTCAGTTCTCGCCGCCGAAGCGATCACCATCGACCATGCATCGGGCGGCAGGTTGGAGCTGGCACTCGGCGCGGCGTGGTTCGAGGACGAGCATCGCGAGCTCGGCATCCCCTTCCCGCCGATCGGCGAGCGAATCGACAGGCTGGAGGACACAGTCGAGGTGGTGCGCCAACTTTGCACCGGCGAGGAGATCACGTGGACCGGCCGCACTCTCGCCTTGCATGGGGCCCGGCTACGACCGTTGCCCGTGCAGCGTCCCCATCCGCCCATCTGGATCGGCGCCTCCGGCGAGCGCCGCACGCTGCCGCTGGCGGGTCGGCTCGCGGATGCGTGGCACAGCTTCGGCGACGCGACCACGCTCGCGAGGAAGTGGGAGATCGTGGCGGGTGCTGCGGAGCAGACCGGGCGCGATCCTGCGTCGATCCTCCGCGCCGGGAGCCTGTCGCTCAGCGGCGACCTCGCAGGCGTCGCCCGCGAGCTCGACGCGCATCAGCGCGCCGGCACCGCGTACCTGGTGTGCGGGTGGCCCGGTGAAGGTCAACTCCGCGTGGAGGAGTTCGCAGCGCAGCTGATGACGGCGGCTGGCTAACAAAGGTTGAATCGGGTCGGTCGCGTAGTCAACCCAGGCATGGCGGTTCGCTTTCTCAGCCTTCAGGTTGGGCTGTTCTCTTTCGGAGTCGGCATCGTGCTGACGCTGCAGGCGCACTTGGGATTGTCGCCTTGGGATGTACTGCACCAGGGCATCTCGCGTCACACCCCGCTGACGATAGGACAGGCGAACGAGCTCGTCGGCCTCGTCATCCTGGTCGCGGCCTGGAAGTTGGGTACTCGGCCGGGCGTTGGCACCATCAGCAATATGATCCTGATCGGGTTCTGGATCGACCGCGTCATCGCGTGGCGCTGGATTCCCGATGCGAGCGCGGCTCCCCTAGTGGTGCGCTTCGCGATGCTCGCCGGCGCCCTCCTGCTCTTCGGCATCGCCAGCGGTGCCTACATCGCGCCACGGCTTGGTGCCGGCCCACGTGACAGCATCATGCTGGCGCTGGCCGTGCGAACTGGGCGTCCGGTGGCGCTCGTCCGCGGCGGCATCGAAGCCACGGCATGCCTCGTGGGCTTCCTGTTGGGCGGCACCGTCGGCGTTGGCACCGTGCTGATCGCGTTTCTGCTCGGCCCTTCGGTGCATGCCGGGCTGCGTCTCTTCGGGTTCGACCCTCACCCGGTCGCACAAATCGTCAGCGCGGAGCGCGGCGCGATCCGAATCGAGGATCCGCTCGCGGAAGGTCTCTGAGGCGAGACCACAACTAGTCCCCTGACCGCGGCGACCGTCGGTGTTCCTCCAACCATTGCACCCCAAAGTCGACGAGCGAACGCTGCCGCATGAGGCGGATGGTCCCCACTCCGATGAGCGTCTGCAGCTCGTTGCCCGTGCGCGCGAAGGCATCACCGAGCGCTTCAAAGTCGGAGCTGTCACCGTCCAACTCCGCGTACTCGATCCATCGGGTTCGCCCGTCGACCGTCATCGGAGATCCCTGCTGGATCCACTCCTTGTCCGGGTAGTTGGCTCGGTGCTCGGCGAGGTGCAGGGAGGTGTTGTTGGCATGACCGACGCCCACCAACAGCACCCAAGCGTCTGCGTCGAAGAGACGTCCCAGGGGCGAGTGCTCGCCAAAGCCCTCCGTCAACTCGTGCGCTGCCACGATGCCGTCGGCGTCAGGGCCCACCGCAGCAAAGGAGTGGGTGGGATGGTGACTGCGACGCACGCCGGCAAGGTGGCGGAAGCAGTCAACGATCGCTCCCATGAACGGCGTTGGCGTCAGTGAAGCGTCAAACGCCGGTGTTTCGCGGCGTATGGGCTCCCACCAGTGTTCGGGTACCGGTGGGTTGGACCACTGCGCGGGATCGCTCAGGTTGCCCGAATGTGTGGGCATGACCAAAGTGCCGGACGGACCAACAGCATCGACAAGGCCCACCACAACGGCCTGACTGCCGCCGGCGACCCAGCCCAGGGCAGACAGTGAGGAGTGCACAAGGACCGTCGCTCCGCGCGGGAGTCCAAGCTGTTCGAGACCACCGGCGATGGCGGCCGCCGTGACCGGTGTCTCCGTGCGCTCGACCGCATCCTTCTCACTCACATCCTCAGTGTGAGCCGCCGGGCAGGCGCCTCTGGTTGGAGGGACTTCGTATCCCTTTGCGTGGCGCACCCGTTTGGAGGTCAGAACGTCGCAATCGCGGCGTCGAGTGGGAGCATTGTCGTGAACGCCAAGCGCTTGACCCTCCTGGTGACCGCCGGACTCATGGTCACGGGCTGCGGGGTCACCGCGGATGTCCTTCACAGCGGGACGGCGACCTCCACTCACGCTGCGGGAGCAACAGATTCCCTGACCCGGACCAACGCCGCAGCCGCGCCGACGACCACACCCACCGCAGTGCCGGCAGCCACCGCACCGCCCGTGGCGGCGACAGCCCCACCGCCGCCGCCATCGGTCATCGTCGTCGCCAATGAGCTGTCGTCTGGCCCAACCATCCAGGTTGCGCTGGTCACCAGCAACGGTGTGGTCCTCGCCTCGACCCAAGTTCCGCAGGACGCCCGATGGACCATCGCGAACGGTCCACGGGCCGCGTACTGGGTCACCGGGGGCAGGCTGCAAAGCCTCAACGAGCACGGCGCCGTCACAACGCTGGCAACCGTGCCGCGCACCGAATCAGGCCGGGTCGTGATTTCCCCGGACGGCTCACAATGGGCGTACCCCACCACCTCGACCAACCCGAAGACGAACATCATCACCAACGGCATCTACCGTGGTGGCATCGGGCAGCCGGCTCGCCTCATCGCCGAGCGTACTGCCGATCCCACTCACCCAGACGCCGATATGCCGACACAGTGGCAGTACTACCTGATGTCGTGGACCGCCGAGGGCATCCTGGTCGAGCGCCAGCCGCGCGGCGGGTGCGGCTGCGGGACACCCTTCGACATGCAGATGACGGCGACGTCCACCGCCTTCATCAACTCGGTGACCGGTATCGCGAAACCCCTTGGATCCTCCAACTCGTGTCCGCTCTCCGGCGTCAGCTCGGACGGCACCCAGGCGTGTTTCCGCACGACATCGACCGGCGCATCCGACAGCATTCGAGTCGTCAACGGAACGCAGACCTACCAGTACGCACTCTCCGGCAGGAACGACGGCGGCGCCGCGACATTCAATGGCTCGACGCTCGCCTACGCCACAGTTCCGAGCACCGCAGGTGGCTGCGGCGCCCCTGACTGGCGTCCGCAGACCACCCTGCACGTCATGGACATTCGAACCGGGGACGCAATCAGTGTCGGCCGCACCGGGCTGGCTCCGGTCGCGTGGCTGCCCGACGGAAGCATCCTCGCCACCCTGAGTGTCAGGCACGCCAATGGGGCCACCACCAGCTCGGTGGTCGCTGTTGACCCCGTCGCGGGCAGCGTGCGCACCGTGTTCAACCAGTACTTCGACGTCGTCGGGCTCGCCTGACCAGCTGCTCTTGAGGCGCCGGCTTGCCGTGAACGCGACGAGCTGACGCCCTCATGATGGCGGCGATGGACCGCCGCACGCTGCCGCTCTCCGCCGTGACGGCGATGGCCTACGCAGCCGCTCTCGTCGCCCCGGCGGTACTGACCCTGGTGCTCGTCGGCGTGAGCTTCAACAACCCGCGCGATTACGTCTTCCTCTACCTGTCGATCGTCGCCGTCCTCGGCGTGGCCAGCGGGATCGGCCCAGCGCTGGTGTCGGCGGCCCTCAGCTTCGCTCTCGTGGACTACCTCTTCGTACCACCGACGCACACCCTGTCGATCGCCAACGGCGAGGACGTCGTCAACCTGCTCGTCTTCTTCGGAGCGGCCGGGCTGGTCGGCACGCTTGGTTCGAGGCGACGCAATGCGCAATTGCGATCACAGGCCTTGGCGACCGAGCTGCAGCATGCCAACCTCGATCTGGCCCGGCTCAACCGTGAGCAGGCCGAGGCTGCCGAGGTCGCGGCCCGGCTCGCCGAACGCGACCGCCAGGTACAGGTCCTCGAGGAGACCGACCAGGTGCGCCACGAATTCTTCGCCAATATCTCCCATGAGCTGCGCACCCCACTCGGCGGCATCCTCACCGGAGCCACTGCGGTCCTGCGCCGCGACGACCTGCCCGCCCCTCTACGCGACGAACTGGAGGAGGTTGCCGCGGCCTCGCGGCGGCTGGCCAGGTTGGTGTCCGACATGCTCGACATGGCTCGTATCGAAGGGGGCGCCATCGACCTGCAGCTCGACGCCGTGGACGTCGGTGACGCTCTCGAAGCCGCCGTGGGGCGCCTGCGCCTGGTCAGCCCGCAGCGACGGGTCGAGCTCTGCATCGCTGCGGGGACACTCGAGGTCCGCGCCGATTGGGACCGGCTCGGCCAGGTGATCGACAACCTTCTCGCCAATGCCAACCACTTCGCGCCACCCGGCTCGGCAATCACGGTGTCCGCGGAGCACAACGGAGATGGCTCGGTCATCCGGGTCATCGACGCCGGCCCGGGCGTGCCGGCTGACCTTCGCGAGAGGATCTTCGAGCGCTTCGTACGCGGGTCCGGCGGCACCGGCTTGGGGCTGCCGATCGTCCGCGGGCTGGTTACCGCGCAGGGCGGTCGAGTGTGGCTCGAGGAGCCGGGCCCCGGCGAGGGAGGCCGGTTCGCCTTCTCCCTTCCCCGCGCATGAGCGACGCAGCGCACATCCTCCTCGCCGAGGACGATCGTGCGCTGCGCCAGTCGATCGCGGCGGTCCTGCGCGACAGCGGCTTCGCCGTAGACGTTGTCCCCGACGGCATCCAGGCGGCCCAGCGACTGCACGCGGAGCCGTATGACGTGGTGCTGCTCGACATCGGGCTCCCCTTCGTCGACGGGTGGGAAATTCTCCAGGAGATCGAGGGGCGGCGCCAGCCGTCGGTGATCGTCATCTCCGCACGCGGCGAAGAGCGCGACAAGGTGCGCGCGCTCGACCTCGGTGCCGACGACTACCTCACCAAGCCGTTCGGCGCCGACGAGCTGCTCGCCCGGCTTCGCGCCGTGCTGCGGCGCGTGCGCAGCCCCGGCAACGCCGGGGTGGTCCGCAGCGGCGCCGTCGTCGTCGACCTGAGCAGCCGCTCGGTCACGCGCGACGGCGACGAGGTTCGCCTCTCTCCGACGGAGTGGGTGCTGCTTGCTGAGCTGGCCGCGCATCCTGGAGAGACACGCGACCACCGCACGCTCCTCGCGCGGGTATGGGGGCCCGCGTACGTTGGCGACCGCAACTACCTGCGTACGTTCGTGCAGCGGCTGCGGCGCAAGCTCGAGGCAGATCCAGCCAACCCTGTCATCATCGTCACCGTGGGCCACCAGGGCTACCGGTTCGGCCCGGCCCCCCTGGCGAGGGATCGTTGATCGTTCGTTGACGCTCGCTGCGCGATGCTCAGTCCGTGAGGGACAGCGAGCGATTCGACCCGGCGACACTCTTCAGCTGCGCGGTGGTCAACGACCAGGGACGGCGGCTCGGCCGCGTGGTCGCGCTCATCCACCACGCCGACGGATGCGACGTTCTCGTCGAGCGGCGTCACTGGATCCGGTACAGCGTACTGAGGATCGATCTCGACGACCTCGTGCAGCTTGACCGTTACGTGTACGGCCATCGCTCGGCGCAGCACCGCCTGGACGGCGGCTCCGGCGACGGCAGGGTGGCGTGACCAACGACGCTCCGCCGATCCCACCGGTCGTACTGCTCCCTGACGAGGTCGAGGCACTCCGCGCCGCCGGTGAGTCGTGGGACAAACTGCCACCGGCGTCGCCCGACTCCGCGCTGTGGCCGATCTCCCCCGACCTGGTCAGTGTCGAGCACCGCGGCACCCTCCCCGACGCCCGCTACGTGAAGGTGGTCCGCGCCGGCCAGCAGGGCTTCGACCATATCGCCCCCGGGCTGCTCCAGGCCACCTCGCGTGCCACCGTCGCCAGCGGGACGGTGGGGCGCCTGCGCGGTCGTGTGCGCAACGCGTTCATCGGCGCACCGATGAGCACCAGCCAGTTCGTGCACGAGCGGCTGACCAAGCTCAAGGCACTGGCGGTGCTGTCCTCCGACGCGTTGTCATCCGTTGCGTACGCGACCGAGCAGATCCTCATCGTGCTCGCGCTGGCCGGCGCGGTGGCGTTGGGCGCGTCGCTGGCGATCATGGCCGCGATCGTCACCCTTCTTGTCTTCGTGGTGCTCAGCTACCGGCAGACCATCAAGGCCTACCCGAAAGGCGGCGGGTCGTACATCGTCGCCAAGGACAACCTCGGCCCCGTGTTCGGCTTGGTCGCGGCCGCCGCGCTGATGACCGATTACGTGCTGACCGTGGCTGTCTCGGTGGCCAGCGGCGTCGACCAGCTCCAGAGCGCCATCCCGGCGATCGTGAGCCAGCGCGTGACCATCTCCGTGGTGCTCATCGGGCTGATCATGGTGGGCAACCTCCGAGGCATCCGCGAGTCGGGCTCGATCTTCGCCGCGCCCACGTACCTGTTCATCGGCGCCATGTTCGCCATGATCATCTCGTTGATCATCCGGGGCGCCACCGGGACGATGCTCCCCGCGACAGAGACCGCCGCCATCCACGGCACGGAGAGCATCGGCATTTTTCTCATCCTTCGCGCTTTCGCGTCGGGCTGCACGGCACTCACCGGGATCGAGGCGATCAGCGACGGCGTCCCCGCCTTCAAGCCACCCGAATGGCGCAACGCTCGCACCACCCTGACGGTGATGGGGCTGATCCTGGCCACCATGTTCATCGCAATAACAGTGGCAACGCAGCAGCTCAGCGTGGCTCCCTTCGACCCCTCCCACCCCATGTGCGCCACGGTGGCCGCCGGCAACAACTGCGCTTACCAGAGCGTCATCGCCCAACTGGCGGTCCGCGCTTTCGGGGCCAACTCGGTCATGTTCGTGGTGGTGGCGGTCGCCACCACCCTCATCCTCATCCTCGCCGCCAATACATCGTTCTCCGACTTCCCGCGACTCCTTTTCTTCCTGGCGCGCGACGATTACGCGCCGCACCAGTTCGGCCGCCTCGGCGATCGCCTCGCGTACAGCAACGGCATCCTCGTCCTGGGACTGCTCGCCATCGTCCTCGAGGTGATCTTCGGCGCCAAGGTGGACGCGCTCATCCCGCTGTACGCCGTCGGTGTCTTCCTCGCGTTCACCATGTCGCAGGCGGGGATGGTTGTGCGCTGGTTACGCCGGCGCGAACCAGGCTGGCGCCGCGGCCTGCCGCTCAACTTCATCGGCATGTGTCTGACCGGCGTCGTGTTCATCGTGTTCGGTGCGTCCAAGCTGCTCGACGGGGCGTGGGTCGTGCTGGTGATCATCCCCACCCTGGTGACCGTGTTCAGAGCGATCAACCGCCACTACGCCGACGTCGCGGTCCAGGTGGAGGCCGACACCTCCAACCGTCCCATCGCGGTGCACGCCACGTTCATCGTGCCGATCACCGACCTCAACGGCATAGCCTTCGAGTCCTTGGCGATGGCGCGCTCCTTCTCCCCCACCGTCATCGCCGTCCACGTCTGCGACAACCCCGAGCACATCGCCACCCTGCGCGCCAAATGGGAGGCGTGGGGCAACCACGTGCCGCTGACCATCATCGACACGCCCTACCGCTCATACATCAAGCCGCTGCTCGCCTACCTCGACGCCATCGCCCGCCAGCGCCCCGAGGACACGCTGGTCGTGGTCGTGCCCGAGATCGTGGTCGATCGCTGGTGGCACAACCTGCTGCACAACCAGACCGCGCTGCGCCTCAAGGCGGCGCTGCTCTTCCGCAAGCGCACCGTGGTGATGAACGTGCCGTACCACGTCGAGGCGCATTCCGGGCGCCGCCGCGAGGACCGCGACGCGATCTAGCGCGTCCCGCGCCTCGCGGCCCTCCTGGAGTGACGGAGGGCATCGCTGTAAAATCGATGTCAGGAAAGGTGCCGGCGATCACGGAGGTGAATGGCGGTGAGGATCGCATGCGTTCTCGACAGGTGAGGTACCCACGTGGCCTCCTACGCGCTCAATGAAGCCGCCGTCGCCCATGCGCGACGGCTCATCAATACCCACCACTACGTGCTCGAGAGCACCTGGGGTGACGTCCGACCCACCGCCGACGATGAGAACGCCTTCCTGGCGTCGCACTCGTGGGAGGACTACGCCAACTGGTATCTCGGGCTCACCGATGGCGCCGCCGACGAGACCAAGGCCCGCTATGCGTTCGTCTTCGGCGACTTCCGTCGCGTGCACCGCTCAGGGCTGATCGCCTGTCAATACCGGGCCGCCGAATGGCGCCACGAAGCGATCGAGCTGGCCGCCCACGAACTGCTGCAAGACCTCGACAGCAAACACGCCTGACCAATCAGTGAGGGCCGGCGTCGTCGTTGTCGGCGCGGGTGCCATTGGTTTGGCAGTTGCACTTCAGCTGCGACGGTCCGGTGTCGCCGACGTGTTCGTGGTCGAACGCCATCCCTCACCAGGGATGGGGTCGACAGGGCGGGCCAACGGCGGGGTGCGCGCCCAATTCTCCACGCAGATCAACATCGTGTTCTCGCAATACACGATTGCGGGTCTCATCGACCTTGACGGCTTGACCAATGGGCTGGTGGGGTACCGCCCGGTGGGATACCTGGTCATGGCGGGCACCGATGTGGGTGCCGCGACGCTGCGACGCGCATACGAGACGCAACGCGCCCTCGACGTGCCGGTGCGGTGGCTGTCGCCGGACCAGGCGGTCGAGTTGGCGCCATTCGTTCGCGTCGAGGGGTTGCGAGCGGCGACCTTCTGCGCGTCTGACGGCATCATCGATCCGCACGGGGTTGTCAGTGCACTGCGGAGCGAAGGCACGAGGCTGGGCGTGACGTACGTCTTCGACGTCAACGTCGTCGGCCTCGAACACACACGCAGAGGCGCACTGGTCAGGTGCACCGGGATGGACATCGAGGCCGACTACGTCGTCAATGCCGCCGGCGCCGATGCGCGGGACCTTGCCGCCAAGGCAGGGGTTGTGCTTCCGGTGGAGCCCTACCGTCGCAACCTGGCCTGCACCGAGCCCCTTGCCACACGCCTCCCGAGATCGATACCGATGTGCGTCGATACGGACACCGGAGTCCTGATTCGCCGCGAAGGCAACGGCGTGCTCATCGGCTACTCCGATCCCGCGAGCCTACCGACCTGGGACACTGCCTTTGAGCCGGAGTTCCTCGATGCGTTGGCCACACGGGTCGGCAACCGCTTCCCATTTCTCGAACAGGCTGCTATGAACCCGCGCAAATGCTGGGCCGGCCTCTACCCGGAAACGCCAGACCACACCGCGATCATCGACGCGGCGGCCGACGCCCCGTGGTTCATCCAGTGCGCGGGCTTCGGCGGCCACGGCATCATGCACTCCCTCGCAGCCGGCCAGGCTGTGGCGGAGCTGATCCGGGATCAGCGCTGCAGCACGTTCGACATTCGGCCGCTGCGGCTCGATCGCTTCGGTGACTCGGCACTGACCGTGGAGACGGCGATACTCTGAGCGATCTCTCCCAGCGGATCGGACAGCAGGCGGTCCAGTGCGCCGGCCTCCTCAGTATCGAGCGTGCGAAGCGGCGATCTGACCGTCGCCTCGACGGCGAGACCACGCCAGCGCAGGATGTGCTTTAGAGCGGCGTGGAACGGGAAACCCTGGAGGCTGGTGCGAACGCGTCCGGCTGTCGCCGAGTCCGCAGCCGACCCTGAAGCCACGGCTCGAAGGGTCACCTCGGGGAGAGCCGCGGCGAGCCCTGATACGGCGCCTGCGGCGCCAACCTCCAGCCCGCGGTGGATCAGGTCCTCCGCACCGATGAAGACGTCCAGCCCCGGGAGGATGTACGGCTGGACACGTTCGAATGGCGTGTCCGACACCTTGATGCCGGTGAAATTCGGTGCTGCGTCGCGCAGTCGCTCGATGACCACCAGTGGTACCGCGTACCCGCTCCGTGCTGCGAACTCGTACACGTAGAACGGGACGGGCGCGCATGCCCTCGCCGCCACGACGAAGTGCTGCTCGATCGCGCTCTCATCCAGCGCGAAATAGGGCGGCGCGATGACGGCGACGCCCGCTGCGCCATTGCGCGCGGCGTGCTCGGCAAGAGCAGCGGTGTCGCGCGTGGACTGAGCACCGCAGTGCACGATGACGGGCATCCCTCCGTGCGAGCACCGCAGATACTCCTCTGCGACCGCGCGTCGCTCGGGCACGGATAGGAGGATGCCCTCACCGGTGGTGCCCAGGATCAGCAGACCATCAAGGCCGGACGCTGCGTAGAAGCTGGCGAGGCCGGCGATTCCCGCCTCGTCGATGTCCTCGCCGGTGCTGGACAGAGGCGTGGCGGCCGCAGCAAGGGCAAGAGCTCGCGTCCTCATCGCGCGGCCTTCTCCGCCGCTTCGGCAGCTCGCTCCGCTGCGCAGGCATCGTCGTCCGCCGCACGAGCTTCGCCGGCGAGACGGTCCGCGTTGTGTCGCTTCGTCGTTGCGATCGTGCGCGCGCGCTCAGCGGCCTTCTGACGTTCAGCCGCGGCGCGAGCGGCCGCGCGTTGAGCAACCAGGCCGCTCGCCGCTCGAGGCAGAACGGGCGCCAAGCGACCGTGACGTTGGGAAATTGAGCGCCGCAGCGGCGCGATCACCTTGGCCACCTCAGGCGTGTCCTCGTCATGACCATCGGGGGCGCCAAAGCCCGACGGCCCCAGGTCGCGATCGAGAGTCCCGTGCCATAGTGCCAGCCGCTCTGCAGCACCGCCGGTCGCTGCGGCCTGCAGCGTGGTCCTGATTCTTCGGGCCGTCTCCTCAGGCAGTGCATGGTCACTGCGATCGAGCACCGACGAGGCGGCGCGCACCGCAGCCTCAATTGCTTCGCGAACTCGCGTGGAGGCGAGGTGCAGGTCATCGCCACTCGCTGTCCCGGCGCCGACCGCCAGCTGAGCCTCCCTCGCATCCGCCGCGGCGGCGAGGAGCTGAGCCACGAGACCCGGATTCTCGACAGCAAGCTGGTCAATGGCCCACACGCCCAATGGAGGCTTGCGCAGCTTCCCGATCGTGGACGCGGCGTCAGGATCGGTCGCGCGCAGAGTTCGGACCGCAGCATTCCTCCGGGCGACAAACTCCTCAAGCGGCCCGTGGTAGACAGCGACACGATCCACGAAACGCCGCCGTCAGCGCTCGAACCAGGAGACGATGCGAGCGCGGCCCAGCGTGTGCGAGAAGAGGTTGAAGCCGAGGAATGCCGGCGTGGACTCCTTCGCGATGCCGAGTGAGGGAACGTCGACCGCATGGACCACGACGTGGTAGTTATGCCGGCCGTGGCCGGGCGGCGGCGCTGCGCCGAGAAATCGCGCCGAGCCCCCGTCGTTGTGAAGCTGAAACGCGTGGCCGGGAAGGTCGGTGCCCGATTCGTCTCCGGCACCGGTCGGCAGGCTCGTGACATCCGCCGGGACGTCGACAACAGCCCAGTGCCAGAAGCCACTCGCGGTGGGAGCGTCTGGGTCATACACGGTCACCACGAAGCTCTGCGTTCCGCCTGGGAACCCCGACCACGACAGCTCGGGGGAGCAGTCCTCGCCACCGGCGCCGAAGATGCCGCTCCTTTGGGCGACGGGCAGCTCCTCCCCTTCCGCGATGTCCTCGCTGGTCACTTCGAACCACGACACCTGCGGTAGGTCGGCGTAGGGATCACGGCTCATCGTCAATGTCCTCCTGCATCGACTGGCGGTGTAGGAGGGATCATCGTTGCATACCCCTGCGTGGTTTCGAGATTTCGCCAGCGAGATCAGAGCCGGGGATCAGCATCGAACAGCGCGCTGTAACCATTCAGCGCAGGCTGGCCACCGAGGTGAGCGTAGAGCACTCGCGAGCCGCGGTCGATCTCGTTGTTGGCGATCATGTCGATCATCCCGGCCAGCGACTTCCCCTCGTACACGGGGTCGGTGATCATGCCCTCCAGGCGCGCGCCCAGCTTGATCGCCTCAACCGTGCGCTCATCGGCGAGCCCGTACGTCCCGGCGTGGTAGCGCGTGTCCAGGATGATCTCGTCGGTTCGCAGAGCACGCCCGACGTCGATCAGCTCGGCTGTGTTGCGAGCAATCCGAGTCACCTGGTCAAGTGTCTCCACGGGCTTTGCAGAGGCGTCGACGCCGATGACGCGCCGGGGGCGCTCCTGCGTGGCGAAGCCGGCGACCATCCCCGCCTGCGTGCTCCCCGTCACCGAGCACACAACGATCGTGTCGAAGAAGACGCCGAGCTCACGCTCCTGCTCTGCTACCTCCTGTGCCCACCGGGCGAATCCCAGACCGCCAAGCCGATGGTCCGAGGCGCCGGCGGGGATCGGGTACGGCCTCCCTCCCGCGGCCTCGACGTCGGCCAACGCCTGTTCCCAGCTTGCCTTAAAGCCGATGCCAAACCCCTCGTTGACGATCCGTATGTCAGCGCCAAGGATCCGGCTCAGCAGGATGTTGCCGACCCTGTCGTAGACGGGATCGGACCAGTCAACCCAGCTCTCCTGGACCAACACACACCTCATGCCCAGCCGGGCAGCGGTCGCTGCCACCTGACGCGTGTGGTTGGACTGGATGCCGCCGATGGAGACGAGGGTGTCGCACCCCTCGGAGAGGGCGTCGGCGGCCAGGTACTCGAGCTTCCTCGTCTTGTTTCCCCCGAACGCCAGGCCGCTGTTGCAGTCCTCGCGCTTGGCCCAGACCTCGGCCCCGCCGAGATGGCTTGTCAGCCGTTCCAGGCGGTGCACCGCCGATGGGCCGAAGAGCAGCGGGTAGCGTGGAAAGGCGTCGAGTTTCATGAGCGCGAACAGCCTAAGGGAACGCGCGGTGCGCGGAAAAGTGTCCCGAACGCGTATCCTTGCATTCGCGCCAAAAGGACCAAATGGCGATCGCGAGGGTTGAACGGTGCGATCTCGGGAGGGCGGCAGTCGGGGGCCGTGCGTTGACGGTCATGGCTGCGATGCGACCGCGGCCAACCGCCGGCTGGCGAAACGGCTCGCCCCGTTCTGGCTGCTGTGCGTCGCCGCCCTGGTCGGGGGCTTCGTCGTGGCGGAGAACCCCACCCTGGTTCCCAGCGCACGGACCGCTGCTCAGCAGGCCGTCGACCGCCTGCACAGCATCTTCGCCGATGCCCGTCCCACCGCCAATGACCCGAATGCGCCGCCTCCGCCCGTGTTGCCGCCGCCACAGGCGCGGGCCGGCACGACAGGCGCACGTCCGCCCGCATCGTCCACCGCTCAGCCGCCGCTCGAGCTTGTCATCCCGACCGCCGCAGCTGTGCCTGCAACAGTGACCCGGGTGACCTGGTCCGGGGCGGACTGCGCCTGGGCCGGCGCCACGCTGACCCGCGACGTCCAGCTCGACCTGAGCGAGGCCGCCGCCGTGGCGAGCGCCAGCGACACCCGGTTCGGGGCCGGCGCATCGGTGGTCGCGTACTACCGGAACTACGCTGCGGAGTGGACGGCGGTGGACCTGCTGGTGTCCGGTGTCTGCCGGGATCACACCGCGCCGACGCAGGCGCAGGTCAGCCAGGCGCTGGGCTGGTTCACGCAGGCCGAGCAGGCTCACGCCGCCGACACAGCGAACCACCCCGAGGACGCCGACTGGAACGGCGCCTGGATCAACAACTACCAACGCCTCGTCGCCCTCTTCGCCAGCCTGCCCCTCTAGCCCGAGACTCCGGGGTGCGGTGCGCGGCGACCGGCGGGTGACTTGTGCCACTGTCGGCCGGCATCCCATCACCAAGGACTTGACATGGCCCGGCTCACCTGCTTCGTTCTTCGTCACAAGGGCCTGGTCGCCCTCGGCTGGCTCATCCTCCTGACCGCCGGCGGCGCAACGGTTGGACGCACCGTGGACCGCCTGACCTTCGACTTCTCGCTACCGGGCCAGCCCGGTCACGACACGTCGGTCAAGATCCTCCAAGCGTACGGGAGCGCCACCGAGCAGCCTCCCTACCTGCTCGTCATCGCCGCACCCACGGGACATGCGCTACAGCCTGGCCAGGGCGATGCCGCGTTCGCCGCTGTCGCCAAGGCAGTGCCCATGGCTCGTCTGATCGGCCACGCGCAGACGGGCGACAACGCATTCCTCACCAAGGACGATCGCGCAGAGTATTCGTACGCGTTCGAACCGTTGCAGCAGGGCTTTACCGCTCCCGCCCAGGGCCTGCTCGAGCACGCGGTTGCAGCCAACGCGCCACCCGGGACCACCGGGTACGTCACCGGGCTCGATCCGCTTGCGCAGAGCACCGCGTCGTCCGCGGGCCCGGGCGTCCTTCTCGAGACATTGCTGGGTGGCGTGGGCGCGCTTGCGGTTCTCGTCTTCGTGTTCGCCTCGTTGCTCGCGCTGATTCCGCTCGCCATCGCGGTGGTGGCGATCCTCACCACCTTCCTGGTGTTGCTCGGAGTGACCTACGTCGCGGATATCAGCTTCATCGTCCAGTTCCTGGTGTCGTTGATCGGGTTGGGTGTTGCCATCGACTACTCGTTGCTCATCGTCAGCCGATGGCGTGAGGAGCGCGGACACGGCCGCGCCAACGACGAGGCTGTCATGGTCGCCATGGACACAGCCGGTCGCGCCGTCGTCTTCAGCGGACTGACGGTGGCCATCGGACTACTGGCGTTGGTTGTGATCCCCGTCCCCTTCCTTCGCTCCATCGGTTTCGGCGGCATGCTGATCCCCCTGGTGAGCGTCGCAGTCGCGGTGACGCTGCTGCCCGCCATCCTCGGCAGCATCGGCCCGCGCGTCGACTGGCCACGGATTCGCAAGGAGTCGCAGGCCAGCCCCTTCTGGACGCGCTGGGGCCGCCTCATCGTGCGACGCCGATGGGTGGCCGTCGGCGCAGCGGTCGTGATCCTCGTCGGGCTTGCAATCCCTTTCCTGAGTCTTCAGATCGGGCAGGCATCGTCAAATTCATTGGCCACGGCAGGACCCGCAGTCGATGGGCTGCACGTCCTGGATGCGGCTGGGGTGCCACGCGGAGCATTGACTCCGATGGTGGTGCTGACAACGGCGAACGGACAGGCGCCGGTCGTCCAGCGGTTGCGCTCCGTCAGCGGACTGGTCGACGTCTCAGCCGCCCAGGACGCGGCGGACTCGCGGGGCGGGACTGCGCTTGTCCTCGCCGTCCCGCGCCAGGAGACCTCCAACGCCGACACCATCGACGTGGTGCGGCAGACGCGAGCAGCGCTGAGCGGAATCCCTGAATCGCTGGGAGTGAGCGGCGTCGGACCGCTGCAGCTCGACTACCAGGCCGGGGTGTACGGCAACCTGCCGTACGTGATCGCGGTGATCGTTGTGATCACCTTCCTGCTCCTGGCCCGTGCCTTCCGCTCGATCCTGTTGCCGCTGAAGGCGGTGGTGCTCAACCTCCTGTCGCTGGCAGCGACGTTCGGCGGCCTGGTCATCTTCTGGCAGGCGGGCCACGGATCAACCCAGCTGTTCGGCATCGCCCCGACCGGGTCGATCACGTTCTGGCTGCCGGTGATGATCTTCGCCTTCCTGTTCGGTCTGTCGATGGACTACGAGGTGTTCATCCTCTCGCGGATGCGCGAGGAGTACGACAGGACCGGGCGGACCGACGCGGCCGTAATCACCGGACTGGGTCGCACCGGTCGACTGGTGACGTCCGCCGCCCTGATCCTCTTCCTGGCGTTCATCTCGCTGGCCAGTGGGCCGCAGACAGACATCAAGGTGTTCGCCACCGGTCTTGGTTTCGGCATCCTGCTTGACGCCACCGTCGTGCGCATGCTGCTGGTACCCGCGCTGGTGTCGCTCTTCGGTGAGTGGAACTGGCATATGCCACCTCTGCTCGCGAGGCTGCTGCGAGTGAGAACGCCGGCGCGGTTGGAAGGCACATGAACATGCGGTCTTCTCATGGACCTGCTCGCCGACGAGTTGACCTAGCCTCGGGCGGCGCCCAGTGTCTCGACGCCCGCGGCAGCCGCGCGTGCCCGGGAGCGGGTGATATAGGAGAACATCCACGTCATCGTGGCGATGAGTCCCGCGTACAGCACGACCTGCGAGAGCCAGACCATGGTCGCAACCGGAAGTGCATAACTCAGGGCGACCCGCACCGCAGCGTCGAGCAGAAGCACCGCCGCCCATACCACCGTGATGGTGTATTGCACCCGCCGGAATTGCGGGTACGCCCAGTAACTGTTCCAGGTCGCGACACGAGCGGGGTCGCCGGCGGTGGCGAACTGACGACCGAAGAAGAACGCAAGTGGTCGGGGCAGCAGCAGCGAGACGGCAAACGCGAGTCCAAACGCGCCGGTGAGGACGGACTCCTTGACGAGAAGGAAACGCGGGTCGCCTGACACAAGAGTGCCCAGCAGGCCGAGGACGATGAAGATGAGGCTGATCAGGGCCAGACCGTCGATGCTTCGCGTTCTGGCGATGGATACCAGCGTCGCGGCTGCCGGGAAGATTGCCGAAGCGCTCAGCGCGGCAGCGGATGACCATCCCCATCCTGTCAGGATCGAGTAGGCGACCACCGGAAGGACGGCGCTGACAAGGATGTCGGGAAGCAGACCAATGAAGACGCGCCTCTGGGTGCTGCCGTTGGACGAGGCGTCCTGAGCCACCGCGTCATTGGGCCACAAACGCGCCGGTGCCGATCAGGTGGTCTTTAAACAGCGTCCCGGCCCCGGGCAATGTGCCCTCATCCCTGGTCACGATGTGCCAGTCCCGCTGCAGCGGGACTCCGTCGGCTTGGATGACGACCAGGCGTCCGCTGGAAACGTCAGACGCCGCTGCATCGCGCGACATGAGTGTGATGCCGAGGCCGACCGCGACCGCCTCGCGGACCGCGCCGTTGGAGCCAAGGGTGAGCGTGCTGGGGGCAATGCCCTGTTCAGTGAGGTACTGCTCGACGGTGGCGCGTGTGCCGGAGCCCGGCTCGCGGAGCAGCCACGTGTGCCCGGCCAGGTCGCCCCTTCGGGACGGGCTTGTCACCGCCTTGGGCGCTGCGACGATGACCAGCTGGTTGGGCCGCAGCCCGCACGTGTGAAATCCACGATGGGCCGGGGGCCGGCCGGCCACCACCAGGTCAACCTCGTGCGCCTCGAGCCGATCCCACACCTGGCCGCGGTTGGTCACCTCCAGGCTCACCTCGGCATCGGGATGGAGCGCCCGAAAGCCGGCGATCGCTGCCGGTAGGATGTGCTCGGCCGCGGTCGTCACAGCCCCCAGGCGCACCCTGGCCCGGGCGCCCGCGCCGACCGCGGCAACGGCTGCCTCGTCGAGAATCCCGTGAATCGTCCGCGCATAGTCGGCGAGGACCGCGCCCGACGGCGTCAGGCGCAGGCCCCGGCCGTGTCGCACCACGAGTGCCACCCCAAGCTCGCGCTGGAGTGAGCCAATGACAGCCGATACGGCCGGCTGGCTGACGAACAGCCGCTCCGCCGCGCCCTTGACCGAGCCACTGCGCGCCAGCTCAAGAAAGGTCGCCAGCTGACGAAGAGTCATAAGCAGATACTAATCGATACGAAGAAAGAATTCAATTGACGTTGATCCGTTGGTGGGCCAGCATACGGGGGACGCCACGCAGTCGCGCGTCGTCGTCCAAGAGGAGCACACCGTGACGGCACTGGATACCGAGGTCGACCAGGCCTCCGCAGCACCAACCGATCGCTGGGCGTCGGGCGTCATCCCATACAAGCAGATGGGCTATTGGGAACCCGACTACGAGCCCAAGGCGACCGACATTCTCTGTGCCTTCCGTATCACGCCACAGCCGGGCGTCGACCCGCAGGAAGCTGCGGCAGCTGTCGCCGGCGAGTCGTCGACCGCCACCTGGACCGTGGTCTGGACCGACAGGCTCACAGCGCATGAGCACTACCAGGCCAAGGCATACCGATGCGACCCCGTGCCCGGTGCGCCAGGGCAATTCATCGCCCTGATCGCCTACGACCTCGATCTCTTCGAGGAGGGATCGATCGCCAACCTGACGTCCTCGATCATCGGCAACGTCTTTGGGT
Organism: Candidatus Dormiibacter sp.; assembly: GCA_039935655.1. Classification (GTDB taxonomy): domain Bacteria; phylum Chloroflexota; class Dormibacteria; order Aeolococcales; family Aeolococcaceae; genus Aeolococcus. The sequence continues at coordinate 1,438 of JBDTJX010000069.1, read as the reverse complement.
TCAAGGCGCTCAAGGCGCTGCGACTCGAGGACATGCGGATCCCGCCCCACTACGTCAAAACCTTTCAGGGTCCACCTCACGGCATCGTGATGGAGCGCGAATATCTCAACAAGTTCGGCCGCCCGCTGCTGGGGGCAACCACCAAACCAAAGCTCGGCCTGTCCGCCCGCAACTATGGACGGGTGGTCTACGAGGCGCTACGCGGCGGGCTGGATTTCACCAAGGACGACGAGAACATCAACAGTCAGCCCTTCATGCGCTGGCGAGATCGATATCTCGCATCGATGGAGGCCGTGAACAAGGCGCAGGCCGCCACCGGCGAAATCAAAGGCCACTACCTCAACGTGACCGCAGGTGACATGGAGAGCATGTACGAGCGCGCTGACTTTGCCAAGCAGTTGGGCAGCGTCATCGTGATGATGGACCTGACCATCGGCTACACGGCGATGACATCGATGTCGAAGTGGGCGCGACGCAACGGTGTCATCCTCCACCTCCATCGCGCCGGGCACGGGACCTACACCAGGCAGAAGACCCACGGCGTCAGCTTCAGGGTCATCGCCAAGTGGTGCCGCCTGCTCGGGGTGGACCACATTCACGCAGGCACGGTGGTGGGCAAGCTCGAGGGCGATCCCAACATGATCCGCGGCTATTACGACACCTGCCGGCAGCCGTTCACCGAGGCCAACCCGACCCGTGGCCTCTATTTCGACCAGGATTGGGTGGCGATGCCGGGCGTCATGCCGGTCGCCTCGGGCGGCATCCACGCAGGTCAGATGCATCAGCTCCTCGACTACCTCGGTGAGGACTGCGTGTTGCAGTTCGGTGGCGGCACCATCGGCCACCCCATGGGCATCGCGGCCGGAGCAACCGCCAACCGCGTTGCTCTCGAGGTGATGGTGCAGGCACGCAACGAGGGCCGCGACATCGTCAATGAGGGTCCGGAGATCCTTCGCGGCGCTGCCAGGTGGAACCCAGAACTTCGCGCCGCCCTCGACGTCTGGGGCGAGATCAGCTTCAACTATGAGTCGACCGACACCCCGGACGTGGAGTCGACGCCGACCCCGGCGTGAAGAGGAGACCGAGCATGCGCATCACCCAGGGCACATTTGCCTACCTTCCCGACCTCACCGACGAGCAGATAGCAGCGCAGGTGCGCTACTGCTTGAACCACGACTGGCCGCTGTCGGTGGAATTCACCGACGATCCACATCCCCGCAATTTCCTGTGGGAGATGTGGGAGCTGCCGATGTTCGACATGGCCGACCCGTCAGCCATCCTCGACGAGGTCAACCGCTGCCGCCAGGCGCATCCCGACCACTACATCCGGCTCAACGCGTACGACCGGACCCTGGGCAGGCAGACGGCCGCGCTGAGCTTCATCGTCAACCGGCCCAAGGAGGAACCCGGGTTCCGCCTCGACCGCCAGGAGGGTGCC
>JBDTJX010000068.1:0-16462 GCA_039935655.1 Candidatus Dormiibacter sp. | reverse complement strand
AGCGGGCTCAAGGTGGTGATGGTCGCCGGCTTCGTCGAGGCGCTGGCCAGGGTGCGCGGCTGGTCGCGTCGTCGCCGGACCGGGGCGACGCTTGCGACGATCGGCGCCTACGTCGTGCTCAGTGGCGCTGGACCGGCGGCCCTGCGCAGTAGCCTGATGGTGGGCTCCGGGCTGCTGCTCAGCCGCGACGGGCGGCGGCCGCACTCGTTTGCGCTCCTGGGCCTGTGCGCGGCCCTGCTCCTCGCAATCGAGCCGGCGGTGGCGACGGACGTGGGCTTCCAGCTCTCCTTCCTCGGCACGGCGGGGATCCTTCTCCTCGCTTCACCGATCGCCGCGCACGTCCCCGGACCGCGGCTCCTTGCCGAACCATTCGCGGTGACCATTGCCGCACAACTGGCCACCGCGCCGATCACCGCGGGCACCTTTGGTGTGCTCTCGCTGGTCGGGCCATTCGCCAATGCCGTGGTTCTGCCGCTGATCCCGCTCGTCATCGTGATCGGCGGGGCGGGTGCGCTGCTGGGCACGGCGTCGCCAGCGCTCGCCTGGGCGCCGTTGCACACAGCCGGCATCGCCTGCACGGTGATGCTGGCGGTCGCGCAGGGCGCCGCGGCCCTGCCCCTGGCGGCGATTCATCTCCAGCTGTGGCCCTCCGCTTGGACTGTCGCGGAGGTCGCCGCCGTCGGTGCGGGCGGCCTCGCCTGGTTCCTGCACGAGCGCTGGCTGCCGTTCCGAGCTGGTTCAGCGACGGTGGCAGCAGTGGCGGCGGTGGCCGCGGGGATGGCTTCGACGTCCGTCGCGGCGGCCGCGACGCGCGCTCCACTGCGCGTGACCGTGCTCGACGTCGGCAACGGCGTCGCCGTCCTGGTCCGTCCGCCGGGTGGCGGAACGGTCCTCATCGATGGCGGCTCGGATGGCGCAGCCCTGCTCGGCGCGCTCGGCCGGGCGCTGTCACCGCTCGAGCGTCACCTCGACGCGGTGGTGCTCACCGCGACCGACCGGGCCACGTCGGCCGCTACCGCCAGCCTGGTCGGGCATTACGACGTGGGCGCGCTGCTCGTCTCGCAGCCACTGCCGGCGGCGTTGCAGACGGTCGCCGTTCATCTCGCAGGCACCGGCACCAGGGTGATCGTGGCCGGCGCCGCGGCTTGGGAGGTCGGGGGCCTGAGGGCGCGTTGCGTTCCCGCCGGCCCGCTGGCGGCCTCGCCGTGCGTCCTGCAGGTCACCGACGGACGATCGACGGCTTTGGTCACCGGCAACCTCGCCCAGGCCGCGCAGGATGAGCTCGCCGGCGTGGTGGGCTCGCGGCTCCGGGCCGACCTGCTGGTCGGGCCCACCACCACCGCACCATCCGCCGCCCTGTTGGCGGCAGTGCTTCCCGCCCATATTGCCGTCCCTGCCAAGCGCATCCCTCCGGGCCTCGGTGGCGTCGGGCCGGAGGTCACCGTGACAGGACGCGACAGCGACATCGCGTACTCGGCGCTGATCTTGGGCGGCTTCGCCAACGACACGGACTGACGCGTCGGGTTACGCGCTGCCTGCGCAGCGGATTCCGGACCGTTACCGAAGGGCCCCGTTCACAATGTCGTCGTGACAACGCAGACGCCGGGACTGCTGCTGGTCCACGGTGACGAGCCGTACCTGGTGGACCGCACCGTCGCCGGCTGGCGCGCATCCGCTTTGGCAGACGTCGAGGTGCTCGACGCGCCGGCGAAGCTGGAGCCTTTGATCGCCAGCCTCGTCGACATGCCGTTGTTCGCGGAGGAACGGCACGTGTTGGTTCGTGACCTGCCGCAGTTGTCTGGCTCACGCAAAGGCAACGCCGGTGTCGACGAGCTGGTGCACGCTCTGTCGCTGCGCTCGCCGAGCACTCATCTCTGTTTTGCGGTGCGCGCCACGGTCGCCCCTGGGAACCCGATCTTGGCCAGCATTCAGCTCGAGGGCGGTCGCATCGTGCACCACCCATCGCTGCGTCCCGGTGACCGCCGCCGCTGGCTGGAGACGGAGGTACGCTCGCGCAACCTCACGCTTCCGGCAGGCGGCGCGGAGCTGCTGCTGCGCTGCAGCGGGGGCGACCTCGGCGCCATCGACGGCGAGCTCGTCAAGGTCGCCGCCCACACTGACCACCTCACCATCGAGCAACTGCAACTGCTCGTCGCCGGCACCGAACAGCTGCAGCTCTACAACGTGCTCGACCTCCTCGCCGGCCCGCACCCGGCGGCAGGAGCGGCGCTGCTCTCCGACCTGATCACTGAAGGGCGCTCACCCCAATACCTGCTGTCGATCCTCGCCGGTCAGCTGCGCGACCTGTTGATGGCACACGCGGTGATGCTGCGCGGACAGCGGGGCGCAAGCGCGCTGGCCACGGCGATGCGCATCCCCGCGTGGCGCGCGGAGCGCGTGTTGCGCACCGCGAACGCGATCCCCGCGATGCTGGCGATGGCGTGGATGCGTGAGTTGCAGCGTGTCGACGCGGGGTTGAAGGCGGGCGAGGTGGACGATGTCGCCGCCCTGCAGCATTGGGGGCTCTCAGCCGCGCAGGCACTGCTCGATCGGCGGCCGCAGCGCACCGCACCGCCTGAGGCGCGCGCGGGCGTCGACGGTGCCTCAGGGACCGGGCATGTCGGCGAGTGGCGGCTCCAGCCCGATCGGCGCTCCTGACGGGAAGTCGCGCACATGCCACAGCGGCGTGAAGACGATCGTGAAGCTGGCGAGCGCGCCAAGCAGCGACATCGACCACAGGGTGGCGCTGGCGCCGATGCTGGCAGCGAGCAGGCCTCCGAGCAGGTTGCCGAGTGGCCATGCCCCCCAGAAGAAGCTGCGGAAGACCGAGCTCATCCTGCCCTGCAGGTGCGCCGGGGAGAGTGATTGCCGCAGTGTTACCTGGGCGATGTTGCCGGCAGTGCCCACCGCGCCGGTGACGATGAACAGCGGGAAGAGCAGCGCGGCCGCAGGCACGAACACGGCCAGCGGGATGGCCGCAAAGAGGCCGATGGCGACGGCGTCGGTGAATGCCATCGTCCTGCCGACGCCGAGCCGCGCGATGACCCGCGACGCCACCAGCGAGCCGAGAATCGCGCCCAGGCCGGTGGATGCGATCACCGCACCGAGCAGCCCAGGGCTGAGATGCAGGCGGCCGTAGGCGAACACGAACAGCGGCGCCTCGTACGCATGCGCGAACACACCGGCGAGCGTCAGGCAGAGCAACTGGGCGCGAAGCACCGGGTTGCCGAAGACATGACGGAGGCCCTCGCCGACCTCGCTCAGCAGGTGGCGCCGGCTCGTCGTCGCGAGTTGCGGCTCGCGGTGGCGGATGGCCAGGAGCGCAGCCGTCGACACCACGAAGGATCCCGCATCGGCCAGAACGGCGCGGGCAGCGCCGACGGCTTGGACCAGCAGCCCACCGAGACCCGGGCCGGCCATGGCGCCGGCCGACCAGGTCACCTCCAGCCGGCTGTTGGCCTCGAGTAGCTGGTCGGCGCGGACGAGCATGGGCACGTAGGCGAGGTAGGCGAGGTCGAAGAACACACTGAACACGCCCATGGCGATCGCCGCGACAAACAGATGCCAGAGTTGCAGGGCGCCGGCCAACGCCAGCACCGGGATGGCCGCGAGGATGGCGGCGCGTGCCAAGTTGCACACCAGCATCAGCCTCTGCTTGCGCACCCGGTCGACGATCGCGCCGGCTCCGAGCGCCAGCAGCGGGAACGGGATGCGCTCGCAGGCCACCAGCAGGCCGATCTCCGCGGCACCTGCATGAAAGCTAAAGATGGCCAGGGTCGGCAGGGCGAGCACGGTCACCTGGCTGCCGATCTCGCTGACGATCTGGCCGCCCCACAGCAAGCCGAAGTCGCGCTGACGCCACACCGCTCCACTCACGGCGGGCTAGGCTGGCACAGCACCACCCTCACCCGTCCTGCTTCCATTGCGGCGGATGCACTGGGTGCTGATCTCCTCACTGGCCACCGCCGGCGGCACGTTGGTGCTGGCATCGCCACCTTTGCATCTGTCCGTTCGGCGAACCGCGCGGCGCGGGCGGCCGAGGGATCACTTTTGGCCGGGCTGCACCCGCTGCTGGTGGCGTCGCGCTTCCAGGACCCGCCTGAGAAGGTTGCGTTCTTGGACAACCACTGGCTGCGAGTGGATGGCGGCCACGGCGTCGCCGAGGTCACGGCCGACGCGATCTACATGGCGATCTCAGTTCCAACGCCGCAGCGGGATCGGCGTGCCGCACGGGTGGATGTTCGTGGAGGAGCGGCCCACCGCCGACGTCAGGGTCCCGAACCCGGCGGACTTCCACCGTCTCACCCGGGACATCTACGTACCTGCCGGCGACACCGGCTTCTGGCAACGGGCCCTTCGCGACCCCGGCTCAGACGAGTTCATCCGCGTAAGCCGGGTGATCGGCGGCCGGCAGCAGTTCTGGATCGACATCCTCTACGGCGACTTCGAGGGCGGCCAGCGGTCGATCAGCATGTTTTCTTTCGTGCCGGTGCGTGAACAGGAGTGGCTGGCGACGGTGGGTCGGCACTGGACCTGGACCGCCCATCGCCGCGCTGACAGCGGACTGTCTAGACCTTGTCGCCCTTGGCCGGGGCGGCACTGCGGGTCGACCGCTTGGCGCCGGCCGGTGACTTGGCAGACGTCGTGGGCTTGGCGGCTGCCTTGGACGCGGGCTTGGTGGCCGGCTTGTGCGCGGCCGTCGACTGGCGGCCTCGACCTTTGACGCCGCCGGCTGCGGCGGCACGCACCTCGGTCGAGTGCTCGCCCCCTTCGGTGGCTGCGCGGATCAGCCGCGCCGCCATCATCGTGAGGCGGGACTTGCGCCGGTTGACGTTGTTGCGGTGGAGGATCCCCTTCTCCCCGGCACGGTCGAGGGCGCGGACCGCGGCTTTGAGCTGCTCCTCGACGTCCACCGTCTGGCCGGGCTCGAGGGTGAGCAACGACTGGCGGGCTTTGCCCACATAGGTGCGCACCGACGACCGCACGCCGCGGTTGCGGATGTGCTTGCGTTCATTGGCGCGGATACGCCTGCGGGCGGAGCGGGAATTGGCCACGGGTCTTCCTGTCGAATGAAGTGGGCACCGACGGGCGCGATGCGCCGACGGCCGGCGCGGCCCGCGGAGTATATCAGCCACCCAATGTTGCTCATCCCTGCGTATGCCAAGGTGAACCTGTGCCTCGCCGTCCGTGGGCGCAGGGACGATGGCTTCCACGAGATCGACTCGGTGGCCGTCGCGGTGGACTGGCACGACCTGGTCGGCCTCGAGGTGCGGCGCGCGGCGGCAACAGCGTTGCGACTGCGGGTGACAGACGGCGGCGGAGGCGACGCCCCTGCCGGGGCGGACAACCTCGCGGTTCGCGCCGCCGCAGCGGTGGCGGAGGTGCTCGGGCCCATGGAGGTCGACGTCTGGTTGGACAAGCGCATCCCGAGCCTGGCGGGACTGGGCGGTGGGTCCGCCGACGCTGCGGCAGTGCTGCGCGGCACGGCCCGCTCATCGTCTCTCGACCATCAGGCGCAACTGGCGCTGGCGGCGTCCTTGGGGTCGGACGTCCCGGTTGCGCTTGGCCGCGGTACCCAGCGGATGCGCGGCCGCGGCGAGCTGCTCACCGCGGTGCGGGCGCCGACGCTCTTCCTGGCCATCGCCATCGCGGGGATGAGCGACACCACCGCGACCTATACGGCCACCGAGGACATCGACTTCGAGGATGCTGCCCGCGTGGATCGGGTGATCGATGCGCTCGCCGCGGGCAGGCTTCCCGACGACGACGATCTCGGCAGCGGACTGGAGGCGGCGGCGTGCCGCTCCAACGTCGACCTGGACGAACGGCTGCGGGCGTTGCGTGTCGCTGTCCCAGGGGTTCGCTGGCATCTCACCGGCAGCGGAGGGGCGGCCTTCGCTCTGGCGCCGGACCTGGCCGGGGCGGCCGCGACGGCCGGGGTGGCGCGCGCTGCCGGCTTCGTGGCGCGCGCCTGTCGGACCGTGGCAGCCGCGCCATGAGCGCGACGTCGCAGCTCACCCTCGCGGACGTCAGGTCCGCGGCCGCGCAGATCCGCGGCGTGGCGCATCGCACTCCGGTGATGACCTCCGGCACCATCAACGAGCTGGTGGGCGCCGACGTCTTCCTCAAGTGCGAGAACCTCCAGCGCGCCGGCGCATTCAAGTTCCGCGGAGCCTACAACGCGATCTCGCGGTTGTCGCCCGAGCAGCTCGGCCGCGGCGTCGCCACGTATTCGTCGGGCAACCACGCCCAGGGCGTCGCGCTGGCCTGCCGGCTGCTGGGCAGCACCGCCCTGGTGGTGATGCCCGAGGACACGCCCGCTGGCAAGCGCGTCGCAACGCGGGGGTACGGGGCCGAGGTGGTCACCTACGACCGGTACACGGAGAACCGCGTGACGCTGGGCAACCAGATCGCCGCCGAACGCGGTCTCACCATCGTGCCGCCCTACGAGGATGCGCACGTCATCGCCGGCCAGGGAACCGTCGCCCTTGAGTTGCTCACTCAGAGCGGCCCGCTCGACACCATCGTCGTCCCTGTCGGCGGCGGAGGCCTGCTGGCCGGGTGCCTGACGGCGGTCAAGGCGGAGCATCCGGGGATCCGCGTCGTAGGGGTCGAGCCGGAGGATGCAGACGACACCAGGCGCTCGCTCCTTGCGGGCTACCGCGTCAGCATCCCCGTGCCGCGGACCATCGCCGATGGCCAAGCCGCCGACATCCCCGGCGAGATGACGTTCGCGATCAACCAGCGCCTCGTCGACGACATCATCCTGGTCAGCGACGACGAGATCCGCTCGGCGATGGTACTGGCCTTCGAGCGCCTCAAGCTGGTCGCCGAGCCGAGCGGGGCCAGCGCCCTGGCCGCGCTGCTCTGCGGCCGGATCACGCCGTCGCCCTCGCGCGTCGGCGTGGTCATCTCTGGGGGCAACGTCAGCGCGATGCGCTTCGCTGAACTGGTCGGGCCACTCCGCGTCGAGTGACGGCGATTCGGGGGGCGGGCTGATCAGCGACCGAGGAGGGTCCGGCGGATGCGACGGCGTGGCGTGACCGTCGCCCTACAATCCGGGATCGTGGCCGCGCAGACGCGTACCGACCCCGCGCCTGCCGCAGCGACCGCCGCCGCACCACCAATGCCGGAGGAATGCGCGCACCCCGCGCCGGTCATCGGCGTCATGGCCCACGAGTTCTCCCACTACGCGGGAGCGATCGGACCCGAGGGAACGCGACGCACGTCCACGTACTACGGCCCCGTCCTCGGCGGCCTGCCCATCCGAGCATGGCATTGCGAGGTATGCGGTCTTCTGCGCCTGTCGTACGTCGACGGGCGCACCGAGGAGCGCCGCCTCTTCCCCGGACCGCAGCCGGGACTGCTGGCCGAGGCAACGCCATTCGACCCGCAGCAGGAACACTACGGGCTGCAGGCTCGCGTATCCGGGGTGACCGTCCCCGCGGCGATGTACACCGAGCTCACCGCCCCCTACCAGCCTGCTCCCTTCGTGCCTCCCTGGCAGGGGCGCGAGCTCCCCAGGTGGGGAGCGCTCACCTGGTTCACCGTCGCGGGGCTCTGCTTCATCATCGTCGGCCTGCTCGCCACCGGGATTCTTGCCGTGTACGACTACAGGACGCCGGCGGCCGTCGGGCCGGTGATCACCATCACCGGCTACACCTTCCTGGCGGTGCTGATCGTCCAGGTCCTCGGTGCCGGGCAGCGACACTGGTTCCCATTCCCGACGATCGCGCCGTCGATCGCGCAGACGCAGCGCGGCGAGCCGAAGATCGACGGACCGACCATCGCGGTGGTCACGCTGCTCGCGCTCACCATGCTCGGGCTCTTCATCGCCGCAGTTCTGGCCGTGTACACATACTCGACGTCACCGGCCGAGGGTCCGGTGGTCATCCTCACCTTGGTTCTCGCGGTGCTCGCGGTCATCATCGGACTCGGCTCCGCGATCTCACGGCGCTCGCGCCGGCACTGATCCACCGCGCATGGCACTGACCGCGCCACCGGACCAGGACATCGTCGTGGTCGGGGCCACCGGTGACCTCAGCGCTCGCAAGCTTCTTCCGGCGTTGTACAACCTCTGCGCCGAGGGATTGCTGCCCCGACGTGGCGACATCGTTGGGGCGGCGCCGGTCGACATGGACGAAGAGGGCTTCTGCGAATTCGCGCGCGACGCCGTGACCAAGTTCTCCCGAACCAGGCCCACGCAGAAATTGCTCAGGCCGTTCCTCGGGCGGCTGCGCTTCGTGCGCCTCGACCCCAAGGCCAACCTTGTCGACCTCCGCGCGACATTGCGCGCCGAGCAGCGCCTCGTCTACCTCGCCGTGCCACCCAGTGCGTTCGAGGCACTGATCATCGCGCTGGGCAAGTCGGGGCTGGCCGATGGCACCTCGCTGATCATCGAGAAGCCGTTCGGTCACGACCTCAAGAGCGCGCGCCAGCTGAACAGGACCATCCATTCCGTGCTCCCCGAAAAGCGCGTGTTCCGCATCGACCACTACCTCGGCAAGGAGACCGTGCAGAACCTCCTGGTGTTCCGCTTCGGCAACTCCATCTTCGAGCGGATCTGGAACCGCGACGCCATCGAGCGCGTCGAGATCACTGTCGCCGAATCACTCGGCGTCGAGCAGCGCGGCGCCTTCTACGAGCAGACGGGTGCAGTCCGCGACATCGTCCAGAACCACTTGTTCCAGGTGCTCGCGATGACCGCGATGGAGCCGCCGGTCTCCTTCGATGCGGAGGCGATCCGCAATGAGAAGGTCAAGGTGCTGCAGGCACTGCAACCACTCGACCCCGCTCGCGTGGTCCGCGGGCAATACACCGGCGGTACGGTGGAAGGCACGCGGGTGCGCGGCTATCGCCACGAGCCCGGGGTGAACCAGCACTCGCAGACGGAGACATTCGCGGCGATGTGCCTGTCCATCGACAGCTGGCGCTGGTCTCACGTGCCGTTCTTCGTGCGCACCGGCAAGCGCCTGGCGACACGCGACACACGCATCGTCATCGGGTTTCGCGAGGTGCCTCTACACCTCTTCGTTGGCGCGGGCGTGCGCGACATCGACTGCAACCGGCTGATCGTCCACATTCAGCCCGACGAGGGCATCTCGGTGACATTCGCCGCCAAGGTGCCGGGTGCGGAGGTGCGCATCCAGCCGGTGAGCATGAACTTCTCCTACGGGGAGTCGTTCAGGACGTCGCCGCCGGAGGCATACGAGCGACTGCTCCACGACGCGCTGGATGGCGACCACACACTGTTCATCCGCGAGGATGAGGTGGAGCGTGGCTGGGCGGTGGTGCAACCGGTGCTCGACAACCCGCCACCGATCGTGCCCTATCGCGCCGGGACATGGGGGCCGAAGGCGGCCGACGAGCTGGTGAAACCTAAGCGCTGGCACAACCTCGTCCCGGACGACATATCGTGACCACGCTCGTTGGTGTCGATCTCGGCGGCACCAACATTCGCGCCGCCGTGGCAACGGGAGCGGGCACCCACGCGCAGCCGGCGCACGCCGCGACGCCCGGGAACGAGGGACCTGAGGCGGTCATCGAGGCGATCGCGCGATGTGTCGAGACCGCAACGAAAGGGCAGCCGGTCGACGGGCTCGCCATCGGCATCCCCGGGCCGCTCGACCCCCGTCGAGGGGTCGTATACGCCGCGCCACAACTGAATGGCTGGGACAACTACGACGCCGAGTCGGCCCTGCGTGCGCGCCTGCTTTGTGATGTTGCCATTCACAACGACGCCAACCTCGCGGGCTACGCGGAGTGGATCGTCGGCGCGGGACGCGGCACCACCGACTTTGTCTTTATCACGGCGAGCACCGGCGTCGGCGGAGCTCTCATCCTCAACGGTGAGCTGTATGCGGGAACATCGGGCACCGCGGGGGAGATCGGCCACACGCCACTCTGCCCCGGGTACCCGGCATGCGGCGAAGGGCACGAGGGCTGCCTCGAGGGAACCGCCAGCGGTCGCGCCATCGCGGAGGCGGCGCGGCGCGCGGTGGCGGCGGGGGAGGCGACGTCGCTGGCGCAGGTACCGCTACGGCAGATCGACGCCCGGGCCGTGCAGGACGCGGCCTCCGACGGCGACGCAGTCGCGGTGCGCGTGTTCAGCGCGGCTGCGCGCAACCTCGGTCGCGCCGTCGGTGGGCTGATCAACCTGCTGTCGCCGGAGGCGATCGCCATCGGTGGCGGTCTCATCAACGCAGGCGACCTGCTGTTCGGCCCACTGCGCTCTGCGGTGGGGGAGATCGCGTTCGCCGCACCGGCCCAGCACTGCCGCATCGTCGAGGCGGAGCTCGGTACTGACGCGGGCCTGGTCGGCGCGGTCGCGTGGGCGGTGAAGAGCTTCGGCCCTCCCGACTAGCGGGTGACCTCGCCGGCGCGGATCGGCACGGTCAGGCGGTTCGCGGGGAGCGCCAGCGGGCAGCGCCAGCGCGCGTCGTGGGCACACGATGGTGCGTACGCGAAGTTGAAGTCGAGGACGACCGCTTCCCCGTCACTGCCGAGGTCGGCGCCCTTGGCCGTGTCGAGCACGTAGCGGCCGCCGCCGTAGGTCTCATCGCCCGAGGTGGCGTCGGCGAAAGGCACGAAGAGGCCGCCGGCGTAGCCGTCGAGCCAGTACGCGCCGAGCCGGCAGTCAACACCGGAGAGCGCGAAACACAACGTGCCAACGTGGGTGTGGCCGGGCACCTCGTTGTCGCCGTCCTGGTGCTCTGGGAGGGACGGAACCAGGGTCGCGATCATGCGCATTGACGGATCGTGGTCAAAGCAGGCGAAGACAAAGCCGGCGCGCTCGGACTGCGGCACCGGTGACTGTGGGTGATCGCGGTACAGGCGTTGCTTGCCGTTGCGCCACAGCTGCCACGCGTCCGTGCTTGCTCCCAGGGTGCGAACGCCGGCGTAGATCTCGTTCACCTGGCGACGCCAGTCGGTCAGCTGCAGTGCGCCCTGCGCGTTCACGGCGTCGCGCTAGTCGCCGAGCAGCTTCGCGAAGAGGCCGTCGAAGTCCCGCGAGAAGGTGGGGAAGGCGTGGAGGGTGTCGACGAGCACAGGCAGCGGCACCTCTGCCCGGATCGCGAGCGTCAGCTCGGCGATCACCTCACCGGCGCGCGGCCCCACCACCAGCGCCCCGACCAGGACCCCGCGCTCCATGTCGGCGATCAACTTGATGACCCCACCCGGTGGCCCATTGATGTACCCACGCGTGCCGTTGCCGGAATCCTCGCTGACGGCGCGCACATCGCTGAGCTGCTGGCGCGCACGCGCCTCGCTCAGCCCGACCGAGGCGATCTCCGGGTCAGTGAAGGTGACGCGCGGGATGGCGCGATGGTCGGCAACCGCGCGGTCACCGCGCAGCTGTGCGCCGATGACGCGGCCGTGGTACCAGCTGAGATGGGTGAACGCCCCGATGCCGGTGATGTCGCCGCCCGCCCAGATGCCCGGTGCGGCGACAAGGGTGGCGTCGTCGACCTTGATCCACCCCTTCTCCGTGGTGCTGACCCCGGCTGCCGCGAGGTCGAAGCCGTGCAGCTTGGGGCGGCGGCCGACGGCGACCAGCAGCGTCTCGGCGGCGAATGACTCGCCGGTTTCCAGCCGCAGGGTGACCCCGTCAGCGGTCGACTCCGCCGCCACTGCCTTGGCACCGAGGCTGACCGCGATGCCACCGGCTTCGAACGCCCGGGCGAGCTCGATGCTCGCTTCTGGCTCCTCGGCGGGGATGACACGGTCGAGGGACTCGATCACGCGCACCGCACTGCCGAACTGCGCGAACGCCTGCCCCAGCTCCGCACCGATCGGCCCGCTGCCGAGCACGAGCAGCGACCTGGGTAGCACGCGTGTCAGCGTGGCCTCGCGGTTGGTCCAGTAGCGCACGCCGTCGAGGCCGGGGATGGGCGGGATCGCCGCCGACGTGCCGGTGCCGATGACGATGCCCCGCCGAGCGGTCAGCCGGCGATCGCCGACGGTCACCGTTTTCGGTCCGACCAGGTGTCCCTCGCCACGGATGATGGTGGCGCCATTGGCGACGAGCGATTCCGTCGCCTTGGTGTCGTCGGTGTACCGCGCCATGAAATTGGCGCGCTCGGCGATCTTGTCGAAGTCGACCTCCCACTCGACGCGCGACGCGGCAAGGGCGCGGGCGCGTCCCGCTTCGGCCAGCACAACCGCCGAGCGGAGCAGGGTCTTGCTGGGAATACACCCCCAGTAGGGGCATTCGCCACCGACCTTGTCGCATTCGATCACTGCGAAGGTGATCCCTGTGCCTTGAAGCTTCGACGCGACACCCTCGGAGACGGTTCCGCCACCAATGCAGATGACGTCGAACTCGTCGGCCATCGCTACAGCGACAGGGGACGTGTTGGGGCCATGACTGCGGCCGGATTGTTCTTCCAGTCGACCCCGGGGACGTCGATGTACAGCTCCAACTCGTTGCCATCGGGGTCGAGCACGTACAGGCTGTGACTGACGGTGTGGTCGCTGAGGCCGACGATCCGAACCCCGGCCGCGCGGCAGGCGGCCACCGCCTCGCGGAGCTCGTCGTCGGTGTCGCCGATCTTGATGCCGAGGTGGTACAGCCCGACGTGCCGGCCCTGGGGCACCTCATCGGCGTCCGGTCCGACCTCGATGAGCAGCAGCTCATGGTGGGTGCGCCCGCTCGAGAACGCTGCCGCGGGAAACCGTGGATTCGGGTCGGAGATCTGGGTCCAGCCGAGGACGTCACGGTAGAACGCCGACGAGCGCTGGATGTCGTGGACATAGAGGACCGCGTGACCGAGCTCTTTGACCTGCATGACGGCAGCGTAGCCGCCGCCGCCGCCTCTCGTCGTGCCCAGGTTTGGCGGGTCGGCGGTTGGCGCACACTGCAGGATGCGGCCAGAACCTCGGCTGCTGCACACCACCTGAGGACACCGGCATGCCAGCGGTCATCGTCGACGACATCACCAGCCTTCCGCGGATCACCGCGCCTGGGGCGGACGCCGTCCAGCGACCGGTGCTCTCGATAACCACCGCGCCGCGTGGCTTCGAGGGTGAGGGGTTCCCAGTGCACCGCGCGTTTGCCGGTGTCGACCCGCGCCTCCTCGACCCGTTCGTGCACATGGACCAGATGGGCGAGGTGGAGTACGCGCCCGGGGAGCCCAAGGGCACACCGTGGCACCCGCACCGCGGCTTCGAGACGGTCACATACATGATCGACGGCACCTTCGCCCACCAGGATTCCAACGGTGGCGGCGGTTTGATCACCAACGGCGACACGCAGTGGATGACCGCAGGCGCGGGCATCCTGCACATCGAGACCCCGCCGTCCGAGCTGGTCGCATCCGGCGGCCTGTTCCACGGCATCCAGCTCTGGGTCAACCTGCCCTCATCGCTGAAGTGGACAGAGCCGCGCTACCAGGACATCCGCGCCGGCAATGTCGGCTTGATCGCGTCGGCTGACGGCGGCGCGCTGCTCCGCGTCATCGCCGGCGATGTTGCCGGCGCGACCGGCCCGGGAACCACACACACCCCGATGGCCATGACCCATGTCACGGTCAACCCCGGTGCCCGGGTGGTTCTGCCCTGGACGCGCGACTTCAACTCGCTCGTCTATGTGCTCTCCGGAACGGGAACTGTCGGAACGGATTCGCGCCCCATCGCGAGCGGCCAGCTGGCCGTCCTCGGCGAGGGCGACGTGATCACCGTGGGGGCCGACAAAGACCAGGAGAGCCGGCATCCCGCACTCGACGTGCTCGTTCTTGGCGGCCGTCCCATCCGCGAAGAGGTGGCGTGGTACGGGCCGTTCGTGATGAACACGCAGGACGAGTTGCGCCAGGCGTTCGACGACTTCCGCGCTGGCCGGATGGGCGCCGTGCCCGCGGCTCACATCGTGCGCTAACGGCGCGGGCGGCGGGCGCGCCGATGCGCCGTCAGAGCTGCCCGACCCGCCAGTGGTTGCAGCAGAGTGGATCCGGCGAGCCCAGCCCGACCAGGAGTGCGCACAGAGCATCACTCCAGACCCTCTCGCCCTGTGATCGCTCGATCTGACCGCATATCTCGCGCATCGCCAGCCCAGTGCACATCGCATCCCAGAGCAAGGTGACGTCCTGGACTGTATGCCTGCCCAATAGGTTGGCTGTCCACGCTCGCTCGACGCGCAGGACAAGTTGTGTGAGCGCGGCCACCCTGGTCGAGTTCGCGTTGTCGCTCAGATCCGCACGCGGCACCTGTGCTGTGAAGAAGAGGCGGAAAAGGTCCGGGTGGTCGAGCGCGAACGCCCTGAAGCCGGTTACAGCACAGGCGACAAGGTCATGACCGGGATCGCTGGTCAGCGGCACGGCTGCGACGCGTTGCATGACCAGTTCGAACGACCGCTGCGCCAACGCCTGCACCAATCCCTCTTTGGAGCGGAAGAGGGCATAGACGGCGCGCGTCGTGGTGCCGGCGCCCGCCGCCGCCGCCCGGACACTGATCGCGTCGATGCCGCCCTCGGTGACCAGCCGCTCAGCTGCCGTCAGCAGCGCGGCTCGCGTTTTCTCGTCGTGCAACCGGGGGCGTCCCATGCTTGACAGTGTAACGCCACGTCGTTACGATACCGCGCTACGTAACACTGTGACGATAGGGGGGTCGACCATGTTCACGGCTCGGCAACAACAGGCCCCGACAGCCGGTTTGGGTGGCAATGCGGTGTTCGGGGCAGCGAGGCTGAGCGCCACCCTGGAGGGCCGCCCGGACAACCGCCCACCGCTTGTCCTGCTCCATGGGCTCACCTTCGACCGCCGGATGTGGCAACCCGCCGTCGATGCGCTGCGGCGGCGGGATCCCGGGCGGCAGGTGCTCGCACTGGACCTGCCGGGTCATGGCCGCTCGCCCGCACAACCATCCTGCGACCTGGAGGATGTGGCAGCGGCGGTCGCCTCGGCGGTCGACGATGCCGGGCTCGACGCACCGGTGATCGTGGGCCACTCGATGGCTGCGATCGTCGCGACTGTCTTCGCAGCCTCGTACACCACCGCAGGCGTGGTGAATGTCGATCAAACGCTCGACGCCGGCTTCGTGCACATGCTTCAGGCAAATCGCGAGGCGGTCATCGGACCTGGCTTTTCGAGGATGTGGACCGCGCTCCTTTCGAGCATGCACATCGACCTGCTGTCACAAGAGGCGCAGCGGCTATTGAGCACCGCGCCACCGCGGCAGGACGTTGTGCTTGCGTACTGGCGCCAGCCTCTCGAGCTGCCGGCGACGGAGATACAGTCGCGGATCGACGAAGTGCTGGCCACGCTGAAGCAGCGCCGGGTTCCGTACATGGTTATCGCCGGCCACGAGTACGACGCTGGCTACGCGGCGTGGCTCCGAGATGTGCTACCACGGGCAACACTCACCATCTTTCCCAACGGCGGGCATTTTCCGCACCTGGCAGACCCGGACCGATTCGCGGATTGTCTCGCCAGCACAGGACAGTGGCTACCGGAATTCACCGGGGAAACTCGCACCTAATCAGATGCCGACTTCGTTGACAAGTGCCGAGTGGATCGCGAGCTACTACACGGCGACAGCGACAGCGTATCGGGACCTCTGGGCACCGCTCCTGCGGCCCGCGGGGCTTCGACTCCTCGAAGAGCTGCCGCTGCGCGAAGCGCGGCAGGTTGTTGACATTGGAACCGGCGTCGGGAGTCTGCTTCCGCACTTGCGGAATGCGGCGCCAGGTGCCGTCGTCATCGGTGTTGACCCGGCCGCCGGCATGCTTGCGCTCGCACCGCGGGAGTTTCCGTTGGTCGTCGCCGAAGTTACAAACCTGCCTTTGATCACGGGGGCATGCGACGTGGCGGTACTCGCTTTCATGCTCTTCCATGTATCGGATCCTGTCGCCGCACTCCGAGAGGTAAGGAGAGTGCTCGCAGCTGATGGCGCGATTGGGCTCACCACTTGGGGGCCAGCGCCGAGTTTTCCCGCCGAGGACATTTGGAATGAGGAACTCGACGCTCACGGGGCGCCCCCGGATCCAGCGCACTCGACGCGCGCCCTGATGGACACCCCTGACAAGGTCACTGAATTGCTCGGTAGCGCCGGGTTTCGCACGCTGTCGTTACAGCTTGAGCCTTGGCGCCAACTGATGACGCCGGAGCAGGTCGTCGAGCTACGGACCAGTCTCGGTGCGACGGGCCGACGGCTGGCGGCACTGGACCCGGAAGCCCGCGATAGCTGCGTCAGCCGTGCTCGCGATCGTCTCTTGGTGTTGGATGAGGGTGCGCTAACCGACAGAGACGACGTCATCTATGCGACGGCTACCCCGAACTAGAATGGTCGCCGTCCGGATGATGCGCTGAGAATCCTGAGATTCTCGCTACCGGTTCGCGCATCTCGGTACGCGACCGGGGCAGTCGAGCGCGCTACTGAGCCTCCGACCTGGAGTTTTCCGGGGGGCGGTTCGAATACGGGGATTTGGCTGGGGAGGAAGGATTCGAACCTTCGAATGCCGGATCCAAAG
>JBDTJX010000067.1:0-2643 GCA_039935655.1 Candidatus Dormiibacter sp. | reverse complement strand
GACCATCGTCGGGTTGATGGACGCGATCTCCCCGCGCGACTACCTCTTCACCAGCTACCGCGAGCACGGATACGCCCTCGCTCGTGGCATCGAGCCGGGCAGGGTGATGGCCGAGCTGTTCGGCAAGGACACCGGGGTGTCGCGAGGGCGCGGCGGGTCGATGCACCTGTTCGACCTCGCTAGCCGCCTGTATGGCGGTTATGCGATCGTCGGCGGTCAGATCCCGCTGGCCACCGGCGCTGCTCTGGCGATCAGCTATCGGAGCAGCGACGAGGTGGTCATGTGCCTGATGGGCGATGGGACCACCAACATCGGCGCCTTCCACGAGTGCCTCAACCTCGCCCAGCTGTGGCGCCTGCCCATCGTCTACGTCATCGTCAACAACGGCCTGGGGATGGGCACCACTGTCGAAGCCGCGTCGGCGGAGCCGGAGCTGTATCGGCGCGCTGCGGCGTACCGGATGTACGCCGAGCGGGTCGACGGGGATGACACCTTTGCGGTTCGTGACGCGGCTCGGCGCGCCGTCCAGCGGGCACGGCAGGAGCATCTGCCGACGCTGCTGGAGGCGACCAGCTATCGCATGCGCGGTCACTCTGTGGTCGACCCGGCCCGCTATCGGACCAAGGAGGAGGTCGAGGAGGTGCAACGGCACGACCCCGTCCCGGCGTTTCGAGAGCGCCTCGTGGCAGCCGGGGTGCTCGACGACCGGCAGGCGACCGCGATCGAAGCCGAGGCCGAGGGCCAGGTGGACGAGGCGGTGACGTTCGCCGACGCGAGTGCAGATCCGCGACCCGAGGATCTCTTTGCCTACGCGTACGCCACGGCCGTCGCCAACGCCCCGGCGGCTTTCCCGGGCGATCCGCTGGTGGCCATTGCCGAGACGGAGAGCGCTCCATGACCCAGATGAGCTATCGCCAGGCGCTCCACGACACCCTTCGTGAGGAGCTGCTGCGTGACGACCGCGTGTTCCTGATGGGTGAGGAGATCGGCGTCTTCGAGGGCTCTTACAAGATCACCGCGGGCCTGCTCCAGGAGTTCGGTCCGGAGCGGGTTCGCGACACGCCGATCTGCGAAGAGGGATTCGTCGGAGCCGCCATCGGCGCGGCCATGCTGGGGCTGCGCCCGGTCGTGGAGGTGATGACGATCAACTTCACCCTCCTGGCCCTGGACCAGATCGTCAACCATGCGGCGAAGATCTACAGCATGTTCGGCGGACAGACGCCGGTGCCCATGGTGCTGCGCACTCCTGGAGGTGGTGGCCAGCAGCTTGCGGCGACGCACTCCCAGAATCTCGAGGTCTGGTATGCGCACATCCCGGGGTTGAAGGTGGTGACCCCCGCCACTCCGGCCGACGCCCGGGGGCTGTTGCGCGCCGCCATTCGCGACGACGATCCAGTGATCTTCATCGAGAACCTGGCGCTCTACAACACCAAGGGCGAGGTCCCCGACGGCGAGGACGTGACCGAGATCGGCCGCGCCGCGGTGCTGAAGGAGGGAACGGACATCACCCTGATCGGCTACTCGCGCATGGCGGCGGTCGCGCTGGACGTGGCCCGCCGCCTCGAATCGGAGGGTGTGAGCGCTGAGGTCA
The DNA here is from genome assembly GCA_039935655.1 of Candidatus Dormiibacter sp. Taxonomy (GTDB): domain Bacteria; phylum Chloroflexota; class Dormibacteria; order Aeolococcales; family Aeolococcaceae; genus Aeolococcus. Next base: position 1,052 of record JBDTJX010000067.1, on the reverse strand, counting down.
TCGATCTCCGCAGCCTCCGGCCTCTCGACCGCGACACCCTGACGACGTCGGTGCGCAAGACCAGTCGGGCCGTGGTCATCGAGGAGGACTGGCTCAGCTTCGGCGTGGGCGCCGAGATCGCCGCCACCCTGCAGGAGACCGCCTTCGACTATCTGGACGCGCCGGTGCGGCGCGTGGCAGCCGCGGAAGTGCCCCTGCCCTACGCGAAACCTCTCGAGCATGCCGCTTTGCCGAATGCCAACCATCTGCTGGACGTCATCCGGCAGACCCTCGGCGCCGCTGCCGTCCAACCGCCTGGAGCCCGTTGAGATGCCCGAGATCACGATGCCCCGTCTGAGCGACACCATGGAGGAGGGGACCATGGGTCGCTGGATGAAGAAGGTCGGGGACACTGTCGAGCGGGGAGAGGTCATCGCCGAGATCGAGAGCGACAAGGCCACCATGGACTTCGTCGCCTATGAGAGCGGGGTGCTGGAGAAGATCCTGGTGAAGGAGGGGGAGACGGTCGCCGTCGGCCGGCCCGTTGCCGTCGTGGGATCCGGCGCCGCCGCCGCCGCGCCCAAACAGAGTTCAGATGCGTCACCGGCGGAGGCGGCGCCGGCAGCTGCACCGCCCGCGGATGCCACCGAGCCTGCCCCAGCGGCCGGTTCCGCCGACGGCGAGCAGAAAAAGGTGAAGGCGTCACCGCTGGCACGTGCGCGGGCCCGCGACCTCGGAATCGAGCTTAACGGCATACGTGGCAGTGGCGACGGTGGTCGCATCGTCCGAGCTGATGTCGAGTCGGCGAGCCAGGGAGCGGGCAACGGCGCGGCCAGCCCGGTGGCCCCGCCGGCCACATCTCCGGCCGAGCCTGGCGCTGGCAAGCCCTCGGACGAGACGGAGACCGCAGTGGCCGAGGCCGACGTGGAGGAGATTCCCCTCAGCCGCGTGCGGCGGGTGGCTGCCCGCCGGCTCACCGAGAGCATGCAACAGACCCCCCACTTCTTCCTCACCCGCGCCGTCGAGGTCGATGCCCTGCTCACGCTCCGGAGCGAGATCAACGGCAGCCTCAA
>JBDTJX010000066.1:0-8828 GCA_039935655.1 Candidatus Dormiibacter sp. | reverse complement strand
GTTTGGTGGTAGTACGTCACCACCTGGCGGAGCACGTCCCCGTCGTCGGCGTCGGCCTCCACCGGAGCCGGCAGCCGGCGCACCCGGGTGTCCTTGGCCGTGCGCACCAGGCCACTGGCCGCCAACGAGGGATCGCTGCGCAGCAGCTCCACCGCGTGCCGAAAACTCATCCCCTCGGCCCGCATCACCCAATCGATCACCGAGCCGCCCGCCTGGCAGGCGCCCAGGCAGTGCCAGAGGTTCTTGCTCGGCGAGATCACCAGCGAGGGCGCGTGGTCGTCGTGGAAGGGGCAGAGCCCCAGCAGGTCGGCACCGTGCCGGCGCAGCTGCACACCCTTGGCCTCGGCCAGCCGCTCCAGGCTCACCTCTGCCTTGAGCCGCGCCAGCTCAGCCTCCGGGACCCTCGCCAACCGCTCTCTCCGAAAAATCTGTCAAGTCCCCATTGGGACGCCTTTTAGCTATCCTAATGGATATGTTGAGCAAAAGGGCAGTGGCATCCTTTGCCGCACTCATGGCCAAGGAATTCCCCCAGCGCCTCGTCGCCCTCCGCAAGCAGAAAGGCCTCACCCAGCAGGCCCTCTCAGACCTCACCGGCGTCCATCTCACCCAGATCCGCCGCTATGAGGGCGGCGCCACCCTGCCCACCTTCGAGATCCTGCGCAAGCTGGCCATCGCCCTCACCGTCCCTGCCGATGCACTCCTCTTCGAGAACGATGAGCGCGGGCCGGACGAGGATCTCCGCCTCCACTTCGAGGCCCTCTCGCGCCTCGACCCAGAGGAGCGTCAGCTCGTCAAGGGTCTCATCGAGAGCGTCGTCCTCAAGCACGACGTGCGCCGCAGCGGTCTCGCCAATGCGGTGTGAGGTCGCGATGAGCAGCTAAGAGGTCGTTGGAGACGGCGCCGATCCGAACCGCTTCACAATCCAGTACAGGCCATAGAAGGGCCACAGCCCCACCATCAGGGTGCCCAGCACAAGGGCGAGCAGAGCTGCCGCTGGTAGCGGATCACCGCGCCGCCTACGTCCGTGGAAAACCACCACCAGCGTCGCATAGAACGCGATGATGCCCACCACCCCGACGGCGATGAACACTCCGAACTCAAGGATGTTGACGACGCTTGTCACCATTGGAAGTCGACAGATCCGTTCGATTGAACACCAGGAAGGTAGAGCTGGCGGCCTTGCAAGAAACGGGGCGAGAATGAGTGCAATGGGTTGATGTACGCGTTCTGCCCTTCATCGCAGGTGTTCTCGTTATTGAGCAACGGCGGTACCGCTGCGTGTCACCACCTCGTGCGGTCAACCAAGCGAGCGTAACGGCCGACCGACGCGGGGAAGTTCGGATGCGCCCGTGCCACGGCTTCAATGAATGGCCTGTACCCCTGGAGAACGGCTACCCGAAACCGCGTACCGTCGGCGCACTCGAAAACCTGCACCGACCCCGAGTAACGCGATCGCACGCTCACGACATCTGACATGAGCACCTGCCCCTTACCCACGAAAGACCGCCAGGTAATTTGCTCGCCACTGACGACAAGCTCATAACTTGCTCGCAGGCTGTTGTATGCCATCCAGCCGACGCCCAGGAGGAACATAGCGAACAGAGGCCACGGCCCCCGTTGAATGATCTCCGCAACCAGCGCCGCACACCCGGCCACGCCAAAGATCGCAATAGCGAAGGGCCACATCATCCATCCGGCTGGTGCTCGATACACCAAGCGATCAGCACCGAACCCGTCCGTACTCACCATCCCAGCCACGACTGTGTCCAGGTATTTGACAAGCCCACTTGCCCACCGATACCAGCTCCAGCACCCAAACCAACCGTACCGACTCCGACGATGTTCCCTCGCCGGTCGACACCAGCTGCGACTTCGCCTGAGGCGCCGACCACGTCACCTCCATTCACCGTCGCGTAGGCAAACGGACCTCCCAGTGACGAAATGCACTGAGCGTTCGAAACCTGTAGGCCGAGTGTCCCTGTGATTCCCGCTCCGACCGAACCCCCGCCACCAAGGGTCTCCGTCGTGCCCACGCCAACCGGGATCAAGCCTTCGAAGTGAACCACGCCGCAGACATCCGTCGTACCTCCGAAGCCGGTCCCACTCGCGGTGACTGAGGCGCACACGCCTACAGTGTGGGATCCACTCACCGCCGCGTTGACGGCGTTAGCCACCGGCTGTACGACGTTGTTGTTCACCCAGCCTGCCGCGTCGCCCAAGCATGTGTCGCTGCCCCACAGTCCGCACTCGCCGCCTGGATCAGTGCCGTTCAATGGATTGCCGCCAACGTAGCCATACGGGCTGCGCGTAATCACAACCGCAGGGTCGCGGCTGAGGAACTGGGCGGTGGCTGGATCGTAGTAGCGAGCACGGAGGTAGTACTCACCGCCCTCGCACAAGGGGATCAAACTCCGGGGAGGCATCGGGTGCGCTGAGCCAGACGACGTCACCAAGCGTGGGCTCACCGTCGAGGAGCGACCATTCCCGTTCAATCCTAGCAATGGCATCCTTGCCGGTCTCAGTCCATCGATGGAAGCCATCATCCCGCAGGTCTCCTGCGACCATTCCCTGCTCACTGATCAGGACCGCGACCACGCCGGACGCCATAGCGCGTTGAGCCTGGCGAGAGGCTTCGGGCGCGTATCGCTGTACCCCGCGAAGGATCTGCCAAAGGCCAAGGTAGTCGACTGTCGACTCTGCGACCATCTCCTTCACTACTTGATCTAGCACTGCTACTTTCCTAGAAGAAATGGATCCTGGTGATTGCTTCGAGGCCAGGGATATTTAGATCTATAGCAGGGCCGCCGGACTCCGAAACGGCTCGCAGCCCAGCAAACCCACCGTTCGAAAACTCCGCCGCGTCACCGGGATACCCCGGCTTAGCCACGCGGGTAGCCCCAGCGCAGAGCCGATTGAACAAATTCGTGGCGTCCTCTATACCTCCCTCTACCAATCGAATGTTCGCGCTTGACCCAACGGCACCGATAAGCTCTCCGCCGGGGGCCACAACCTCAGTAGCAATTGCAACGTCTGAGGCTCCGGCAACAGCCTCGGGTGCTGCAGCGCCAACTGTCACAACCGTCGCCGCCACCGCCGCCGTCACAGCCAACGCTTTGACGCCCTGACTCGTGCTCAAAGTCGTATGGCAACCGCCGTTGTCGTTGTTGCCGCCGAACGGGTTACGTAGGCAGAGGTCGTCCCACGGCCACAATCCGTTGGGGTCGATCCCGTTCAGCGGATTGCCCAACACGTACCCGTAGGGCGACATGGTTTGCGCCACCGCAGGATCGCGTGTCAGGAACTGCGCGGTGGCTGGATCGTAGTAGCGAGCACGGAGGTAGTTCAAAATCTGCCGACGCGATTCGCCGTAGCCGAAACTTTTTTCCTTTGTGCGGTCTGGCAAATCGCCGTCGATCACCCTGAGGCGAGGGCGGCCGGTCGGCGAGAAGCCGTTAACGCGGTTTTCCGGCTGCACGTCGAAATCGCCGGACGTGAGTTTCAGAGCCAGAGCACCGTCGGTGAGCACATGTGCATTGTCGGCCACATCGGCGGGCAGCGGGTGAGCCGTCAGCGAGCTGCAATGCCGAGGTGTTCCAGGTCATCGCGCCATCGTTCCGGGGCTCACAGGCCCGCACAATCGGCCGTTTTCCGGCGGTCAGCGCCTCAGGGCTTGAATCCGATCCGGGGACGGGGTTCGTCGGGCGGCGGCGCCATGAGCTGGCGGATCGCGTCCACCACGGTCTTGAATTGGGCGTCGTAGCGCTGCTCGAGCTCGTCGAGGCGAGCGGCCAGCTCGGCGTTGCCGGCCACCAGGCGGCGGAGGCGAACAAAGGCCCGCATGATCTCCACGTTGATGTGGGCCGCCCGCTTGCTGCGGAGCACGCTGGAGAGCATGGCCACGCCCTGCTCGGTGAAAGCCCAGGGCGCATAGCGGCGTCCACCCCGCCCAGCGTTTGAGGTCACAGTTTGTGATCTCAAAGCCGCCCACTCCGTGGCCGAGAGCTGGAACGCGAAGTCCTCAGGGAACCGGCCAGGGTTGCGCCGAACGGCTTGGAGTAGCGCCCGGTTCTCCACTCCGTAGAGGGTGGCCAGGTCGGTGTCGAGCATCACCCGCAGGCCGCGGACGAACAGGATGGCACCCTCGATGTCGAGGGCGGCGAGCTGCTGGCTCACGGTTCCCAATCCGGCACGTCGGCAGCCTCGGTACTCGAGCTGTCGAGGCGAAATTGAGACCAGTCGTCGAGGTCGGGAACCCCGCCCGCCGTCCTCAGAACCGCGGGCGCAGGGGGAACCGCCGCCGGCTCGCGCTTGCCCGCCAGCCACTCCAGACGAGCCGTCAGACGGGTGATGTCGGCCCCGAGAATCCGGGCCTCGTCGAGGGCGGCGAGGGCCTGCTTGGCACCCTTCTTCTCATCCTTGGCGGCCGCGGCCTCCAGGCGCAGAACCTCTTGAGAGACGAGCTGGCCGAGGTAGGTCGAGGACGCGATCTCCCGCTGCTGGGCGGCCAGCCGGAAGGCCGTCCAAGCCTCGTCTGTGCAGAACACCCGGGCCATGTGGTCGCGGCGCTTGGGCGCCCCCTTCTCGCTGCTCATGCCCGCGGCATTGTATACGTCGTAGCACTCAGTGCAAGTGTGTGCCGCCAATTGCGAACGCTGCATCTGAGTGACGTGTGGCAATGGCGGGCTGTGGTCTGGGGCGGAAAATCAGAGTGATGGCGGGCGCGTGAGTCAGGCAGCAGCTAAAGAGTGGAATGGCGGCGGTCATCGGTCAGGTTGGGCAGGTCGTCGGGTGGCGGGGCTTCACCCTCCCCCGGCGGCGCGCAGCGCCGCCACCTCAACCCCCAGCGCGGCCGCCAGCTTGGCCGCCATCTCCGCCTTCGGCGCGTGGTCGCCGGCCTCCAGCTTGCGCAGGTATCCGCGAGTGATCCCCGCCCGGATTGCCAGCTCGGGGCGGCTCAGTCCGGCCGCCTCGCGCAGCTCTTGCAGCCGCGCTCCTGCCGCCTCCAGGTAGGGGCGCTTCCACCCCTGCGGCACCGGCCGTCCTCTCATCCGGCGGCCGCGATGTCGTCCCCGTCGGGGTCATCGGCGACCAGCTCGGCGGCGATGTCCACCAGGGTCGGCGGTGGCGGCGGGGGCAATGCTCCGGGGTGGGTGGCGGCGTGGACCTGCTTGAGCTTGGCGATGCTCACCCTGGTGTAGACCTGGGTGGACTGGATCGACGCGTGGCCCAGCATCTCCTGGACGAACCGCACGTCGGCGCCGCCCTCCAGCATCAGCGTGGCACAGGTGTGCCGCCAGAGATGGCAGCTCCCCTTCTTGCCCAGGTTGGCCGCTTCGACGTAGCGGGCCACGTCGGTGCCCAGCGGCGTCGGGGTCATCGGCTCGCCGCGCTTGGTGAGGAACAGGTGGTCCTCGGAGTCGTCCCAGACCAGCAGCGGGCGCACCTCCAGCCGGTACCGCTCCACCCAGGAGAGCGCCCGCTCGCTGATGGGCACCACCCGGTCGCGCCGGCCCTTGCCCTCGCGGATGAAGACGGTGCCGCGCTTGCTGTCCACGTCCCAGACCAGCAGGTTCACCAGCTCCATGCGCCGGACAGCAGTCGAGTAGAAGACCTCCAGGATGGCCCGGTCGCGCAGCCCCAGCGGGTCGAGCAGGTTGGGCTGGCGGAGCACCGCCTCGGCCTCGTCGGCGTCCAGCGTGGTTCGGGGCAGCCGCCAGTCCAGCTTGGGCATCTCCAGCTCGCTCGCCGGGTTGGCCAGCAGCCGCCCCTGGCGCACCAGCCACTTGAAGTACATCCGCACCGCGTGGAGGCAGAGGTACTGGCTGCGAAAGGAGAGCGGCGCGCCGTCGCTCTTGCGCCTGACGTAGAGATGGTGGCGATACCGCTCCAGGATGGGCCGGGTGATCTCGCTCGCCCGGGTCAGGCTGCGCTCGTCCGCCCAGGTGCAGAATCGCTCCACGTAGAGCCGCCGCCCGGCCACCGTCTGCTCGCTGTAGTTGCGCATCCGCAGCCACTCCAGGTGGTCGGTCAGCTCCGCCCGCATCGTCTTGGCCATCAGCCGGCCAGCACGGCGAGGGAAGAGGCCGGTACGACAGGACCGGCGTCGTTGTCCTCGCTCCCGGGAACAGCGTTTTCCGCGTCAGCGGCAACGGACAGGGGAATTGCCTTGTGGCCATTGCTGTTTGTCGAGGTCTCGGCACTGCGACCAGACCCCGCCCGCACCCCGGCCACCGGCCGACCGGACCCCGCCCACTCGCCGGTTGGCCCCGCCCACTCGCTGTCGTACGTCAAGGATTCGGGGTCGAGCAGCCCGTTCAGCCACCGCCCGGATGCCTGGCCGTCGACACCGTCCCAGACCAGCTCGTACACGAAGGGCTGCCGTCGTCCGCCGATGTGCGCGGCCAGGTACTCCAGCTCGGTGAGCCGGTGCAGGTGGAGCTTGCACTGGGTGTCGCCCCAGCCGGTGTGGTGGCGCACCTCCTTGCGGGTGAAGCGCACCTCTTCGCGGGTCACCTCGTGGCTGGCCATCGCCGCCGTCACCATCTCATCCAGGAGCAGCAGCAGCCGGCGTGTCTGGGGTGGCAGCTCGTCCAGCGAGCGCCCCAGCACCTCGTGCGCCAGCCGGTTGGCCACGGCGATGTCGGCGGGGATCACCTCGACGTACTCGACATCGGTGTCACCCGCCTGGGCGCGCTTGGTCTCGCGCTGGTGCTGGTGCAGCAGGGCGATGGTGCGGATCAGCGCCAGGTACTTCTGGTGGTCGCGGCGCGTCCGCGTCCGTGAGTCCGAGAAGGTGAGCTGCGGGGCATAGGGGTTCACGACGTGCAGCGGGCGCAGCAACGTCTGCGCGGCCCGGTGCAGCCGGATCACCCGCTGGCGCTCGTGGTCGCGGAGCAGCCCATCCAACGTCTCGCTCTGGCGCTGGCGATGGTGGATCGCCCGCGTCTGCGCGCGCTCCTCGTCCACGGTGATCACCAGGCAGCGGTTCAACAACTCCTCGTCGACGTCGATCGCGGTGGTGGTGAGGAACAGCGCCACCGGCCCGCGCACTGTGTAGTCATGGGTCACCAGGCGGCCGGTGGCGGGGTCCTTGCCGGTGCTGGCGATGCGCAGCTCGCCCTCGCTCTGGAGCAGCTTGAGGGCGTAGGCGGCGCGCTCAGCGCCGTGCTCCTCCACCACGGCCAGCACCTTGTGGGCTAGCTCGCGCTCCGCCATGTAGTAGAGGGACTGGCCGGTCATGGCGCTGTATTTCACCCGCGCCGATTCCGGCAACAGCGTCAGCGTCGCCTCCAGCAGCGCGCTCTTCCCCGCCGCGGAGCTGGACTGCAGCACCACCGCCAGGGGCCGCTCCAACAGCCGGCTCGTCGCCGCCAGGTAGGCCACCAGCGTGTTGGTCGCCTCGCCCACCACACCGATGCGGTCGTATGCGGCCACCACGTGGTCCAGGAGCGCGGGATCGCGCAGCAGGCTCAGCGCCGCGGCCCGCTCCTCGTCACTCAGGGTGTCCACCTGCTGCGCCTGCTCGGCCTCGCGCTCCCGCTGGCGCTGCTCGGCGATGACCTCTTCGAGCTGCAGCAGCACGCGGCCGAGGTCTCGGCGCACCGTCTCCTCGAGGACGCCGGTCTCGGCGGCTGCCTGGTTGGCGAATGCCTGGCGCTGCTTGGCGACGTAGAGGTCGAGGGTGTCCACGTGAAAGCGATCGTCACCGGCGCGCAGCAGCAGATTCACCTTCATCGAGTCGTCGGCGCTCACCTTGGCGAGTCCGCGGACCCGCCAGCGACGCTCCCCGAGGGTCAAGGACACGTCCTCGACGGTCACCTCGACGTGCGCTGTGGGTGGGGGCGCCGGCACAGCAGCGAAAGGGGGTGGGGTCGGAACGGGCAGCGGCGCGGCCTCGGGGCTGGGTGTCGGCCCAGCACTCGTCCTGTCCCCCTGGCCCGCCTCCTCGCGCGCCTCCGCGCCAGGCTGCCCGGCTGCATGCGGCGCCGTCACCGGCTTGTTCCCCTGGCCCAGCCACACCGCGCGCTGCACCAGATCGGCAAGCCGCTCGCCGGCGCTGTTCAGATCCAGACAGGCGAACGCGTTGGCGTCCGTCTCCCGGGGAAATTGCACCCGGAAGGTGTCGATGCCCGCGGCCACCAGCTTGGTAGCGAGCTGCACCGCGGCTCTGTCTCCCGCAGCGTCGCGGTCATAGGCGATGGAGACGCGCTGCACGTTGTTGGTGGTGAACGTGTCGAGATGCTCCTGGATGAACCCCTCGATGCCATATGCGCTGGTGACGTTGCGCAGCCCGTGTGTCCAGAAGGTGAGCGCATCGAGCAGGGCTTCGCAGAGGATGACCTCGCCGCTCACGGCGTCAGCGTTCCACACGCCGCGGTGCGGGCCCGGCAGGTACAGGTGCAGCGGCGTACCGGAGCGCAGTCCCGACGTGATCTTGCGCCCGTACATCTCCACGACGGTGCCGTCGCTGTCGGGGACGGGGACGACCACCGAGCCGTTGAAGTGCTCGTGGCCGCTGTCGCGGAGAATTCCCAGCCGCTGCAACCGAGTGCGCATCTCCTGCCCGGCCTTGCGGTTCTTCTCCGGCAGTCGCAGTCCGAGAGTCCGGTTGGCGAAGCCGAGCTGGAAATAGTCGATGGCGTCGCTGTCGGCGAGGCCGCGCTGCTCCAGGTAGGCGATCGCCTCCGGGGACTCGCGCAGGGTTTGGTGGTAGTACGTCACCACCTGGCGGAGCACGTCCCCGTCGTCGGCGTCGGCCTCCACCGGAGCCGGCAGCCGGCGCACCCGGGTGTCCTTGGCCGTGCGCACCAGGCCACTGGCCGCCAACG
>JBDTJX010000065.1:0-4888 GCA_039935655.1 Candidatus Dormiibacter sp. | reverse complement strand
AGTTCGTTCGCGGGGTTTGCGCACAGCGTGGCGACCCGCACCCGTCCTCTGCGGCAGGCTGCTGGATGTCTGAAGTTCAGCGGTCTACGAGGGGGGACGAGATGCGGGTCACGACGGCATTCAACCGGATGCTCAGGCTTCCGGGAGCGTCGGTCAAGGACGTCGCGTTCGGCAGCGAGGGAGTGGTCGTGACGGTCGGTTTGCGCGCGAAGCGGCCGGTGTGCTCGGGCTGTGGAGCGCGGGGGCTTCCGATCAAGGAGCACCGGGAGAAGAGCTGGCGGCACCTCGACCTCGGAGCGAGCCGCTGCTACATCGAGTGTCGCCTCAGACGGCTGTACTGCCCGGGCTGCGGCGATGTGTACGAGGCGGTGCCGTGGGCACGGGCGGGCTCCCGGTACACGCGCGACTTCGAGGATGTGGTCGCGTTCCTGGCGCAGCAGATGGCCAAGACGCCGCTGACGAAGCTGATGCGGATCGGGTGGCGGTCGGTCGGCAGCGTCCTCGCCCGGGTCGTCGCCGACAAGCTCGACCGCACCAGGCTCGATGGGCTGGTGATGATCGGCGTGGACGAGGTCAGCCACGGCGCCGGCCACAAGTTCCTGACCTGCGTCGCAGACCACGCGAGCGGCGGCGTGGTGTGGGCCGCGCCCGGTCGCAACGCCGCCACCTTGCAGGGCTTCTTCGACGAGCTCTCCGACGCGCAGAAGGCGTCGATCACCGCTGTCTCGATCGACATGTCCGCCGGGTATGAGAAGGCGATCCGCGCGCCCGAGGGCCTCCCGCACGCGCAAGTGTGCTTCGACCCGTTCCACGTCTGCCAGCTCGGCGGCAAGGCCGTCGACCAGGTCCGCCGCGACGAGTACAACCAGCACGGTCGCTCCTCGACCGGCGAAGGGAAGTGGATCAAGGGCACGCGCTACAGCCTGCTCAAGGACACCGCCAACCAGACCCCCCGACAGCTCGCCAAGCTCGCCGAGGTCGTGCTCACGAACAAGCGGATGTACCGCGCGTTCCTGCTGCTCGGCGAGCTGCGCTACATCTACCGACTCCCCAAAGAAGAAGCCGCCGAACGGCTCGACGCCTGGCTGGCGTGGGCATCCCGCTCCAAGCTCAAACCGTTCGTCAAGCTCACGCGCACGATCCGAAAACACAAATCCGGCGTACTCGCCGCGATTCAGCTCGAGATCAGCAACGGGCGCCTCGAAGCGCTCAACAGCCGCGTCCGGCTGATCAGCCACCGCGCCCACGGATTTCACTCAGCCGACGCCCTGATCGCGATGATCTACCTCTGCTGCGCTGGCATCCACATCGACCTCCCTCACCGATGAGTCACCCCCAACTCGACAGAAGAGCCGAAGATTCGCACCAACTCCCAGAGAAGGAGCATCTCGGGCCGGGTGAGCGCCCCCCACCTGTAATACGCGGACCGTGACCAGCGGAGGAAGCGCGGCTCCTCGTCAGTCTGGGTGGGTAGCGTCCGGGCTGGCTGATTTCGTGGTCGGCTTCTGATCCTCGATGATGGGAGTCGGTGATGCAGGCGCAAGATCTTCTTCTGTTTCAGGCCGCGCTTGGTTTGAGCGATCCGTGGCAGGTCACGGGCGTGGAGTTCGACCGGGAGCACAAGCGGCTGGATCTCCGCGTCGATTTCCCGAAGGGGTCGGTGTTCTGCTGCCCGGAGTGCGACATCTGTGGCTTGAAGGCGTATGACACGGAGGAGAAGACGTGGCGGCATCTGGACTTCTTTCAGCATCAGGCGTATCTGACGGCGCGGGTCCCGCGAGTGTGCTGCCCGGAGCACAAGGTTCGTCAGGTTGCGTTGCCGTGGGCGCGGGAGCGCTCAGGGTTCACGCTGTTGTTCGAGGCGTTGGTGATGGCGATGGTCAAGGAGATGCCGGTCGCGACGCTGGCCGCTCTGGTCGGTGAGCGCGACAAGCGGATCTGGCGGATCGTGCATCACTATGTCGACGCCGCGGTGGAGGCGCAGAACCTTCAGGGCGTCGAGCGAGTCGGGATCGATGAGACATCGAGCCGCCGCGGGCACGAGTACGTATCGGTGTTCGCTGACTTGGATGAGCGTCGCGGGGTGTTCGTGGTCGAGGGTCGCGATCACGAGACGGTGCAGGCGTTCTCGCTGTTTCTGGAGATCCACGGCGGCGATCCCGAGCGGGTGCAGGAGGTGTGTCAGGACATGTCCGAGGCGTTCCTGAAGGGGACGCTTGAGCACCTCCCCAAGGCGGAGATCACGTTCGATCGCTACCACATCAAATCGCACCTCTCCAAAGCCGTTGACGAGGTCCGCCGCGAAGAGGCCAAGCACCATAAAGACCTGCTGGCCAACACCCGGTACATGTGGCTCAAGCGGCCGGCGAACCTGACCGAGCGCCAGCGCGACCTGCTCGACGAGCTGCTCGCCCAGCCGTTGGAGACCGTCCGCGCGTACACGCTCTCCCAGCAGTTCGACAGCTTCTATGAGATCGCTGATCCCGACACCGCACAGGAGTACCTGCGGCGCTGGATCACCGAAGTCCAGCAGAGCGGCCTGGATCCGCTGATCAAGTTCACCGAGATGCTCGAGGATCACTGGCTCGGAGTGATCCGCTGGCACCACAGCAAGGTGTCAAACGGCCTGCTCGAAGGCCTGAACTCCCTCATCCAGGCCGCCAAGCGACGCGCCCGCGGGTACCGCTCCAATCGCAACTTCATCGCGATGATCTACCTGATCGTCGCCAAGCTCAACGCCGGGCCCGTCATCGCCTGACCCACCCAGACTGACGAGGAGCCAACCAGCTAGTAGCCGCCACCCAGCTTGGAGTGATCCCAGCTGACCACACGCGTGGGGGTGAACTGAATCGCCACCCGCTTGAGGGCCCGGGTGCGCACCGCCTCGCGGGTGGCCTCATCAAGGCCCGAGCGGCCGTCCTGCCCGCTGGTGGCGTAGCGAAGGAAGAGCTGCTCCCCGACCTCCTGCACGAGGTCCGGATCGCGGTGGATCGTCGCCTCGGCGTAGAGCACGGCACCACGCAGTTGGGCGTACTCTGTGCCACTCTCGACCATCAGCGTCGCCTGGGGGATCCGCTCCAGGTTCCTCACTTTTTGGGAGCCGGCGTAGGTGAAAATCCACGGCTCAGCGTCGCGCATGACATACCAGAGCGCAGTGAGATGGGGCCGACTGTCCCGCCCGGTCGTGGCCACGACCAACGTCTTCGTCTCAGTCAGATAACGCTCCAACTCGTCCCCGGCCATGGCGATCTCAGCGCGGCGACTGGGCACGACTGGATTATGTCAGAGCATGTACATTCGGCCTCCAGGGGAGACGCACACTGACAAGGAGGGCATGTGGGGCTCAAGGTCGTGTTCGTCGATCACGTTGCGCGCCTGTCCGGCGCGGAGATCGCCATGGCCCGGCTTATTCGCGCCGCCGATCAGGTGCAGGCCACGGTGATTCTCGCCGAGGACGGTCCGCTGGCTCCGGCATTGACCGAGGCCGGAGCGCAGGTTGAGGTCCTGCCCATGGCCGAGAGCACTCGGGGCCTGACCCGGGCGGAGCTCCAGGCACGTCGGGCCCGGATCGGTGCGACGGTGGAGGTGGCTCGCTACGCCGGGCGACTGCGCAAGCGCCTGGTGGAACTGAAGCCGGACATAGTGCATACGAACTCGCTCAAGTCCGGCGTGTACGGCACGGCGGCCGCACGCCTGACCGGCGCCCCGTGCGTTTGGTGTCTGCAGGACCACCTCACGCTGGAGTACCTCCCGTCTCAAGTGGCCAGGACGATGCGGCTGATCGTGTCCACGGCACCCAGCGCCCTGGTGGTGCCATCGCAGAGCACGCTGCGCGCCGTCGGTCCCCGCCGCCGGCCGGGACTCAGGGTGGCGGTGATCCCCCATCCCGTGCCGATGCCGAAGGAGCCGGCGACCGTGGCCTCCGAGGTGCGGGTGGTCGGGGTGGTCGGACGGCTGACACCCTGGAACGGGCAGCACGTATTCCTCGATGCCTTCGCCCGGGCCTTCCCGGAGCCGCCGGTCCGCGCCCGCCTGGTCGGCTCCGCGATGTTCGGAGAGGAGGCCTATGAAATTGAACTGGGGGCCCAGGCCCAGCTGGGCATCCTTCTGGCCTGCACCGCCGTGTGGAGCGCGGTGGCCGCCGCCCAGGTCTCCAAGCGCAGAGCGACCACCTCCGCCCATGTTTCCAAGCGCAGCCACCGGAAGGCCAAGCGGCGTCCCACTGCCTGCCTGAAGGCAAAGACAGCCAAAGTCCACAAGCGTTCGGCCCGCTCGCACAAGCCAACCAAGCGCACTCGCTCACGCTCGCACCGGCCCGTCGTCAAGGCCCGGGCGGCTTCATGCCGTCGCCTGGCGGTCAGGAAAACCGTGAAGGTGACGATCAAGCCAACGGCTCACCCGGCCCGGGCCGCGGCGCCAGCTCGCGCCGTCACCGCCACGCCGCCCTCGGACGGATGGAACGTGTTGTCCAATCCGATCGATCCCACCCAGCAGACGGACCTGCCCTTCGGCGAGCGCTCCCAGTGGCTTCAGCCCTGGCGCGCCTACATGGACACCCAGCCGGCATCAATGCTGCGCAATGCGGTCGGCATCAACTTCGATGTGCCCGCACAGAATGCCGTCGCTACGGCCAACCTGCTTTCCCAGAGCGGATTCACGCGAGCCCGGCTGGAGATCGGCTGGAATCAGATGTCCTATGCCGACCCGAGCCAACTGCAGAACCCGGGATCGATCGACACGCTCCTCGGAGCCCTGAAGTCGGCCGGAATTCGCCCGCTGATCCTTCTCAACGTCAATGACACCATCCCCGGCCCCTCGACGACCTTCACCGCCACCGTCACCCAACCCGCGGTGGCCGGGGCCACATCGATCCAAGTCGATCCGACCA
>JBDTJX010000064.1:0-7132 GCA_039935655.1 Candidatus Dormiibacter sp. | reverse complement strand
GCGAAGGTGCGGGTGAGGGTGATCGGACCCACGAAGTCGCCACCACGCAGCAGCTTGCGAATTCCGTCCCCGACGAACGGGATGTAGTGGGGGATGTTGGTGACCACCACGGTGGTCCAGTACGCCGCCTGGTCCCAGGGGAGCATCGCACCGGTGATGGCGAGACCGAGCACCAGGAAGAAAAGCAGCGCCCCCGAAACCCAGTTCAGCTCCCGGGGCCGCTTGTAGCTGGCCGACAGGAAGGTGCGCAACATGTGCAGGCCGATGACGAGAATCAGCGTGTACGAACCCCAGAGGTGCAAGCCCCGCACCCAGGCGCCGAAGGCATCGCTGGTACGGAGGTAGTCGAGGCTCTTGTACGCGTCTGTGACCGACGGCACATAGTCCAGCAGCAGGAAGATTCCGGTGAACAGCTGGAGCAGGATCAGCGCCAGGGTCGCGCTTCCCAGCGCGTAGGCCCAGCCCCCCTTCTTCGGGACCGCCTCGTAGAGGCCCTTGTGGAGCAGCTCGGTGGCACCGGTGCGGTCGTCGAACCACTCCATGCCGGCGCGCAGCCGGGTGGTGATGGGACGGATGAGCCAGCTGCTCATCGGCTAGATCGACTCATCGAGAACGTTCTCGATCTCCAGCACGGTCTTTCCCTGCGCATCGGTGTGGAAGCGTTTGTTCCACTCCGGCAGGGGCTGAGGCGGAGGGCCCCCGACATTCTTCCCGTCGATGTCGTAGAGGCCGCCATGGCAGGGGCAGAGGAAGTTTCCCAATGCCGGATCCCAGTGCACGTCGCACTGCATGTGCGTGCAGATGTTGCTGAATGCCAGCGTCTCCCCACTCGGCTTCTTCACGACGTAGACCACGCGCGGTACCGGCGGGGTTGTGTACCCGGTGCCCACGGGCACCTGCGCCAGCAGAGGAGTCGGCGTGTTCACCGGAATGTCGTCGATGACGCCGACGGTGACCCAGGCCGTTTTCTGCTTGGTGAACAGCGGGCTCAGGAGAAACCCGATGGCGGGGACACTGAGCATCACCCCGACCAGGCCCATGCCCAGCCCGGTGCCCCGGATCATCAGGTCGCGGCGGGACAGCTCCTTCACGATCCTCCTCCTCCGGTGGTGATGATCAGTCCCCCGACGGCCGTCGCGTACATGCCGACCAGCGCCAGGAAGCTCACGGTGACCGCTCCCAGGAGGACCGCGGCCGGCCCTCGCTCCCCGCTGCGCCACATGGCGCGGATCCCGGCCAGCGCGTACCCGGTGGCGAGCAGAATCAACAGCAGGATGGCGAAGAGCAGGAGCGCGTAGTAGAAGGAGGCCTGGAACTGGGCGGCACGAGCGAGGACGGGATGGCTCATGGGTAGAGACTCTGGCTGGGGCGGTAGGGCTGGTGAGCGTCGACCTGACGGAGTTCTCCGTACACCGCGTAGTCCCCGCGCGCGTGCTCCTTGATGAATCCCATCAGCAGCGACGTGATCACCGCGACCGTGCCGACTGTGAGCACAGCGTTGCGTCCGATCCGCGAGACCGAGCCGGTGACGCGCAGCGGGTCGTCCTGCCGGTGAAGGCGACCGCGCAGCCGTGACAGCGTGTGTGCAGCGGTCACCACGGTGGCGGCGCCCAACCCCCAGTAGCGCAGCACGTTCAGGTCACCACCGAGCACCGCACTGGGGAGAGCGGCCAGCGTCATCCCGGCCACGGAGACGGCGATCGCCCCCCTGCTGCCCATCGACCACTGGCGCGGACCGCCGTCCTCGCTGGCCAATGCGATGTTGCCGCCGATGAACATGGCACCCACCAGGCACTCCTGGGCCACCATGAATGCGGCGGTTCCACCGCTGAGAAGGTTTTCGAAGTAGCCGGGCTCGCTCTGCTTGATGACCTCGACGAGCACAAACCCCACGATCGGCATGAGCAGCGCGGTGAGCAGGCCGATGCGCAGGTTCACCCGCGCCGCCCACGACTGGAAGGCGCGCTCGGGGGCATCACCGCGACGCCCGCGCAGCCGCAGCGCCGCGTAGGCGGCGCAGAACAACGCGGTCCAGCTGACGTTGCCGATCAGACGGTGGATCAGGAGCGGCCAGTACACCGGGTTGAAGACCGGCTCGGTGAGGCCCGCGTCGACCGGGTTGATCAGGTACGCGTCGATACCGACGATCAGCACCATGAACAGCGTCTGGAGCGCGAAGACGGCGGTTCCCAGAATCGCGTGGCGGCGAGGGGCCATCGATTCGAAGCTGTTGCGATACCAGACCAGCAGCGGTGCCAGGAACATGAACAATCCGATCGCCAGCGCCACCAGCCACAGGAATTTGTTGACCAGCTGACCGAATTCGTTGGCCCACAATCCGGTGAGCAGCACCACCGCGAACACCGCAAAGGTGGCGCCCAGGCTGAAGACCAGGTAGTAGGCTTTGGCCAGGCCGCGCGCGTATCGAGCGGTGCGGGGGTCGCCGGTCACCACGTGGTGCCACTCGGCGGCGATGGCCAGGCTGATCGCGCCGAGGCTGAATTCCGCGATGAGGATGTGAATCAGAAAGACGATCCCCACCGAGACGTTGTTGCCGATTCCAGGAAAGTCGGGGGTGGTGACCTGGAGTCCGAGCACGTCAGCCGCCCGGCAAAGGCGCGGTCATCCTCCGGCCGAGGTCATCGACCACCGGGGCAGTGATCTCGTTGAGCCCGCCGCCGCGCCGCACCGTTCCGGTCAGCGTTGCGTTGGCGCTCGTCGATGGGTCGCGGTGCACGGGACAGCCGGCCGCGCCGTCGTTCTGCTCGGCGCTAACAGGACAGCTCGCTGAACCCGCATTGACGGGCACGCCACCCCCGCGCTGCATGCGCGCTCGGGCCTCGGCGATGCCCGCCTCGACGTGCAGCACGCCCACCCGGGGGGCGCCGAGCGCGATGGCCAGGCGTTCAATCTGCTCGGTGGCGAGGTTGCGCAGGAAGCCCGCGGGGATGCGCTCGATGCGATCATCGGCCTCGTCGGTCCACGGCAGCCGGCGGCGCTGGTCGACCTGTGGCCCGGTGTGACGCTCGACTCCCAGTGGCGCTCGATGCGGCCCGGCGTTCTCGTCGAGGACGTCGAGCTCGGGCGCGATGAACGGCTCGGCCACTTCCGCAGTGATCGCGGGCAGCCGCCTGGTGCGCGCGTGCTTCTCGATGATCGCCTTGACGCGCCGGCGCAGATAACCGGCCGGCAACTGCTGCAGCAGGCGGCGCGCCTCGACCGTCCAGCTCAGCTTGGCGCCGTCGAAGGCGGTCTGCCCCGCGTCGCCCTCTCCGGCCGCCGTGGCGCGGAGGGCGTCGCTGTCGAGCCGTTCGAAGGAGCCGGCTTCGCTGCCGCACACCGGGCACCGCTGCGGGGTGTCGCTGCGGGCTGCGTATCCGCAGGTGCGGCAGACAGCCCGCGCGTCCTGGAGTGGCGGCTCCTCGATCATGGCCCGCTCCGCCGAGTCGACGGTGGCGGCGGTCTCCGCGATGCGGCGCATGGTGCGTGCGAAGGGCATCAGTTCGTCGAGCGCGGTCACCACGTCGCCGGACGAGACCACGCTGTGGCCCCGCTCCATCGCCCAGCGCAGCACCGCGGTGCGGGCCAGGCCCCGCGCGCCGCCGGGAACCGCGGCCATGCGCTCCTCGGCTTCGGGCGTCCACACCACCGCGGCGTCGGCGCGCACGTCGATGGGCGGGGTGAAACTGCCACTGCTGACCAGGACGTTGCAGGGGGCCAACCGGAGCAGCTGCTCGGTGTTGCTGCCCATGTCCATGGCCGCCTCGGAGTGCACGCCGATCCGGCCGAGCACCAGCAGCCAGGGGCGCGTCTCGCGCACGTGGCGCAGGACCCGCTCGAACGCCTTGCCGTCGAGCAGGGTAATGGGCAGGTCCACCCCCTCTTCGGCGGCGGTGGCACGGGCCACGCGCAGGTGGGACTCATAGATCTTGGCGAGCCCGGTGTCGATGATCTCCTCGTGGAGCGCCTCCTGCTCCTTGAAGCGGAAGATCTTCGATGCCTTTTCCGAGAGCACGTCGACGATGCCGTTGAAGACGGCGTAGTGCAGGTAGGGGTCATAGACGGCGACTGCCTCGACGCGCTTGCCGAGCACCTTGCCGAGGGCGAGCGCGGTGCGCAGCCCTGCGAAGGACTGCGGTGAGCCGTCGACGGCCACCAGGATGCCGCCCTCCATGGCGGAATCGCCCGTGCTGCGGATGATGAGCAGGTCGCGACGGATGCGACGGGCCACGCGGTCGGTGACGCTGCCCAGCTGCGACTCCTTTACGGCGCCGGTGCCGAGCGCACCCATGATCACCAGGTCGATGTCATCGCTGTCGTCGATGTCGGCGACAAGCTCCTCCCAGTTGCGCCCGTCGCGCATCCGCGCCTCGAAGTGCACGTCACGCTCGAGGCAGCGGTAGCGGAGCACGTCGGTGTAGCTGTCGCTGATCAGCTCCAGCCCGGTGGTGATCAGGCTGTCGTGGATGCGCCGCTGGCGGAGCAGCTCAGCCTCATCCTGGTACTCCTCCGGGAGGGTGTACTCCATCTGCTTGAAGCGGTAGTCGTGCATCCGCGCGGCGTAGACGTGCATCCCGACCACGCGGGCGTCGAAGGCTCTCGCGAGCTCAAGAGCGACCGTGCTGGCGGTGTCCGAGTGCTCGGAGTTGTCGAGGGCGACGTAGAGGGTGGAGTACATCCGCTCCTGCCATACAGATACAACGTCACCGGCTCGCGCGACGGGTCCGGCGACGTCCGGAGCGCCACTCGTGACCGCGGGCTCGATGATAGCGAGCGGGGTCATTCGGCCGATGGCAGGCCGGCAAGGCACCGAGCTGAGCGTAGAGTCGCATCGAGCGCGGCGTCACGTGGGAGATGACCGATGGACGACAGGTCTGGGGATCCACGCTGCCCGGTCGCGCACGATCCTGCGCAGGCCGGCTGTCCGGTGCAAGCAGGCGCCGCTCACCCGGCGCTCTCATGGACCGCGGACGCCCAGCGGACGGCCGCGACGGGACGCAACCGCGCCGCGGTGAGCCGCATCGCGCCGGATCGGGCCGCGGCCATGTCGGAACGAGTCGTGGAAGCCAGGGCTCAGCGCGATCGCGTCGAGGAGATCACTGACCTGTTCGTGCGCACTCTGGGCAAGAAGCTCGGCTATGGACACCCGCTCAGTGAACGCACCGGGACCGAGGTGATCTTCATCTGGACGCCGGAGGCGGAGGCGCGGCTTGCCGAGATCCCGGAATTCTGCCGTGACCTCACCCGCTGGCGTGTCGAGTCTACCGCCCACAAGCTGGGACTCGGAACCACGATCACGCCGGCCGAGATGGACGTTAAATACGAGCTGTGGGGCCGTGTCTCCCACGACATCGAAGAGCGTGACCGCGACGCGCTTCCCTGGACGGACTCCGCGCGGGGGCGCTTCGAACGCATCCCTGGCTTCGTGCGCGGTCAGGTGCTCGAGGCGGTCGAGGGGAACGCTCGCACCCTCGGCCTCTCCGAGGTCAACGACGCCGTCGTCGACCTGGTGATCCAGCACTGGGTGGACACGGGGGACTTCCACGAGGGTCGTTACGGGTTCAAGTAGCCGGCCGTGCGGCGTCAGTCCGGCCACGGTGCTCTTCGCGGATGTCCTTGTTGCCGCAACCGCGCCGGCGCATGACGGCGCGGCTGCTAATGGTCATCCCGGACGCCCAGGGACGTAGATGACGCCGTGTGGTCCGGCGGCGTCTGCGTGCTTGCGCACAACGTCCCTGACACGCTCGGTCTCGCCAGACCACTCCAGCTCGTCCGACGCGCACGTCGACCTCCGAGGGTAACGACCGTTCTTGCCCACCGCTATCCTTGAGAACGATGGTTACCGATGTCGCCGGTGAGCGTGCCCGGCGGGAGCGCGTTCGCGATCGCGCCCTGGCCGCCGCGAGTGAGCTGTTCTACGAGGACGGCATCGCTTCAGTCGGCATGGACGCGGTCCGCGACCGGGCCGGGGTGGGGCTCAAAGGCATCTACCGGGAGTTCGGCTCCAAGGCTGGCCTCGTCAGTGCTTACCTGGACCGCCGGGATGAGCAGTGGATGACATGGCTGGAGGCCAGCCTTGGCGAGGTGGGTGACGACCCGCGCCAGCGTGTCCTCTGGCTGTTCGATGCCCTTGATGCGTGGTTCACCAGGCCCGGCTTCGCCGGCTGCGCCTTCGTCAACGCCTACGGGGAAACCGCCGGCGGCGGCCCGGTGGCCGATCGGGCCGCCCAGCACAAGGACCGGCTGGCTGCTCTGGTCGGAGACCTGGCGACGGCCGTCGACGCTGTGCGAGCACCTCAGCTCCAAGAGGAGCTGATGCTGCTCATTGAGGGCGCGATCGTGCGCGCTTCCGTCGGGCGCAGGCACGAGGCAGCCCGTATCGCCCGAACGATCGCTGTCCTGCTCGTCGGTGACCCGGCGAGTGCTCCGTCGCGCACCAACCCGGCCGCTGCGGTGCGACGCGCGGCGAACGAACGGCGCCAACCGCCGCGCCGTGGAGGGGATGTCACCACCCCATGAGCTTCAACGAGCAGGACGCGGTCGAGACGCAGCTCCACGGGCGTGGATGGCGCCGCCTCGCACCACCCCAGGCAGTGCGATGTTACGTGGGTAAGTAGTCGTCTAGGTCGTCGAGGAGCATGACGTCGGCGCGGGCCAAGGTGGTCATCAGCCAGTCTTGGCGGCCGCGCCGTGCGAGGGCGACAGGTAGCGCTCGCTGTACCCCTACTGGTACCCCTACCAGCGCGTGACGGCCCCGCACACGGCGGCATGCGGCGCCACTCGAAGCTCGGATTCGAGTTCAGAACGATGCTCAACGGCAGACCGTGACACTCCAGGGCCGGTCTCAAAATCCGCCTAGCGCCAACCCCATGAGGGTTCGCCTGCCTCGCGCGGCAAGTTGATTCATGGCTCGTCTCACGAAACGCACCTCGCGCACCCGAGTCGCTGACGATGGCGGCCTCGCCGGGTCAAGGCGCGCGGCGAGCTAGTGTCCTGCACCAGAAGTAGCTTGTACTTTCGGACGACGTAGCACGTCGGCAGGAGTCTTCACCCAGGCGAAGGGATGTTTGCGCTCGTCCCAGTTGTCAAGGAATCGTCTGATCGCCTCCATCAGCCCGCGCACGCTGCGAAA
>JBDTJX010000063.1:0-7780 GCA_039935655.1 Candidatus Dormiibacter sp. | reverse complement strand
CGGATGCGCTCTTCGAAGTGCTCCAGGGGGAACGTCTCGTACGCCGGGTCAAACGACGCCTGATCCCACTCGTCGGAGAACCGCTCGGCCAGCCGATGCCACGGCTTGCGCCGGAAGCGGCGGCGCGTGTCTGGCCTGCGCCCCGGGACGTACTGGTACGTGTACCGAAGGCCGTAAAACCAGTGGTAGCGGATCACCTGGTAGACCTCGTCGCGCACATACGGCCGCAGCAGCTGGGCTCCGAAGAGCGCGTGATCTCCGCCCGGGATGACCTTCCCGATGTCGTGGCACAAGGCAGCGACCACCATCTCGGTATCGGCGCCGCCCCGTTCGGCGCGGCTCGCAACCTGAAGGCAATGGGTGAGCTGGCTGACCGCGAATCCGATGTACACCTGGTCGAGAAGTCGTAGTGCGAGGATGACGCGCTCGGCGGTCGACGTTGCCTCCTGCGCCGCCCCCAACGCTCGCCACTGCTGCGCTGTGGCGCGATCCATGCTGGTCATCGGGGCAGTCACGGTCTCGACATCCCCGGTCTGAGCAGAGCGCGTCACTGTCGACGTCATAGTTGTGCCTCCCCCCGGCTTCACCCGTCCCCTATCGCTAGGCGTCGGCACAGTATAGCTCTGGATCGCCCCAATCGCCTCGTAGGCTCGGGCCCGCTTCGGGTGCGGTGGACATACGCCTGCCTCTGCGCAGCTGCCAGCGACAGGCAGGTGACGATCGGCCGCAGAGGCGGGCTTCACAGCGTACAATCCGGCGCGCCCAGAACCGACCCGCGGAGAGATTAAGACGTGATGACCGAGTCGACAGCCAGACGATCACACGGCGGCGGCAGGACGCTGCTCGTGGCCCTCACCGTGGCGTCGCTCGGCGCCGCTGCCCTCGCAGTGACTCGCCCATTGACTGTTTCCGCAGCCACGGTGGGGATCAGCTACGTCACCAACTTCAACAACGACAGCATCACCGAGTACGCGACGGGCGCCACTGGGAATGCCACCCCGATCCGGACCATCGTCGGCGCCGGCACCGGGCTCAGCGGCCCGGTCGGCGCGGCGCTTGACGCCACCGGCACCCTCTACGTCGCCAACACCAACACCCCCAGCATCACGGAGTACGCGGCGGGCGCGACCGGGAACGCGACCCCAACCCGCACCATCGTCGGCGCGGGTACCGGGCTCAACGGGCCCAAGGGACTGGTCCTCGGCGCCACCGGCACGCTCTACGTCGCCAACGCCGCCGGCAACAGCGTCACAGAGTACGCCGCGGGCGCGACCGGCAACGCGACGCCAACCATCACCATCAGTGGCGCCAACACCACGTTCAACAGCCCCTATGGCGTGGCCATCTCGGCCGGGACGCTGTATATCTCCAACGCCAACACCAACAGCGTCGCGGAGTTCGTTGCGAGTGCCACCGGCAATGCCACGCCGGCTCGCACAATCGTCGGGGCCGGCACGGGCCTCAACTTCCCCGAACTGATGACCCTCGATGCCGCCGGCACCCTCTATGTGGCCAATGAGACCGGCAACAATGTGCTCGAATTCGCGCCGGGGGCGACCGGCAACGCCCCGCCGACCCGTACCATCAGCGGCGTTGCCACCGGGATCAACCAACCCGAGGGCGTTGCCGTCGACGCCGCCGGTACGGTGTACGTCCCCAACGAGGTCCCGAACAGCGTTACGGAGTTCGCGGCGGGCGCCACCGGCAACGCCACGCCGACTGGCACAATCGTCGGTGCCGCAACGGGGCTCAACGGGCCCGAGGCAATCGTGGTCCGGGCCGTCCCTGCCGTAGCGACGACCACCACGGTCGCGTCGTCGAACAACCCCTCCTCGGTCGGTCAGAGCGTGACCTACACAGCGACGATTTCACCCAAGCCCGGGACTGGGACCGTCTCCTTCACTGACAACGGCTCCGCCATCACCGGCTGCGGGGCTGTGGTCGTCGGCCTCACCACGGGCATGGCGACGTGCACGGTGACCTACAACGCTGCCGGCACCCACAACATCGTGGCGACCTACAACGGCAACGCCGCCTTCCAGGCGAGCGCCTCTGCCGTGCTGGCGCAGTCCGTCGCGGCCATCCCGGTCCCCGCCACCGGGGCCGCTGCTGGCGGAGGTGGACCGGTGTCGCCCGGGCCGCTCGCGCTGATGGTGGCAGGGCTGGGCCTTCTCGGCTGGAGCCGCCGGGAGGGCCGCGCTTCCCGCGGCTGACCACGTCTCCGCACGATCCAGTTCATTGCCACGAGGTCGGCGCCCGCGGCTGAAGCCCGGGGTGGTCTGGGACGAGCGGCCGCGAGTGGTGTCGACCGCGGCGGAAGATCGGCTTGCCGCGGTGGTCAACGGATCGCCACCCCGAGGATGACGGCCCCGGCTGGCCACCGACCGGCGGGTGCACCCACGAGATCCATTTGACGCGTTCGACTGGGATGCTGCACTATTGCTGTGCCCATTGCGGATGAGGTAGAACGGCCAGAACGGCTGGCCCGGGGGAAGTGGTGCGGATAATGAGGGGCGACAGACCGACTTCGCCGTGCGTCGGCATGCGGCGCTCCTACCACGGGCACCTCACCGCGCCGCCGGCTGTGTTCCAGCCGTGACGGACGACCGTGGAGGTTCCACGCGGGGCGCGCTCTCCAGGACTATCCCGCTGTCGGTCACGCAAGAGCAGCTCTGGTACTTCAGCCAGCTGGCGCCCGACAACCCCATCTACAACGAGGTCGTTTCCATTCGCAAGACCGGTGAGCTGAACCGGGAGGCATTGCAACGAGCGTTCAACGAGGTGGTGCGGCGCCACGAGGCGTTGCGGTCGACGTTCCGCGTTGTCAACGAGCACCCCGTCCAGGTCGTGCAGCCGCCACCCGTCTTCGAGCTCGCGCTGATCGATCTCCGTGACAGTGCCGGAGGAGACGCCGCACACGATGCGGCGAAGATCGCTGCGGAGCTCGCACGCGAACCCTACCAGCTCGACACGGGCCCACTCCTGCGCCCCCTGCTGGTGCGATTCGCGGATGACGAACATCGTCTCTACCTGGCTCTGCACCACCTCATTTTCGACGGCGTCAGCCTGAACCGCGTGGTGGTGCCGGAGCTGGTGGCACTCTACGACGCTTTCGCAGCCGGAGAACAGCCGGCGATGGCCGAACCACCCGCCCAATATGAGGATTACGCCGCCTGGTCACACGATTGGACGAGGACGCCAGACTTTGAGCAGCGGCTGGAGTACTGGCGGCGCCACCTCGAAGGAGCGACCGAGCTCCCGTTGCCCCTCGATCATCCGCGTCCCCGACAGCAGCGTTTCCATGGAGGGATGGAGCGGATCCGGATCCCGCGCGATATCACCGCGCGGCTCGGTTCGCTCGGTTCGCTCTGCCACGCCACGCTGTTCCAGGTCCTGGCGTCGGCGTTCGCGATCCTGCTCCATCGCCTGGCAGCGGGACACGACGATGTCGTCTTCGGGACCGTCAGCGATATGAGGCAACGTCCCGAGCTGGAGTCGATCGTCGGGTACTGTGTGACCTCACTGGTCTTGCGCGCCGATCTCAGTGGCGATCCCACCTTCATGGACGTCCTTGGTCGCATGCGAGGAGAGTTGCTCGAGGACATTGCGCATCAGGTTCCCTTCAGCCGGTTGGTGCGCGACCTTCAGCCCCGACGCCAGCCAGGTACCAACCCGATCTTCCAGGCAATGATTGTGCTCGAGCCATCGCTGGAATCCGAACCACACGGGTGGAGCCTGCACGCGGAAGAGGTTGAGGTGGGCAATGCGATCGGCAACGCCAAGTTCGACCTCCTCGTCGAGCTCGACCTGCGTCCGGAGGGACACCTGGAAGGACGCGTGGGCTACAACGGCGACCTCTTCGACCGAGAGACCGCGCAGCGTCTGACGGGCAACTGGCTCACGCTGCTCGACGGGATCAGTACATCACCGGACCGCCGCGTATCTGAACTGCCGCTGCTGACGGAGGGGGAGATCCGTCGCCAGCAGGTGGAGTGGAACCGAACCGACGTCGACCTTCCTCTCGAGCGCTGTGTGCACGAACTGATCACCGACCAGGCGCACCGCACCCCCGACGCCGTCGCCGTCACCAATGGAAGCGAGCGGCTGACATACCGGCAACTCGATGAGCAGGCGGGGCGCCTCGCGACGTACATCCGCGAAAGAGGGGTGGGGCCGGACGTGACGGTCGGCGTCTGCCTGGAACGATCGTTCGACTTGGTGGTGGCACTGCTCGGCGTTCTCAAGGCAGGTGGGGCGTTCGTGCCACTCGAGCCCGATCAGCCGCGCGATCGGCTCGCGCACATGATCGGCGACGCCGAGCCCCGCGTCATCCTGACCGCCGCCCGGGTCCAGGGATCTCTGCCGCCGACAACTGCATCTGTGGTCCGACTTGACACCGAGCGCGACGCATGGATGGCGCGCGCGTCGCTGATTACCACCGACGGTACGCCGAGCAACCTAGCGTACGTCCTGTTCACGTCGGGCTCGACCGGAACTCCGAAGGGCGTGATGATCGAGCACCGCTCGATCGTCAATCAGCTCGCGTGGCGGGTCAACTCCTTCCGCCTCGGCCCCGATGACAGGATCCTGCAGAAGACGCCGCTTGGCTTCGACGTGTCCATGTGGGAATTCTTCTGCCCGCTGATCGCCGGCGCCACCCTGGTGCTGCTCGACGCCGGTGCGCATCGCGACCCAGCCCGGGTCGCGGACGCCATCCGCTCGCACGGCATCACGGTCGTCCATTTTTCGCCAGTAATGCTCGACGCGTTCCTCGGTGCCGCGGGGGACGAGACCTTCGACAGCGTGCGTCTGGTGCTGGTGGGTGGCGAGACGCTGCCGGCCGCGCTGGCGCGGCGCTTCTTCGGGTGCTTTGACAGCGGGGTGGAGCTGCGCAACTGCTACGGCCCCACCGAGACGACGGTGGCCGCCACCTCGTGGCGCTGCGATCCCGCGGGCGAGGAGGTCGTGCCCATCGGCCGGCCGGTGGCCAATACACAGACATACGTGCTCGACTCCGCGTGCCGGCTGGTGCCCCAGGGAGTTGCGGGTGAGCTGTGCATCGGTGGTGCACAGGTGGCGCGCGGCTACGTGAACCGTCCCGAGTTGACAGCCGAGGGCTTCGTGGCCAACCCTTTCCGACCGGGGGAGCGGATGTACCGGACGGGCGATGTCGTCCGGCATCGAGCGGACGGCAGCATCGAGTTCCTGGGGCGCAAGGACTCGCAGGTCAAGATCCGCGGCAATCGGGTTGAGCTGGGCGAAATCGAGGCGGCGATGGCGACGCACCCTGCGCTGGCGGCGGCAGTCGCGATGGCCTGGGATGACCCCGAGAGTGGGGAGCGCAGGCTGGTGGCCTACGTGGTTCCTGCAACACAGCCTCCGCCGCGGCTGGCTGAGCTTCGCGACCATGCTGTCCGACTCCTTCCCGACCCCATGGTGCCGGCCGCCTTCGTGATCCTGGATGCTCTGCCGGTTACACCCACCGGAAAGATCAACCGCCGCGCGTTGCCCCGGCCGGAGGCCGGCCGTCTCGCGGCCGAGGCGGCCTACGTGGCGCCGCGCACGGACGCGGAGGCGACCCTCGCCGGCATCTGGGCACAGCTGTTGGGCGTCGAGCGCGTCGGGGTCGACGACAACTTCTTCGAGCTCGGTGGTGACTCGATCCTCAGCATCCAGATCGTGGCGCGCGCCAACCGCGCCGGGTTGAGGCTCACCCCGGCGCAACTCTTCGAACACCAGACGGTTGCGATGCTGGCAGCGGCCAGCGGAACGTCAGACGCGCTTGCGGACGAGGCGGTGAGGAACGACGGCGAGGGTGGGGTCACGCCGTTGGACTTTCCCCTCGCCGGTCTCGATCAGGCAACGTTGGATCGTCTCCTTGGCTAAGCGCGATATCGAGGACATCTATCCCCTGACGCCGCTCCAAGAGGGAATGCTCTTTCACAGCCTGTACTCGCCCACTGGCGGGGATTACCTGAGGCACATGTGCCTGCGCGTCCAGAAAGACGTCGACCTGACCCTACTCGAGCAATCGTTCTCGATCGTTGTCAATCGCCACCCAGCATTGCGGAGCAGTGTGGAGTGGCGCGGACTTGAGCGACCACTCCAACTGGTACACAGTCACGTGACCATCCCTGTCGAGCACCGCGCCTGGCAGGAGCGCGACGCGACCGCCGCCGCTCGATGGCGGGACACGATGCTCGCGGAGGAACGCCACCGCGGGCTCGACATGGCATCGCCACCGCTGATGCGGCTCATGTTCCTCAGAGGACCTGACGGGCAACGCGAGGTGCTATGGACCTTTCACCATCTGCTGATCGATGGGTGGGGCTGGCCGTTGTTGCTGTCGGAGTTGCGCGCTTGTTACCGAGCCTTGGCAGCAGGACAGACGCCGAACCTCCCCGAGCGCCGACCCTACCGGGACTACATCGCCTGGCTGACGAACCGCGACTCGTCTGCTGACGAGGCATGGTGGCGGCGCGTGTTGGACGGCCTCGAGACACCCACTCGCCTCCTCGACGAGGACCGCCGTGCGGAGCTCACAGAGGATCAGACGGCGAGTGAGACGCTGCTACTGCCGGCTCAGACGACCGAACGCCTGAAAACCTTGGCGCGGACGAATCGGGTCACGCTGAGCACCCTGGTGATTGGCGCTTGGGGCGTGCTGCTGAGTCGCTACACGCGCAGTCCCGACGTGGTTCTCGGCCTGACGGTGTCGGGCCGTCCCACCGAGATGGTCGGGGTCGAGTCGATGATGGGATTGTTCATCAACACGGTACCGGTGCGTGTCCGGGTGCCCGACGAGGAGGCGATCAGCGCGTGGCTCCAACGGCTCCAGGCCGAGCAGGTGCAGCTGCGCGAGCACGAGCACACCTCGCTGGTCGACGTCCAGGCCTGGAGTGAGCTGCCTCCCAATACGCCCCTCTTCGACACGCTGCTCGCATTCCGCTACCCGCCCGACACGGGGTCGCTGGACGACGGTGACGAGATCTTCGAGCTGCGCCCCGCCGTCGAGCGGACCAGCTACCCGCTCACGCTGGAATGCCTGGTGGGGCCCCGGATCGAGATCGCATTCATCTACGACGAGCGCCGCTTCTCCGGCGAGACAGTATCGCGTGTGCGCGATCATCTCGGGCAGCTGCTTGAGGGCATGGCCGCTCGTCCTGATTCACCCGTTGGTGATCTGGCGATGCTGACGTCAGAGGAATTTGACCGGCAGATCATCGAATGGAATGCAACCGACAGGGACTTCCCGCGTGAGTTGTGCGTCCACCACCTGGTGGCCGACCAGGCACGGCGCACGCCAGACGCGATCGCCGTCACCGACGGCAACGAACGCCTCACCTACGCTGAGCTGGACGAGCGCGCCGCGCGCCTTGCGACTTTCCTGCGGGAGCTTGGCCTGGGTCCCAGCGGCCTGGCCGGCGTCTGCATCCGGCGATCCGTCGACATGGTGGTGGCGCTGCTCGCGGTGTTCAAGGCGGGGGGGGCCTACGTGCCGTTGGAGCCTGACCAACCACAGGAGCGCCTCGCCCTCATGCTCGCCGCGGCGGCACCAGAGGTCATCATCACCACGCGTGAAGCGGCGGCGGCGATGCCGGCGACACCAACTCCTGTCGCGTACCTCGATGCGGAGCGGGAAACCTGGATGACGCGCCCGCCGCTGGCAGCGTCGGATGGTGGCTCATCGCAGCTCGCGTGCGTGCTCTTCACATCGGGATCAACAGGCATTCCCAAAGGGGTGATGGTCGAACATGGTTCGCTCGTGAATCAGCTCCTG
>JBDTJX010000062.1:0-27559 GCA_039935655.1 Candidatus Dormiibacter sp. | reverse complement strand
CGCCCGCCACAAGAAGATCCTCGAACGTGCCGAGGGGATGCAGGGCGACCGCAGGTTGCACTTCAAGGCCGCCAATGAAGCGGTCATGCACTCACTGTCGTATCAGTACCGCGACCGCAAGCTGCGCAAGGGTGACATGAGGGCCCTCTGGATCACCCGCATCAACGCGGCGGCACGGCAGAACGGACTCGCTTACAACCAGTTCATGCACGGGCTCAAGAACGCCGGTATCGACATCAACAGGAAGATGCTCGCCGACCTCGCCGTCGAGGACTCGACGTCCTTCACCCAGCTTGTCGAGGTGGCCCGGGGCGCTCTGACGTCGGCGTGACCGGCAATGGCGGCACGCCGACGCCCGCAGGGGCCGAGCAAGCGCCGGGTCCTGACGTGCACCGGGTGGCCGCGGCCGCCCTCGAGGAGGTGGCGGCGGTCACCGACGCGGCGGCGCTCGATGCGGTCCGCACACGCTACCTCGGTCGTGGCGACGGCCTGCTGACCGTGTTCCGCAAGCGCATCGGGTCGACGCCCGACGCCGATGCCCGTCGCGCCCTTGGCCAGACCGTCAACGCGCTGGCGGAGAGGGTCACCGACGCCATCGACGAGCGCCGCGCCGCTCTCGTCGGCGTCGGCGACGGCGCCGACGTCGACGCCATCGACCTCAGCTGGCCGCCGCCGCCCCTGCGTCGCGGCCACCTCCATCCCGTCTCGCGGGTGATCCGCGACGTGCGGCGCGTCTTTGCCCAGCTCGGCTACATCGCCGTCGAAGGTCCTGAGGTCGAGTACGACCGTTACAACTTCACCCTCGTCAACATGCCGCCAGGGCACCCGTCGCGGGCCACTCAGGACACCTTCTACATCGACGACGACCGGCTGCTGCGTACCCATACCTCGCCGGTACAGGTGCGCAGTATGCTGGCCCGCGGCGCTCCGCAGCGGGTCATCGTCCCCGGCAAGGCGTTCCGCCGTGATTACGACGCCACCCACTTCCCCATGTTCTTCCAGGTGGAAGGGATGTGCATCGACGAAGGCATCGCGCTGAGCGACCTGAAGGGGACGCTCGAGTTTTTCGCCCGCTCGATGTTTGGCGTCGACAGGCGGACGCGCCTGCGCCCGCATCACTTCGAGTTCACCGAGCCGTCGGTGGAGGTCGACGTCGCCTGTGCGCTGTGCGACGGGCGGGGGTGCCGGCTGTGCAAGGGAACCGGCTGGCTCGAGATTCTCGGCGGCGGGATGATCCATCCCAAGGTGTTGCGCAATGGGCGGATCGACCCGGCGCAGTTCTCCGGTTTCGCGTTCGGCATGGGTCCCGATCGCATCGCCATGCTGGCGTACGGCATCGAGGATGGCCGGCTGCTCTACGAGAACGACGTTCGCTTTGTGAGCCAGGCGTGAAGGTGTCCCTGGAGTGGCTGCGCGAGTACGCGGTGCTCGACGCACCACTCGACACCCTCGTCGAAGGCCTCGTCGAGACCGGGACCGAGGTCGAGCACGTTCAGCGCGGTCCCGCCGGGGTCGTCGTCGCCGGCGTTGTCGGCCTGGCCCCCGTGCCGGAGTCGACAAGGGGGGTGCAGTTCGCTGACATCGACGTCGGTGGCGATGAACCCGTCCGCGTCCTGACCGGGGCGGCCAACCTCAGCGTCGGCGACCTGGTGCCGTACGCGCCGCCCGGCACCCTGCTCGCCGGTTGGGACGAACCACTGGGAGTTCGGGCCATGTTCGGCGGCAAGTATCAGTCCCCGGGGATGCTCTGCTCGGCGGTTGAGCTCGGCCTCGGCGACGACGCCAGCGGCATCCTTCATCTCGACCACGGGCAGGTGGGGCAGCCGTTGAGTGAGGCGGTGAGCCTGGACACGGTTCTCGAGCTGGAGGTGACCACCAACCGGCCTGACTGCCTCTGCCATGTCGGCATCGCCCGTGAGATGGCTGCGGCGATCGGCGAGACGGTGCGCGAGCCCGACACGTCCATTCCCGAAGGGCTTCTCAGCGCCGCCAGCATGACCAACCGGGCCACCGTCGCGATCGAGGACCCGGACGGCTGCCCGCGGTTCGCAGTGCGCGTCATCGAGAACGTCGCCGTCGGTCCCTCGCCGGAATGGCTGCAGCGCCGCCTGCGTGCAATCGGCCTGCGGCCGATCAGCAACGTGGTCGACGTCACCAACTACGTGGCTCACGAGCTCGGCCAGCCGCTGCACGGGTTCGACCTCGATCGCTTCGTCGACGCGCAGGGCGACAACACCCGCGCCGCGCGAGTCGTCGTCCGGCGCGGTCGCGACGAGGTGATCGCCTGCCTGGACGGCGTCGGCCGCCGTGCCGGGCCGCGCGACATGGTGGTCTGCGCCGCAGACACGGCGGTGAGCTTCGCCGGCGTCATTGGCGGTGCGAGCACCGCCGTCGACGAGGCCACCCGTAACGTCCTGCTCGAGGGCGCCACGTGGGACGGCCCCACGATCCGGGCGACGTCCACGCGGCTCGGTGTCCGCACCGACGCGTCGACTCTCAACGAGAAGGGCCTGAGCGACACGCTGCCGCCGCTGGCGCTCGACCGCGCGGCCGCCTTGATCGCCGAGCTGGGCGGCGGCCATGTCCTCCAGGATACTGTCGATGTCCGCGCCCGCGAGTTGCCGCCGATCCCGCCGATCGCGATCAGCGGTGCCACCATCTCGCGCCTGCTCGGCTACCAGGTGGACACCACCGAGGCGGCCACTGTCCTTGCCCGACTCGGCTTTGGCGTCGAACAGCGGGGCGACGACCTCACGGTCAGCGTGCCCCATTTCCGCCGCGACGTTCTCATCGTCGAGGACGTGGTGGAGGAGGTGGGACGCTCTCTGGGATACGACCGCGTCCCCAGCACGCTCCCGGGACGGCGCGTCGCCGTCGCGGGCACCGCAGCGGCGGCGCCGGCGGAGGACCGCGTCAAGGATGTGCTCGTCGGAGCGGGCTACGACGAGGCGATCACGTGGTCGTTCACCTCACCAGCGATGGCGGCCGCGCTCGAGGGTATGGGCGAGGGTCACCCGCCGATCCCGCTGCGCAACCCGCTTTCCGAGGAATGGAGCGTGTTGCGCACCAGCCTGCTGCCGGGGGTGGTGCAGGCGGTGGCGGGCAACGTGCGCCGCGGCGTCGATGCCGTCTCCCTCTTCGAGCTCGGCCGCGCTTTCTGGGAGGGCGAACGGCGCGGCCGAGTGCCTGGTTCGACAGCCGACAGTCTCGATGACGCCTTCGCACCGCTCCCCGCGGAGCCGCTCCTGCTGACGGCGGCGGCGACAGCGTCAAACGCGGCCGAGGCCGAGGCGCGCCTGCGCAGTCTCCAGGCCGTGGTGGCGCGCGTCGCTCACGAGCTGGGCGCAGGCGCGGTGCGGACCGCCCCGGCTGCTGTCGCGGGGATGCGCAGGGGTCGGTCCGGTCGGCTGCTCTGTGACGGCCGTGACATCGGCCTGCTTGGCGAACTCGACCAGGCCACGCTCGCCCGCTTTGACGTGCGCGGTCGCGTTGCCGTCGCCGAGATCGAGATTGACCCGCTGGTGCTGCCGGAGCAGGTGGCGAGGCGACGCTACCTGACTTCGCCTCGCCACCCAGCGGTGGTGCAGGACCTCTCGGTGACGGTCCCCGCCGACGCCCTCGCCGGCGACGCACTGACGGCGATCCGCCAGGCAGGCGGCCCGCTGCTCGAGAGCGTCGTCCTCTATGACCAGTACCGGGGGAGCAGCCTCGGTGCGCGCAAGGGCTGGACGTTCCGCCTCGCCTACCGGGCCGCTGACCGCACGCTCACCAGCAACGAGGCCCAGGGGGTCCAGGAGGGCATCGCGCAAGCGCTGCGGTCGCGCTGCGGCGCCGAGGTGCGGCGATAGCGCGGCGCCTGTCGCGGGCGTTCCTGTCCCGGGACTCGGCGCAGGTAGCTCCGGACCTGGTCGGTGCGCTGATCGTGACCGGTGCAGGCACAGCGGCCGAAGTGCGCGCCCGCATCGTCGAGGTCGAGGCGTATCGCGGCGGCGACGACCCGGCATCGCACGCCTTTCGCGGATCCACTCCGCGCGCAGCGATCATGTTCGGTGCGCCGGGCCACCTCTACGTCTACCTCAGCTACGGGATTCACCACTGCGCCAACGTGGTGTGCGCACCTGTCGGAATTGCCTCGGCGGTGTTGTTGCGCGCCGCGGTCGTCGAGCAGGGGGAGGGGACGGTGCGGTCGCGGCGCGGCCGGCTTCCGGCTCGCGCGCGTCTGCTGAGCGGACCGGGAAACCTGTGCAAGGGTCTCGGCCTCGCCATCGCGGACAACGGCGCTGACCTCTGCAATTCGGGCCCCATTCACCTGGAGGCGGCCGCCGCGGATGTTCCGCTCCAGGTGGGTCCTCGGGTCGGCATCCATCGCGCTGTGGACCTTCCTCTGCGTTTCTGGTGGGCGGATCACCCCGCGGTCTCCGCACCGCGTTCTCTACGTTCACACAAAGGGACCGGCGCTGAGGCCGGTCCCTGAATGTTTGTGCCGATCAAACGTCGGCCGCCCGGCTGAGCAGCCGGGCTTCATTGGGCACCCTGAGGTGCCGGCTGGCCAGCCCGGACCGTTTCAGCCACCTCGCGGCACCCTACGCCCTTCCAACCGATCACCGGAGCCCTGCCGACCTGAGGCCGGGGGTTCAACGGTGGCGCAGTCCGGGACACCGAAAAGTCGCTACCCGTGTCCGGGCCCTATCTCTCGGCTCGAGTGGCCCGATACAGTTCGAACACCGTACGCATCGTGAAGTTGACCTCCGTATGCAGTCGGTTCCTTCCCACCAGCATACGTGCGTCCGCCTGCTAGTCAAGGGGCCCGGATGAATCGTCACCAGGGGGTCTGACTCATAGACTGAGACGCCCGGCGGCAATACAATGGCAAACGCCTGTTCGGCAACGGAGGATTCATGTCCGGTCACAGCAAGTGGGCGGGGATCAAGCACAAGAAGGCGATCGTCGACGCCAAGCGTGGCCAGGTCTTCACCAAGGTCGCTCGTGAGCTGTCGGTCTCAGTTCGCGAGGGCGGCCCGGATCCCACCTCCAACTTCCGCCTACGCCTGGCCATCCAGAAGGCGCGGGAGGTCAACATGCCCGCCGACAACATCGACCGCGCCATCCAGCGCGGCGCCGGCGGCAAGGACGGCGCCCAACTCGAGGAGATTCGCTACGAGGGCTACGGGCCTCATGGTGTCGCGATCCTGGTCGACGTGCTTTCCGACAACCGCAATCGCACCGTGGCCGCGATCCGCAACCTTTTCACCCGAGCCGGCGGGTCGCTCGGCGAGACCAACAGTGTCGGCTGGATGTTCGCGCAGGAGGGCGTGATCCGGGTGTCGGCGGCGGGACGCGACCCCGACGAGCTGGCTCTCGAGCTGCTCGAGATCGTCGACGTCGGCACCGACGGCGACATCTCTGTCGACGACGACGCCGTGGTGGTCACCGTCAGCCCGGCCCAGTTCGAGGCTGCGCGCGCCGCGCTGGAGAATGCGGGCCACACCGTCGAATCCGCCGAGGTGACCATGAACGCCAGCACATCGGTGCCGCTCGACGCCAAGCAGGCCACGGCCGTGCTGCGGCTCCTCGAGAACCTCGAGGCGGACGACGACGTACAACAGGTCTACGCCAACGCCGAGATCCCCGACGCCGTGCTCGAGTCGGTCGGCTGACGCGTGCGCGTCCTGGGCGTCGATCCGGGACTGAGCCGCACCGGTGTCGCCGTCGTCGACGGGCATCCCGGCGCGCTGCGCCTGGTACACGCCTCCTGCCTGCAGACACCGACCGGCATCGACGACGCGCAGCGCCTGTTGCTGCTCTCCACGCTGGTCGACGCTGTGGTTGCTGAGCATCGGCCCGGGTTCGCGGCGGTGGAGCGACTCTTCTTCTCGACCAATCGCAGCACTGCGATGCGCGTTGCCGAGGCTCGCGGCGTGTTGCTCTGCGCGCTGGCTGCCGCCGGCATCCCGGTGGCCGAGTACACGCCCAACGAGGTCAAAGAGTCGGTTGCCGGCTATGGGGCGGCGCGCAAGCCGCAGGTGCTGCGCATGACCATGAACCTGCTCTCGGTTGACCGCATCGACGGCCCCGACGACGTCGCCGACGCCTGTGCCATCGCCGTCTGCCACCATCACCGAGCCGGCCTGACACTGCGAGTGCGAGGCCAGGCAGTGTCAGCGGCCGCGAGCCCGCTCGACGTCGCGGTTGCCGCGGCCCGGGCACGGCTCGGCGCGGGGACGGGATGATCGCGCTGCTGCGCGGCCGCGTCGCGGCGGTGGAGGATGACGTCGTCACGCTCGACGTCAACGGCGTCGGCTATGCGGTGCAGTGTCACCTGCGCACCGCCGTGTCGCTGCACAGCAGCAGCGGAGAGGTCACCCTGCACGTGCACACCTCAGTGACCGACGACGCCATCAGGCTCTACGGTTTCACCACCACCGAGGAGTTGCGGCTCTTCCGCCTGCTCATCGCCGTCGAGCGGATCGGCCCCAAGGCCGCGCTCGGCATCCTCGGCCGGGCCGACCTGACCACCATGGTGCGCGCGCTCCGCAGCGGGGATGCCGCGATGGTCGCGACCGTCCCCGGCATCGGCGTCAAGACCGCAGAGCGCGTCGTCCTCGAGCTGCGCGGCAAGCTCGACCGGCTGGCGTTGCCCGGCGACACGGCCACGCCGGTGGCAGCCGCCGCTGAAGAGGCGATCCGCGCCGCTGTCGACGGGCTGGCCACCATGGGCTTTCGCGAGTCTGCCGCGCGCGATGCGGTGCAGGCCGCCCTGCGCGACGGCACCGAGCCGCTGGACGTCGCCGCGCTGGTCGCCGCCGCGCTGCGCCGCCTCGACATGGTGGCGGCCGGCTGATGGACGAACCACGCGTGGTGACGCCACTCGAGGTCGAGGAGGAGCACGCCGCCGAGGTGGTGCTGCGGCCCAAGCGACTCGAGGACTTCGTCGGGCAGGCTGGGATCCACGAGCAGGTCCGCGTCCTCATCGAGGCGGCCCGTGGTCGCGGCGAGCCCATCGACCACATCCTTCTCTACGGTCCGCCGGGCCTCGGCAAGACGACGCTGGCGCAGATCATCGCCAACGAGATGGGCGTCCAGGCGCGCCTCACCTCGGGGCCCGCGCTCGAGCACCAGGGCATGCTGGCGTCGATCCTCACCTCTCTCAACGATCGCGATGTGTTCTTCATCGACGAGGTGCACCGGCTCAACCACGCCGTCGAGGAGGCGCTCTACCCGGCGATGGAGGACCTCGCCTTCGACTTCGTGGCCGGCCGCGGTGCCGGTGCGCAGACGCTGCGTCTCAGCCTCAACCGCTTCACGGTGATCGCCGCGACCACGCGAGCGGGAGCTCTCGGCGGCCCGCTGCGCGACCGCTTCGGGGTGACCTTCCGGCTCGACTACTACGACGTCGCCGAGTTGACCGACATCATCCAGCGCAGCGCCCGGCTCCTGAAGATCGCCATCGACGACGACGGCGCCGCACTGCTCGCATCGCGTGCGCGCGGCACCCCCCGCGTGGCCAATCGCCTGCTGCGCCGCGCCCGGGACTACGCGCAGGTCCGTGCGGCGGGCCACATCGACGTCGCGGCCGCCACCGCCGCCCTCGACATGCTGGGTGTCGACGCCGCCGGTCTCGATGAGATGGATCGGCGCGTGCTCGCGGCGCTGTGCGGTCCGCTCCGCGGCCATCCGGTGGGGGCGCAGACCATCGCGGTCAGCGTCCAGGAGGAACCGGAGACAATCGAGGACGTGGTCGAACCATTCCTGATCCGCCTCGGCATGGTGGCGCGCACACCGCGCGGACGGGTGCCGACGGCACGTGCGTACCGGCACCTGGGTCTGCCCGTGCCGCCGGGCACAGTGGGCGGCGACGACACCCAGCCGTCGCTGTTCGCATAGCCACGTCGGTGGCTGTCCGTGGCGACGTCGGCCCGCGCGCGCACCCGTTCTCCACCGCTCTTTTCGACTACGCACTGCCAGTCGAACGCATCGCCCAGACGCCGGTGGAACCACGCGACGCCTCGCGGCTGCTCCACCTCTGCGGCGACGGCGAGATCGACGACCACGTCTTCAGCACGTTGCCCGAGCTGCTCCGCGCCGGCGACCTGCTGGTCGCCAACGACACGCGCGTCCGCGCTGCCAGGCTCCGCGGCACGCTGGCGGACGGTGACCCCGCCGAGGTCCTCCTGCTGGAGCGCCTGGAGGACGGCCGTTTCACCGCGCTGGTGCGTCCCGGTCGCCGTCTGCGCGCCGGGGCGACGCTGCGCCACGGAGACTCCCTCACCGTCACCGTCGTGGGTCCCGCCCCGGACCATCCCGGCGCACGCGTGGTCAACCTTGCGGCGGATGGCGACATCGAGGACGCCATCGCGCGCGCCGGGGAGGCGCCCCTCCCGCCGTACATCCACGCGCCGCTGCATGACCCATCGCGCTACCAGACCGTGTACGCCACCGGCGACCCGGCGTCCGCCGCCGCGCCGACCGCCGGGCTGCACTTCACGCCGGCGGTGCGCGACTCGCTGGTGGCCCGAGGAGTGGCCTGGGCCACGGTGCAGCTCGACGTCGGCCTCGGCACATTCGCGCCCATCACGGCCACCGACATCCGTACGCACCGCATGCACATCGAACGCTGCACGCTGCCGCAGGCGACCGTCTCGCTGATCGAGGAGACGCGCTCGCGTGGCGGCCGGGTGATCGCGGTCGGCACCACCGCGGTGCGCACGCTGGAATCGCATGTCAGCGCGGCGGGCCGGCCGCGCGCGGGCACGATGGCGACCGAGCTGTTCATCACGCCGGGGCACCGCTTCTCGGTGGTCGACGGGCTGCTCACCAACTTCCACCAGCCGCGCTCTTCGCTGCTGGTGCTGCTCGCCGCCTTCGTCGGTCCCGAGCAGTGGCGTCACGCGTACTCGCACGCCCTGGACAACAACTATCGCTTCCTCAGCTTTGGCGACTGCATGCTCTGCTGGCGCGGCGCACCGGTGTGACCGCGCTGACCATCGACTCGCGTGACGGTTGCGCGCGCTCGGGGCGGCTGCACACCGCCCATGGTGAGGTGCGCACCCCCGCGTTCATGCCCGTCGGCACGCATGCCACCGTCAAGTCGCTCGACCCGGCCGAGGTGCGCGCCTGCGGAGCGGACATCCTGCTCTGCAACATGTATCACCTCGCCCTCCGTCCCGGTGTCGACCTCATCGAGCGCGCCGGTGGCCTGCACGTCTTCATGGGATGGGACGGTCCCATCCTCACCGACAGCGGAGGCTTCCAGCTGGTCAGCCTGCGCCGGGTCACCTCGGTCGACGAGGACGCGGCGATGTTCGTCTCACCGTACGACGGCACCCGGCTGCGCGTCACCCCTGAGGAGGCTGTCAGCCTGCAGGCGAGGCTCGACGCCGACATCGTCATGTGCCTCGACCAGCCGGTCGGGTGGGGCAGCGAAGCGACGGCCGCCGTGGCGGCGACCGAGCGCACCCACCGCTGGGCGGCGCGCTGCCGTGCGGTGCATCCTGGTGAGGGCCGGCTGCTCTTCGGTATCTGCCAGGGTGGGTTCGACGCACAGGCGCGCAGCGAGTCGGCGGCCGAGTTGGCCGCACTGGAGTTCGACGGCGTGGCGATCGGCGGGCTGTCGGTGGGGGAGCCGCTCGAGGTGATGGAGGCGATGACGGCAGCATCCCTTGCGGAGCTTCCCGCCACCACCGCGCGCTATTTCATGGGGCTCGGCACGGACAGCGAGCTGCTGACCATGGTGGGCCTCGGCGTCGACATGTTCGACTGCGTGGCGCCGACCCGCCTGGCGCGTACCGGGTCGGCGATGACGCCTGACGGCCGCCTGTCGCTGCGTCGCGCGGTGTACCGCGACGACCTGCGGCCCCTTGTCGAGGGCTGCCCGTGCCCGGCATGCGCAAGGTTCTCGCGCGCGTACCTGCGCCACCTCTTCGCCGCCGGCGAGATCCTCGGCCACCGGCTGCTGACCTTGCACAACGTCACCCACCTCACCACCCTGATGACTGCGGCCCGCGAGGCGATCGCAGCCGGACGGTTTGAGGCGTTCCGGGCGGAGTCGGACGCCCGCCTGCGTGGCAGCGAGGGAGGGGGCGACCGTTCCGACGACCTGCCGTTCGCCGCCCCGACGCGACGAGTCGGACCCTCCCGGATCCCGGGTACACTCGATCCCAGTGGGTGATTTCTTTCTCCGCGTGTCCCGCATACGCGTCATCGTCGTCGTCCTCATCGTGCTCGCCGCGCTGTTCATCGACGGCTACAGCCTCTTCTATCGCTATGTCGTCGTTCACCAGCCGCTCGGCCAGAACCTGACCACCGTCCCCAACATCGGCGGTCACCCGATCACGTTCGTCAAGGGCCTCGATCTCCAAGGGGGCACGGAGCTGACGGTGCAGATCTGCCGCGGCCTCAACGATCCACCGGGGAGCAACTGTCGCAACGGGCCCAAGGGCCAGACCGTGACCGAGGCGCGCGACAAGACGCTCCCGCTGCTCCAGGCTCGTGTCAACGGGCTCGGCGTCTCCGAGGCCGCCGTGTCGGCGCAGGGCGCAGATCAGATCCTCATCCAGATCCCGGGCGTCTCGCTCGACCAGGCGCGCCAGGTGGTGGGAACCACCGCCAAGCTGCACTTCGCCACAGCGGTGCCCGGTGCGCCCAATCCCAACAACCCACAGTTCCTCGCTGACCAGGAAAGGCTGTTCGACGCCAACCAGTTCGCCAACACCCAGCTCTACCCAACCGGCTATCACTGGAAGATCGACGACGCCCTCGATGCCAGCGACGTGATCCAGGCCAGCGTCGGCAATGACTCGACAGGTCAGATCGCGGTCAACATCAACTTCAACGATGCCGGCGCTACCGAGTGGAGCAGGATCACCACCGCCGCGTACGCGTTCACGCAGCAGAGCCCCGCCGCTCCGCCACCCCAGGCACAGGTGGCGATCTTCCTCGACAACCAGATCATCACCGCCCCGGTGGTGCAGGGCCCTTCCAGCAACAACACCCAGATCACCGGGGGTTTCACCAGCCAAGCGGCTCAGGCACTGGCGAGTGACATCTCCGCGGGTGCGCTTCCTGCGGAGATCACCACGGTGTCGAGCAACGAGGTGAGTGCCACCCTCGGCCAGCAGACGGTGCAGCGAAGTCTCATCGCGGGGGCCGTCGGCTTGCTGATCATCGTGCTCTTCATGCTCGGCTACTACCGATTCCCCGGCCTGCTCGCCTGCATCGCGTTGATTGCCTACGGGGCCATCGTGCTGGCGCTGTTCAAGATCATCGGAGTCACCATCTCGCTGGCCGCGCTGGCCGGCTTCCTGCTCAGCGTCGGCATGGCCGTCGACGCCAACGTGCTCATCTTCGAGCGAACACGTGATGAGTTACGCCACGGGCGCAGCGTGGCAGCGGCGGTCGACGCGGGCTTCAAACGTGCCTTTCCGGCCATCCGTGACAGCAACATCTCCACGATCATCGCCTGCCTGGTCCTGGCCATCCTGGGCACCGACATCGTTCGCGGTTTCGCGATCACGCTGGGCATCGGGGTCGCGGTCAGCTTCTTCAGCGCGGTCACCGTGACACGTGCCCTGATGGCGGGCGCGCTGCGACTGCGGGTCGGCCGTAACCCGACCATGTACACCCAGATCCACGAGGAGTACGTCGACAAACCGCCGAAGGGCCGCTTCGACGTCGTGCGTTCGCGCAACTGGTACTTCGCCGGTTCTCTGGCGATCATCATCCCCGGGATCCTGGCCATCCTCTTCTGGGGCTTCCGGCTGGGACTCGACTTCAGCGGTGGCTACAAGGTCACCGCGACGCTGGCGCACCCGGGGACGCAAGCCCAGGTGATCAGCACTGTGGACTCGGCCATCGGCAACCTCCAGCCGCAGGTGCAGGCCGACTCCGGCTCCACGTACGAGATCAGCTTCCTGCCCGGGACCGCCACCGGCGGCAAGGATCCCGTGCAGGCCGTCCAGGGCGCCCTTACCAGCCAGTTCGGCCTGGCCAAGGACCCCAAGACCGGCAACCCGGCGATCCAGGAGCAGTTCATCGGCCCGAGCGTCGCCTCGGACCTGGTGCGCAGCGCGGTCATCCTCATCCTCGTCGCCTCGGCGCTGATCGCCACCTACCTGGCGCTCGCCTTCCGCCATCAGCGGGCGATCTCCGCGTGGCGGTTCTCGGTCTGCGCATTCCTCAAGCTGTTGCACGACGTGTTCGTGCTCGCCGGGATCTGGGCGATCATCGGCCACTTCACCTCCCTCGGCCAGGTCGACACGCTGTTCGTCACCGCCCTGCTCACCGCAGTGGCTTTCTCGATCCACGACACCATCGTCGTGTTCGACCGCGTGCGCGAAAACCTCCGCTATGGTCCGCGCCTCACCTTCGACCAGGTGGTCAACCTCTCGACGGTGCAGACCATGACCCGCTCGTTGAACACGTCGCTCACCGTCGCATTCGTGCTGCTCGCGCTGGTTCTGTTTGGCGGCTCGACGATCACCGGCTTCGTGCTCGCACTGCTCATCGGGATCGTCACCGGGACGTACAGCTCGATCTTCAACGCCAGCACCCTGCTGGTCGCCTGGCAGAAGTCGTCGGCCGAGCGTGCCGCGACGCTGCCACCGGGGACGCCGCGGAGGGTCGCTCGGGCGACGTGACCGACAATCGGTGAACACGTGAATACGGTTTCCACGGAGCAGTTGACGGAACTGGTCCAGCCCTCGCTGCGCCATCTCGGGCTCGACCTCGTCGCGTTGCAGTGGCGTCCCGGCCGCACCAGCATCCTGCGCCTGGTCATCGACTCGGGCGCGGGCGTCACCGTTGATGACTGCGAGCGCGTCTCCCATGCGGTCGGCGCAGTGCTCGATGCCTACGATCCCATCGCCGGGCGCTACGCACTCGAGGTGTCGTCGCCGGGTGCCGAGCGGCCCCTGCGAACCGACGCCGAGTGGCGAGCGGCGATCGGGCGGAGGATCAACGTGCGCCTGCGCTCCGGCGACGCCGAGATGGTCGTGGAGGGCCGGCTGCTGCGTCTCGACGATGTCAACGCCGACGTCGAAGCCCGGGATCGCAAACGCCGCAAGCTGCTGACGCTGCCACGTGGCGAGGTCATCGCGGCGCGGATCGTGGTCGACATCTGAGCGCCGTGACCGACCTGCCGGCAACCCAGCTCGACGCGGCCATCGCCACGCTCCGCGACACCACCGAACTGAGCGACGAGCGCCTGGCGGCGCTCTTCGAGGCCGCGTTCGTGGACACCTACCGCCGCCTGGTCGTCGATGACGGCAGCGTCCGGGCCCGCGTCGACCTCGCCGCCGGGCAGTGCGTGCTGTACCGCACCGATGACGGCGGCCAGGAGATGCCCGTCGACGTCGCCATCCCCGACTTCCCCCGTCAGGCCGCGCAGGCGGCCCGCGCGGCGGTGGCGTCGGCGCTCCGCGAGGCAGGCAAGGACCGGGTGCTCCGCGAGGCGTCGATGCGACGCGGCGAGCTGATCGACACGATCGTCGACAGCCGCGGCGGATCGGTCTGGTACCTCCGCGCCGGGGAGATGCGGGTGCTGCTCCCCCCTGAGGAGCAGGCCCAGGGCGAGGAGCTCATCCCCGGCCGCCACCTCAAGGTGATGGTGCTCGAGGGTCGCCGGCGCAGCCAGGACGCCGTCGTGGTGGTGTCGCGGTCCCATCCCCAGCTGCTCCGGCTGCTGCTCGAGCAGGAGGTCCCCGAGGTGGCCAACGGGCAGGTGCTGGTCCGCGGCATCGTCCGCGAGGCGGGGCGCCGGAGCAAGGTGGCAGTGGAGGCCGCTGACCCGGCGGTCGACGCCCGCGGCGCCTGCGTCGGTCCCCGTGGGATCCGCCACCAGGCGATCACCTCCGAGCTGGGCGACGAGCAGGTGCAGATCGTGGTTTGGTCAGGCGACCAGGCAACGTACATCGCCAACGCCCTGGCTCCCGCCACTGTTCGCCACGTTGAGCTCGACGACGAGAGCAGGACGGCGACGGTGACAGTGGCCGTCGATCAGCTGTCACTGGCGATCGGCCGTGGCGGGGACAACGCCCGCCTCGTCGCCCGGCTCTGCGGCTGGCGAATCGACATCGTGGCGACTGAATAGGGGTGGCCGCCCGAGTCCCGATCCGGACCTGCGTGGGCTGCAGGCTGGTGAGACCCAGGTCCGAGCTGGTCCGCCTCGCCATTGATCGCGGCGGACAGGTTACTCTTGACGTTCACAATCAGCTTCCGGGCCGGGGAGCGTACCTCTGCGCGGGCAGCCCCCAGTGCCTCGCGCAGGCACGGCGCCGGCGGGCGCTGACGCGTTCCCTGCGCGTTGGGGAAGGTGTCATCAACTACGAGGAACTGGGCGCCATCCTTGGGGCGCCACGACGGGAGGAACAGCCATCGCCACGGTGAAGAAGCTCACGCTGCCGGCAACGGTGTCGGTCAAGGAGCTCGCCGAACGCCTCTCGGTCTCGGGACCGGAGCTCATCAAGTACCTGATGGGCAACGGCGTCATGGCCAATCTCAACCAGTCGGTGGACTTCGACACAGCCGCGCTGGCCGCAGACCACTTCGGCTTCGAGGCCGAGAGCGAGGCGTCCACCGCCACCGCCGCCAGCGCCGCGCCCAAGAGCACGAGGCGGCGCAACCCGCTGCTCGACCTCGCCGGCACCGACCCGGGCACCCTGATCCCCCGTCCCCCTGTGGTCACCGTGCTGGGCCATGTCGACCATGGCAAGACATCGCTG
The DNA here is from genome assembly GCA_039935655.1 of Candidatus Dormiibacter sp. GTDB lineage: Bacteria > Chloroflexota > Dormibacteria > Aeolococcales > Aeolococcaceae > Aeolococcus. Next base: position 12,842 of record JBDTJX010000062.1, on the reverse strand, counting down.
CTGGACCGCGTCCGGGAGACGACCGTGGCCGCGGGCGAGGCGGGCGGCATCACCCAGAAGATCGGCGCGTACCAGGTGGAGAAGAACGGCCGCCCCATCACCTTCATCGACACCCCGGGCCACGAGGCCTTCACAGCGATGCGCGCGCGCGGCGCAGACGTCACCGACATCGCCATCCTCGTGGTGGCCGCCGACGACGGCGTCATGCCGCAGACCGAGGAGGCGATCCAGCACGTCCGCAGCGCCGAGGTGCCGATCATCGTGGCGCTCAACAAGGTCGACAAGGACGGCGCCAACCCCGACCGCGTGCTCCAGCAGCTGGCCGACCGCGGCCTGGTGAGTAGCGACTACGGCGGTGACATCACCGTGGTCCGCACCAGCGCCAAGACCGGTGACGGCGTCGACGACCTGCTCGACATGATCCTGCTGACCGCCGACGCGGAGGTCGAGCCCAAGGCCGACCCCAGCGGCAGCGCCGTGGGCACCGTGATCGAGTCGGATCGCGACCCCGGTCGTGGGCCGGTCGCCACCGTGCTGGTGCAGAACGGAACACTGCGCGTCGGCGACTACATCGTCGCCGGGCAGGTGTACGGCCGCATCCGCGCCCTCCTCGACGAGCGCGGCGGCCGTCTCCAGAAGGCCGGCCCCAGCACACCTGCGGTTGTCACCGGTCTCTCCGGGGTTGCAGAGGCGGGCGACGTCTTCCAGGTGATGAAGAACGAGCGCAGCGCGCGATCGCTGGCCGAGGAGCGCGCTGTCAACGCCAAGCAGCACCTGGCCCAGCCGGTGCGGCGAATCACCCTCGCCGACCTCGCCTCACAGGTGGCCGAGGGCTCGGTGAAGAACCTCAACGTGTTCATCAAGGCGGACTCCACCGGCTCGCTGGAGGCCTTGCGTGGCCAGGTCGAGAAGATCCAGGACCCGAGTGTCAAGGTCGTCGTGGTCGCCTCTGGGGTGGGGCCGATCGGTGAGGCCGATGTCAACCTGGCCGCGGTTACCGATTCCATCGTCATCGGCTTCAATGTGCGCCCCGACGAGCGCGCCAAGATCGCCGCCGACACCCAGGGCGTCGACGTTCGCTTCTACGACGTCATCTACCAGATCACCGACGACATCGAAAAGGCCATCAAGGGCCTGTACGAGCCGACCTTCATCGACGTGCTCCAGGGCCGTGCTGAGGTGCGTCAGGTGTTCACCGTCGACGGCAGGAACGCCATCGCCGGCTCGCACGTCGTCGATGGACGTATCCCGCGCAACTCGACAGCGGTGGTGCAGCGCGACGGCAGGCAGATCGCGCGCAGCAAGATCGCCGTGCTCAAGCGCTTCAAGGATGACGTGCGTGAGGTGGCCCGCGGCTACGACTGTGGCATCACGCTTGAGGACTTCGCGGACTTCGCGGTGGGCGACATCCTCGAGGCTTACACGGTCGAGCAGCAGAATCTGTGAGTGCCGCATCGGCTCGTTGCCGTCGCGGCGGAGCCAGGTGGTGACGAGCAACTTCCACAGCCACGCGCAGCACAGCACGCGGCCTCCACGCACCGAGCGCGTCGCGGAGCAGCTGCGCCAGGAGATCTCGCAGCTGATGCTCACCGAGATGAAGGACCCGCGCGTGCGGATGGCGTCGATCAGCTCGGTGAAGGTGGCTCCCGACATGCGCAGCGCTCGACTCATGGTCAGCGCGGTGGGGGAGGAGCGCGAGCGCCACGCCGTGGTGGCGGCTCTCCGTCATGCCGAGGGCTACCTGCGCGGCCAGCTCGGCGAGCGGCTCGAGAACCTCAAGACGGCGCCCCGGCTGCGCTTCGAGCTCGACGAGTCGATCGCGTACAGCGTGCACATCAGCAGCATGCTGCGCGAGCTCGATGTCCCGGCCACGGGCGACGAGACCGCTCCGGACGTGGAGGTCGTCACATGAACGTGGCGACGACCGGCTGGCCACCACTCGAAGAGGTGGTCGGCGACATCCGCGACATCCTCGAGCGCTCCCCGGTGATCACCTGCCTGGCCCATAAGGACGCGGATGCCGACAGTCTCGGCTCTGCGCTCGGTTTTGCGCTTTCGATGCGCGCGATGGGCCGCGACGCGCGCGTCATGGTGCCGTCGCCGATGCCGCGCATGCTCGAGTACCTGCCTGGTTTCGACACCATCACCGAGAGCGGCACCGGCGACGTCGGCGTGCTCTTCACCTTCGACTGCGCCACCACCGCGCGTTTCGGTGACAAGCAGGACCTGATCAGCAGGACGCCGATGGTGGTCAACGTCGACCACCATGTCAGCAACGAGGGCTTCGGTGCGATCAACCTCATCGAGCCCGACGCCAGCGCCACCGGGCAGGTGGTCTACGACCTGCTCACCACGCTGGGCGCACCGATCACCGCCGACGTTGCCACCAACCTGTACGCGGCGTTGTTCACCGACACAGGCGGGTATCGCCACGGCAACACCACGGAAGCGGCGCTGCGGCTGGGCGCCGACCTGGTGGCCGCCGGCGCCGACCCCGCCTGGGTGGCGCTGAAGAGCTACAACTCGCGGTCGGTGCCCCAGCTCAAGCTCGAGGGTCTGGCAGTGGCCAACCTTTGCACCGAGTTCGAGGGCCGCCTGGTGTGGTCGGCGATCACACAGGAGATGCTCGAGCAGACCGGCGCCGAGATGATGGAGTCCGAGGGCGTCATCGACCAACTGCAGAGCATCGACACCATGGAGGTGGCAGTGCTCTTCAAGGAGAACGGGCCCGGCTCGACCAAGGTGAGCGTGCGCACTCGTGAGCCGCTCGATGCGACGGTGATCTGCGCGCCCTTCGGCGGCGGAGGTCACCGGCGGGCCGCAGGGGCTGAGCTCAACGAACCGCTGGCCACTTTTGCGCCGCGCGTGCTCGAGGTAGCTCGGGAGCTGCTCCGGTCGTCGGGGTGATCCCCGCGGTGGTGCCGGTGAGGGCCGCGACAACACATAGCGGCATCGTGGCGATCGACAAGCCGGCCGGGATGACCTCGTTCGATGCCGTGCGGGTTGTGCGCCGCATCTTCGATGAACGACGCGTCGGCCACGCCGGCACACTGGACCCGACAGCAACCGGGCTGCTGCCGATCTGCATCGGCCAGGCCACCCGACTCGTCGACTACTTCCATCAGCAGAGCAAGACGTATCGCTGCGTGGTCCGCTTCGGCGAACGCAGTGACACGCTCGACACCGAGGGCGAGGTGGTCGCTGGAACGGATGCTTCGGGGCTGACCGCGTCGGACGTGCGACGCGTCGCGGCCGGGTTCGTAGGCGACATCGAGCAGGTGCCGCCCATGCATTCGGCCGTCCGCTACGAGGGTAAGCATCTCTACGAGCTGGCTCGCAGCGGGCAGGAGGTCGAGCGCAAGGCGCGTCCGGTGCGCATCGAGAGCATTGAGGTGACCGCGTTCCGGCCCGGGCCGCGCGCCGAGGCCGAGCTCGAGGTTGTCAGTGGCAAGGGAGCGTATATGCGCGTGCTTGCCGCCGACGTCGGAGACGCTTTGGGCGCGGGCGCGTTGTTGGCGTGGCTGTCGCGCACGGAGTACGGCGGCCTGCGGCTCGAGGATGCGGTGACACCAGATGCGCTCGCCGAATTCGACGACCCGGCCACCGCGTTGCTCCCGCCCGACCGCGCAGTGAGCTTCCTGCCGCGCGTCGACCTGGCGCCGCAGCAGGCCACGATGATCGGTCGCGGCCAGTCGGTGTGGCTGCCGCGCGCGCCGGAGCTGATCGCGGGCAACCAGTGCCGGGTGCACAGCGCCGACGGGCGGCTCATCGCGATCGGCGAGATCGCCGGCAACCTGCTGCGGCCCACCAAAGTCCTCAACAGCTGAGCGCATGCGCGTCGACGATGGCCTGGGCCGAAGGCAGGATGACGACGCACCGGTCGTGCTGACAATCGGCAACTTCGACGGGGTCCATCGCGGACACGTCGCGCTCCTCGAGCAGGTGCGATCGGTGAGCGCCTCGATGGGGGCGCAGACGGCCGTGCTCACCTTCAACCCGCACCCGCGGTGCGTTCTTGATCCGCCGCACTGTCCGCCGTCGCTGACCACCCTTCCGGAGAAGCAGTCGCTGCTCGACCGCGGTGGCGTCGACCGACTGGTCGTGCTCGGCTTCACCCGGGAGGTGAGCGGCTGGGGCGCCGAGCAGTTCTGTGATCTGCTCAGGGACGCCTTCGACCTGCGCGCGCTGGTCGTGGGGTATGACTTCGTACTCGGACACAAGCGCCAGGGCGACATCACCTTCCTGCGTGGGTATGGCGAGCGATACGGGATCTCCGTCGTGCAGGTCGACGAGGTACGCAGCGATGCGACAGCGGTGTCGTCGTCGCGGATCCGAGAAATGGTGATGTCGGGCGACGTGGCCGGGGCTGCGCCGCTGCTGGGCCGGCAGTACTTCATGGACGCCCGGGTGGAGCACGGCGAGGAGGTGGGGCGGCATCTCGGGTTCCCGACCGCCAACCTCTCAATCGCGGCGGAGAAGTGCCTGCCCGAACCCGGCGTGTACGCGATGTGGGTGCGTGTCGACGATGCCTGGCACATGGCAGCGACGAACGTGGGCTACCGGCCGACCTTCGGCGGCGATCGCCTCACCGTCGAGGCGTTCCTGCTGGATTTCTCAGCTGACCTGTATGACCACGATGTGCGGGCGGTGTTCGTGGAGCGTCTGCGCGAGGAACGCAAGTACGCGTCGATCGATGATCTGGTTGCGCAGATCGGGCGAGACGTCGAGCAGGTGCGCGCTCTGCTGTCCGGAGCGCAGCCGCCGCGACAGTAGCGGCCCTACCCGGCTGCTGCCTGACGCGGAGGTATGTACTGGTAGAACCGAATGCCGGCCTCGCTGCGCACCAGGGCAAAGCCGGTGCGCTCGAGGACGTGCTGGGACCTGAGGTTGCACTGAGTGGTGTCTGCGCGCACGAGCTCGACGACCGGCTGGGTCAAGGCCAGGTCGATGATCCACGAGACCGCCTCCTGCGCATGACCCTGGCCGCGTACATCGCGGGCGATGGCGTAGCCGATGCGGACTGCGTGGTCATCGTCGGGTCTACCGTGGAACCCGACATGGCCGACCAGCGCGCCGGTCGCTGCGTCGATGACATGGTACATGCCGAAGATATCCGTGTCGTCAGTGCCGCGTTCGAGCAGGCGCAGGGCGAAGAAGCGGGTGCCTTCATCCGGGTAGCCACCGGCGCGCAGCCCATCGATCGACACCGGCTCCTGGACCAACCGCAGCGCGTCATCGATGGTCGCCCGGCGATACGTGAGCCGCGCCGAGCGTGTGCGCTGTGCCTTTGTCACCCGAGCATTGTCGACGCAGCCGCCTTCTGACAGCGGGCCGAGTTGTCGCCGGCTCAGTTCCCCGGGGCGTAGGGGACGGCTTCGATCTGGTACACGGGGTACGGGCCGCTCGACCAGCTCACAGGAGAATCCGCCGGCTCGTAAGCGTAGCTGAAGGCTATCGGCGCCGCCGCACCTGTGCTGTATGCGCCGGACACCTCGATGTGGAAGTTCTCGCTGGCTGTGATGTCGACGCTCGGTGAGGCAACCAGGCCGCGGTACTGGTGGTACACGGTGCACTTTGCGTTCGCGTCCGGCCACGACTGCGTGGACGCATCGTAGGTGGGCGTACCCGTCGGACGGCTTGGGTCGGCTGAGTCCTGGCCGCGCACACTGGCGTTGCCGGTGGGGTCGTTGAATGTCCAATGGACGCCGTCGGCAACGATGGACACCGCGACGCGACCCGACACGGCAACCGGCAGGCGACCCGCGACGCCGGCAAGCGTGATCGGCAGCGATATGGTGAACGGGTTGGGTGTCCCCGAGCCGGTGGGCAACCCGGTATCCAGGCCGACGCAGGTTGGCAGTCCCACGTAGGTGGGCAATCCATCGGCCGGCTTGCTGACGATGGTCCCGCGACGGAAGCTGTGCCAAATTGCGTCCGCGATCTGATTGACCTGCGCGGTGAACGATGGGAGCGCCGTTGCGAACTGCGTCTGCAGGTACGGTGGATCGATGCCGGCCACCTGCAACTGGCTGCAGTACTTGGGGCCGTAGAGCGGCAGGCCGACCGGGTCGACTCCGACTGGACTATGGACGACGCGGCCGACGTTGAGGTACACGGGCTCGAGGAAGCTCCAGGTGGTCGCGTCCTCAGATGTGGCGAGACTGCCGGGGAGGGGCGGACTCAGCGGCACGTAGAAGTTGGCAGTGGTGTACTGAGTGTTGAGCAGCTTTGACAGCGACGCCGACGGGTGATCAAAGGCGCCCGACGATTGCGCGTCAGCGATCTGTTGCCGCTGATAGGCGTTGAACGCGTCGGCGATGCCCTGCGCCTCGGCCGCCGCGGCGGCGTTCTGTTGGGCAGCCGTCTTGACCGCTTCTGGCGGAACCGCAACGTCGTGTGATCCCGTCGGAGATCCGACGGGGAGAGGGGAGTGGATGGTCCCACTGGTCGTGAGGCCTGCCTCCGGGTTGCCCGCGACGGCGGGGCTGATCACGACGTACTCGTGACTTGGTGTGGTGCCGTTGCCGCCGCTGGTGGGGAGGAGGGTGGTGGGGAGGCACTTGGATCCGAGGGGCGGCCCGCTTGGTGCACCGAAAACGCCATTGCCGTTGTCCTGTGGGGTGGACGCCGCGGGTGGCGGCAGCCCGCAACCGAGGGCGGCGCCGATGCCGCTGGTGTTGCCGCCACCGATGCCCGTGCAACCCGTTTGTTCGCGGATGGCAAACGCATGTGTTGTAGGGGCGGCTAAGAAGACAATCAGGCAGGTGCCCGCCAACAGTGCTCGCGACTTAGCGTTCATTGGACAGGCACCATGCCTGCGGGGCTGCTTGATTCGCGCAATCGGCTGTTGCTTCTGCAAACCACAGGCTCCCGAGGACGGGATCGTCATGAACAGACCCGGCGAAAACGGTAGTGCCGGCTGTTGCAAAGGAAAACAGCACGGACTTACGGCCGTCAGGGTAAGACGCAACGATCTGACAGGGGCCCGGGTACATGACGGAAAGCACGTACGAGGCAGACGTGTGCTGCCCAAGCCCCGAGAAATACGTCGCCCCCGTCGTGCCAATAGGGAATACCCCGTATCTGGTACCGAATGACGAGCAATCGGGCTGATTGACTTGTGCCCCTTGGTTCATAGCCGAGAGCTCGCTAGCCGGGACGAGGCTTTGCGCAATGATGTGGTTGAGAAGGGCGACTTGGTCATACCGTTCGGCCCATCGATCCCAGATCGCAGCCCGATTAGCCGCGAGCGCCCACCGCTGTGCTTCCGTGTCACTGACCGCACCTTGAGTACCATTTACGACGAGTGCGCCAGGCGGTGTTGGCGTCGCATCCGTCAAATTCGCCGGTGGAACCTTGGTCACCCCGTACGGCGCCCACAGCGCAGCACAAGCGGCGGAGACCTGCGCGATCGGCGTCGTGGTGGTCACCGAGGCGCACGCCCCAACCGCAGCGCTAGGCCGAGGCGCCGTAGTAGCGTGCGCGGTCGGGGAGGCCGTGCTCGACGGCGTCGCTGGGCCGCACGAAGCGGCCATCACCGCCACCGTCACCATTCCGACGCGGATGCCGCCGGTCAGGACCATCGCATGCCCTTCCATCGCCTCCCGGGACCTCTGACCGTACACGACCGTCGCGGTCTGCGGCACTCCCATCCACCGCCCTCCTGCCTTGACCCGAAGTTTCTGCGGTCCGACCGCCGGCACCCCCTCTAGTCTCCTGATCGGGTGCCGGTCGGGGCAATCACATCCGGGACACAACCGGTCGCCCCCGCCCCGCCGGCCGTGCGAATCCGTCACCGGTGCCCAACTCACGGCGCGGCCAAATGCTCCACCCGCGGTCGCACCACCGTGACACCGCCCGGGAGAGCGCCGATACCATCCGCGGACCATGAGCGGGGAGAGCGCCGACCACCCGCGCACCCTGGTGGTCGTCAACCCCGCGAGTGCCGGCGGCCGCACCCTCAAGCGCTGGCCGACTCTCCGCCTCGCCCTCAGAGCGGCCGGGGTCGAGCACGACGTTCACCACACCACGGCACCGTTCGACGCCACGGCCGTCACGCGCTCCGCCCTCACAGCCGGGTACACGCGGGTGGTCTCCGCAGGCGGTGATGGCACGCTCAACGAGGTCGTCAACGGCTTCTTCACGCCGGACGGCGTCGCCCTCAACCCGGACGCCATCCTCGGCGTACTCCCGAGCGGCACCGGCGGCGACTTCCGCCGCACCGCGGGATTGCCCACTGATCCGATCCAGCTGGCAGCAATCCTGCGCGCCAACCATGTCCGGCGCATCGACGCCGGCCGCGTCACCTACGACGACCCCGCCACGGCCGCTCGTCAGTTCATCAACATCGCCGACTGCGGTGTCGGCGGCGAGGTGGTCGCCCGCGTGAATCGCAGCGGCAACAAGGGCGGCGGCCTCCGCGGCACCGCTGTGTTCCTCGGCATCTCCGTGAAAGCCCTCACCACCTTCGGCGGCCGGCCGGTGCGTCTCACCTTCGACGGTGACGTCGTCGAGATGGACATCCAGAACGTGGTCATCGCCAACGGGCGCTGCTTCGGTGGTGGCATGCGCATTGCACCAGGTGCAGAGCTGGACGACGGCCTGTTCGACGTCATCGTCCTTCCCGCGCTGGGACGCATCCGCACCTTGGCCGCCATGCCCTCGGTCTATCGCGGCACCCACCTCCGCCAGCCCGGCGTCCTCGTGCGGCGGGCTGCCACTGTCCGCGTCGAGCCGCTCGACGATCGCCCACTCCTGTTCGACATCGAAGGTGAACAGATCGGCAGAGCTCCCGCCACCCTGACATGTCTCCCCGGTGTCCTCAACGTCTGCGTCGGGACAGCCCCGGACCGTGCTCTTTGAATTGCTGGTAAACTCACGCTGACCTTCGGAGAGCCCCGCTCGGTTCTGGTGCATCGGGAATGCGCCACGCGGCTCCGCTCCCCGACCGGCGACAGGCCAACCGGCCCCACGGAGAAGTAGTTGACAGCAGTTCGACCAAAGTCGGAGATCATCGCCGAACACCGCCGCCACGACACCGACACCGGGTCGGCGGAGGTGCAGATCGCCGTCCTCAGTGACCGCATCGCCGCGCTCACTGAGCACCTCCGCGACCACCCCAAGGACCACGCCTCCCGCCGTGGACTGCTCAAGCTCGTCGGCAAGCGCCGCCGGCTCCTCGACTACCTCACCCGAACCGACGTCGAGCGCTACCGCGCGATAATCGCCCAGCTCGGGCTTCGCCGGTAAACGATGCGTTCACGTTCCTCGGTCCACTCCACGGAGGGCTGCGCACAGCCCGCCTGACCGGTGGGCCTCACATCTAACAGACAACCAGATTGACTCCGATCCGGGAGCGACATCGCCCCGCAGCCACGCGCAGCGGTGAGAGGTTGGCGCCTGGACCTCGGCACAATGCGGCACCGCAGCCAAACGGCGCGAGCCGCCCGCCGACCTCCAGACACCAATCTCACCACCATCCGCGCGGGGCGGCACCAGGTCTGCTCGCGCCCGGGTCATCCACTCAACAGGAGACCCAATGGCCTACCAGAAGTTTGAATCCGATTACGCGGGTCAGCCGCTGATCGTCGAGACCGGACACGTCGCCGAGCAGGCGAACGGTGCCCTCTTCATCCGCTGTCGCGACACAGTTGTGCTCGTCACCGCGACAGCCAACCGCACGCCCCGTGAGGGCATCGACTTCTTCCCGCTCACCTGCGACTACGAGGAGAAGCTCTACTCGGTCGGGCGTATCCCGGGCAGCTTCCCGCGCCGGGAGGGACGGCCCAGCGAGGCCGGCGTCCTCGCCAGCCGGATGATCGACCGCCCGCTGCGCCCGCTGTTCCCCAAGGACTTCCGCAACGACGTCCAGGTCATTGCCACCGTGCTGAGCGCTGACCAGGAGCAGGACCCGACCACCCTTGCGGTTACCGGCGCCTCATTGGCGCTGGCGATCAGCGACATTCCCCACGCCGGGCCGGTCGGCTGCGTGCGTGTCGGCATGCTCGACGGCCAGCTCATCCTCAACCCGACCCTGCAGCAGATCGCGGAGTCCGAGCTCGACCTCGTCGTCGCCGGTACGGCCGACTCGATCAGCATGGTCGAGGCGGGCGCCCGCCAGGTTCCCGAGGACCTGATGCTCCAGGCGATGCGCATGGCCCATGACGAGATTCAGCGCCTCGTGCAGTTCCAGGTCGACATCCGCAACGCGCTCGGCGTCAAGCCGACCATGCAGTACCCGCCGGTCACGACCGATCCCAACGTTGCTGCCGCGGTGCACGAGCTGGTCGCTGACCGTATCGGCGAGGCCGCTAGGAACGTCGACAAGGCCACGCGCGAACGTCAGCTCGACGACCTCAAGGCCGACGCCGTCGCGCAACTCGCGGAGCGCTTTCCGGACAAGCGCGGCGACATCAGCAAGGCCTTCGAGTCGGAGACCAAGAAGGCGGTGCGCGCCGCGATCCTCAACGAGGGGGTGCGCCCGGACGGCCGTCGCACGGACGAGATCCGCCCGATCTGGACGCAGGTCGGCGTGCTGCCACGCACCCACGGCAGCGCCATCTTCACCCGGGGCCAGACGCAGGCGCTGTCAATCGTCACGCTCGGGTCCGGTCAGGACCAGCAGAAGATCGACGGGCTTGGACTCGAGGAGTTCAAGCGGTTCATGCACCACTACAACTTCCCGCCGTACTCCGTGGGCGAGGCACGCTTCCAGCGCGCCCCGGGGCGGCGTGAGATCGGACATGGCGCGCTCGCCGAACGGGCGTTGCACAACGTCATGCCCGACGAGGCAGACTTCCCCTACGTCGTCCGCATCGTCACCGAGATCCTCTCGAGCAACGGCTCGACGTCGATGGCGTCAGTGTGCGGCGGATGCCTCGCACTGATGGACGCCGCCGTGCCACTGGTGGCGCCGGTCGCCGGCATCGCCATGGGCCTTATCGAGGGCGATGACCACTCCGTGATCCTCAGCGACATCCAGGGGATGGAGGACGCGCTCGGCGACATGGACTTCAAGGTCGCCGGCACCGAGAAGGGCATCACCGCTCTGCAGATGGACATGAAGGTTCGCGGCCTGCAGTGGGACCTTCTTGAGAAGGCGCTCGCCCAGGCACGCGCCGGTCGCATCCACATCCTCGGCAAGATGGCCGAAGGGTTGGCCCAGCCGCGCACCGAGATGAGCCCGTGGGCACCGCGGATCGAGACCATCATGATCAACCCCGACAAGATCCGCGACGTCATCGGCCCGGGCGGAAAGATGATCCGCAAGATCGTCGAGGAGACCGGCGCCCAGATCGACATCGAGGACGACGGCCGGGTCAGCATCGCCTCTGCCAACGCTGCGGCTCGCGAGCAGGCGCTCGCGATGATCCGCGACCTCACCGAGGACGTCGAGATCGGTCGGATCTACAAGGGCCGCGTCGCCCGCCTGATGAGCTTCGGGGCGTTCGTCGAGATCGCTCCCAAGAAGGAGGGCCTGGTCCGCATCGGCCACCTTGCCGAGCACCGCGTCGAAAAGGTCGAGGACGTGGTCAACATCGGCGACGAGATCATGGTCAAGGTCATCGAGGTCGACGACCGCGGCCGCATCAACCTCTCGCGCAAAGAGGCGATCCGCGACCTCGCCAAGCAGCAGGCCGAAGCCGCCGGCGCCGGCAGCGGCGGACCAGCCTAACTCTCACCGTGCAGAATCCGCCTGTCGTCGCCGTGGTGGGGGCGACAGGCGCTGCCGGGGGCACGCTGTTGCGTGTCCTGGAGGACCGGGTGTTCCCGATCGGTGACTTCCACGCGCTCGCCAGCGCGCGGAGCGCCGGTGCGATCGTTCGCTTCCGCGACCACGACGTGGTGGTGCACGAGGTTGAGGACGGCATCCTGGCCGGCGCCGACATCGTCTTCCTCGCGGCGGGGGCGGACACGGCGCGGCGGTTCGCGCCGGTGGTTGCCGACAGTGGAGGCGTCGCCGTCGACAAGTCCAGCGCGTACCGCATGGACCCGACGGTGCCGCTGGTCGTTCCCGAGGTCAATGCAGCCTCGCTCGAGGGTCACGCCGGCATCATCGCCAACCCCAACTGCGTCGCCATACCTCTCGCGGTTGTACTCGCCCCGCTGCACGAACGGCTTGGGTTGCGTCACGTGACCGTGGCGACATACCAGGCCGCAAGCGGGGGAGGGCGTGCCCTCGCCGCCGAACTGGCTGCGCAGGAACGCGACGACGCGTACGGCCGGCCGCCGCTGCGGAAGGTGTACCCGCACGTGCTCCACGGCAACGTCGTGCCGGGAGGGTGGCAGATGGTCGGCGACGACACCGAGGAGGAGACCAAGGTGGTCGCTGAGCTGCGCCGCGTGCTCGACCTCCCGGAGCTGCCGATTGCGGCGACGACGGTGCGCGTGCCGGTGACGGTGGGTCACGCGGCGGCGGTGTGGGCGGAGTTCGACGATGCGGTAACAGCCGGTGAGGCGCGCGAGCTGCTCGGCCGCGCCCCCGGGGTGCTTGTTGTCGACGACCCGGCGACCCAGCAGTACCCGACGCCTCGGGCAGTCGTCGGTTCTGACGAGGTGCACGTGGGGCGTATTCGCGTCGACGGTTCGCGCGCCAACGGGTTGGCTCTGTTCCTGGCGGTGGACAACCTGCGCAAGGGAGCGGCGACCAATGCGGTGCAGGTGGCGGAGTTGTTGTTGCACGTGTAGCCCGAGCGGGCAGCGCGTAGCGACCAGTTCGCGACAACCGGGTGTGCTGTCGCAATGCTGTAAAACCGTGGCTGAGCAAGGGTTTTTGCCTTGCGTTGGCGAACACCTGTTCGCTACGCTTCCGCCATGACCTTCGGCCCAGCGTCGGACGACCT
>JBDTJX010000061.1:0-6226 GCA_039935655.1 Candidatus Dormiibacter sp. | reverse complement strand
CCCCGCGTAGACATTCATCTGCTCGCCGCGCAAGAAGCCGATCAGCGTCATTCCGGAAGCCTCGGCCAGGTCCACCGCAAGCTGTGAGGGCGCAGAGACGGCCGCGATCATCGGGATGCCGGCCATGAGCGCCTTCTGCGTCAGCTCGAAGCTGGTGCGCCCGGATGCCAGAATGACGTGCGAGGTCAGGGGGAGCAGACGTTGCGTCGCAGCCCAGCCGATCACCTTGTCGAACGCGTTGTGACGGCCCACGTCCTCTCGAACGCACACCACCTCCCCGAGCGCATTGAAGAGGGCGGCCGCATGCAGCCCACCGGTACGCGCGAACACCTTCTGCGCGCCTCGCAACGCGGCGGGCAGGCTGGCCAGCAGCGCCGGGGACAGGGTCAGCGGATCGTCGTGCACGTCGTAGCGTGATGCCGTGCGCACCGCCTCGATGCTGGCCTTCCCGCAAATCCCACACGACGAGCTCATGTAGAAGTTGCGGGGTGACATCGTGCGTTGCAGAGATTCCCGCAGCGTGACCTCCACCACATTGTAGTTCCCTGATGTCTCCGCCGCGTGCGGACACATCTTCATCGAGCCGATCTCGTCGGCGCCGGCGATGACGCCCTCGGTGACGAGGAAGCCGACGGCCAGGTCGAAGTCCGCGCCCGGAGTGCGCATGGTCACCGACACGGGAACTCCCTGGAGGCGGATCTCCAGTGGCTCCTCGGGCGTCAGGTCGTCGCTTCGCCAGGTCACATCACCCGATGAACGTATCTGCATGACTTGGCGGCGAGATGAGGTCACGGAGGCACCACGCGTTCCACGCGCGCGATCGCGTTGTAGTCGGGGATGTCCGAGAGTGGTGCGCGCGCCCCTCGTTCGATGATCACATTGCCCTCGGGATAATGCACCTGCACCGAACCGGGCTTGACACGCGCTGTGAAGACACGCCCCCGATACTCACCCACCTCGTTGCGGAGCAGGATCTCGTCGCCGCGCCGCAGCCCGAATCGAGCAATGTCCTCGGTGCTCATGAAGATCGCATCGCGAGATGCGCCGGTGATGGCATCACGGTCTTCCTGCACCATGCTGTTGAACTGCTTGCCCCGCCTGGTGGTGACCTCGACGCAGCCCTCAGGAAGCTCGACCACGGTGGGCTTCACGGCGGCAAACCCGGCTCGCCCGTTCGCAGTGGGGAACACGCCGTCGCGACACAGGTGAGAGCCGCCGTACTGGAACTGATCGCCGGCTTTGGCGAGCGTTTCAATGCCACGATAATGCGGGATGATCTCCGCGATCTCGCGGCGGATATGCGCCGTGCCATCGAATCGCAGGCGATCGGCGATGTCAGGCCTCACCCGGCGCGCAACCTCGAGCAACACGTCGCCCTCGGATCGCGCCTGGTGGCTGGTGCCGCCTTCGATGAACGGGCTGAAGATCACGCGGCGCTCGGTGCTCGTCTCGGTGACGCCGCCCTCGATCTCGTATCGAGTGGTCGCCGGCAGCACCAGCACACAATCGGCTGGGTCGACGAGCATCTGCGAGCTGAGCACGATGTCGTGGTGCACGCGCAGCGGGATGCGGGCGAGCGCCCCGCGAACGTAGCCCGGATCGGGGAGCACCTCCAGGAAGTTGCCACCCATTGACACAAGAACATCGATGTCGCCACGCGCCGCTGCGTCGATCATCTGGGGCGCAGTCCAGCCAGGCGCTGTGGGGACATCGAAGCCCCAGGCGTCACTCAGGCGGCCGCAATTCTCCGCGTTGACCGGTAGCCCACCTGGCAACGCGGTGGAATACGCACCCATCTCGGCCCCGCCCTGAACACCCGAGTGTCCGCGAATGGGCATGAGACCGCAGCCGTCGCGGCCCACGAACCCTTTGAGCAGCGCCAGGTTGACGATGGCACGCACGTTGTCCTCACCCACCTGGTGTTGCGTGATCCCCATGCTCCAGACCAGCACGCCGCTGCGCGCCGCCTTCATGGTCTTGGCGAAGGCCTCCATCTCGGCGCGAGGCACGCCGCTGCCGCGCTCGAGCAGCTCCCACGATTGATCGCGCAGATCCTGGGCAAAGTCGTCAAATCCGGTGGTGTGCGCGGCGACGAAGCTCGCCTCGTACCAGCCGTTCTCCAGCATGTGCTTCATGGCGCCGTTGAGAAATGCAACATCTCCACCCGGCGTGATGATGTGAAAGCGATCGGTGATTCGCGTTCCGAAAATAGCGCTGGAGGGCACCGAGGGCACCCAGTATCGCTCCATTCCCGGCTCGCGATACGTGTTGATCGTTACCACCTTGGCGCCGCGTTTCTTCGCGTAGTGCAGGTACTTGGTTGCCACTGGCTGGTTGTTGGCCACGTTGGAACCGATGAAGACCACAACGTCCGCGTCCATCCAGTCGCGATAGGAACACGTGGTGGCGCCGACGCCGAGCATCTGCTTGAGTACCGTCGTGCTGGGCGAGTGGCAGACGCGCGCGGCGTTGTCGATGGAGTTGCAGCCCATCGCCCGAACGGCCTTTTGCACGGCATAGTAGGTCTCGTTGGGGATGCCGCGGCTGGTCAGGTAATAGGCGCTGCGCTCGGGCCCGGCCTGGCACACGCGGTCGGCGATCAGCCCCAGCGCGTCGTCCCACGACAGGCGCGCGAATCCCGAATCGCCGCGGCGACGGATCAGCGGGCAAGGAATGCGGCCCAGGTCGCGCAGCTCGTTCCCACGTTTCTGAGCCAGCGATGCTGCATCGGATGTGAGGCGTGGGTCGAACGGCGGCATGGTGTTGAGCCGCAGCAACCGCAGCCGGATGTTGCAGAGGTGGACGCCGTCCATCGTCCAGTCGTGCAGCCCGCTGGTCCCGAGAGCGCAACCGTCGCACACCCCCTCGCGGATGATCCGTGTCGCATGGCCCAGATTGCGGCGGTTCTCGACGATCGCCTTCCAGATCTCGAGGTAGTTGTTGGGGCGCTGCTCACCCAGCCCGAAAGGCTTGAGGCTGACCAGGTGAGATGGGAGCAGGGACCGGAGGAAAGGCGCCATGCTGACAATAAGGATAGGGAAACCGACATGGAAGCACCGAGCAATGACCTCCTCGAGCGTCTGGCCGCATCGCTGGCTGAGATCGCTGGCAAGCCATCACTCGCGGTCGCCGTGCCGGAGCGCGCCCAGAGGGCTGCCCTCCTCCGCGTCGCCCGCGACATAGCGCATGCCAGCGAGCGCCAGAACGCCCTCCTGGCCACCTACCTGGTCGGCCGGTACGTCGGGCGACAGCGCCAGGACGGCGTGGATGAGGGACACACTCTCGAGGAGGGTGGCTCTGGCTGTACGTGAGGACAGGCTCAGGAGCCACATGGCCAAGGAGACCGTCGACGACCCTGCGCGCGTGGCACCAGGCAGGCGCCCGACCGAGCGAGCGAATGTCGATCGTCCAGGCGAGCGGGGCCACGCCGAAGCTGGTTCCAGCATGAAGTACCTTCGAATCGTCGACGTCACTCCCGGCGGCATGCGCGATGTATGGATGCACCCCCACTTGATCGAATCCATTGAGGCAACGGACAACGGTCGGACAACCATCCGGCTGAGGTCGGGTCGTGCTCTGCTCGCCGACCAGCAGCTCGACGACGTCCTCCAAGATCTCGGTCACGAGGGCGGCTCAGAGCGGGCGCCTCTTACCCGCACGACGGTCCGGTCGTTGCGCGCTGAGGTCGCGCTGCCGATGCCGAAGTGGCCACGGAGATAACCAGCGACGCAGTGCCGGATGCGGTCGTTGCAGAGCGCGGGCTCACCACGTCAGCGATCCGTTGATCGAGGTGGACTTGGCCACCGAATTGGAGGCACTGCGTGCGAGTGATTCCTACCACGCGGCAGATCACGCCGCCAAGACCATCGCCAAGCAGGCGGGCGTGCGCGTTGTGCTGATCGCCCTCAACCTGGGGGTCAGATGCACGAGCACCACGCCGACTGGGCGATCACGGTGCAGGGGATCGACGGCCGTGTGGAGTTCACAGTGGGCGAGAAAGCGGTCGCGCTGACGCGTGGGCGCTTGCTGACTGTTCCGCCCGGAGTGCGACATCGCGTCAGGGGCGTGAACGAGAGCGCGTTTCCTATGGACCATAGGTGGAGCACACGACCCGTCGTGATACGGACCAATTGCGACCGCCGCCAGGAACTCCGACGCCCAGCCTGCGACTGTTTTGACTTGGCGTCGGAAACGCGCCACCGTTGGACGTCCCGGTCATCGGTCGCGACGATCTCGCACCGATGGGGGCGGTGATGCAGCTGATCGAGGCGGTAGATGCCGTCGAGCGGCTCGCGCTGCGCGACGGCGCCAAGGCATCGGTGCCCGCGGCCATCGTCATCCGCCAGACCCTGACCCTCCTCGACAGTTGGGAGGGCGAAACAACCTCCTACCGTTCGCCAGGGCGACCGCGCCAAGTGAGGCAGCGGTGATCTGCCGCCGCTTTACGCCGAGCAGCGGTGTGCGGCGGCCGTAGCTGAACTGTCCGCGTGCACGTAGGCTGAGCCGGTGCTGAGCATCTCTTGGACGGAGCTGGTTCTCTGGTTGCACGTCCTTGCGGCCTGCGTCTGGATCGGTGGGCAGGTAACCGTGGCGATTCTGATTCCGGTTCTCCGGGGCCACGGCCAGCTCGCGAGCCTGGCCGCTCAGCGATACCAGGCGGTCGCGTGGCCAGCATTCGGCGTTCTCCTGGTCACGGGGATCATCAACGTCGGCAATGCTGGACTGCAGTGGTCGCACCTGCTCGACAGCTCCTCCGGGCGAACGCTTGCTGTCAAGCTCGGTCTGGTGGCTCTGTCCGGTCTCGCTGCTGGCGTCCATGCATTTCTGCAAGCGCCACGCTTGGGGGCTGACTCGGCGCGCCGCCCGTGGGCGTCGGTGTTGCTCGGGTCCGCAAGCTTGGTGGCTGCCGTCCTCGCTGCTCTGTACGGCGTGGCGATCGCGAGCGCCTGACGGCGCATCTCTCGCAAAGGTGGCGGCAAGGAGGCGTCGAGGCGCTGGTCGTCCGCGCCCAAGCTTGGCCGTCCTCATGCCGGGTAGGCCGAGCGACCAGAGGGGCCTGAGCGTTCACACTCCCGTCCAGCATGACCGCGACGGTGCTCCCCATGGATGAGCTTCACATCAATGGTGGCGCTGGGACGATTCGGTGCCTGACGATCGGGCAAGGCCGGCCGCTGCTCCTGTGCCACGGGTTTCTCAGTTCGGCGGAGGAGTTCGGCGGCCGCTTCAGCGAGCTGGCCACGTACCGCCGGCTGATCATTCCCGACCTGCCGGGCAACGGAGAGTCCGCGCCGCTCACCGGCCGGCACACCGTGGAGGCCATGGCGACCGCGCTCGAGTCGCTGCTGAACCATCTGGACATCGACGAGTTCGACGTTGCCGGCCTGTGCCTCGGCGCGTCGGTCGCGTGCGCTCTGGTGGGAGCGGTGCGGCGAGCGCGTCGGCCGCCTCGTCTTGCACACACCGCTGCTTGCTCCTGCCCTGATCCGTCGCTTCTACCGCGAGCAGGTGCGGGTGCTGACGCTGGCGCCCTTGTGGCAGACTGTCGTTGCGCTCAGTCGCAACCGACTGGTGAGCGACCTGTACAAGTGCTACGTCATCGCGGAGGGTGACGTGGACCTGCAGACAGCACAGGCTAATTTCGACAACCAGCGGCGAGCTCATCCACCCGCCGCGCGCGAGTGGTTCCGAGACGGATCGCGCTATGAGGGGTTGCAAACGCTGCTCAAGCGCAACGGACAGACGCTGGTGATAGTCGCCGACCAGGATCACCTGGTCGACGTGCAGCAGTTGCGGCGGCTGATCGCCGGCCGCCCCAACATCCGCCTGTTTGTCGACAGCGAGCAGGGCCATCGCTGGAACAGCGCCGCCGTGCATCGCCAGCTTGGGGTGATGCGGGAGTTCTTCGCGGAGAGCGGGTGAGCGGCCCGACGCCTTTGCGGGGGACCCTTCCCGACGATGCCGCGCCGGCAAACCGTTGGCCCCGCCTTTCGTAAGTCCGAAGCACCCGAAATGGGCGGGTGTTGGATTACGTGGCGATCAAGCGCCGACCGCACCACTCCGAGTCCAGCCCCGGGTCACCACCTCCCAGGCGGCCTCGAACTCTTGGGCGGGATCCTGCTGGGTTACTGTCAACTCTGGTGTTTTCTGACCCCAAATTGACCCCCACGAGCCCGGACGTGGCCGGACTGGGCTGGACACAGAACGCGTCAACCGAGTTGCCCGTAAG
>JBDTJX010000060.1:0-8504 GCA_039935655.1 Candidatus Dormiibacter sp. | reverse complement strand
AGCGCGCTCTTCGGATGTCGGCAATAGCGGAGGCGAAGGGTGATTTGCCATACCCGGAAGCGTGCATCATCGCGCACGCATCCGTCTACCTATTCGCCTTCCACTGCACTAGAGGTACATGGCGAGTGGTGTTGGCAACCGCTACCGCAACTCTGTAGACGGGCTTCGACGCCCTGGCCTCGCCCCTCTGACTGTCGCCGCGGTCATGCCGCGCGGTCGTACGCGGAATGGCCGTCGTCCCAGTACGCATCGAAGATGTGCTGGTACACGGCGTCGCACTTCTGGACGTAGACCTGCCGGGTGAACTTCTCAGGCAGGCGATCCAACGTCTCCTCGACGGTCAGGCGCACGGCCGCCCGCAGCTGTTGCTCCTTGCGCCAGTCGAGGACGAGTTTCCCGCGCTTGAGGGTGGCCAACAGCTCCTCGGCGACGCGCTTGACCTGGTCCTTCTCGGCGTCCGTGAGTTCCGGTGCCGGCCGCATGATGAGGTCGAAGACTGCGAGCTGCTCCTCGGTCATCTCCTCGCGGACCGCCCGTGCTTCCTCATCGCTCAGGGTCTGCTTGAACTCCATGAGCTGCTGGAAGAAAGTCTCTGTGTTCATGCTGCCGGCGTTGTAGTCCGCCACCAGCTTCTCGAACCGTTCGACAAGATCAACGCGGGCGGGGTTCAGCCGAACGAGCGCGGCGAGCTTGGCGGAGAGGAGCGAGCGCAGCCGCTGCGCCGCGGTCCGCGGCCTGCCCTTCTGGAAAGCCTCCTGGACGTGGTCCCAATCGACGGCGGCGAGGTCGAAGAGAGCGTCGGCGTCGGCCGCGGGGATCAGGTACTCGTCGGCGGCGACGGATTCATCGAGGAGCTGCTCGATGCGACCCATGACACCACCGATCTCGGGGCGTTCTGTAGCAGCCGCGATGCCGTCGGCGATGAACTTGACGACGGCGCGCGCGCGACTGAAATCGCCTGCGCGCCGATCCGGGAGGATTGCCTTGTACAGCCGGTTGACCAGACCGGCACGCGCCTGGAAGGCGACCTTCTCGTCGTCGTCGAGCAGGAGCGCCTCGACTGTGCGCTTGCCGGCCTCCACCAGTTCGAAGCCGCGCAGCCGTCCCAGTTCGTCCAGGTCAACGTCGCGCTCGCGACAGAAGGCGCGAATGTCATCGACTGCCTCACGCAAGGCCTCGATGAGAGCTCCCTTCTCCTCGACGGGGACATCGCCGGCCTTCCCGCCGGTGGCGTACAGTGCGAGCGCCCGCTGCAGGTTGCGGAAGACGTCCACGTAGGCGACGACGAGGCCGTTGTTCTTCTCCGCGAACACCCGGTTGGCCCGCGTGATCGTCTGCATCAGCGTGTGGTTGCGCAGCGGCTTGTCGAGGTAGATCGTCGAGAGCGACGGGACGTCGAACCCAGTCGTCCACATCGAGCACACGAACGCGATGCGGAGCGGATCCTGGGGGTTCTTGAACTTCTCCTCCAGCCCCTCCTCGACAATGCGCTTGCGATGCGGGCGAATGTCCAGGCCACGCGCCTTCATCTCGGCGATCTCATTCTGCGACTGGCTCAGGACCACTGCCATGTCTGTCGAGCGCATGAAGGCGATCTCCTGGGAGAGTCGGTCGCGCTCATCGGCCCCCAGGTATGCCCCAGCCATCTTGGCCTCGAGCTCTGCCAGCCGTGCCGCCCAGAACTTCTGGACCTTGTTGAAGGTCCGCACCGTGGTCACCTTGTCGATGGAGACCACCATGGCCTTGCCGGCGAAACCGCGGCCAAGGAAGTGCTCGACGATGTCCTTGGCGACGGCGTCGAGACGGTCGTCGCGGGTGATGAGCTCGTACTGCTGGCCCAATGCCCGCGCCAGCTGGCGCTCGTGCGTCTCGTCGAGCTCGGCCTCCTCGACGATCGCCATGAGGTCGTCGCCGAACCTGGGGTTGTCGATCTTCAGCTGGGGGATGCGGTTCTCGTAGTAGAGGGGAACTGTGGCGTGGTCCGCTGCCGACGCCGCGAAGTTGTAGACGGAGACGTAGTCGCCGAAGACCTCACGGGTCTTCTCCTCGCCCGCGAGCAGCGGAGTGCCGGTGAAGCCCAGGAAGCGGGCATTCGGCAGGGCGTCGCGCATGTTCAGCGCGAGGGTGTCGTACTGGGTGCGGTGGGCCTCGTCGGTGATGACAATCACGTCCTGGCGGTCGGACAGAACCGGGTGCCGCTCGCCCTTCTCCGTGCGGAACTTGTGGATGAGGGTGAACACATAGCGGTGGTCTTCACCCAGGAGCTGGCGAAGGTGTGTCGAGCTGCTCGCTTGGACGTTCTTCTCGGAGACGACTCCGGCGTGTGCAAACTCCCGGTACGCTTGGTCATCGAGGTCCTCGCGGTCGGTAACGATGACGAAGGACCAGTTGCCGGCACGCTTGCGCAGCACCTTCTGGGAGAAGAAGATCATCGACAGCGTCTTCCCCGACCCCTGTGTGTGCCAGAACACGCCGAGCCGGCCGCGCTCGCCGGCGGGCGCTCCCTGAAGCTCGTCCATGCGCGCAAGGGCATTGTTGACGCCAAGGTACTGGTGGTTGCGCGCCAACAGCTTGACGAAGCCTCCCGGGAGGTCTTGGAAAGCGATGAAGTTCTCGACGATGTCGAGGAGCCGTTCCTTGGTGCACATCCCTCGGATGACAGTCTCCAGGGAGACGACGCCCTCCTCCCCCTCAGAGTTGATCTTCTTCCACTCGGAGAAGAACTCCCACCCCGATGTGATCGTCCCCACCTTCGTCTCGGCCCCGTTGGAGAGGACGATGAAGCCGTTGGGTGTGAAGATCTCGGGGACGGTGTCCCGGTAGTCGCTCAGGTTGTCATCGAAGGCGTGCTTGAGGTTGTGGTGCGACGCCTTGAGCTCAATGAATGCCAGCGGGATGCCGTTGACGAAGCCGACGAGGTCGGCCCTGCGCTTGTACAGGTCTGAGTGCACCCACAGCTGGGACACAAGCAGGAAGTCGTTGTTTTCCGGTTCATCCCAGTCGATGATCGTGAGCTTCTCCGGGATGGATGTTCCGTCCCGCTGCCGCACCGGCACCTCGACACGGGCTCGGATGAGGTGATGAATCTCTGCGTTCGCACGGGCGTACTGAAGAGCCGTCCGGGGCCTCGTGATCTCAGTGACAGCGTGCTCGATGGATTCGGCAGGGATCCCAGGATTCAGGCGTTGCAGGGCAGCGCGAAGCCGCGCGACCAAAAACACCTCGGACTTGTTGTCACGTGCGAGCGTGCCACCGGGCCCCAGTGTCTCGTGGTAGGCGTTGATCGTCTCCCATCCGAGCTCGTCGAACAGCTGAATCGCTGGCTGCTCAACGAGCTGGTCTTCGGTGAAGACGCCGGCCGTCTTCTTCACGCTGCCACCTCAGGGACTTCGATGTGGAGGTCGTCGAGATCGATGTCGCCTGAAATCAGGCGTGGCAGGAGAAGGTCACGGGCTTCCCGTAGAGCCCTGGTAGCCGCAACGAGACTCAGAACAAGAGCATCGATCGGTTCGACGACGGTCGCGAACTTATCCATCGCGGCAGGCACCGGCTTCACCACGGTTACCTGTGTCAGTGCAGCGCGTTTGATGTGACGCATCGTGGTTCCCTGGGCGCGCGCTCGAAACTCGGGCATGCGTTCGCGCAACGAGTGATACAGCCACGATCGCTGGATTCCTGGACGCGGGTCGACTCGAAAGAGGTGCTGGTTCAGCCAGGCGGGACCACCAGTCCACAGGTATGCGTCAAGGTCGGCGGACCATGAGAACAGCAGATCGCCGTCCCGCACATCGAACTTGCCGGGCAGGTTGGCGGCGTAACGAGGAGTCTCCGAGGTGACGCCGGTCTTGAGCTCCCTGATCTTGACGATAGGACGACCACTCTCGCCCCAATCGGTAGGCTTGAAAGCGTAGCCGTTGACGTACTCGCCGAGGTCGGCGAAGGATTGAACAGTCCAAGCCGCGGGAACCGACCCAAGCGTTGAATCGACCAGTGGGACATTCTCGTACCCTGGATACCGGAACTCGACAAACCACTCGCGATAAATTCGCTGCGCAATGTCCTCGAGGATCTTGGTCCGGCGGTTGTTGTTCTCGATCAGGTCGTGGTAGGCCGAGAGAACGGCTGCGATCTTACGTTGGGTCGGAAGGGGAGGTAGATGCACCTGCAGTGACCGAGCTGCCGCAACATTGAAATGCTGCTGCGCGGATCCCACCAAACGCCCGCTAACCGCTGAAAGACCCCAGGTAGAGTTGAACAGGGCCGACAAGAAGAAGGCGTCAATCCTGGTTCCGGGTGTGATTACTACGAGGTCAGCACAGTTCGCCACAGGTAGCTCGTGCGGTATCACCGCAGCAGTCCCGGGATAACCTGTCCGAACCACCACAACGTCACCGGGAGACAGAGCAGACTTCTTCAGCCGACGGTTGAACTCATCGGAAATGAACTTGACGCCTTCAACATCGATCCGAAAGGGCTTGATGTTCTGGGATCTGAGGAACGGTATCCCCGCGTCGAGGTACTCACCGACCATCGGCCCGACGTGTCCGACCGTCATCCGACTGCAGACAGACCCTAGGGTCACGAGCGGCCAGACCGAATTCAACTGAGGAGCTCCGCCACATTCGCCGCGACCCGCGCCTGCAGGAGAGCAGCCTCTGCGTTGAGCCCCTCCAGCGCCTCGTTCAACTCCTCTAGCCGAACCTGAAAGTCAACCCCGTCATCCTCAGCGGCCGTGACGCCGACGTACCTGCCAGGGTTGAGGCTCCAGCGTTGGCTCTCGATCTGCTCGAGCGTTGCGATGGAACAAAGGCCGGGAACATCGGCATACGCGCCGTGCGGGAAGGTGTCTGCCGTCAAGTCGGTCGCACCTTCGCGGTTCTTAACGTCCTCCCCCCGATACAGGCGCGCGATGTTGGTCAGGAAGTCGACTTGGGCGGCAGTCCATTCCCGGTGGGCGCGATCAATCTGCCGGAAGATCTTCCTTGCATCGATGAATAGCACCTTGTCGCCGCGCTCCTTCGCGCGCTTGCCCTTGTCGAAGAACCACAGGGTCACCGGCAAAGTGACCGTGTAGAAAAAGTTGGGTCCAACGGCGACGATCACATCGACCGAGCGGTCCTCGATCAGCTTGCGGCGAATCTCCAACTCCGACCCACCGGCATCCGCAGCGGAGTTCGCCATGACGAAGCCTGCTCGACCCTTCTCGTTGAGGGCGGAGTGGAACGCCTGGATCCAGATGTAGTTGCCGTTGTCCGCCCGCGGGAGACCGAACGGATACCGAGCGTCTCCTTCGAGCTTGGCCTTGTCGATCCTGTTGACATTGAACGGTGGATTGGCCATGACGTAGTCGAACGCCCCGACGGCGCGATGAGGGTCCTCGTAGTAGGAGTTCGACTGGCTGATCTGCCCCTCCAAACCATGGACGGCTAGGTTCATCTGGCACAGTCGCACCGTCTGCTCAGTCTTCTCCTGGCCGTAAATGGCGAGGCGGCCAGGGTGTCCGTTGCGATGCTCGTCAACGAATCGGGCGCTCTGGACAAACATGCCGCCTGAGCCACACGCCGGGTCGAAAATCTTCCCGTTGAAAGGCTCGATGATCGCGACGATGAGTTGCACGATGGACGTCGGTGTGAAGAACTCGCCCGCCCCCTGCCCCTCAGCAAGTGCGAACTTACCGAGGAAGTACTCGTACACCTTCCCGAAGGCATCGCCCTGGATGTTCCCCAGGATGGAGTTGACCGAGCGCAGCAGGTTGACGAGGGTACTGTCGCTGAGCGACTGGTAGGTCCGCGGCAAAACGCCTCGGAGAGAAGGGTTCTCGTCCTCGATCGACGCCATGGCGTCGTTGATCGCCTTGCCGAGGTTGTCACCCTCCTTGAGGTGGAGCAAGTTGGCAAACCGCGTTGTCTCGGGCAGGTACAGGACACCTTTCGCCTGATAGTCGATCTTCCCGACAACCCGGCGTCCCGTCGCCTTCCCTGCCAGCTCCGTCTCTACCTCAGTGAAGCGGCTGTCCGCGAACTTGAGGAAGATGAGTCCCAGCACCGGCAGGCCGTACTGGGCGGGATTCAGATGGGAGTTGGCCCGCAGTTCGTCGGCGGCCTCCCAGAGATGCTTCGCCGCGTCGTGGATATCCACGACGGCGGGCTGCATTGCCTTTACTCGCCCGTCACCGCGCGCGACGCGGACAGCACGGCGGTTCAATTGCCGCCCCCTGTGGTCCAGAGCGAGCTGATCGGCGCGCACCAGAACCTGTCGCCGAAGGATAGTGTCTCCGTCCCGGTGTAGAGAACGAGGCCGGCTCGGAAGCGATCACCGACCTTGTCCATAAGCAGGCGGAGGCCGCGGAAGTCCTCGCTGCGGACAGTCGCCCCCGCCTTCACCTCGACCCCGACCAGACGACCATCTGCCGCCTCGAGTACTGCATCAACTTCTGTCCCGTCCTTGCTTCGGAAGTGGTACAGGGCGGCGCGGGTGTCCGACCACCCCAGCTGTCGGGCAAGCTCCATCGTCACGAAGCTTTCGAGGACGGGGCCGGCGTCACCGGACGACGGCGTCGCCATCGCGTCAGCGGTCACGCCGAGGAGGTGACAGAGCAGGCCAGCGTCGCACACGTAGATCTTCGGCGCTCGCACCGCCCTGGTTGTCTTGCTTGTCGCCCATCCCGGCAGCGTACGGACAATGTAGGCGGCCTCCAAGAGGCGGACGTAGCGACGCGTCGTCGTCGGCGCCAGGCCTGCGTCACGCGCCACCTCCTCGATCTTCAGCAGCTGGCCGCTACGGGCCGCGAGGAGACGCAGGAGCTGACGGAGCTCCTGGGGCCGCTCCACGCCGGCGATGTCGCGAGCCTCCCGCCGCGTGAGTGCCAGCACGTAGCTCTCGAACCACGCTGCGCGCCGCCGTTCGGTGTCTCGGGTGAGGACGACGTCGGGGAAGCCACCGCGCTCGGCGCGACGGAGGTAATCGGGCTTCGACAGAGTGGTCGCCGTTCGACCGGCCCATCCAGCGAATGCGCGATCGATGAAGCCGTCGATCTGGCCGTCGATCTCGCCCTGCGAGAACGGCCACAGCTCGATGACCTCCATACGGCCGGGGAGTGCATCGGCGACCTGCGCCATCGCGAGGACGTCAGCAGACCCGGTCAGGAGGAATCGACCCGGCGCCGACGACCGGTCGACCGCCGCCTTGATCGCCAGCAGGAGCTGTGGCGCGCGCTGGATCTCATCGATGAAGACGGTCGCCTCGTGTTGTATGAAGCCGGCTGGGTCCTCTCGAGCGGCCGCGCGCGTGGCCTCGTCGTCGAGGCTGAACTGGACAGCATCGGGAAGGCCGGCCAGAATGATTCGGGCCAGCGTGCTCTTCCCCGCCTGTCGCGCGCCGGCGATGAGCACGACGCGGGTGTCGGCAAGTGCCTCCTGGACCTGTCGGAGCGTGTGGCGGCGGCGGAAAGTCGCTGGGCGAGCCGCGAGCATGGCGTGATTATGGCGGATTGGACGCCATTTGGTGGCGGAATAGACGCTACGCCGTGGTGGTTGGGACGCAAAGGCGACGCCAGCGTCCTCCTGGCTGGTGCGCTCGGCAGACCGCACGCCATGACCGATTTGCACGCCCACCTGCTCAGCCCGCCACGGCCCGCCGCTCCTCCCTCTCCGCTTGTGGTTTCGCGTTCGCTGCAGCAGTTGACATCCGTACCCTTTCTCACAGCCCCGCTGACCCTCCAGTACGCAGCGATTGAGGCATTCTGCAGCCGCCACGCAGGCCCGCCATGTGCGGCCATCGCGCTCCCGCGACGGACGACAACACGCACGGCGGCACGGGGTGGGAGCGGCGGAGGCGCTCCCGACCTTGACGAACAAGGCGTCCCGCGCCCTGGCGCAGCCAAGCGCGGCGACTAGATCTCAACCACGGCTGCCGACTCCCTGGGTCAGCTCCGAGGCGGCCGTGGCGGTACCGCCATACCGAGCCGCCAAAGCGGCGCATCCTCGCTGTTCTCACATGGCCGTGCCACCGACCGGTACGCGTACCGGGGTGAAGCAGTACGCGAGCGGTACGCGAGGAGTACGGAAGGAGTACGCGGCCGCTGCTTGTATGGGCGTATCACCAGACCACGGAGGAACGCCCCGATGAGCCGCGCCCCCTCGCCAGCGAGGACTGCTCTCGCTGCGTCTCGCGATGCCCGCGGCCACGACGTCCGTGCCTCGGGCGTCCCGCCTCCGGTTGTCGAGTGGCGGGTCCGCCCCGATGTGGTTGAGCGGGGGCGGATTCTCCGCGGGTGGACACGGGCCGAATTGACCGAGGCGGCCGCCATCGACCCCAAGACACTTCGCGACCTGCTCACCGGGCGACGGCGTCCGACTCTCGGGACCGTCGCCACCCTGTCGCGCGCCCTCGGATTGCCGATCGCCGAGGTCATCGCGATCGTCGAGATGCCGTCGCGTCTTCCGGCAGACACGCCGATGCCGCCCGAGGCCGCGCCCCGGTTCGAGCAGGACGTGCTACCGCTG
>JBDTJX010000059.1:0-4694 GCA_039935655.1 Candidatus Dormiibacter sp. | reverse complement strand
TTGCGCGCGGTTCCCGGAGGAAACAAGTGAATGTCATCGACCTGCTCCAGCGTGAGCAGGAGAAGCCGGAGGTTCCGGTTCTACGTTCTGGCGATACCGTGCGCGTGCACGTCAAGGTCGTCGAGGGCACGCGCGAACGCATCCAGGTGTTCGAGGGCGTGGTCATCGCGGTCAACGGCACCACCGGGCTGCACACGAGCTTCACCGTGAGGCGGGTATCGCACGGCGTCGGGGTCGAGCGAACGTTCCTGGTGCATTCGCCGCGTCTTGACCGGATCGACGTGCTCCGCCACGGGGATGTCCGCCGCGCCAAGCTCTACTACCTGCGCGAGAAGGTCGGCAAGCGGGCACGCATCCGCGAGCGTCGCGAGCCCATCGGCGGCAGCTCGATGGTCAATCGACGGGTTGCTGCCCCTGTCGAAAGCGACGAGCTGTTGACCGGGACTGTGGTTGACGAGGACGAGCTTCTCGACGACGCCGTCATCGACGACGACGCTCTCACCGACGCCGTCGCGGCCGACGTGCCCGAGGCCACCACCACGGCGGCCGTGCCGGCCAAGGCTGGTGCCGCGGACGAGGAGACAGACAACGGCTGACCCGAACCGGCGGGCCCCGGAGTCTCTCCCACCGGCGCGTCCCCTGCGCGAGCGGGTCGGTCACGCGGGCGAGGCCGCGGCGCTGAACCACCTCAAGGACCAGGGCTTCCGCATCCTCGCCCGCGACTGGCGCAGCCGGATCGGCCAGATCGACATCGTCGCCGAGGACGGCGAGACGCTGGTGCTCGTGGAGGTCAAGGCGCGCCGCGGCGTGGCGTTCGGACTGCCCGAGGAGGCTGTGGACGCGCGCAAGCGCCACAAGCTGCGGATGCTGCTCGAAACCTACCGATCCGCGACCAAGCGGCAGAAGCAGCCGTGCCGTATCGACGTCCTCGGGCTGCTCCTCGACGACCACCTGGCGGTGACCCGCTGTGAACACATCAGGGACGCCGTCCACGACAGTTGAGGGCGGCGGCACCGACTACCCCAAGTTAGATTGCTGATCATGCGGTGCAGGCTAGATTGTCGACCATGCCCATGCTAGAGATTCGATCATGAGGTCGAGCGTCGCCACCCTGCAGGTTCTCCGGACGTTCTTCGACGATCCCGACAGCGCGCATTACGGCGCGGAGCTGATGGCGTCGTCGGGCCTGAAGGCGGGCACTTTGTACCCGATCCTCAATCGCCTGGAGCTGGACGGCTGGATCCTCGGGCGCTGGGAGGACATCGACGAGTCGGTGGCGGCCCGGCGGCGGCGGCGCTACTACCGCCTCACCAATGCCGGCGAACGGCAGGCCCGAGAACTCCTCACGCAGTACGCGAGGTTGCTCATGCCTCCACCACCGCCGCCGCCGTCGCCGTCGGCAGTCGACTCCGTGGAGGTCACCGGACGGGCCCGGGAAGGCGCCCGCCGCGGTCCCCACGAAAGCTGAGCGCCCACAGCACCAGCGGCGCCTGGAGGGGGAGGCGCAGCCAGGCGCCCACTTTGCTGTTGGCAGGGAACGGTGCGTCGGGATAGCCGCCGTCAAGCGCCATCTGGACGTTGGCGGGAAACACCGCCGCGAGGAGGATGGCGGTGGCCAGCGCGGCCGCCCGCCGGGTGCGCGGGTGGAGCAGCAGAAGGGCGCAGACGATCTCCGCGACGCCGCTCGCCGCAACGATCTCGGCGTCTCGGCGCTTGAGTGCCTCGGGCACGATACGCCGGTAGAAGCGAGGAGCGACGAGGTGAAGAACACCGGAGCCGCCGATCAGCCCGACCAGGCCCGCGAGCGAGAGACGCCGCCGTGCAGTCATCGCCGCCCACCGTAGGTGGTTGGCGTGGGCGCAGTCGACATACACAGATCAGGGTAACTATCCCCACACCGTAGAGATTGTGGTATACTACGGCCATGTCCAATCGAAGGAACCCCACGCGCGGGACCGCCTCGGAATCCCGGTTCTCTCTGATGGAGTTCGTCAAGGAGTTCCCCGACGACGCGGCCTGCCTCACCCACCTGTGGCGCACCCGCTACTCGGCCGATGGCTCGCACGCGCTCTGCCCGAAGTGCAAGCTCGAGCGCGCCTTCAAGCAGTACGCCAACGGCGACGGCCGTCCGGCGTGGACCTGTACCGCCTGTGGCCACCACGTCCACCCCACGGCTGGGACGATCTTCCACAAGTCGTCCACGTCCCTCCACCTGTGGTTCTACGCGCTGTTCCTCATCACAAGCACCCGATGCGGTATCTCCGCGAAGCAGCTCGAACGCGAACTCGGCGTCACCTACAAGACGGCCTGGAGGATGTTCAACGTCATCCGCAACTCCCTCATGGCCGAGGACGGCCTGACCCTCTCGGGGACCGTCGAGGCGGACGAGACCTACTTCAACCGCTCCCGTCGCAACCGGCCTGCTGAGGCCGCGCGTCGGCACGGCGCTGGCCCGACCGTGGGCGAGCGGACGGTATTCGGCATGGTCGAGCGTGGTGGCAAGGTCATCGTCAAGCACGTCCCGGACGCGACCGCCGTCACCCTGAGCAGAGAAATCGACCTCCACGTTCTGCCCGCGTCGATGGTCTACACCGACATGCACCCGTCCTACCAGCGCACCGGCAAGCACTTCGCGCATGGCCGCGTCAACCACTCCGCGAAGGTGTGGGTGGACGGTGACGTTCATACCCAGACCATCGAGGGCTTCTGGTCGACCCTCAAGAACGGGCTGCGCGGCGTCTACCACTCGGTCTCGGAGAAGTGGCTTCAGTCCTACCTGGACGAGTACGCGTGGCGCTACAACCATCAGGAGTTCACGCGCCGCGAGCCGGGTGTGGGCCGGATGCCGACCGGGGAGGTGAAGTTCCGCCTACTCCTCGACCGGGCTTGCCGGCCGATTGCCTGACCGGGGCTTCTTGTACCGGGAGGCGGGAGGCGGGGCCTTCAGCACCTTGTCGAGGTTGGCGTCGAACTCGCCCCGCGTCGGGACGGGGATCTTGAGACCCTTCGGGGTGTACTGCTCCGTCGGCTCCTGCTTCGCCATCAGGAGAGGATAGCGCGGTATGGCCGACGTCGCTGATCTCGCTGACGCTCGCATCAAGTTCGACCGGGCTGAGGAGCATCTGCGCTCCCTCAAAGCGAAGACCATCGAATGGGGCAAACCGTACACCGAGGCTCAGCCGATCTATTTCGGGCGTGACGGCGAGTGGCATACGGTGAACAGCGTCCCGGGACCAGCGCCGAATCCTGTCCTCGCGGCGATCGCCGGAGACTTCATCAATAACCTTCGGTGCGTCCTCGACTACCTCGTGTGGCAAGCGGTGCTTCGGGAGGGAGAACAACCAGACCAGCGGCATTCCTTCCCCATCCATGAGCGTGAGGAGGAGTGGGTCGCGAAGGTTCAACTCAGCTATCGCAAGCGACAGAAGAGTCCCTTGTTCGGGATACCTGTCGATGGGGACGCGTGGACAGTCATCAAGGAGGCGCAGCCGTACAAGCGCAGTCCAACCAACCCCTTCACCGACCCCCTGGCCGTTCTGCAGCGGCTCTCCAACGCGGATAAGCACCGTGCCCTGCCGCCGCAATTCACATTCCCCTCCCTGGTCAGCCTCCTGAGCGTCATCGGTTGGAGCGATGAGGTGAGTCTGGTCCAGCAGCGGTATGTCGCCCGTCCGCTCTCGCTGGAAGCCCCAACAGAACTCATCGCTCTCCGCTTCGCCCCTCCCGAAACGGACCCTGGCATGCACATGAAGGGCAAGCTCGGACTGAACCCAACGTTTGGCGAGCAAGGCATAAAGGCACGATCCGGCCCTATCCCCGGTCGCAAGCTTGTCTACGGGACGCAGGCCAGCATCTTTGGGGGGACCGACGAGATGGTGCGCGTCGTGCGCGAGGTTGTCGAAGCTCTCGCGGCCTTGCCGAACGTCACCGGCTGGTCGTCCTAGCCGGGGCGTCACGAGACCACCAGCATCGGAGCGACTTCGAAGTCGTTCTGGGCGAGCACCCACCATCGGCCTTGGGGGGTCCCGCATAGCCAGACCGCGTGGTGCTTCCCCGGTGCGGGCGGAATGAGTTCGGGGAACTCAGATGGAAAGCGGAAACCGTTGAGGGTGTGGGTCCGAGTGCAGACGGATGTCAGACCCCCTGGCTCGCGGACGACGCAACGTATTCCGTTAGGCCATAGTCCGGTGATCATTCCCGGGTTGTAGAGCAGATACAGCCGCTTCGGTTCTAAGCCTTGGGCGATGCTGTAGTCCCGATAGTCCCCAGCCCAAAGGCTGCTCCATCCGAGCAGATTGCGGCCGAGAAACCATAGAGAGGCCACGGCCACTGCAAGCGGAAACGACAAGAGGGTAAATGCGGCTTGACCGACGTTGTGCGTCGCCAAGTACGTTAGGAATACTCCAGCGATACTGAAGAGCAGCCCGACGCGCACGTTGAAGGCGAACCTCACGGCGTCGCCGTAGGCGCGTCGGAGCGCGGATCGCACGCAGATCCAGCGGGTGGGCATGGCCATGACTCTACCCCCGTCCTCTACGGCGCGGGGATAGTTACCCAGATCAGTGTAGGTATGATCTGAGCGTGCTCGCCCGCGCCACCGCCTGCAGCATCCACGGCCTGGCCGGCGTCCCGGTGATGGTCGAGGCGGACATCGCCAACGGCCTCCCCAATTTCACCATCGTCGGGCTCACGGA
>JBDTJX010000058.1:0-83237 GCA_039935655.1 Candidatus Dormiibacter sp. | reverse complement strand
CTGACGGCGCCACTCGGCTCGGGTGATACGAGGTGGCGTCAGCTCCGCGACCCGCCGCAGCGCATCGGCTAGCTCCTGCTGCCACTGCACGCCAGGCACCTTGAGGCGGGCACACTCCGTCACCGCGTCGGCGATGTCCCGCCACGCCGCGGCTGCCGCTGCGCTGGGTGATGGCGTGGCATAGAGAACGCGGAGGCGGTCGGCGACGGCAAACGTGTGTCGCCAGCGCCGCCGAGCGCGGTTCTGGGCGGCTCGATGGGCACGCTTCTGGCGTGCGGCGGCAAGGAGAAGTTCATTCGCCTCCCGCTCGAACTCCCAGGCGGCGGCCTCGGACAGGCGCACCGTGCCGCGCGCGTGTGGCCAGCGTGGCAACCACTCAGGCTCATCTTGTTGACGGCGGCGGTACGCGGCTGCCCGGCACGCTCCGCCGCAGAATCGCGCCGGCCGCCCGCGCTGCGGGCAGACCTGGATCTGCTTGCCACAGGCGATGCAGTGGTTTGGCTCGATGCCGATAAGTCGGGTCATCAGGGTTGCGTGTTGCCGTACCCGTTCACCTCGACGTCAGGGGGCGACTGGCTCCCTCGCAGGGATAGCGTCCCAAGTCTGAATCACGCTCTGGTCGCATGCTGCTCCGCACGAAAACTGTAAGCAGTACGTAAGCAGCGGCGGGGTACGATGTCGGCATGACCGAAGCGAGGCTCCGCTTCGATATGGCTGCGCACGAGAGGATGATGCAGCTCACACCTGTCGACCACCGTGCAGCACCAACAGCCACGTCACGGCCGCCCGCCTCCACGCCGCCCTCAAGCCTCTGGGACGCGGCGACGGGCGCATTTCAGGGTGCCCTCCTACGCCGCGCGATGGTCGCCCGCGGCTGGACGGTCAAAGACTTCGCCATCCAGGCGCGCCTCAACATCTGCTCGGTCTACAACGCGATGCATGGCAAGCCAGTCAGGGATGGCACCGCGATCCGCATCTTTGAGACGTTGGAGAAGCGCGCGCCGATGATCGTCGTCCTTGATCGGGAGTAGGTCGAGGAGCTAGAACCGGATCCGTGCAGCGGCCGCCAGAACGGCCTCGCTGGTCCGCCCGCGATAGTAGTACGCGACCATCTCACTGCTGGCGTGGCCCAGCAACTGCTGCAGGTGCAGCATGTGCATCCCGGCGTCGGCACACCAGGTGCAGAACGTGTGCCGGAACCGATAGGGGTTGCAATGGATGCCCGTCGTCTTGCCGAGCGTCTGCAGCATCAGACTGACGCCGGCCATCGTGAGGGGCACGACGCTCCCCAGGTGGTCACGACGCGTCGAGAGGAAGAGTCGATAGCTCGATCTCGGGCGCGCCGGGTTGGTCAAGTGCTCGCGCAGCAGGCGGGGCAGGATGCTCTGGCCGATGGTCAGCGGGATGTCTCGATACCCCGCCTGTGTCTCGGTCTGGTGCTTGTTGTGCACCGTCCCACGAATCTCGACGATCGGAGGGGTGCGGTCGAGCCGGATCTGGCTCTCCTCCAGCGCGATGAGCTCGCTGGGCCTCATGCCGGTGTACAGCAGCATCGCAACGATCAGACGGTCGCGCCCCGTGGGTGCCTTCTGAAGGAGCTTAGTGGCTTCAGCCTGGGTCAGCGCCGGCTCCTTCTCGGAAGCGTGGTCGTGCGCACTCGAGATCCGGAGGTTGTCCAGGGCCGGCCCGGTGGCCTCCGCGTTGCCGAACTGGCGCGCACAGAATCCGGCGAACTGACGGAGTTGGGTTCGAACCTTCTTGACGGTGTCGGAGTCGGCGCCCATGTCGCGCTGGTACCAGGCGAGGTAGTCGGCGGCGACATCGGCGGTCCAGTCCTCTGCCGTGCGGATGCCGCGGGCCTCGCGCCACGCCGTGAGGCGCCCGCCCATGAGGTTGTAGCGGGCCACGGTCTTGGTGGTGTCGCTGTACGGCCGACCGGTCTTGGTCGAGACGTGGTCATCGAGCCACTGCTCGAGCGCCCGCTCAAAAGTGGGCTTCCCCCCGACGGTTGGCACGAACGGCAGGGTATTTTCGTCCGCTCGCGGACGAATCGGCGAATCCCACGCCCGCCCGGGTTTCATTCTTGAACTCTAGCAGCTCAGTCGATTTGCCGACAAATCGACTGAGAGAACGGTCACAGTTCAACTTTCAGCAATCTTCAGGCGAAAGCGACGGTGCTCGCCTTTGAACCTCTCCGGGCAATTTCATATTCAAAGCTGGCCGCTAAGGGGACTGAGAGCGGGAGACGGGGCTCGAACCCGCAACTTCAACCTTGGGAAGGTTGCACTCTACCGTTGAGTTACTCCCGCGTCAGGCCTCGACTCTAGCGCGCCGCCTTGCCCGCCTCCTGCACCTCGAACTTGCCGTCGGTGTACATCTGGCGGAGCAGCTTCTTGTCCTGCTTGCCCACGCTGGTCTTAGGCAGCTCCTCGAGGAACGTCCAGCGCTCCGGCAGCCACCAGTGCGCCACCTTGCCGTCGAGGAAGGTGCGCAGGTCCTCGGGGCTGGCTTCCGCGCCCTGCTTGAGCACCACCGCGGCCAGCGGGCGCTCTTCCCATTTCGCGTCGGCCACGCCGACGACGGCCGCCTCCGCGACAGCCGGATGGGCGGCGAGCAGGTTCTCGAGCTCCACCGAGGAGATCCATTCGCCCCCCGACTTGATCACGTCCTTCGATCGATCGGTGATCTGCAGGTAGCCGCGCTTGTCCATGACGCCGACGTCACCGGTGCGCAGCCAGCCGTCGTGGAACCGCTCCGGAGCCTCGACTCCGTAGTAGGAAGCGGTGACCCATGGACCGCGCGCTTCGAGCTCGCCGACGGATTCCCCATCCCATGGCACCTCATGCCCGTCGTCACCGACGATGCGCAGCTCGACGCCGGGCATCATGCGACCGGTTTTGCTGCGCCAGACCATCTCCTCGTCCGGCTCGATCCCCGCGGGCGGGTAGGCGATGCAGCCCAGTGGGCTGGTCTCGGTCATGCCCCACGCCTGGATGAGCTCGATGCCGAGCTTGTCGCGAAACGCCTCGATCAACGACGGAGGCACCGCCGATCCACCGCAGACGGCGCGCTGGATGGACGAGAGGTCGGCCTTGGTCGCCTCAGCGTACTGGAGCATTCCCGTGAAGATCGACGGCACGCCGCCGGTGAAGGTGGGCCGCTCCGCCTTGATGAACGCGCACAAAGGCTCGGGCTGGAGGAAGCGGTCGGGCAACAGGAGCGTGCAGCCGAGCATCCAAGCGGCGTAGGGGACGCCCCAAGCGTTGACGTGGAACATCGGCACGATCAGGAGATTTCGGGCCGATTCGTCGAGCTTGAAGGCTCCCCACACCGCCAGGCAGTGCAGCCAGATGGAGCGGTGGCTGTACACCACGCCCTTGGGGTCGCCGGTCGTGCCGGTCGTGTAGCACATTGCCGCGGCCGAGTACTCGTCGATCTCCGGCCAGTCGTACTCCGAGGGTTGAGCGGAGATCGCCTCCTCGTAGCGCACATGGTCACCGAGCTTCTCGGTATCGCCGTCGCCGACAACGATGACGTGCTCGACAGTGGGCAGCTTGCCGCGAATCGCGGCCAACAGCGGCACCAGCGAGCCGTCCACGATGATCACCTTGTCCTGCGCGTCGTTGACGATGTGTACCAGTTGTTGCGGGGTGAGCCGCAGGTTGAGCGTGTGCAGCACGGCGCCCATACAGGGAATCGCCAGGTACGCCTCGAGGTGCTCCTGGTTGTTCCACGCCAGCGTGCCGACGCGATCGCCGGGCTCGACGCCCATCGAGCGGAGCACATTCGCCAACCGCGCGGCGCGCTCGGCCACCTGGGGATACCCGCTATGCCGCGCCTTGTCGCCCTGCCAGGTGATCACCTCACTGTTCACGAACAGCCTCGCGCCGCGCGTCATCAGCGAGGTGACGGTGAGCTGGTACGGCTGCATGGTGCTGTTCATTCGCCAGGCTCCTTGCGTGTGGCTGTGGTCGGGCATTCTCGGTCAGCGGCGACTCTGGCGCAAATCCACGGCGTGCCGCCTCGCGACCCCTTCCGAGGCCTGCTAGGCTCGACCGATGGTGACCGCCTTCCTCCTCGTCGTCTGCGAGCCGGGGCGCATCCACCACGTGGCCCGAGGACTCGCCGACACGGAGGGGATCGCCGAGGTCTACACGACCACCGGCTCGGCCGACTTCGTCGCCGTCGTCCGGGTGGCCGACCTCGACGCGCTGGCCACGCTGGTCACCGAGAGGATCACCACACTCGAGGGGATCACCCGAACCAACACCCACGTGGCCATCCGCTCGTACGGTCGCGGCGATGAGGCGGCGGCCTTCGACATCGGGGTGGACTGACTCAGGGGTGGGTCGACGTCCGTGGGCCATCCGTTTGGAGTTGCTAGGCTCGCCGGCGATGGAAGCTCAGACGGCGTGAGCCCGCTCGCAGCGCCGAGCGACGCCGCCGAGGCGGTCCTCCATGACGTCTTCGGGCTGCGCGCCTTCCGGCCCGGCCAGGCGGAGATCGTCGCCGCCGCCGAGGCCGGCCGCGACCTGCTCCTGGTCGCGCCCACCGGTTCGGGCAAGAGCATCGGGTACTGGGTGCCCGGGATCGCCGGAGGCGGCCTCACCCTGGTGGTGTCGCCGTTGATCGCACTGATGAACGACCAGGTTGCGCGACTGCATTCGCTCGGCGTGCCGACCGCAGCGCTGCACTCGCAGATCGATCGCCAATCGCAGGACGCCGCACTGGGCGCGGCGGCGAGCGGGTCACTGCGCTTCCTCTATGTCACCCCAGAGCGGTTTGCGGTGCCGTCTTTCACCACGGCATTGCGCGACCTGCAGGTCAGCCGCCTGGCCATCGACGAGGCCCACTGCATCTCCAGTTGGGGCCACGACTTCCGCCCGGAGTACCGCCGCCTCCGCGAGGCTGCCGAACTGTGCGGGCGCCCGCCCATCGGCGCCTTCACGGCCACAGCCACGCCGCGGGTGCGCGATGACATCGTCGCCTCGCTGGGGATGGTCGACGCCGAGGTGCGGGTCACTGGTTTCGTGCGCCCCGAGCTGCGGCTGACCGTGGTGCGCTGTCGCGGCCAGGGAGAGAAACGCGCCGCCCTGCTGCAATCGCTGCGCGCGCTCCCCGGCCGCGCCATCGTGTACTGCGGTCGGGTGCGCTCCACCGATGAGATCGCCGCCTTCCTTCGCGACAACGGTTTCACCGCGGCGGCGTACCACGGTGACCTCGGCGCCGCCGAGCGCCAACGCGCCTACGGCGGCTTCGTGGGCGGCCAGGTCGCCGTGATCGTCGCCACGTCCGCGTTCGGGATGGGCATCGACCTCCCCGACATCCGCAACGTGGTGCACCTCGACTTCCCGGGCAGCATCGAGCAGTACTACCAGGAGGCGGGCCGCGCCGGGCGCGATGGGGAGCGCGCCGACTGCACCCTCCTCTACAGCGCCGCCGACCGCGACCTGCAGTCGTTCTTCATCGAGCAGGCGTACCCGGAGCGCGAGGTGGTGCGCGAGGTCTACCGCCAGGTGCTCCGGGAAGGCCGCTGGGACATCGACGATTGGGATGTGCGGCTGCCCGGGCGTGAACGACATGTCGTTCGTGCCGCGCTCGACCTCCTCCGCCGCGCCGGCGCGCTGCTCGAGGACGGAGATGTGGCACGCCTCCAGGGTGCGCCGACGGACTTCGATGCCCAGTCGGTGCTGCGCGAGCACGCCTACGCCCGCCTCAACCAGGTCATGGGATACGCGCGCGGCCGCGAGTGCCGTCACGCACGCATCGCGGACTACTTCGGCGAGGAGGGGGCGCCGCGGGCCTGCACCTCCTGTGACAACTGCCTGGCGCCGCCGCGACTCCGGGTCGCCGTGGCTCCCGCCGACGTCGCCGCCGCGCTGCGCGCGGCGGCACGCTTCGACGGTCACCTTGGCGCCGCGCGGCTGGCTGCGCTGCTGCGCGGAACCGACGACGCCTGGGCACAGCAGCGCCCATGGGTGCGCGACACCCCCTTCTTCGGCGCGCTGCGCACCTGGACCGCCGACGCGGCACGGGAGCTGTTTGCAGTGCTCATCGAGGAGGGCTTCCTGCGCCGCAGCAGCGGCGAACGCCCGGTTCTCTCGCTGACCACCCTGGGCCACAGTGTTCTGGACGGAGGTGGCGACAACGGTGTCGATGTCGAGGTGGAGGTCGAGGTGGCCGGGGCGGTTGCGCGCGATCGAAGCCGCACCGCGTCGGCCGGCCCCGATCTCGACGTCTCGGCAGGTCAGCGGTTCGAGCGCCTGCGCGAGTGGCGGCGCGCCACCTCGTTGGATGCGGCGGTTCCAGCCTATGTCGTGTTCGGCGATCGGACCCTTCGGGAGCTGGCCCAGCGCAACCCGTCGACACCGGGAGCGCTTGCGGGGGTTCCCGGGGTCGGTCCCGCCAAGCTGGCGCGGTACGGCGAGGAGGTCCTGCGCGTCCTCGCCGCGGAACCGTCGTGATCCAGCACCCTTCGGCAAGCTTCGCCTTCACGGCGCGCTGCAGGATCGTCAACCGCCCCGGCATGCTCGGCCAGCTGGCCTCGGCGATCGGCAGTCTCGGCGGTGACATCCGCGGCATGGACATCGTCCGCGTCGACCGCGGTGCGATCGTCCGCGACGTCACCGTCCTCGCCGCCGACGCCGATCACGCGCAGCAACTCGTCGAGATGCTGAAGAAGGTCCCGGGGGTTGAGGTGCTCGAGTACTCCGATCGCACCTTCCTCGCCCACCTGGGGGGCAAGATCGAGGTGACACCGCGCATCCCGATCCGCACCAGGGAGGACCTCTCGATGGTGTACACGCCCGGCGTTGCGCGCATCAGCATGGCCATCGCAGCGGATCACTCCCGTGCGCGCAACCTGACCATCAAGCGCAACTGTGTCGCCATCGTCACCGACGGGAGCGCTGTGCTCGGCCTGGGCAACATCGGACCGCTGGCAGCGCTGCCGGTGATGGAGGGCAAGTCGATGCTCTTCAAGGAGTTCGGCAAGGTCGACGCCTTTCCCATCTGCCTGGCCACCCAGGACGTCGACGAGATTGTCGCCAGCGTGGCCAACATCGCCCCCACGTTCGGCGGCATCAACCTCGAGGACATCTCCGGGCCGCGCTGCTTCGAGATCGAGGAACGGTTGTCGGAACTCCTCGACATCCCTGTCTTCCATGACGACCAGCACGGCACCGCCGTGGTCGTGCTGGCAGCGCTGTTCAACGCGCTCAAGGTGGCCAGCAAACGCATCGAGGACGTGCGCATCGTCTGTCTCGGCGTCGGCGCCGCCGGCACCGCGGTGACCAGGCTGCTGCTCGCCGCCGGTGTCGCGGACATCGTCGGCGTCGACCGGACAGGGATCATCCATGAGGATGCCGAAGGCCTCACCGACCGGCACCGATGGTACGCAGAGCACACCAACCCGCGCCGCATCCGCGGCACCCTCGCGGATGCCCTCGAGGGCGCCGACGTGTTCATCGGCACCAGCCTCGCCGGGCTCCTCGACCCCGAGCTCATCGGCCGGATGGCCGACCTGCCCATCGTGTTTGCGCTCGCCAACCCCGAGCCGGAGGTCCAGCCCGAGGCGATTGAGGGAGTGGCTGCGGTCATCGCCACCGGGCGCAGCGACTACCCGAACCAGATCAACAACGTGCTCTGCTTCCCCGGGTTCTTCCGCGGCCTCCTCGACAGCGGCGCCCGCCAGATCACCGACGCCATGAAGCTGGCCGCGGCGAGGGCGATCGCCGAGAGCGTCGGTGACGACCTCCACCCCGAGTACATCATCCCGTCGGTGTTCAACCGTGCCGTGGCCCCAGCGGTCGCGGCGGCTGTGTCGGCTGAGGCGACTCTCAGCGGCCTGGCGCACCAGCTCGCCGATCTCGTCGACCCGCTGCACACCGCGACCGGTCCCGCCGCCACCTGATGAGCAGATGCCGGGTCGGACGCCCCGGTCCGGTAGGCTCGATCCATGACCACAGCCCCCGCGCCCGTCGCCGCCATGACCGGCGCGGCCCGCTTCCTCGCCGCATCCCGGCAGCAGCCGGTCGACCGCACCCCGGTGTGGTTCATGCGCCAGGCGGGACGCTGCCTGGCCGCGTACCGCGAGCTGCGCGAGCGCTACGACATCCTCACGATCACGCGGACGCCCGAGCTGTGTGCGCGCGTGACGCTGATGCCGGTGGCGGAGTTCGGCGTCGATGCGGCGGTGCTGTACGCCGATATCATGCTGCCGCTCTCGGGGATGGGGGTGCCGTTCACCATCGACCCCGGGCTCGGACCGGTGATCCACCAGCCGGTGCGCGACGTCGCCGCGGTGCGGGCTCTGCGCATCGTGGATGCCGAGGATGCCACGCCCGAACTTTTCGAGGCGATCAGGCTGATCAGGCGGGAGTTGGACGGGCGTACTGCAGTGCTTGGCTTCGCCGGGGCGCCGTTCACGGTGGCGTCGTACCTCATCGAGGGCCGCCCCACCAAGGACTTCGCGCGGAGCAAAGCCCTGATGTACGGCCAGCCGGCCGTCTGGCACGAGCTCATGGAGACGCTCACCGAGGTGACCATCCGCTACCTCCGGGCCCAGGTTGCGGCAGGTGTGCAGGCGCTTCAGCTTTTCGACTCGTGGATCGGCGCGCTGGGCGCAGCGGAGTATTCCGAGTACGTGCTGCCGTACGTGCGCCGGATCTTCGACGCTGTCGGCACAAGCGTCCCGACAATCCACTTCGGCACATCCACCGCGCACCTCCTCGAGCAGATGGCAGGCGCGGGCGCCGACGTCATGTCCGTGGACTGGCGGCTGCGCCTCGACGAGGCGTGGTCGCGCATCGGTCCTCACGCCATCCAGGGCAACCTCGACCCCACCATCTGCCTCGCGCCATGGCCGGTCGTGGAACGGGAGACGCGTCGCGTCCTCGCCGAGGCAGGCGGCCGGCCGGGACACATCTTCAACCTCGGTCACGGCGTGCTCGCCGACACGCCGAGCGACACCTTGCGCGGCATCGCGGACCTCGTCCACACGAGCGCCGCCACCGCCACGAGCGGGTGAGCGCCGGTCGGCAGCCGCCACCGCCGGTGGGCGTGCTGCTGCTCACCTTCGGGTCGGCGGTGACGTCCGCCGATGTTCCCGCCTACCTGCGCAGCGTGCGCGGCGGACAGGAGCCGTCCGGCGAGCTCGTCGCCGAGTTCAAGCGGCGCTTCGATCTCATCGGGCGTTCACCGCTCATCGACATCACCCTCGAGCAGGCGGCGGCACTGGAGCGCGCGCTCCTCGCACGGGATGGAGCGGGCTCCGTGCAGGTGACGGCGGGCATGCTGCACTCCGCGCCGCGCGTGGAGGACTCGCTGCGCTCACTGGTCGATGGCGGCGCAGCAACCGTGATCGCCATCGTTCTCGCGCCCCAGTACTCGCCGCTCATCCTCAGCGGCTACCAGCAGGCCTTGGACAGTTGCGCCGAGCGGGTGGCTCCCGGTATCCCGGTGCGCATCGCCGGGGCGTGGCACCTCATCGCGCCGTGGGTCAACTCCCTGGCGGAGTCGGTGCGCGAAGCCGTGGACGGTCTCGATGCGGCTGGTCGCGATCGTGTTGGCGTCGTGTTCACCGCGCACAGCCTGCCCCGCGCGGTGGTCGAGCGCGATCCCGGCTACATGACGCAGATCGACGACACCATCGCCGCCGTAGCCGACCGCGCCGGCCTCGCGCCGGAAGGATGGACATTCGCGTTCCAGAGCGCGGGGCACACCCCGGAGGAGTGGCTCAAACCCGACCTCACCGAGGTCATGCCCCAACTCCACTACTCCGGTGTCCGCGACGTGCTCGTGGTGCCGGTGCAATTCGTCGCCGACCACCTCGAGATCCTCTACGACATCGACATCGCCGCCGCCGAGCAGGCCAGGGCGGCAGGGCTCGCCTTTCACCGCATCGCTATGCCGAATGCGAGCCCCCGCTTCATCGCAGCGCTGGCCGACGTCGTCGATCGCGAGTTGGCGGCAAGCGTCGTCTGACGACCTCGCGCGCCGCGCGCGACGCCGTCATCGATCAGCAAGGTAGTGCTCCGTAAGGTTGCCCCCAGCGACACCCGCTCTCCCTTCCCGCGGCGCTGAGCGGCGGCTTTCGAGCCGCCGCCGCGCCGTCCGGGTACCTGAACAAGAGATGCCGCGGCGCGTCATGAAGATGCAAGGGGCCGACCGTAGGGTGCCGACCCATGAGGTTTGTTTCCCCGGTGGTCCGGCATGGGAGATACCGGGCCGCGTTGGTGGGCGCCATCGTACTGATCGTTGCCGGTGTGCTCGTGCTGATGTTGGTGCGCGGCAGCGCCGCGGCCCCACAGTACCGCACTGCGTCGGCCACGCTCGGCACCGTCAGGCAAACGCTGTCCTTGACGGGCAACCTCACGCCGGTTGCGCAGTCGAACCTCAACTTCCAGGTGAGTGGGACCGTCACCGCCGTCGACGT
Source organism: Candidatus Dormiibacter sp. (assembly GCA_039935655.1). Lineage (GTDB taxonomy): Bacteria > Chloroflexota > Dormibacteria > Aeolococcales > Aeolococcaceae > Aeolococcus. The sequence continues at coordinate 72,802 of JBDTJX010000058.1, read as the reverse complement.
GACAGTGGGCCAGGCTGTCACAGCCGGACAGGTGCTCGCCACCGTTGACCCCACAACGCTGCAGGCTACGCTCACCCAGGCCCAGGCGCAGCTGACCGCGGCGCTGGCCAAACAGGCGGCCGACCAGACATCGAGCTCAAGCTCCAACGCGGCGCAGCAGGTGGCCACCGCCCAGACCTCCCTGGCCAACGACATCACCGCGTACGCCGACACGGTCGCGGTCTACAACCAGACGATCAAGGCCGATCAGCACACGATCGCCGCCAACCAGGCCAACGTCAACACGGACAACCAGACGATGGCGCAAGCGCAGCAGCGTTACAACAACGACGGTTGCAGCAGCTCTTCGTCGTCGACGAAATGCCAGACCGATCAACAGAATCTCTCCGCCGCTCAGCAGCAGCAGAGCAAGGATCAGCAGTCGCTGGCGGCCGCGGACGCAGCATTGCCGACTGACCAGGTCCGCGGCCAGCAGACCAACGACCAGGCTGCCGCCCGCGTCGCGGCGGACCGGACGGCGGTGTCGAATGCGCAGGCGGCCAGCGGCACCGCGAACTCCTCGGCCTCGCTGGCCGCCGCGGCAGCGGTTGACACGGCCAGCGTCACCCAGGCGCAGCAGGCGGCGACGACTGCTCAGACCGCTGTGAGCAACGCAACGCTCACGGCGCCGAACGGCGGCCAGGTCGCGCAGGTCAACACTGCCGTCGGCAGCACGGTGAGCGGCTCCGGCGTGTCGGCGTCATCCGGCTCCGGCGCGGCGGCGTCCTCGAGCGTCAGCACCAGTTCGGCGGCGCAGTTCATCATCCTCAGTCCCGGTTCCTTCCAGGTCACCAGCACCGTCAGCGACAGCGTGGTCGGCGAGGTGGCGATCAGCCAGAACGCCGTGGTGACCGCCGCCGGAACGACCAACGGCCTCGCCGCAAGCGTCACCTCAGTGGGCGAGATCGCGACCGTCAGCTCCGGCGTGGCGACCTTCCCGGTCACGGTGCAGATTGGGGGGACTCACCCCGCGCTGCGTGACGGCATGTCAGCAACCGTGACCGTGGTCATCAACCAGGTCGTCGGTGTGCTCACGGTGCCGACCAGCGCCGTGCATACCAACGGGACCGCCACCACCGTCCAGGTGCTGAAGAACGGCGTGCCGTCCACAGTGGTGGTGTCCGTCGGGGCCGCAGACCAGTCCCGCACTCAGATCACCTCGGGCCTCGCCGAGGGCGACATCGTGGTGATCGCCACCGTGACGAGCACGGTCCCGTCGGCCGCTTCGGGCAGTGGAACGCCGCGCCGTACGGGCACCGGTGGGCTCGGCGGTGGTGGCGCGGGCGGCTTCGCGGTCCCCGGCGGCTGAGCGGGGTGGGGCCGCTCATCGACATCCGCCACGTCTCCAAGGTGTACGGCGGCGGCGACGTCGCCGTCAGTGCGGTTGACGACGTCAGCCTGCGGATCGACCGCGGTGAGTTCGTGGCAGTGATGGGCGCGTCGGGGTCGGGGAAATCGACGCTCATGAACATCCTCGGGTGCCTCGACGTCCCGACCGCCGGCCACTACAGGTTTGGCGGTGAGGAGGTGGCCGCGATGACCGAAGCTCAGCTCGCGCAGGTGCGCAACCGCCGCATCGGCTTCGTGTTCCAGCAGTTCCAGCTGCTCGCCTCATTGTCGGCATGGCGCAACGTGGAGCTGCCTCTCCTCTACCGCACCGCCGGCGACCGCAAGCTGCAGGCGATCGCGGCGCTTCAGAGTGTCGGGTTGAGCGATCGCGTCGACCATCACCCGACCGAGCTCTCCGGAGGGCAGCAGCAGCGGGTCGCGATCGCGCGTGCGCTGGTGACCAATCCCGACCTGATCCTCGCGGACGAACCCACCGGCAACCTCGACAGCGTGTCAAGCGGTGAGATCCTCGAGATCCTCGTCGACCTCCACACGGCGGGGCGCACCATCGTCCTGATCAGCCATGACGCCCACGTCGCCTCCGTCGCGACGCGTCAGCTGGCCATGAGTGACGGTCACCTGGTCGACGCGGTGGCCATGTGACGCTGTTTCGCACCTTTGAGACGGGCCTGCGCGGCATCGCCGCGCACCGCCTCCGATCCATCCTGACCACGCTCGGGATCCTCTTTGGGGTTGCGGCGGTGATCTCCACTGTCGGTATCGGACAGGCTTCATCGGATGCGGTCAACAGCAGGATCGCGTCGTTGGGCACCAACGAGCTCACCATCTCCGGAGGCTCGTCGGTCAGCAGCGGCGTCCGCGGAGGAGCGGGCAGCGCCCAGACACTCACCATGGCGGACGTCACTGGCCTTTCCGACAAGGGCAATGCGCCCGACGTTGTGGCTGTGGCGCCGGAGAACCAGGCGTCGACGACCGTCGTCAACGGCGTCACCAATGCCACCACGACCGTTGAGGGCACCACGCAGGATTGGCTGACCGCCAACTCCCGCTCGCTGGCCGACGGTACGTTCCTGACCAGCGCCAACCTCGCCAACCACGCGCTGTTCGTGGTGCTCGGGTCGACAACCGCTTCCAACCTTGGGGCCGCGGTCGGCTCGCAGGTGACCATCGCGTCGACCCCGTTCACCGTCGTCGGCGTTCTGCAATCAACGGGCGGCTCCGGCTTCACAAACCCGGACGATATCGCGCTCATCCCGCTGACCACTGACCAGGACCTGATCGCCGGACAGGGCAAGGTGCAGCGCATCGTGATCGCGTCGTCAAGCGTGGCCACGGTGGGTTCTGCCTACATCGAGGCCGACCAGCTGCTCCTCCAGACGCATCACATCACCGATGCGACAGCTGCCGACTTCAGCATCGTCAGCCAGAGCTCCTTCCTGAGCACCGCTCAGTCGGTGACGACCACGCTGACCCTTCTGCTCGCCAGCATCGCGGCGATCTCGCTGCTGGTGGGTGGCATCGGGGTGATGAACATCATGCTCGTGACCGTCACCGAGAGGACCCGAGAGATCGGCCTGCGCAAAGCGGTGGGCGCGACGCCTGCGGACGTTCTCAAGCAGTTCCTGGTGGAGGCGGCGACGCTGAGCGTGGTGGGTGGGATCCTCGGCGTGGCCATCGCTTTCGCTGTGGGGGCGGTGCTGCCGCACGTCACCAGCATCGCCATCCACATCACTCCCCTTCCCGTCGTCGTCGCTGTCGGCGTGGCCGCCGCGGTCGGCCTGATCTTCGGCGTCTACCCAGCCGCGCGAGCCTCGCGACTCGCGCCGATCGTAGCGCTGCGATCGCAGTGACCCTGTCAACCCAAGTGTTCGGGAGAACCCGTATGCCATCGCCGACCAGGCTCCTCCTCTGCTGTTCTGCGATCGCCATCGCCGGCTGTGGCAGCGCGGTCGCCAGCAACGTCCCCGGCGGCGCGGCCACCCCGTCCGCTTCGGCTCGTGGGGCCGGTGCGGGCACCGCAGGTCAGCTGGTCCAGGTCAACGGCACCAAGCTCACCCTCAGCACCACCAACGGTGACGTCAACGTGGTGTACACGACAACGACCGCCATCACCACGACAAGCACCGGGTCGACGGGCGACATCGTCGCCGGCACCTGTGTGGTGATCATCGGTCAGAAGGATTCGACAGGTGCGGTGACCGCCACCACCGTGCGTCTCAGCCGGCCGGTCAACGATTCGTGCACGCTCGGCCGGCTGGGGGGCGCGGCCGGCTCGGGCTCGCCGCGCGCCTTCCCCTCGGGCGGCGCCCGCCCCTCCGGGGCGCCTGCCTTGAATCCCAACACAGCCATCGTCAACGGCATGGTGACCGCGGTGACCGGCACGACGGTGACGGTGCGGACCAACGCCGGCGCAGCGGGCTCCGCGACGGTGCCGACCACCCTGTCGGTCACCGAGTCATCGCCCGGGACCGCGGCCGACCTCAGCGTTGACAGCTGCGTCCGCGCCGTCGGCCCCAAGAATGCCCAGGGGGTCGTCCAGGCCACCGCCCTGACGGTTCAGCCCACCAATGCCGCCGGCTCGTGCACGTTCGGCGGCGGCGGGTTCGGGTTCGGCGGTGGCCGCGGGTTCGGTGGCGGGGGGGCAACCCCGGCCGCGTAGCGCCAGAGCTCGGTGTCAGGCCCTGTCGGCGATGCGATCGATGATCTCGTTCATCGCATCGAGGCGTTCGGCGACGGTGCCGAGCACCGCCCTGACCTCGTCAGGAAGGTCACCGAACGTCCCCTCGTCGAGCATTGAGACATAGCCGACGGCAACGACCAGTGGCTGGCGGAGCTCGTGGCAGAGCTGCGCGATCGAGTCGGGGTCGCGCAGTGCCGGCGTGGCGACGGGTTCCTGGCTCGAGACCTCTTCCATGAGCGTGACCGATGATACCCGTGGGTGGTCGGCGCCATACGCCGGGGGTGGGGGCCGCGAAGGCGTCGATATACTCGCGCCGTGCTTCGGTGGGGCCGCTTCGTGTACGCCCGCCGCCGCCTCGTTCTCGCCCTCTCGATCGCCGGATTCGTCCTCTCGATCGTGGCCATTGCCAACGGCGGCGAGCCCCAGAACGCCAACAGCTTCGATTTCGAGTCGGCGCACGGCTTCTCGCTCATCTCGAACCAGCTGCCCAAGAGCGGCGTCAACTTCACGCTCATCCTCGGCGACAGCCGCCATGCCAGCGGCGACCCGATCTTCCGCAACGAGGTGACCCAGACACTGGCGCCACTCGCCGCCGACCGTCGCGTCGAAGGCATCCAGACGGCGTACACCGCGCCGACGGCATTGGCCGCGCAGATGGTGTCCGCCAACGGCCACATGATCCTTGCGGTGGTCTCGCTCAACGTCGATTTCACGGTCGCCCGTAAGCAGTTCGGTGAGATGCGCGCGGAGGTCGCCGCGCTGCCGGGTCTCACCGTTGTCGCCAGCGGCGACGTACCGCTCGCGTACAGCTTCGACAGCCTGCTCGCCGCGGACCTCGAGAAGGCCGAGGTCGGCTCTTCGGTGGTCGCGCTGGTGCTTCTGCTCATCGTGTTCGGTACCGGCGTTGCAGCGCTGGTGTGCCTCGCCATCGGCCTGCTCGCCGTGACCGGTGGTGTCGGCGCGGCGCTGCTGCTGGCACATGCCACCGACGTGTCGACGTATGCCCTGAACATCGTCACGCTGATCGGGCTTGGAATCGCGATCGACTATTCCCTGTTCATCGTCAGCCGGTTCCGCGAAGAGCTGGCGGCTGGCCGGGACGTCGCGCAGGCGGTCGCTGTCGCGATGTCGACGGCCGGGAGGGCGATCCTCTTCAGCGGTCTCACAGTTGCCATCGGCTTGTCGGCGATGCTCTTCTACCGCGGCACCTTCCTGGTGTCGATGGGCATCTGTGGCGCAATCGTCGTGGCCATGTCGGTGCTGCTCGCGCTCACCTTCCTGCCCGCCGTCCTGGCGATGCTCGGCCATCGCATCAACCGTCTGAGCGTGCCGATCCTGCGGCCTCGCCCCCACGGCGAGGGGATCTGGCACCGCATCGCGGTTGCGGTCATGCGCCGTCCCATTCTCGTGCTGGTGCCGACCGTCGCGATGCTGCTGGCCGCGGGGTCGCCATTCCTGCACATGCAGCTGGCCAGCACCGACGTCACCCAGCTGCCTCCCGATGCGGAGGCGCGCCAGGGAGCCGAGCTGCTTGCCTCCGCGTTCCCCAACCAGGGCGCCAACCTCATTCAGGTCGTCGTCGACTTCAAGAACGGTACGCCCCTCTCCCCCGCCAACGTGGCCATCGCCGGCGCGGTGAGCAGCCGGTTGCGCGCAACCCCCGGCGTGGCCGCGGTGCGTGGCTACGTGGACATCGATCCGAGTCTCTCGATCGCCGCCTACCAGCAGCTCTACGCGGGGGGTGCCGTCGGCGCGCTCCCCGCGGCAGCGCGCGACGAGGTGACACGCACGACTGGCCGCAGCATCGCAGTCCTCGACGTTGTCACGCCCTACCTGCCCGCCAGCGCGCAGGCGCACGACCTGGTCCGCACCATCCGGGCCGCCAGCACCGTCGGCGGTGCGTCCGTGCTGGTCACCGGCGACACCGCGTTCGACATCGACTTCGTGGGCTATATCGTGCACCAGACGCCGTTCGCTATCGGCTTCGCGATGGTCACCACGATGATCGTCCTGTTCTTCCTCCTGCGCTCACTGATCCTTCCCATCAAGGCGGTGCTGATGAACCTGCTCTCGCTCAGCGCGGCATTCGGGGCGATGGTGTGGATCTTCCAGGACGGTCATCTCTCGGGGCTGCTCAACGTCACACCGGGTGCCATCGACCCGACGCTGCCGGTGCTGCTTTTCTGTGTTGTCTTCGGGCTATCGATGGACTACGAGGTCTTCCTGTTGACGCGCATGCAGGAGGCATGGCACCGAACCCACGACAACCGTCTCGCGGTGGCCGACGGCCTCGAGCGCAGCGGCCGGCTCGTGACCGGCGCGGCGGCGATCATGATCACCGTCTTCGTCGCCTTCGGTCTGGCGCGGGTGGTCACCATCAAAGCGACCGGGATCGGTATGGCCGTTGCCGTGCTCGCGGATGCCACGCTCGTGCGCGCCCTGGTCGTCCCGGCATTGATGCGTCTGCTCGGCCGCGCCAACTGGTGGGCGCCCCGCTGGACCCGCCGTCTGCCCGGCCGTGTTGCTGCTGACGAGGAGGCGGCTGCTGCTTGAAATTCCGAGGCGAAGCCTCGCGGCGCGCGAGGCGCGCCGAGGGGAGGGACGACCCAACGAGCGTTCAGCTCGTTGGGTCGACCACGGCGGCGGTTTCGACGTTGCCGTTGACGCCCTGGGCCGCTCGCACCTTCGCGAGGTATTCGGCGACGAGCCGTTGCGCCGTGGCCTCGTCACCGACGCTGGCGACGACATGGTACGAGGGCTCGTCAGGGTCGGGGCGCACCAGCACGAAGCCGCCGTCGACGAACACCTTGAGGCCGTCGACGAGGTCGACATTCTCTCCGTGGTGATCCTCGAGCAGGCGACGCATCACCTTGCCCTTCGCCTCCCACGGGCAGAACTCCGTGGCGGTGAGGTACGTCGACGTTGGCAGCCGGCGGCGCATCTCGCTCAGCGGCGTGTGGAACACAGCGCGCATCTCGAGCAGCTTGACCAGCGTGTACATGGCGTCGTAGGCGCCGAAGAAATACGGCCAGATGAACCCGCCGTCGCCGTCGGTTGCCAGGCAGGTGCTCGGTGCCGCCGATGCCCGGAGCACCGCAGATGCCTCGGCGGGGGTCGCGGTGAACGACCCCCCATGCTCCTCAACCAGCGCGGCGATCCACTGCGGTGTTGAGGCCGGCGCCAGCACGATCCCCGGATGGGTCTGCATCCACCAGCTGACCAGGACGCCGAACGCCTCGTAAGGGGTGAGTACGATGCCCTGGTCGTCGATGAAGGTGATCCGCTCGCCGGTGGCGTTGATCATGCAACCGACGTCGGCGTGCACCGTCTTGCTGATCAACGCGGTCTCCTCGGGCACGGTGCGGTGATGCGGCTGCTCGTTGAGGCCGGCGTTGAGCGGGATCGCGGTGACGCCGAGCTCGTTGAGGATCCCCGGCAGCATCATCGACGCGTGGCTGTAGTCGTAGTCGATCAGCACCCTGAACCCGGCTGAACGGATGGCGGCGGAGTCGACGCTGGCCAGCAGGTGCTGCCGGTACTCGGCCTGCGGATCAACGTATTCGATATCGCCCATCTCGTAGAACGCGGCCCGGCGGAAGTCCTCGCGGAAGAAGAGGTTCTCGAACTTGCGCTCAGCACGCTTGTCGATCTGCAACCCCTCCTTGTCGAAGAACCTGATATCCGCGCTGCGCTGATCGAGCGGCGAGACGAGGACGTGCACGCCGGCGTCGCAGTGGCCGCCGCGGGTGGCGAACTGCGTGACGGGGACGGGGACCTCATTGAGGTCGCGCACGCAGGCCCCCGCGCTGATCAGTCCCGATACCAGCGCCCGCTTGATCATCCGCGAGCTGCGTGCATGGTCGCGTGAGACCGCGATGGTGGCGTTGCGTGGCAGCGTGGCGGCGAACGCGGCGCCGAGGCGTGCGCAGAACTCCGGGGTCAGCTCGACGTTGATCAGGCCGCCCATCCCGTACGACGCGAACAGCCCGCGCCGCCACTCGCCGGCCCAGATCACCGACTCGTTGACGGTCGAGCCCGGCTCCACCTCCTTGTGCGGCCAGATCTTCACCCCGGAGCGCACCCGTGAGCCGACCCCGATGACGCAGTCGTCGCCGACGACGGTGTTCTCCTCGAGAAGGCTGCCGTTCTTGATGGTCACGTTGCGGCAGACGATGCTCTGGCGCAGCCTGCAGTTCTCCCCGATGTAGGAATGCGGCCAGATCACCGTGTTCGACACCTTGGCGTTGTCGTCGATGATCGTGTACTTGTCGATGACGGCGTGGCCGTTGATGAAGGCACCCGCCTTGAGCTTCACCTCGTCGCCGATGAATGCCGGTCCCTCCAGCTGCACGCCAATGCCGAACTCGACGCCGTCGCCGATCCAGACGTTGCCCTCGCGCCTGCCCGGGATGTGCAGGCGCACATTGCCCTCGAGCGCGTCCCAGTTGGCCTGCATGTAGGACTGGATCGAGCCGATGTCACACCAGTAGCCATCCGCCACGATGCCGAACAGCGGCTCCTTGCGGCGCAGCATCCGCGGGAACACGTCCTGCGACCAGTCCACCGAGACGTCCGGCTTGATGTGCTCGAAGACAGACGGCTCGATCACGTAGATGCCCGTGTTGGCATGGTCGCTGAAGACCTCTCCCCACGACGGCTTCTCGAGGAAGCGCTTCACGCGGCCATCCGCCTCGGTGACCACCACCCCGTACTCGAGGGGGTTGGGCACGCTCTTGAGGACGATGCTGGCGTGGCTCTGGCGGCGGCGATGCTCCTCGATCACCCAGGTCAGGTCGAAGTCGGTGAGCGCGTCGCCGCTGATCACCAGGAAGGTGTCGTCGAGCAGGTGGGCCGCGTTGCGGACGCTTCCGGCCGTACCGAGAGGCCGGTCCTCGACCACGTACTCGATCTGCATGTCGAGGTCGGATCCGTCGCCGAGGCGGTTGCGGATCTCGGCGCCCAGGTACTGCAGGGTGAGGATCACCTCGGTGATGCCGTGGTCGCGGAGCAGCCGGAGAATGTGCTCGACGACCGGTGTTCCGGCCACCGGCACCAGCGGTTTGGGGTATTGGCTGGTCAGCGGCCGCAGGCGCGAGCCCTCGCCACCGGCCATGACCACCGCCTTCATACCCGTGCCGCCCTTGCCGCTCCTGACGAGTTCATTCGCGCGGCAATCATAGGCCGACCAAAGCGCGCCAACCTGCGCGACCTCGGCGGCTCAGCGATCGGAACGATGGAGGCTCAGTGCGGCGTCGTAGGTCTGCGCCAGCGTTTGCCGGCGCGGCCTCTGCTCCACGACGGTGGCAACGCGACGGCCGAGGTCGATGAGGTCGATCGCACCGCCGCCGGCCTCGGCGAGACCTGCGCTCGCGAGGGTTGGCGCGTCGACCACGTACCCGGACGACCCATCGCCGACGCTGAGAATCGTTGCCGGCGGCGACGGAAGGGCCGCGACCCGGGCCAGCAGGGCGGCCGTCTGCCACTCGAAGCCATGGACGAGGTCGGGGGCGAACCCGGTCGCATTGATCAGCGTGTACGCGAGTGCGCAGAACGCGAGGTACCGCTCGCCGTCGTCGATGGCGCCGTACACGGCATCGCGATCGAACCAGACCGGGGCGTCGATGCTGAGAACTGGCACCTCGCGTCCCGCCAGCGCTCCCTGGACAACGCGCGCCTCCAGGGGCGCCCCCCAGGCTGAGGCTGTCAGCAGGGCGACGCGCACGCCGGGCGAGCGGCCGAACGACCCCTCCCGGTGATGGGGAGTGATGACGATGACCTCGTAGCCGAGCTCGGCGGCATCGGCCGCGGTCGCGGCGACGACACCGGCGAGATCTCCGGCGGTGACCAGCGGCGCGCATTCCGCGGCCACAATCACCACTCGCAGCCGCGAGTCAGTGTCCACCACTGGATTCGTGACATGCAGTGCCCCGTGCAGTGGGACGCGCTCCGTGCCCCGTCCGGCTTCCTCGAGCGTGATCGAGAAATCGAGCGGGCCGGCGACGGGTGTGGCCACCGAGAGGCTGCGGGCCGCACGCTCGACGACCAGGGTGCCGGCCGGCCCAGCGTCGATGACAACACGGTCGAACCGCGGCGTCCCCTCGCCGAAGCGGATGTGCAGCCGGGCGCCGCCGGCGCCGTAGAGGATGCGAGTGACGCTGCTCGCCGGCGGTCGCATCGCACCGTAGACGGCGCCCACGTCGGCGATCCCGGCGCACTGCCACTCCACCGCACCGCGTCGGACCGGGTCGATGCTGCGCAGCGGCGCACAGTCATGGGCGAGCGCAGCCGACGCGATCAGCGGCTGGTCGACGGCGGCCGGCACGGCGACGCCGGCGAGCGTATGCGCGTTGCGCAGGTGGGTGCGGAACAGCTCGTCCCACGACGCGTCGAAGCCGGAGTCGTGGTGCTCGCCGAACCACCAGAACCAGTCGGAGCTCTCGGCGATGAGCAGCTCGTCCCAGGCACGGGGATGGACGAACGGGGCATCCACGCGCAGTAGCGTGTCCCGGGTCGTCGCCAGCAGTGTCCACGCGCGGGTGTGCGCCTGGTCGCCGATCCACGTGCGCAGGTCGGCGTTGACCCATGAGCCGGTCCACAGCTGTGGCAGGGTCGCAGGCGGCCCGCTGTCGCCGTCCAGGAACGCGCCGATGTGCGTGGTCTGCAGCTCGGCGCTCGCCACCAGGCCGGCGTACAGCGCATCGAGGAATGGGGTCGCGTTCTCCGCGTAGAAATCCTTGAAGTTCTCGCCGTCGAGCGCGATCGTGACCAGCCGTTCAGGCCCATCCTCGGGCTGGGAATTGGCGATGCCCGTCAGCCGCGCCAGCAGGTCCGCTGCCGCGTCGTCGGCTGACATCGACTGATAGCTGAATCCGATGAGGTTGCTCAGCACGGCGTCGCGGAAGACCATCGTCAGCCCGCTCGCGTCGGCGTGTGGACGGTACAGCTCACCGGTGTCGCGCGCCGCGTGTCCCAGCGTGCGGTTGAGCACCAGCTCGTCGCTGATCGCGAACCGCACTCCGCAGGAGCGCATCAGCGCAGCCGCTTGCGGCGACACGGCGCACTCGGGCGGCCACATCGCCGCGGCGTGGCGCCCGACGACACGCTCGAAGCTGTCGAGGCCGCGACGAACGTGCTCGCGCGCGTCGGGCTCGGCGTGCAGCGGCGGCTCCGGCAGGGCGATGTCGGGCGTGGCCACGCGCGCCGATGTTGCGCCGATGAGCAGCGGCAGGATGGGATGGTGAAAGGGGCTGGTCATCGGCTCAACCCGCCCCCACGCCACCGCTTCGCGGTACGCCGGGATCACGGCGCGGAGCAACCTCATCTGGGCGTGGTCGACGGCGTGCTTGTCGCTCTCCGCGAAGCCACGCCCACGGCGGGCGAGCGCCAGGAGCGCAGGGTCGGCGCGGATCTGGTCCGGGTCGACCCAGGCGAGGAGCGACCACAGCTGCAGGTCGCGGATGTCGTCCACGTCGGCAGAGGCGGCGTCGCCGCCGGAAAGGCGCTCGACAAGTTCGATGTACGGGGACAGCAGCCCCACCCGGCGCCCGTAATCATCGTGTGCAGCGCCGGCCACGAGAAAGGCGCGTTCCGCCCCGGTCAGGTCTGTCGCGCTGCGCAGACAGAGGTCGCGATCGGCGTCGGACACGTCCCCGGCGTCGTACAGTTCCAGCTGGGCGAGCAGCGACGGGACCATGTTGATGGTGACGCGCATGTCGGGGTGTCGGTCCAGCACCTGGAGCATGTGCAGGTAGTCCTTGGCGGCCCGGCGGCGCACCCAGGGCAGCACGAATTGCCCGGCGACGTCGTCGCGGTACCACGGCTGATGCATGTGCCACACCAGGGCGACGGCCAGGGGACGCCGTGGCATCAGCTGCCGGACGCGGAGGGGACGGTGCGGTCCTCCAGCCAGCGGGCGAACGTCGCAGCCTCACCGTCCTTGGCGAGGCCGCGGATCATGCCCACGATCACCCCTTGCGGCGCCAGCAGGATGAGGCCGTCGAAGGCCAGGGCGCAGTGCACGGCGAGCAGTGTGGTCTGAAGCGGAGCCGCCTCGAACACCCCGCCGCGGAGCAGGGACGCGGCCAGCGCTGCGGCCCTGTCAAGGGCGGTGGTCCCGACGGCGCCGTCCAGTGCCGCCGCCAGCGCGCCGCCATCCGCGGGCGGCGGGTCGGCGCCGGCGAAGCGGCGCGCCGCAACACGGTTGACGAAGCGCAGGTCGGCGACGCTGAGGCGCGCGCTCACTGCGACAGCTCGAAGAGCGCGTCCTCGAAACGGATCAGGCCGCCGAGGACGGTCTCGTCGAGCGTGGGCGTGATCTCAGCGCGTGCCTCGACCAGCTCGTCGACGGTGAGGCCGATCTCGCTGGCGATCGAGGCAAGTCGCCGGTCATCCACCGCCGCAGCTTATCCACTGGCCGCTCGTCTGGCGCCTGTTCCCCGCCGTCGGGCCCACCCTCAGCCCGCCGCGATCGGCAGCGGGACCGGCACCTGTTGCCGGGCGGCGATGAAGCGCATTCGCTCCAGGAACCCGTCGATGATCTCCGGCCACGCGTAATCGGCAGCGTCCCGGCGCGCCGCGGCGCGCAGCCGGCGCGACAGGTCGGGACGCTCGGCGAGCCCGCTCAATGCACTGGCCAGCTCGGCTCCCTCGGCGGTCTCGACGACGATGGCGTTGCCATAAGGGCGGGCGTACTCCTCGCCTGTGGCGCCGACCACGGCGACGCCCCCCGCCGCCATCGCCTCGAGGCCGACCAGGCCGAACGGCTCATGGCCGGAGTTGGCGAGAACCGCATCAGAGGCGAGCGAGATCGCCGGTAGCACAGACTCGGGCAGGAAGCGGCGCAGGTTGACGATGGCCGCGTCGCCCGTCTCCGCCAGGGAGCGCGCCACGCCGGCGGCGTCCTCGATGGGCTCATTCCAGTCGGTAACCTCAAGGCCGAGCTGACGGGCATGGCCGAGCACACCGTGACCGAACGATTCGGCCCCGCCGCGCATCAGCAGCCGCGCGCGCAGCCCGCGGGCGCGCAGCTCGGCGAGCGCGTCAATGCTCTGGTGCCAGCGCTTGTCGGGGCTGAAGCGGCCGATCTTGAAGGTCAGGCACGCTGTGCCGGCGGCGTCGCTGATCACCTTCGCTGTGGCCGGGTCGACGGGGTGCAGCGCCTCGACAGGGATGCCGTTGGGGATGACCACCGGGTTGACACCGTGCGGCCACATCAGGTGCTTCATGTACCGACTGACGGTGGTCACCGTGGCGGCCCGCTCGAGCGCGCGCCAGTCCATGTTGTCGAAACCGAAGTGATTGTTGGCGTTCCACAGGATGACGCAGTTGTCGCGCATGCGGATCTCACGCAGCCCACGGTCGAGGATGCCGACGAGGTCTGCCGTCTGCCACTCCTCGCAGAGAATCGCCAGCACCCGTCCGGCCGCCGCAGCGGGCCGCACCGATCCGTCGCGGATGAGCGGCGGCAGCTCGTGCCACATCTGCTCGATCTTGTCGTGCTCGCCGTCGTAGACCCCGGCGGGGTGACGCACGCTGACCGCCTGGGCGACGCGCACCAGCCGGACTCCGTCGACCGTTTCCTGGGCCGGCTTGGTGGGATCGCCGACGAAATACAGCGCGGTGCGAAAGCCCATCGCGGCGAATGCCCGGCACATCTCCTTGGCCCGCACCCCCAACCCGCCCGCCTGGCTGTACTGGTCGGGGCCCTCGAACGAGACCATGGCGATCTCGAGGGTGGCTGGAGTGAACATCGATCCAGAGTGTGCCTGCTCGCCCATCCCCTTGGCGACCGACAGCGCCGGCCGGGTGCCGGCTGTAGCCGTGCGGCGGATCGAGATCTCACGTCACCGTCCCGTGGCGAGATGGTGGGCTGCTTCGTCGTCCGGCGGCGCGCAGACTGCGTGCAGGCGGAGTGTCCGGCGCCCGCCAGCCGGCACTCTGCTTCTTTGTGTGCCGCCGCTCAGACCCGCAGCAGCGTGGCCGCGTTGCCGCCGGCGACCAACGCCCGCTCCGTTTCATCGAGCCCCGCGTCATCAAGCGCGCGCAGGTAGCGCGGGACATCGAGCAGCGGGTGGTCGGACCCCAGCAGGATCCGCTCTGCCCCCACCGCGTCGACGAGCGCGCGATACACCGATGCCTCGTACACAAACGGCTGCGCCGCAGTGTCGAAATAGAGCCGTTGGCACGCCTCACGCACCTCCCGAATGTGCGCGTACAGCGGCAGGCCCCCGCCGAGGTGTGCGCAGATCAGCCCTAGGTCGCCGTGACGCTGGGCAAACTGCAGGACACGGTCCGGTGTCACGACCCCCTTGCCCGGGTAGTCATGTCCCACCGGCTCGCTGCAATGCAGCGTCCAGGGCATCTCGCAGGCGATCGATTCGCGAACCGTGGGGTCGATGGCGTCGCCAAGCAGCAGCCATCCCTGCGCGTCCGCGTTGAGCTCGCCGATGCCGCGAAGTCCCAGACTCGCACATCGCTTCACCTCGCGCGCTGCGCCGGGGTCAGCGGGTTGTACGACGCCGAAGCCGACCAGCCGCTCAGGGAAGCGGCGGCAGGCGCCGGCGACATAGTCGTTGGCCTCGGCGCACAGGCCAGGGTCGGCGAACGGCCAGCTGAAGCACACGGCGCGGTCGACATGCTGCTCGTCCATGGCGGCCACGAGGGACTCCGCCGACGCCATCTTCTCGCCGCGTGAGTGGCAGGCCGCGAACCAGGGCTCGCCTGCCGTGATCTGGCCGAGGTTGTCTCGAACCCGGTCGGGAAGGATGTGCACATGCGCGTCGACGATCATCGCGTCCAACCAGCCTCCGTCACGGGCCGCGGACATCGTAGACGGTCACGTGGTCGCTGCGCGCGACCACCGGGAAGCCCTGCGCCGCCCACCAGGTGACGTCCACCTGCGCATCGACCACGCCGGGCGAGGTGAGCCGGTCGTCGATCTCGACGTACTGGACGCGGTACTGTCCCAGCAGACCGAAGACCGCGCAGCTCGTGCGTGGCTGGTTGTGACACCCCTCGAGCATGGTCCGCACGTCAGTGAAACGCGTGCCGAAATCGGTGCCGTAGCTCCATAACCAGCCGTAGTAACCCATGACCGCGGGGCGCCCCGCGACCATCAGCACCGGGTCGTTGGGTTTGCCCTCGGTGAGGAACACCGCGTTCGCCGGCGTCGACGCGGCCACGATCGTGGCCATGCGCAGGTCGTCAGCGGGCACGGAGGTGTACGGGCCACCCACTGAGTCCATCGCCGGTGTCCACGGCATCAGCCGCAGCAGGACGAGCACGCCGGTGAGCAGGACGCTGGCCGCCATGGCGACCGCTGCGACACCCCGCCACCAGCGCCGCCACCAGCGCACGACCAGGGTTCCGACCAGCAGCGCCACACCGAGGTACCAGTAGGCGAAGAGCTTGGTGTTGTCCCAGTCCCACGACTGAAAGACCACCACGTTGGCAACCAGGAACACGGCAACACAGGGAAGGGTCACCCGCAGCAGGTCGGTGGGGAAGACCTGGGTGAGACGACGTGCCCTGCTGGCGATGGTCTGCGAGAGGGCGCCGGCGGCAACGGCGATGAGGAGCAACGCGGAGAGCGGTACGGCGACGCCGGTGTTGGCGATCCAGAAGCCCCAGTACTGTGGTGACACAACGGCACGGACCAAACCGCCGATGCCGCCGACCAGCGATGTCAGCGACAACAGCGGGCGGTCACCGCCGCCGCCGAGGTACATCCACCCGGGCTCGACGGTCGGGAAGGCGTTGCCGAACGCCGGCGATCCGTGCGGCCCCCCGAGCACCGTGACCAGCTGGGGCACGGCGACCATGACGGCGACGCCCAACATGATCCACCATCCGCGGTGGCGCCATTGCAGCGCGAGCAGAGTCACAACGATGCTCATGGCGATGAGCGTGTGGATGTGGATCACAGGCATGAGCCCGAGAAGCAGGCCTGCCAGCGCGAAGCTCTCGTACCCGCGACGTGGCGAGCGCGCCGCGGCGATCACCAGGATGAGCACCACCAGGGCGCCCGCGAACCCGTAGAGGATGGTGCGCTGCGGGAGCCACCACGCGAACAGCGGCGTGTACCACTGTTGATTGGGCAGCGGCTGCTGCGCTGCGGCTGTCAGCAGCCCGTCGTACGCGCGTGGCTGGGCGACAACCAACGCGGGCAAGTCGTGAAGCGTTCCGAGCACGATGCCGGGGATGTCACCGGGGTGCGAGAGGAACCCCGACCAGGTGCACTGGGTTGCGCTGAACCCGTGGTGCAGGCAGGAGTCGGCGAGGATGCCGGTGAAGCCGAGTCCACCACCGACCAGACAGATCGCGGCGGCGATCACGCCGGCGCCGACGCCGACGCCCAGGCGAACGGCAAGAACCACCACCAGCAGCGTGATGCAGATGGCGAGCAGCGCACCGGGCAGCGCCAGCGCTACCGCCGGCGCCGCACCGAGTGTCACCAATGTCGCGGACTGAAAATCCGGGAGGAAGGGATAGCGCAGCGCCTGGCCGCTGAACAGGGGGTTCTGCGGGGGCAGGTTGTGGCCCACGGCGAAGCTGCTGGCGGTGGTGAGGTGTTGGGCCCAATCCGCCCACACAGTCAGGAACCCGGCGTTCAGGTTGCCGGCGCTGTCTGTGCTCAGCGTGTGCGCGAACAACAGGGCGAACAGCATCGTGCTGCAGACAGCGGTCAGGGCCAGGCCGATGAGGTGCCGCCGCTGCTCGGCAGACACCAGGTCAGCCCAGCCGCTCCTCCACGGCGCGATGTCCGCGCCGGAACGCCCCCAGCTCACCGCGGCGAAGGCCGCGACCGTCAGCGCTTCGCCGCCGAGGACGACCGCGACGGTGAGGCCGCCGGCGAGCGCGAGCAGGTACGTGACCGCGCTGCCGACCAGGACGGTGGTGACCACGCCGACGAGCGCTCGCTCCTCGATGCGCAGGTCGATGCCCGGCAGCGACCCGGCCGAGATGGTGCCGAGGATCAGCAGCAGTGCCGCCAACCCCAGCCACACCGAGCTCACCAGGCGTCGACCCAGAGCCGCATCTGGTGGTCGGTGTCGGGCAGTGGCAGCGCCGTCCACACTGGGTAGAAGAAGATGAATCCAGCCACCACGGTGATCACGCCCGCCCAGGCGAGCGGCGCCAGCGGCACCCGGCGTGCCCCGACCCTGATCACGGTGGTGCGCAAGCCGGTGAGCACATACGCGAGCGCCAGGGCAGCGAAGAGCAGCATGCCCAACGCGTGGTAGAAGAACAGCACACGCCGCTCATTGCCCAGCACCCAGAGCATCCACGACGCGATGTAGCCAAGCACGATGAACGCCGGCACGAATCGTCGCGATATGACCGCGCTCACCGCCACCAGGCCCGCGAATGCCACCACTCCGAGGAACGCCAGGATGAAGAGGAGACCGGGGTTGACGCGAACGGTCACGTTGTCGGGCTGCTGGGCGGCGTGGAACGTGATGATCATCACCGCCAGCGACACCAACCCGATGATGGCGATCAAGAGTCGCCACCACGGCGGCCCGCGGCTCAGGCGCCACATGCATGCGAGCAGGGCCGGGATGGACAACCACCACACCGCCGGGTTGCCCATGTCGGTGATCGACGACACGGTGGGATTGTCCGGCGCCGCCGCGTTGACCTGGTCGAGGTAGAAGAGAACCGGGTGATACATGACCGGCCAGGTGTACCAGCGCGATGCGTACGGATGACCATGGCATTCCTGCTCGTGGTACTGGAGCCCGGCCATGGTGATGTCGACGATGTTGCCGACCGCCTGTGCCGGATTGGGCAGGGTGACCGTTCCGACCTTGAATGTGGGCACCTGGAGGGTATCGATGCTTCCCGCCGTCAGGCCGTTGGTCGCCGGGTCGCACTTGACGAAGTGGTAGACATCGTTGTGGACGATGGTGAGGTAGCGAGAGAACGACGCGCAGAACACCGCGCCGACGATGAGCATCGCCACGGCGTAGTGCACCAGCGCGAACCGCCCCGCAGCCTCACGCCACAGCACCACCTCGTGGCGGCGCCGGCCCGCGATCCGCCGGACGGAGGGGATCAGTCCGCCGATCCAGGGCGAGAGTCCGCGCACGGCAACGAGCGCGGCCGCGATCACCAGCGGCGCCAGTGCCGTCAGCTTGGCCGCGAACGCAAGCCCGGCGACCAGCGCCATCACATACAGCGTCGCCCTCCATTGCGTGCGCGTTCGCGCCTGCCAATGGAGCAGGAAGGCGTAATAGAACAGGGCCACGAAGAAGATGGCGATGATGTCGATGACCCCGGTGCGCGACTCGACGAATGCGAGGCCATCGAGCGACACGAACGCCGCCGCCGCGGTGGCGAACCAGCGGTCGCGGCGCAGACGCAACGCCAGCAGGTAGATGAGCCCGACGAGGAGGCTGCCGAAGATCACCGTGCTGGTCCGCCACGACCAGCTGCTGAAGCCCATCGCGGCGATGGGCGGCGTCATCAGAAGTTTGGCCAGGGGTGGCTCCGGGTCGAAGTACGACGCGGCCGGCTGGCGGAGGTCTTTGGCCGCGTCGACCGGGAAGTACACCTCGTCGAAGACGTAGCCGCACTCCTGCACGTCGGTGTGGTCGACCAGCTGGCCGGTGGAATCTCTGCCCGGCGGCCCCACCGGGACCAGCGCGCATTCCGGGGCGCTGCCGTGGGTCACCGGGTAGCCGAGGCCGGCGACTGCGATGGTGCCGCCGCCGGTCAGGAAATCCGGATAAATGGGGCTCAGGAACCGGATTGCCATCGAGACAAGCACCAGCGCCACCACGGCGAGGACGTCGCGACGCTCGACGGCGAGGAAGCCGCGCAGGCCGGCGCGGACGATCGGCTCCGACCCCGGGCCGCCGGCCGGCCTCACCGGCGGCGCCCACGCCGACGGGGCGACCCAGATGCTGCCAGCGCTCGTGGCGGGCAGACGTGCTCGAGCAGTTCGGCGAGCAGCCCGTCGGCATCGGCGATGGGCACGACGAGGAGATCGTCGACGACACAGCGCACCCCGGCGATGCGGCGCAGCGCACGAAGGTCGACCCCGTCGCGCAGGCGAATCGAGATCGCCTCCGTCGCCAGCCACTGGTCGGCCGGGCGGGGCAGCAGGTTGCGGCGTTCGGGGCGGCCGAAGACCGCGCTGAGACGAACCACCTTGGCTCGCTCGATGTCTGCGGCGGCGAGGCTCCGGTTGGCGGCCAGGGCGCGAACCACCAGGCTGTCACCATCTCGCGCGAGATAGCTGAATCGCTGCCGCGTCCACAGCGAGCTGGCGATCGCGAACAGCCCTGCGGAGACCACCGCGTACCCGAACGCACCGCCCGAGGTGGGACGGAGCAGGCTGGTGAACAGCGCGGTCATCGCGAACACGGTCGCGGGCAAGAGCAGCCACGTCCGCCACCGACGCCAACGCGCGACGTCGTAGAGGATCGGGTATCGGGCAGCCCTGGCCACGGCTGACGAGCATACGCAAGGGTCCGCTTGCAGAGCCTCATCGTGCCATCGCCGAGGCACCAGCCCACCCCTGACAATCATTTACAGAGATTCACAGTGCGTTTACTGCATTTCGCCCAGGATCCCGCTACATTTATTCCCGGGCGGCGTCCATCGTCGCCCCCGAAACGGAAACTCATTCCCTTCCTGAAAGGCCGGGGGGTTCGCCCTCCGGTCTTTTCTTTTTACACGGGGCGGGCAGATCCCGCCCCCTCACGTGGCCGACGTGAAGTCGACCACGCACCGCCCACCCTCGCCGCGCCTCGCGCGGCGCTGTCGCTGCGCGACGGGGGCAGTCGTGGGTCGGCGATCCGGTCCTACCTGACTTTGCTTCTTGTCAGCTTCGGACGCGCTCTATGGCTCTCAGCCAGGCCTGATACGACTCCTGGGGGCGTTGGCCCGGGTGAGCGGGCTCGAAGCGGCGACCGGCTTGGTAGGCCGTGGCCACGCCGTCTGGTGCTTCGATCAGCCCCTCTCCCACGGCGGCCAGCATGGCCGCTCCGACGGCGGTCGTATCCGGCGACCCGGCGCGCGTCACCGGGAGCCCGAGCAGGTCGGCCTGGAACTGGCAGAGGCCGTCCATGACGCTCGCCCCGCCGTCGACACGCAGTTCGGCGAGGGCGATGCCGCCACCCGCCTCCATCGCCTCGACCACGTCGCGGGTGCGGTACGCCATGGCCTCGACGACCGCCCGCACCACGTGAGCGCGCGTCACCCCGGCGCTGATGCCCAGCAGCGCGCCACGCGCGTCTGGGTCCCAGAAAGGGGCGCCCAGCCCCGACAGGGCGGGGACGAAGGTGCAGCCATTGCTGTCCGGCACTGAGTCGAACAGTGGACCCGCCTGGTCGGCGGCCGAAAGCACACCGAGCCCGTCGCGGAGCCATTTGATACCGGCACCGGTGACGAAGATGCTGCCCTCCAGTGCGAAGGTGTCGACCTCCCCAAGCCGCCAGGCCACCGTCGAGAGCAGGCCGTGCGCCGGGGCCGGGGCGGTTGTGCCCGCGTTGACCAGCACGAACGACCCGGTTCCGTACGTGTTCTTGCTCATGCCCGGCCACACGCATGCCTGGCCGAAGAGCGCCGCCTGCTGGTCGCCGGCGATGCCGCTGATGGGCAGGCGTAGGCCGAGAAAGCGCGAGGGCTCGGTGTAGCCCACCCGTCCAGCGCTGGGACGGATCTCCGCCAGCATCGCGGCGGGCACGGAGAACATCGCGCAGAGCTCGTCGTCGAAGCGGCCCGTGGCGAGGGCGTAGACAAGGGTCCGGCTCGCGTTGCTGGGATCGGTGACGAGCACATCACCGCCGGTCATCCTCGCGATCAGCCAGGTGTCGACGGTCCCACCGCATAGTTCGCCCCGCTCGGCGCGCTCGCGCAGTTCCGGCTGGTCACCGAGGAGCCACTCCAGCTTGGTGGCGGTGAAGTACGGGTCCAGCAGCAGGCCGGTGCGCGCGCGGACCATCGTCTCTTCGCCGCGCTCGCGGTGCGCCGCGCAGATGGCCGTGCTGCGGCGGCACTGCCAGACAATCGCCGGCGCCACCGGTACCAGGCTGCGTCGGTCGAAGACCACCGTGGTCTCCCGCTGGTTGGTGACGCCGACGGCCACCAGCGCCGGATCGCCGGCGGCGCTGATGGCGTCGCGGGCGGCTGTGAGGACGGACTGCCAGAGGTCCTCGGCGTCCTGCTCCACCCAGCCGTCGCGCGGGTACCGCACCGGCACCTCGGCGTAGCCGCGGCCGGCGATCGCGCCGTCCGCCCCGACCACCAGGCAGGTCGTGCCCGAGGTTCCCTGGTCGATGGCAAGCACCCGGGGGACGGTCATGAGACGGCGGGCTCCGCCGGCTCAGACCGGGACGGCGAGCATCCGGTCGATGGCCAGGCGGGCGCGCGAGGCGACCTCGGGCGCGACGGTCACCTGCGGCGACAGCGTCTCCAGCGAGGCAGCGATCTTGGGCAGCGTGATCATCTTCATGTACTGGCAGACCGCGCCGCGCGACGCGGGGAGGAAGCGCTTGCCCGGCGCGAACCGCTCCATGCGGTGCAGGATGCCCACCTCGGTGGCGACGATGAACGTGGACGCCGGCGACTCGACTGCCCGGCGCACCATCCCCTCGGTGGACGTCACCACCGTGGTCACGCCGGGCAGGTCGCCCGACGACGATCGGTACAGCGCCGACGTGGTGCATCCACATTCGGGATGGATGAGCAGCTCTGCGCCGGGGTGCTCGCGACGTACCTCGTCGAGGCTGGCGGGGTCGATCCCGGCGTGCACGTGGCACTCGCCCATCCAGATGTGCATCTTGCGCCCGGTGACCCGCTCGACATGGGCGCCGAGGAACATGTCCGGACAGAAGAGGATCTCGCGGTCCGCGGGGATGCTGTTCACGATCGCGACCGCGTTCGACGACGTGCAGCAGTAGTCCGACTCTGCCTTGACCTCAGCGGTGGTGTTGACGTAGGACACCACCACGGCGCCGGGATGCTCTGCCTTCCAGGCGCGCAGCTGGTCGGCGGTGATGGTGTCGGCCAGCGAGCAACCGGCGGCAAGGTCGGGCAGCAGCACGATGCGGTCCGGCGACAGGATCGCAGCGGTCTCGGCCATGAAGTGGACACCGCAGAAGACAATCACGTCGGCGTCGGTGCTGGCGGCCTGTTGCGAAAGACCGAGCGAATCGCCGACGAAGTCGGCGATGTCCTGGACCTCTGGGCGCTGGTAGTTGTGGGCCAGGATCACGGCGTTTCGTTCGCGGCGCAGCCGGTCGATACGGTCCGGCAAACCGGGGTCGGCGGCGGCCTGCTCAGTGGGACGGACGGCGAGCACGACGCTGTCTCCTAGGGTTTAGGTCAGATTGACCTTAGTAGTATACCGCAGCGGCCGCAGCGCGCCGCGGGCACCGCGCGGCTTTGACGCGGCAGCTGGCTAGAGTGACCACGATGGCTGCTCTGATCACTCATCCCCGCCGCACCCTGTTGGCCGCCGCCGCGCATCCCGAGATGTCCCGAGCTGCACTGGCTGTGGTGCTCACCGGCCTGGTCAGCCTGGCGCTCGACATCGCCGCGTCGATCATCGGCGCGGCCGGTTCGGCCGCGGTCATCCTGTCGATCGCGCTCCCGCTGATGCTGGTGGTCTTCTGGTTGGTCAGCGGACTGCTGATCGGTGCGGGCGCCCGGCTGATGGGACGCGAGCCGCGCCGGCACGAACTTCTCGCCGTCACCGGGCTGACGTTCCCGGTGCTCGTCCTGTACGCGCTCATCGCGCTGGTACAGGCAGCCAGCCCTCGCTGGGGCGGCGACGCCCTGGCCGCGGCCGTCGGGCTTCTCGCCCTGCCTCTGGTCGGCTGGTTCGTGGTGCTCAATGCGATCGCGGTCAGGGCCGTCTACGACACGCCGGCGCTGAGCGCCGTGGCGCTGGCGCTGATCCCCTACGCCGCTCTCAGCGCGGTACTGCTGGTGCTGGTGCTGCTGGTCAGCCTGCTGCATTCCGTCGGGGCGGTGTGAGGCCGACGCAGCCGCGTGGGCTCAGCCGCCGCCCGGTCCCGGCCCGCGACGGCGACGGCCGCTGACCCCTGGCCGGCGCGGACCCGGCGGAGGCGCACCGTTGTCCGGCTCGCGGGCTGGGGCGGCCGGCGGGCGACGGCGCCCGCTGACGCCGCGCCTGCGGGCCGCCGCCGTCGGGACGGTGTCGGCGGCGCCGGAGGGCACGGGAGCGGGCGCCGGCTCCTCAACGATTGCGGGGGCCTCCGTCTCCTCGGCGACTGCGACTAGGACGGCCGGTGCCGCCACGCGCGACGCGGGCGCGGCGACGGCTCGCGTCGGGACGTAGCGGGATCGCTCGATGGCGACGGCCACCGGCAGCATGATGCCGAACACCGCCGCCACGGCCAGGCCGAGGTCGATGAGCACGGTGAACCCGAACGCCCCGAGCAGCGGCAGACCGCCGGGGAGCAGGGCGCTGACCGCGAGCACGGCGAACCCGGCCCCGAGCGTGAGCGCGGACACCCGGATCGCCCGGCCTGTGCCGGCAAGGGCGGCAGCCGCCGCGTCGTCGGGATGGACACCGCGAGCCATCTCCTCGTCGAAACGGCGCAGCAGCACCACGCCGAACTCAGTGGCGAGAGCGATCACCAGTGCCCCGAGCACCACGGTCAGGGGATTGAACGACCCCAGCGTCTTGCCCACCGTGCCGGGGAGAAGGCCGAGGAGGAGCAGGATCAGGGGGGCCCAGCCGGCAGCGATGGCGGTGGGCAAGATCGGCAGAGCAGCGCGCCTGAAGTCGCGCTCGAGCAGCAGCAGCGCAAGGAACACCACGACAAGGGGCAGGAGGTTGAGAACCAGACTGCGCGACACGATGGTGTCGTACGCCTGTGCCGCCAGGGCCGCGATGCCCACCGGCGTCGCCGTGATCCCGCCGGGCGGCGCGGCGATCTCGTTGGCGCGGATGCTGTCGATCAGGCGCGCCTCGTCGGCGATGGAGGTGCCCTGCACGCCGATCACGATGCGCGCTGCGCTGGGATCGACCGGGCTGGTGTCGGCGCTCAGCCAGGAGTTGAGGTACTTGTCGAGCCCCGGGCACGCCAGTGTGCCCTTGCTGTTGGTGTTCGACGGGGGCAGCGGGATCTCCTGGACCAGGTTTCGCGCAAGGCTGGGCAGGAGGCGGAGGTCACAGAGGAACGCCGTCTGAGTCTTCTGCTGAGCAGGTGCAGGCGTCGGCGTCGCACTGGCCGACGGAGTCACCGAGCCGGATGGTGAGGCGGCCCCAGACGTTGCCGTCGGGCTGGCGGGCCCCGAGGCGGCCAGGTAGGTTTTCGGCGGGCCACTGCGCGACCGCGTGGGCGTCGCGGCAGGGGTGGCGGCCGGCGACGACGAGGGGCTCAGCGACGACCCCGGGGACGGGGAAGGGCTGGGTGACGGCGCCGGAGCCGTGTTTGACGGCGCAACGCAGGGAGCGTTCGTCGCTGCGGACGTCGACGAGGAGGTGCCGATGAAGAAGTCGGCGATCGATATCGCGAGCGCCACCTGGTCGGCGTGGACGCTGCGGATCGCCTCCGACGCCGAGCACTGCCAGACGACGTTGGCGGGGGTGCCCGGCTGGTTGTATGGACCCGCGACCTGGCCGTGCAGGTAGATGTCGATCTCGTTGCCGTACCCGGTCTGGTCGCGCACGGTGTTGATGTCGGTGAGCTGTGGCAGGGAGGACGCCAGCAGCTGGTCGACCTGCGTCTGCACCGGCACATGGGCGAGAAGCACCCAGCCG
This sequence comes from Candidatus Dormiibacter sp., assembly GCA_039935655.1. Classification (GTDB taxonomy): domain Bacteria; phylum Chloroflexota; class Dormibacteria; order Aeolococcales; family Aeolococcaceae; genus Aeolococcus. The sequence goes on along the minus strand of JBDTJX010000058.1, from coordinate 47,990 downwards.
ACCAGCGCCGCGATCACGGCGGGGATGACCGCGCCACGCCATGAGGTCGCCAGCCCGAGCGTGCGGCGCGGGATGGGCGCAGGAGTCGGCGACTCGATCGCTGCGGCCTCGCGTTCGCGCAGCACCGCGGCGGGAAGCGCGATGAACATCCCGGCGAGCCACGCCAGGATCACGCCGACGAACAGCACGAGCGCGAACTCAGCAACCAGCGGGATGGCGACGAAAGGACCGGCGTCGACACCCGCGAAGAGCATCAGCGTGCCCAGTCCGGCGAGGGTGGCCAGGGCGGCGGTGAGCGTGGCGGGACCGCTTCTGCCCAACACCTGGGCGAGAGCCTCTTCGCGCCCGGCGCCGCGGCCGCGCTCCTCGTCATAGCGCGCCACCAGTTGCACTGCGTAGTCGACGGCCAGCCCGATCAGGACGGGAATGCCGGCGAGCACCGCCGGTGTCACTGGGATGCCGAACCACAGCGACAGTCCGACGGTGGCGGCGCCGGCGCCGGCGGCCGCCAACAGCGGCCACAGCCGACCACGGACGCGGAAGGTGGCCAGTAGCAGGATCGCCATCAACACGATCACCACCGGGAGCAGGACCAGGAGCGTCTCGGTCATCGAGTCGACGACGCCGTAGGTCAGCAGGGGTGCCCCGGCGATCACCGTCTCGAAGGGACGATCGTTGAACGACGAATAGCAGCTCGGGCTGTTCGGCTGTCCCGCGCCGGCGCACTCCGACGGGTCGAGGGGGCCGAGTTGCTTGAGCTGCTGCAACTGCGAGCCATTGAAGGTCCTCGTGTACGCGTCATCTGCGATGCCGTTGGTCAGCTCGTCGGAGATCTTCTGGCGGACGGCGAGGACCGCTGACCGGCTCTTGGCCGCGTCCGCGGTGAGCCGGACGGTGATGACCTCGCGGGCGAGCAGCTTTTTCTGGTTGTTCTGGCTCGTCACTGTTGTCGGCGGCGGCAGGACAGCGGACCACTCGGACTTCGGCGAGCAGAACACCTCCTGTCCGCTCGCCTGCGCCGTCTGCACCTGCGCCTCCTTGGGGCAGTTGGGCAGGTCGAGCAGGATGCGGTCGAGGTACACCTGGCAGGTGGGTGTGATCTGGAGCAGTGACGCGATGGTGCCGTCGCAGTCCCCGAACGCCGAGGTCAGGCGGTCGAAGAAATCGCGCGCCACGGCCGCGTCGGCGGTGTTGCCAGGGCCGGCGAGGTATTCGGCGAACAGTGGCGGCAGTGGGTCGTTGGCCACCGCCGCGTCGGCGGCGCGCTCCGCACCGTCGATGATCCGGTCCTGCGGTGGGACGGGCTTCTGTTGGTACGCAGCGCGCGCCTGATGGGCATCGCTCGCGGCGCGGGCCACGTATAGCCCAAGCAGGTTCTTGGCGTTGGTGAGGTCGCTCTGGAATTGGGCACGCAGCTTGGTGGCGTCGGTCTGGCCGTGCTGGCGGGCCACGAGCAGGTCGGTCTCGGCGACGAAGTACGGGTACTCGCCCAGGGTGTTGGTGTCGCCGAGGGTACGGGTGATCTCATCGGTCGTCGCCGACAGCGCTGAGCGCGCGACGCTGCCGGGGCCGAGCACCTCGGCAACCCTGGGGTCGTGAGCGAGGTCGTCCTCGAGCGCGGCCAGCCGCTGCAGATTCTTCTCGAGATATGGCGCGGTCGGGTTTTGCGGGACCTCGTTGCTGGAGGAGTCGCGCGTAGCGGCGGAGAGCACGACCACAATGGGGTCGGTGCCAAAGCTCTGCGTGAAGCTCTGGTTGGCTTGGCCGGCTGTCGATTTGCTGCCCACAAGCAGCGACTGCCCGGCGTCGATCCCGAAGCGGACGAAGCCCGTTGCAGCGGCAGCGCACGCCAGCAGGGCGACGAGAAGCACAACCAGCGGGCGGCGCGCCATTGGCCCGGCGAGTCGTCGCAGCACCCTACCTCCGACCTGTCCAACTGTCACTGTCAGCGGGGCACCCGCCGAAGTCCAAGCCGCCCGCCATCATGTACCGCGGGGGATCATCCGTGGCGCGGCGCCGCGCGCACTGCACCCGCGGAAACCCATCGGACTCCTTACGAGCCGATCATTGATGCGAGGTTGCGGTAATCACCAGTCAACAGCCCAGTCCCCGGGGTGCTGCCCATGCCCGCGGAGCTCGACGGGCAGGGGAAGGGTTTCCCGGGTGTCGGGATGGGCAGCTGGCAGAGAATCCCCTCGAGCTGCTTGGTGGTCTGGTCGCTGCCGCCGAGGTTGAAGGTCTGCACGCGCAGGTAGTACTCCCTGTCCTGTGGCGGGCAGGGGCTGGTCGCCACAGAGCAGTCGTACGAAGAGAACGCCGACTTGATGTTCTCGATGGCGGCGATGATGCCCTGGGTCACGTCGGGCTTTCCGTTCCTGTACGTGAAACCAGATTCCTTGCCGGTGAGGTTGCCGGCGAACAGGCCGATCAGGGTGTTGAAGTGGTTGAGCTTGTCAATGCTTGACGGCAGGGTCTCGATGGTGCGGCGGATGGACGACTGCTCACCACCGAGTGCGGTGTCGAGCTGCGTGAGCGTGCTGTCAGCGTGGTCGAGGAGCGAGCCGAGCTGGGTCGCGTTGTTGGCGAACGCGGCCAAGGTCGTGTTGCTGTATGCGACCAGCTTGTCGAGGGGCGTCTGCGCGAAGCTCGCGTTGAACGACTCGTTCTGCACCAGGAAGTCCGAGAGATTGGGCGAGACGTGGTCGAGGGTCTGCAGCGGCGTCTGCAGCGTCTGCGTCAGCGTGTTGGCGGCGTTGAGCAGATGGTTGACATCGTCGCCCTGGCCGGCGGACGCCTTGCCCAGCTCGACGATGGCGGTGCGCAGGTTCTGCGCCTCGGGCGCCTGCAACGCCTGCAGCAGCTGGTCGAGGTCCACCGGTTGGACGCTCTGGGTGACGCTGATGGTGCCGCCGTCCGTCACCAACGGCGCCGCGTTGGTCCCGGGCGTGATCTCGATGTACTTGGGACCGAACAGCCCGTGAGGACGCAACAGCACCTGCGCATCGGTGTGGATGTCGCTGTACTTCTGGTCGATGATCAGCGTTGCCACAGCGATGTTGCCCTGGGCATTGATGTCGTGCACCTCGCCGACCTTGACGCCGGCGACGTCGACGCTGGCGTGAGGCGCCAGCGCGTCGGCGTTGGTGAACTGGACGTGCATCGTCACCGCGTGGCTCCACGGCAGCGTGAGGCTCGGGCCGCCGGGGATGCCGCTGACCACGACCACGACCATGGTGACCACGAGAACGATCGCGGCGACGGCGCCGCTCCACACAGGCTGAACGCGTGGCTTGCGGGTCACATCGAGCCCCAGTTGACGAGGTCGAGGCCCCACATGCCGACATTGGTCACGTCATAGCTGGTGGCGGCAGCGCCGTTGGGTCCCAGGCACAGGGGTGGGACGGCGCAGTTGGGGGTCGGCGTCGGGTTGGAACCATGCGGCGGCGTGGGGATCGGGAGCGTCGGCAGCGGGGGCGTCGGCACAGGCGGCAGGGTGGGCAGCGGTGGCAGGGTGGGCAGCGGTGGCAGTGTCGGCAGCGACGGCAGCGCGGGACACGGAAGACCGGGCAGGCAGGGCAGCGTGCTCGGAAGCGCTGCCGACGGCGGGGCGTTGGTGGCAACGCAGGTGGGGCCGAGCAGCCCGCAGGGGTCGACGCCGTTGGCGTTCTGACGAAGCATGTAGCCGGACTTGTCTCCCTGCGCGGTGGCCACGCCGATCTGGAAGATGAGGTTCTTGGCGTCCTGCCAGATGGGCAGCCCGGTAGCCTTGCTGTGGTCGTTGATGAAGTTGCCTGTCTCGGGCACGAGGTCGGTCATCAGCCTGTTGAGCTGCGTGGTGAAGCTGCCCAGCTGCTGCAGCCCGGCGCCGAACTCGGCGGCGCGGCCGCTGCTCAGGACTGCGTTGGTGGTCTGGTTGATGTTGTCGACATTGGTGATGTAGCCCTCGAGCGCGGCCTGGTTGTGCGCCAGCGTGCCCGTGATGTTGTTCATGTTGTCGATGACGCCAGCGAGGTCGTTGCGGCTCTGGTTGAGCGTGTCGGCCGTGGTCCCCAGGTTGACCAGGATGTTGTTGATCTCCGGGTTGCGCGTGGCCAGCTCCTGGGTCGGGCTGACGCCGTGCACCGAAAGGTCACGGAGGTCGGGGATGAGCTGCTGGAGGTTGCCTTCCTGGCCCTGCACGGCGCTGGCAGCCGTACGGATCAGGCTGGTGATCGAATCCCGCGTCGGCTTGTCGAAGCTGTTGAGGATCTGGTCGAAGTCGACAACCGGCTTGGTGGCTTTGAGGGCGATGGTGCCGTCGTCGCTGTAGGGATGCCCAGTGTCCTTGCCGGGCGTCAGCTGCAGGTACTTCTGACCGAGCAGCGTCGCCAGGCGGATTGACGCGGAGGAGTCGCCGGCCAGCGGCCAATCGCCGTCGTCGATCTTGAACGTCACACTGCTGTACGTGCCCTGCGCTTTGACTGCGGTGATCTGACCCACAGGCCGCCCCGCGATGCGCACGTCACTGCCCACGCTGATGCCGTCGACATCCGAGACCTGCGCGGTCATCGTGTGCGTCTTGCTCCACGGCGCCGCGAAATCCAGGTTGATCTTGGCGAGCAACCCGAGGATGAGCGCCATCGCCACCCCGGCCATGAAGCCGGCGATCAGGGGGTTGAAACCGCCGCGGCGGCCGGTGCCACTCATCAGCAGGGGTTCTCCCATGTACCGCCACACGGCGCGGCTGACTTGCCGGGCAGCGGAAGTGAACCGTCGACGCGCAGCGTGTCCAGCGGCAGGCCGTACGCGTTGCTGCCGGTGCCCTTGTTGTACCCGGTGGCTGTGATGAACTCGTGCAGGAGTGTGTTGAGGTCACCGATGTACGGGTCGACGTTGGCGATCAACGGCGCCAGCAGGTCGGCTGCGCTCTTGGCCTGACTGAGCGCGGTGGGACCGTCGTTGAAGATCTTGGTGAGGTTGGCCTCTTCCCCGTGCAACGCCTGGTCGAGAGTGCTGAGCGTGCCGGCCGCATGAACGAGCGTGCCCTGCAGGGATACCTCATGCGTGGCCAGGGTGCCGAGGACGGTGTTGCCGTTGGAGATGAGCCCGCGCAGGCTTGCGTCCTCGCGCGCCAGGTCGGCGGTGATGGTGTCGAACTCGCCGTTGAGGCGGTCCAGCTGCGGCGAGCGCGCCGACAGGACTGATGTGATCGGCACCGCGTCGGCGGTCAGTGGGTTGGCATTGGCGATGGTTTTGTTGAGGTCGACGACGCCGGTGCCTCCGAACGCCAGCACGCCCTCCTGCAACTGCGTGCGCATCGAAGCGCGCACGCTGGGATCGAACACGTTGGAGAGCTCGTCGAGGTTGACGGGGCTGCTCGTCTGAGCGAGGCCGAACTGCGGGCCGTCTCCGAGCGTCTGGGCGGAATCCGACCCCGGGCTGACCTCGACGAAGACGTTGCTGAGCACACCCTTGGGCCGCACCGCCACGCGCGTCCCGTTGCGGAGGGGCCAGTGCGCGTTGTCGACGCTGAAGACGACCTGGGCGGCCTCGTGGCCCGACTGCGGGTCGACATGGACGCCGAGGGACTGCACGGTGCCGACCTGGATGCCACCAATGCGCACCTCGTTGCCGGTGGTCAGGCCGTTGACATTGGTGAACTGGGCGGTGGCGAGGTGATCGGAGCCACCGAGCGACAGGGCCAGCCCGCAGATCGCACCGGTTGCCAGGGCCGCCACGAACAGACCTTTCGAGGACGCGGCGAGGCGTGCGGCTTTCACGATCATCCGAACAGCCCCAGCAGATAGGAGGACGCCGACGCCGAGGGCGGCGACACAGTGGCGGCCGTGTTGTGGATCGTCGCCGCCTGGCAGGTCTTCTCGATCGTCTTCTGCGTCCCCGGCGGGAACAGCGAGATGAACTGGTGCGTCAGCGTCTGCGCGACGGTGTCGCAGTGGAAGGAGAGCACGATGTTGAGTGCACAGTTGCCGCTGGAGGTGCAGGCGCTGCTGCCGTTGGCCGGGTTGCGGCCGGCGGTCGGGCCGTTGGAGCCCGGCTCCGAGAACATCGAGTCCCAGAGCCCGGTCACTGCTTCACCGTTCGGTGAGGTGACGTTGAGCTGGTCGTTGGGGTAAGCGACCTGTCCGTTCAGCGTCCCGGCAATGACCGTGTCGATGCCGCACGCGTGGCCACCGCACTTCGGTCCGACGACATCGTAGAGGAGCGAGTTCTCCGAGACCAGCGTCGGGGCAAGCCTGTCAAGCGCGGTCCGCTGTGCCGCGATCGCCGGCGTCATCGCCGCGTTGAGCTCGCCGGCGACGTTGCTCGCCCCCTGGAGCGTCCCCACCAGCGCGGCGTCCTTCTGCGCGACGGCGCCGAGCGCCACGTTGCCGTTGGCCAGGAAACCGGCAAGCTGCTGGTGCTCGTCGGCGAGCGCCTGCATGATCGTGTTGAGCTGCACGAAGATGTTGTCCGTCTGCGGCTGGTCCTTCTCGTAGACCTGCGCGACCGGGCTGAGGTTGGCCACCACCTGCTGCAGTTGCGGGATGATCGACTGGACGTCGGCCGCGCGCCCCTTGGTGGCCTGGTCCAGCGCCGCCAGCACCTGCTGCTGGTCCGCCCGGGTGGCCGCGTCGAAGGAGTTGAAGATCTCGTCGTTGGATACGTCCTTGCCGGTCTCGGCGACCGGGAGGTAGCCGCCCGTTGAGATCGCCTCGGCCGCCGCGCTCGAGCCGACCGTCAGGTCGACGTACTTCTCGCCGAGCAGCGTCTTGGGGCGCACCTTGGCGAAGCCGTTGCTGTAGATCGGCACGGCATGGGTGTCGCTGATGTGCATGGTGACCACGCTGAAGCCGGGGCTGCTCGGATCGTGCGAGACGGCTGTGACCTTGCCCACCGCGACACCGCTGACGCGGACATCGGCGGCGGTGGGGATGCCGTCGGCGTCGGCGAACACGCCGTGGACTGTGTAGTCAGAGGAGAGCGGGTTGGGCTGGCCGATGTTCACCGCCAGGAATTCCATGACGATGATGCAGAAGGCGGTGAAGAAGGCGAGGATGCCGCCGTTGATCAGGGTTCGTCTGCGGTCCACGCTCAGCCCCCCATCGCCGCGGCCCAACCTGCGTTGGGAGCGCTCGAGTTCGGCGCGGGGCTCGACGCCTGCCCGGTGCAGTTGCTGCTGCAGTTCACAGTGAACACCGACCAGAAGTGCTGGTTGTTGTTGTTGGGATCGGTATCGAAGAAGGAGCTGCCCAGGTTCGGGAAGACGTCGTGGATGGCACCGCGGTACTTGGCGATGTCGGCGAGGATGCCCGTGCTCTGGTCGAGGAAGCTGTTCAGGTCGGTGAGGGTGTTGGGCAGCTCACTGAGGGTGGTGTGGAGGTTGGCGCCGTTGCCGCTGACAATGGCGTCGAGGTTCTGCAGAAGCGCATCGGCCTGCCTGACCGTGCCGCCGATCGCCTGCTCCTGACCGGCGAGCTGTTGCATGACGGCGGTCCAGGTGCCGAACTCCTGACGCACCTGCTCGCGCTGCTTGGCGAGCATGTCGTAGAACCGCTGCAGCTCCAGAACGATGTCGTTGACCTGCTGCTTGCGCACCGACAGCTCCGTTGCCGGGCCGTTGAGCACGGTCACCAGGGTGTTGAGAGAGCCGGCCTGGCTGTTCATGTTGTCGCCGTTGTTGGTGGTTCCCTCACCGAGGGCATTGATGAGCAGCCGCACGCGCTGGACGGTGGCGGGATCGAACACCGCGAGCACTTGGTCGATCTCTGTGATGGGTACGGTGTGGCTGACCGGGATGACACCGCCCGACTGGATCTGTCCCGACTGGGAGCCGCGGGTGAGGTCGATGTAGGTCTCGCCGAGCAGGTTCTTCTTGCGCACCTGCGCGGTTGCGTCGGGATGCAGCGGCAGGGCGTTGCCGTTGTCGAAGAGCATCTGCGCCTGTGCCTTGCCGTTGACCACGGTCACGGAGCCGATGTACCCGACCTTGGTGCCGTTGAGGAAGACCTCGTTGTTGGCCAGGACGCCGTCTGCGTCCGTGAAGGTCGCTGTGACCTGGTATGGATGACTCCAGGGCACGGTGAACTCGAGGCCGCGCACCACGAAGCCGAGCACCAGCAGGCAGAGGGCCATGTAGCCCACGTAGATCGGCAGGTTCCATCTGCTGCGCATGGTTAGGCCGCCAACCAGGTGGCGAGCAGCGCCATGTTGCTGCGCCCGGTGTCATACGACGATGGGACCGAGTCACCGCCGGCCGAGTGGGAGATCGACGCGGGCACGGTGCCCTGGCACGACGTGCCGGCGTTGTTGGGGTTGAGCAGGCAGATGCGGAAGATCGATTGCGACGGGGCGGAGCCACCCTCGCTCTCGAGCGCGCCACCGGTGGAGGTGGGTCCGTGGACCAGGGCGCTGTTCAGTGAGTTGAGCACTGTCGAGTTGTTGGTCACCCCGCCGAGGAACGCCAAAAGCTTGCTCTCTGAACTGGTGAGGTTGAGGAGTTGCGGTGCCACTCCGAGAGTCGTCCGGAGTGACGGCACCGCGCCGGCGATGGCAGTGTTCAGCTCGCCGAGCGCGGTCTGCGCGTCGACGAACCCACGGCTGAACGCGGTCTTCTGGGTCTCGATGGCATTGAGCGTCCTCTGGCCGTTGGTGATCAGCTGGCTCATCTGGACGAGCTGGTCATTGGTGGTGATCTTGCCGAGCACCCCGTCCAGACCCACAAGGATGCGATCGAGGTCGGGGTCGCGGTTGTTCAGCGTGGTACCGAAGACGGCCAGGTTCTTCAGGTCGGCCTTGCCGGCGGCGATCGCCTCGTTGAGGCTCTGACCACGGCCGGCGACCCCGGCGCCCAGGTCATTGAGCAGGACGCGGGCCGCGTTGCGCGTCGGCTCGTCGAGGCTGTTGATGAACTGGTCGAGCTCGACGGGGACCGCCTTCTGCTTCTCATGCAGGACGACGGATGTGTCGAGGGCAACGTTGGTCGCACTGCCGTCATGGATATCGACGTACTTCTCACCCAGCAACGACTTGGGCCTGATGTCAGCGGTGGTTCCGTTGTGCAACGGCCAGTGGTCGTCGGAGACCTGAACGGTGACCAGCGCGGAGTTGTCCTGGGTTGGCGTGATCTCACTGATGGTGCCGATCTTCGAGCCGGCCTCGAGCACGTCGCTGCCCGACACCAGGCCGTCAGCCGTCGGGAAGGTGACCTGGAACTCGTGGTACCTTGTGCCAAGCGCGCGCGGCGACACGAGCGCGAACCCCGCACCTCCCACGAGAACCGCAGCGACGCCGATCCCGGCGATCGCCGACCTGGACACACTCACCTTCCTGGCACCATCCCTGTCAGTCCATCCCCAACGGCCCCTCAGACGAGGCGTTGAAGAATTGGTGGACGAATTCGTCGTCCGACTCCTCGATCTCCTTTTGGGTGCCGAAGTGGCGCATCTTCCCCTTGTAGAGAATCCCGATATTGTCGGCGAAACGACGCACGGCGCCAACATCATGGCTGACAACGATCGACGTCGCCTCGTATTTCGAGCTGATCTCTCTGATCAGGTCACACAGCAGCGTGGTACGCACAGGGTCGAGCCCGGAGTCGGGCTCGTCGAAGAGCAGGATCTTCGGCTCCATGACCAGCGCACGAGCGAAACCGGCGCGCTTGCGCATGCCGCCGCTGAGCTCGTTGGGCATGCGCTTCTCGGCGCCGGCGAGGCCCACCTCGGTGAGCCGGTCCATGACGATCTCGCGGATCTCCCCCTCCTTCTTCTTGGTGTGCTGGCGCAGCGGGAAGGCCACGTTGTCGTAGAGGCTCATCGAGCTGAACAGCGCGCCGTCCTGGAAGAGCATCCCGATGCCACGGCGAAGCTCGAGGAGCTCGTCCTCCTTGAGCTGAGGAACGTCGCGGTTGTCGACGAAGACGTCGCCGCTGTCGGGGGGGAGGAGCCCCACGATGTGGCGCAGGGTGACGCTCTTGCCCGTCCCCGACGGACCCATGAGCACACTGATCTCGCCCTTCGGGATGCGGCAGGTCACGCCGTCGAGCACCTTGAAGGCGCCGAACGCCTTGGTGACGTTGCGCAGCTCGATGATCGCGTCCTTGTTCCAGGTGATTTCCGACTGGGTCTTGGGCCGCTCGCTGACCGGCGCGCTGAGGTCCGTGTACCCGGCCGGGCGATCGCCTCGAGAGTCATTCCCGTCCCCCGAGGGATCGGGATCTGGCCGACGCTGCGGCGGCGCGGGCGTCGCGGGAGGCGCTGCCGGGGGCGCGCCGGAACTCGTACCGGCTGTGCTGACGGGGAAGTCGGTCACACTCACCTCATTACGTCGCGATGGGCAGGTTGGGGTTGGTCCCCCAGAAGATCTGGGTCAGAAGGGCGTTGACCACGACGGTCACCACCAGGGCGACCGCCATTGTCTTGGCGACGGCCTTGCCGATGCCCACCGCGCCTCCGGTCACGTTGTAGCCGTAGTACACGGCGACACAGACGATGAGGAAAGCGAAGACGACGGCCTTGATCATGGAGAAGAGCAGGTCCTGTAAGTTGAGGAATCGGAAGAAGTAGTCGCTGTACACTCCGCTCGAGATGGTGCCACTGGGGACCTGCACCATCTGCACGATGTAGGAGCCGAGGTAGCTCACCGCCAGGGCGAGGATGTACATGAACGGCAGCACCAGGAAGCACGCCAGCATCCGGGTGCTCACCAGGTAGATCTTCGACGGGATGCCCATCACCTCGAGGGCGTCGATCTCCTCGTTGACGCGCATCGTGCCCAGCTCGGCCACCAGGCCGCACCCGACCTTGGCCCCGATGGCAAAGCCGAAGAACAGCGGCGTGATCTCGCGCGTGTCGCAGATGGCGTTGAAGACACCGGCCAGGGACTGCGCGCCGATCTGCGAGAGCGAGTAGTACGCCTCGATGGAGCACTCGCTGCCGGTGAAGTAGGTGAGCACCAGCGCGATCGGGGTCGAGCCGATGGCGATGAAGGCCGCGTACCACCAGACCTCGCGCATGTAGCGCGTCGACTGGGGAATGTGGGCGATGGCGTCGCCGGCGAAATTGACGATCTTGCCGAGTGTTTCGACTGCGTTGCGCACACCTGCCAGGCGCGACGGCCGCCCCGCCCTTTTCGGGGCGGCTACCGGCGGCTTGGTTGGTCGGATAACGGTGGCCACGGGATTCCTAACGCAAGACGTTGTTGGAGTGGAAGAGGGCGAGGATCGTCGGCGTGTAGAGGTATTCGATGATCTGGATGCTGACGAAGCAAGCCACCACCGACTGGTGCACGGCACGCGCGACACCCTCGGCGCCGCCCTTGGCGGTGATGCCCTTGTAGCAGCACACCGTGGCGATGAGCATGCCGAAGATCACGCACTTCAACTCGCCGCCATAGAGGTCCTGCAGCGTTCCCTGGGTGAAGAAGGTGCTGATGAACGCGCCACTGTTCACACCCACCAAGGCGACCGACGCGAGGTAGCCGGAGAGGCAGGTGAAGATGATCATCGGGATGTTGTAGAGGGCGGTCATGAAGGCCAGGGCGAGAAAGCGGGGCACGACGATGAACAGCACGTTGCTGATGCCCATCACGCTGATCGCCTCGAGCTCGTCACGCACCTTGCGCGCCCCGAGGTCTGCGGTGATGGCCGTGCCGCAGACGGCGGCCACCATCAGGCCGGTGGCCACAGGGGCAAACTCGCGGACGTTGGCAAGCACCATGAAGCCACCGATGCGCCACTCGGCCGAGGCGAGCTTGAAGAAGTTGCCCGCCTCGAGCGCCACGATGGTCCCCCAGCCGAGCCCGGTCAGCGCCAGGGGAACGGCGCAGGACACGAGGATGAAGCGGCACTGCTCGAGGAACTCGGCGGCGTAGAAGGGCCGCTGGAACGCGCCGCGGACGGCGGCGGCGAACAGCAGAGCCTGGTCACCGAGAGTGACCACTCCCCTCCGGCCCCGGCTCACCACCGGTCCGGCACCCCCGAATGCCCACGGCCAAAGGCCGGTGGGGATTCGTTCATAGACAAAAACCCTTTCGCCGCACTATCAGGAACCACTATATTGGCCCTGTTGGACCCCCCCCTTTGTGGTGCCCTCTCTAGGAACGTCGGGGGGGACGCAAGACTTGCGGTAGCCGAACTCGGACCTGGCCCGCGTTGCAGTCCGGTGACGGTGCGTGGCAGGGTGGCGACGCCACCGGGCCCGGAGCCGGGGTCGCCATATGCTCGGGCTCATGGCTGGATCTCCGCTCCTCAGCGTGGTCATCCCGACCCGGGACGAGGAGGCCAACGTGGAGCCGCTGCTCCTCCGGCTGCAGGCCACGCTCAGCTCGGTCGACCACGAGATCATCATCGTCGACGACTCCGACGACCGCACCGCCCGCCTGGTTGGTACCGCGGCCGCCGCCGACCCGAGGGTCAGACTCATCCACCGCGAGGGATCTGAGCGGGAGGGCGGCCTCAGCACGGCGGTGCTCCGCGGCATCCACGCGGGACGCGGCGAGTTCGTCTGCGTCATGGACGCCGACCTCCAGCATCCCCCTGAGAACATCCCGGCGATGCTCGAGGCCGCCATCGGCGGTGCCGACCTGGTGGTGGCCAGCCGCTACATTCGCGGCGGCAGCGGTCACGGTCTCGATGGCGCCGGCCGCCGACTGGTCAGCCGCGCGGCCGGGACGGTGGCCCGCGCCCTCTTCCGGGAAGCCCGGGCGAGCAGCGACCCGCTGAGCGGCTTCTTCGTCTGCCGTCGCGGGGTGATTGACGGGATCGAGTTCCGGCCGGTGGGCTTCAAGGTCCTCCTGGAACTGCTCGTCTGCGTCCCCGGGCTGCGCGTGCGCGACGTACCCCTGGAGTTCGCGTCGCGGACAGCGGGGACCAGCAAGGCAAGCCTGCGCCAGGGCCTGCTCTTCCTCGGCCACCTCCGCTCCCTCTTCACCGACGTCCAGGGCTCGGCGCGGCGGTGGAAGTTCGGCCTGGTCGGGATCAGTGGTCTCGCCATCCTGCTTCCGCTGATCGCCATCCTCACCGCAAGTGGTCGCCTGTCTGCGCTGGCCGCGTTCCTTCCCGCTTACCTGCCCAGCCTGGTCTGGAACACCGTGCTCAACCGCCGGTGGACGTTCGCCGACCAGCGCCACGGTATCGGCGAGGGCACCGCACGCTACCTCGAGCGCGCCGCGCTGTCCGGCGGCGCCATGTTCATCGCCTACGCCGCCCTGGTCGCCGGGACTGTGGCACCCGTCCTCGCGGCTTTCGGTGGAGCGGTGGTGGCGATGGTCGTCAACGCGATCGCCAACCATGCCGCCGTGCACCGCCGCCCGCGGCTCTGGGGCGAGCTCGCGACCAGCCTGGGCGTCCAGGCCGCGCTGGCCAGGATCACAGCAGAGGTGGGCGCGGATCGCTCGTATGTGCTGCCTCCATCCGGGGCAGCGCCCGCGGCTCTCCCGCCCGGTACCGTCGAACGGGTGGTCAGCCGGCGACGGGCCGTGCTCTTCACCGAGTCCGCCAGCCACCGCACCCAGCGCCGGTCGAACATCGACGTGGGCTCGACGCTGGTGGCCCCGATCGTCGACGGTGGCGGCACCGTGAGGGGGGTCCTCGTCTGCGAGCGCTTCGCCCACCGTCCGTTCGAGACCGGCGACCTCGAGGCCGCGATGACCGCAGCTCCCGCTCTCGGCGGGCTGATCGCGCGCGGCACCAGCGACGGCTCTGCGCGGCGCCCCGGCCTGCTGCCCGACACCGTCACGATCTGACCGCCCCCGCAGCCCCCGGCGTGTCGGCGATCATGCAGGGATGCTTCGGCGCCTGCTCCTCGCCCTGGTTGTGGCTGCCACCGTGCTCGCCGCGCTTGCCGCGCCGACCTCCGCGGGTCACGTGGTCCGGGTCGGCGCGCTCTTCCCGCTCAACGGGCCGATGTCGCCGCTGGCTCGCCAGGAGTACCAGGGGGTCGAGATTGCGCGCGACATGGTGAACATGTACGGCGGTATCGGAGGCATGCCGGTGCAGCTCGACGCACGCGAGCTCGACGACCCGGCCGCCGCGCCCTCCGCCGTGCAGAGCCTGCGCAGCGATGGAGTTTCTGTCGTCATCGGCACCTACTCGTCGGCCCTTTCGGTGCCGGCCAGCGCGGCGGCGGCGGCGGCCGGGCTGACCTACTGGGAGGCGGGTGCCGTTGCTGACCGGGTCACCGGGCGGGCGCTGCCGAACATCTTCCGGGTGGGCGCGAGCGGCGCCAACCTCGGCGCCAACTCGGCGACCTTCGCTGCGACGGTCCTGGCGCCAAGGCTGGGGCTGAGCGCCCGCTCCACACGCGTCTCGATCGTGCTCGAGAACGACGACTACGGCCATTCCGTGGCTGACAGCGCTGCGGTGCAGGCGCGCGCCCAGGGGATGAACGTGGTGTCGTACAGCACCTACGACGCTTACCGGCCTGTCTTTTCCAGCGTGCTCGCGACTGTCGCCGCCGCCCGGCCCGACGTGCTCATCCTCGCCTCGTACATCCCCGACGGCGTTGCCTTCCGGCGCGCCATGCTCGCCGCGCACCTACATGTCGGTGCGCTGATCGGCTCGACGATGGCCGAGTGCGGTCCGGACTTCGGGCTGGAGCTCGGGTCGGCGGCGATCGGTGTTTTCGCCTCGGACCGGCCGACACAGGGCTTCAACCCCGCGGTGCTCACTCCTGATGCCCGGGCCACCTACGAACAGTTCGCGCGCTCCTGGACGCATGCCACCGGCACCGCCCCCACCGAGGAAGGACTGGCCGGCTTCACCGCCGCGTGGGCGCTGTTCCATGACGTCCTGCCCCACGCTGCCCACCTCGATTCGCGATCGATCGCGCTCGCCGCCCGCGACCTCGACATCCCGCGCGGCGGCCTGCCCAACGGCGCCGGCATCCAGTTCTCCTCTGATCCGGCCATGCTTGGCCAGAACACCAGGGCTGCGGCGGTGATCTGGCAGTGGCAGGCGGTGCGCCACAGTGTGACTGTGTGGCCGCCGGTCGACGCCACGGGAGCTCCGCAGCTGATCCCGCTGCCGGCGTGATGGCCGGGCGCCCCGCCAAGCGCTGGGCCGCCCTCGCCGTCGCCGCGCTGTCACTGCTGGCGCTCGCCTCCGTCCGCGCCGGCGGCGGCGGACCTCCCGTGTACGACGGCATCTGCCTGCCCCCGCACTACCTGGTGCTCGGCGGCAACCCCGCAGCGCCGTCTCAGTCGAAAACCTTTTCCGCGGCGGACATCGCCAGCACCTTTGAGATCGCCGACAACGACTCGAGTCCGCAGGCGCAGATGATCGTCGGCCCGGGCAGCCTGGCCGCGCCGTCGGGTGTCTCCGCCGTGACGGTGTCGATCATGCCCGTCAAGCCACCGGCGACCGCGCCGACGAACGGGACCCTCGAGGGCAACGTGTACTCGTTCGAGGTCCAGGCCGGTGGCGGCCAGCTCATGCTTGCCACCGGTCACCCTGCCACCATCGTGCTCGAGGGTACCTCGTCGGGTGGCGCGCAGCCCACCGTCGAGCATTTCGACGGCACCCATTGGACGGCGCTGAAGACGTTCACGGCAGGGTGTGGGACCACCTTCGAAGCGGCTTCCCCGTCGCTCGGGATCTTCGCCCTCGCCGTCCAGGGGTCGACAGGCTCGCCGGCCTCTCCCGGCTCGGCCGGACCCCCGGTGGCGCTGCTCGTGGTGATCGTGGTCATCGTCGCTCTCGCGCTGGCGATCGGGGGGACACGGTTGAGCCGCAGGCGCCGCTGAACCGCGTCAGCGGAAGTCATGTGACGGTGGCGCGGCCATCCTGGTGCGCGCGCCGCTGGGAAGTGGGACGCCGTCGCCGTCCAGGGCCACCACCGTCTCCACCACGACGTTGACCCGGCCGCGCTCGTTCTGCAACCGGCCTTCGACCATCAGCAGGGGGTTGTGGTTGGCGATCCGCCGGGTGCGGATCACCACCGCGGGACGGAAGATGAGGTCGAGGTGCGCCTCCTCGTCGGCGAGTGTGAAAAAGCGAAAGCCGCTGGCTGACGCGGGCGCCTGCCGGGCGATCACCAACCCGGCGACACGGACGCTGGTCCCGTCGGGGAGGTCGCGAATGGTGGCGAGCGGGCGGCATCCCAGCGATGCAAGCTGAGCGCGGATGAAGGAGAGCAGGTGCCGACCGGTGCTCACCTCGCTGAGCGCGTACTCGGTGAGAACCCTGGTGCGCTCATCCATCACCGGCAGTGGCGGCGGCGGGGCGGGCGCCTCGAGCAATGACGGCAACGGATCGGCCGCGACACAGCGCGTCGCGGGGGCGATATCCCCGAGTCGGTTGCCGGCGAGCGCACCGCGGCCCCGCGGAGGCCGGCGACTGATCGAGGGGGGAACAGGTCCCCCCCTCGCATACCCCCCAACCGGCGGTGTCGGCTCCGGCGACATGAAGTCGCCTGCGTCGACGGAGTCAGCACGTCGTGCTGCGGTCCGTGGCGGCAGGCTCTCCTCCACCTGCTTCAACTCCCAGAGCAGCTCGCGGCGGGGACGCCCTGGCTCGGTTCCGTCGAACGCACCGGCGAGCACGAGGTTCTCCATCGCGCGCCGCGGCAGCAGCGTGTGCCGCCAGAAGGCGCGCAGCGAGGTCGCCCCGGCGAGGGTCGCCTCCTCGCATACAGTCCGCGCCTTGGGCCCGAGCGCCTTCATGTAGTTGAAGCCCATCCGTACCGCGCCGGCCTCGATGGTGCAGCGGGCGCGGCTGTGCATCACGTCGACGGGGATGAAGCGGACGCCGTGGCGCTTGGCATCCTCGACCAGTACCGAGGGGTGATAGAAGCCCATCGGCTGCGCGTTGAGCAGGGCGCAGACGTACTCCGCGGGATGGTGCAGCCGCAGCCACGCCGTCTCATACGCGGTGCGTGCGAAGGCTGCGGCATGGCTCTTGCAGAAACCGAACTGGGCGAAGCCGGCCGCGCTCTTGAAGATCTGCTCGGCCACCTCGATTGGCACATCGCTGGCCTGTTGGCAGCGGCTCACGAACTCGTCACGCAGCTCGTCCATCTCGATGCGCGAGCGGTGCCGGTTCATCGCCCGGCGGAAGCGGTCCGCCTGGCCGGCGGTGTAGCCCGCCACCTCCATGACGATCCGCAGGATCTGTTCCTGGTAGAGGATCACGCCCATCGTTTCAGACAGGATTGGCTCCAACGATGGGTGCGCGTAGGTGACCGGCTCGAGACCCTGACGGCGGCGCAGGTAGGGATTGACCGCGTCGCCCTGGATGGGACCTGGTCGGATGATCGCGACCTGCACGATGAGGTCGTTGAACTCGCGGGGCTGCGACTGCCACAGCGACTGCTGCTGGGCACGCGATTCGATCTGGAAGAGGCCGATGGTGTCGACCTTCTGGATGCTCGCGTAGACGGCGGGGTCGTCGAGTGGCACCTCGTCGAGGTCAGGGCGCGGAGCGCCGCCCTGCTCGATGAGGTCGAGGCATTCGGCGACGGCCGAGAGGGTGCGCAGGCCGAGCAGGTCCATCTTGATGAGGCCGAGGTCCTCGACGTCGTCCTTGTTGAACTGCACCACCACGCGGCCGGGCATGGTGGCGCGCTCCACTGGGGCGACGTCGACGAGCGGCTCGCCGGTGACCAGCATGCCGCCGACATGGATGCCGAGGTGCCGCGGTGTGCCCTCGATCTGCTGCAGAACTTCTATGAACTGTTGCCACGGCAAAGCAGCATTGGGGTCGTCGGCGTTCACTCCCGCGCTCTCCAAGGCTGACGCCACATCAACCATGTACCAGCCGTCCACGTGCTTGGCCAGCTTGTCGATGAGGGTCTCGGGAAAGCCCATCGCCGCCCCCACCTGCCGTATCGCCATGCGCGGCCGGAAGGTGACGACGTTGGCCACCATGCCGGTGCGTTCCGCGCCGTACTTGTCGTAGACGTACTGGAGCACCTCCTCACGGTGGTCGGTGGAGAAGTCGATGTCGATGTCGGGCGTGCCCTGGTGGTCCTCGTGCAGGAAGCGCTCGAAGAGAAGGTCGTGGGCAACCGGGTCGACACGGGTGATGTCGAGCAGGTAGGCGACGATGCTGTCGGCCGCGCTTCCCCTCCCCTGCCCGGGGATGTGGTGCTCACGCGCGAACCGCATGATGTCCCAGGTGATCAGGAAGAACTCAGCGAGCTTGGTCTTCTCGATCACCTCGAGCTCGCGCTGCAGCCGTGCGGCCACCGCGCGCGTCATCGGCCGGTACCTGCGCTGCACCGCCTCCTGGCAGAGACGATAGAGGACGGAGAACGGCGTTTCCCCGGCCGGCACGGGAAAACCAGGAAAACGCGACTCGCTGAAGTCGAGCTCGACGTCGCACTGTGAGGCGATGTGGGCGGCCAGCGCGAAGGCCTCCGGGTGATCCGGGAGCAGGGCACGCAGCTCCGCCTCGGAGCGAAGATGGTGCTCGGCATTGGGCAGCAGCAGTCCGTGCGCCGCGGCCCCATCGAGGGTGGTTCGATGCCGGATGGCGGTGAGCACGTCGAGCACGGCCTTGTCGTCATGATTGGCATGAACTGGCATGCCGCTGGCGACGAGCGGCAGACCGGTGCGCCGGCCGAGCCGGGCTGTCTCCGCGGCCAGCCAGGAATCGCCGGGATGGCGGTGATGGGTGAGCAGGAGGGCGACGCGGTCGCGACCGAAGAGGTCGCGCAGCTGCTCGGCGCGCCGGGTGGCAGAGCGCAGGTCGCCGCGCACCAGGGCGGTGGTGATGGCGCTCTCAGCGCCGCCGGCCAGCACGGTGCAGCCGTCGAGGTCGGCGGGATCGACGGTGGCAGGCTCACCCTGCGCCAGGGTGGTGGTCGAAGGCAGCCCGGGCCAGCCATGGGGGAAGGGACCCGCGGTGGGCCGGATGGCTGGGGCACGCTCCGGCGCCGCAATGGTGGGACGGCGCCGGCTCGCCGGGACCGGGCCGGGATCGCCCGCGGCGGCCCGGTCGAGCCCGGCCAGCCGCAGCAACGGCTGTCCCTTGACACCGGCCAGTTGTGCTGCGCTGATCGCCCGGGCGAGCTGGCCGTAGCCGCCGCGATGGCGGGCGAGCAGGCGCAGGCGATCACCGCCGTCGAGGTCGAGGTCGACGCCGATGACGGCGTGGACCCCGGCGGCGCGCGCCGCCTCCATGAAGCCGACCACTCCGTACAGGCCGTTGCGATCGCAGAGCCCGAGCGCCTCGATGCCGAGCGTCGCGGCGCTCGCCACCAGGGCGCGCGGCGATGCCGAACCTTCGAGGAAGGAGTAGTGGGAACGAGCGGCGAGCTCCGCGAAGGCCATTGACGGCTACTACTTTTACGTGTAAGTATACGGATGTGTGGTGGTCAACCCTGGCAGCCGCCACGCACAGCCGGACCGGCCTCCGTCCGTCCCTACCGGGCGGAGGCACGGCCGGTGCTCAGTCATAGCGGCGTGACCAGGACCACCCGCCGTCGTCGAGGTCGCGATACAGCTCGCAGCACTCACCGCCGGCGAGCAGGCAGCGGAGGTACTCACGGTGGACGGGGCGCCTCCACCAGTCGGTCTCGACCACCCAGCGGGTGACCACGCGCTCGACGCGGCGCCAGCCCGCGTCGGTCCGCAGCACCGTCGGTGTGGCGAGGTCGTCCCCCCGTACCTCGACGGTGCCGTCGAGCAGCTCGGTCACACGTGCACCCTCCCTGCGGAGACCGACAGCGCGCTCTGCGTCGACGGCGCCGGCCGGGGATGACCGCGGCCCGGCTGTTTGGCTGTCGGGGGGCGCGACCACGGCACCTTGCCCTTCTGCGCAGCCTGGGTCGACGGGCGGGCGGTCAGACCGTCATCGGCGGTGGCGACAGCGTGGCCAGTGGCCATGCTCCTCTGCCCCGCCGCTGCGCTCGGGGCCGGCGACTCCCACCGGAACCGCCTTTCCGGGAGGTCACCAGGGTCGCCGGCGAGGCGGGGCCGGCGCAGCGTGGTCTCGCCGTAGCGCCGTTGCAGGCGCGCCGCCGCAGCCAGCACCGCCTCGCGCTGGGCATCGCCCCCTCGCCAGAGATCGGCCTGGCGCCCGGCGGCGATGCGCAATTCCACCTCGACGCGGATGGCGGTCACTGGGGCTGGCGGGCGAAGCTCGCCGAGCAGGGCAAGCACGGCCGCCCAGAGCTCGGCCGCATTGCCGGCGGGTAGGGGTGGCGGGGCGGTGACGCCCACGGGCGGCGCCGCCTCAAGCTCGAACACGAGGGTAACCCCCACTGCGACCATGCCGCGGTTGCGGAGCTGGTCGCCGAGGTCGGTGGCGCAGCGATGGGCCGCGAAACGGAGCACCTCGAGGTCGCCGACGGCGCCGTCGAGCACCACCCGCTCAGCAGCACGGCGGGGGCTGGTGTCGACAGTCAGGCCGCCGCCGTCCTCGCCGCGACAGTGGCGGTGCAGCACCAGCCCCTCGGCACCGAACTGGCGCTGCAGCTCCACAGGGGAGAGGTTGGCGACGGCGCCGAGGCAGTCGAGGCCGAGCGCGGCCAGGCGGGCGCCGATCGCCGGGTCGACGGGGAGCAGGCCGAGCGGTAGCGGGGCTAGGAATGCGGCCTCTCCCCCGGCGGGGACGAGGCGGACGTGGCGCGGTGCGCTGGCCAGCGCAGCCATCCGGGCCACGAAGCGCGTGCTGCCCACCCCGACGGCGGGAAGGCCGCCGTCGAGCGTCTCCACCAGGGCGCGGGCAATTGCAGCCGCCCAGCGTCCCTCATCCGGGAAGCCGGCGTGGTAGCCGCTGAGGTCGCAACAACTCTCCTCGCCACCCACCTCCACTGCCGGGCTGAGCTGGCCGAGGGCTGCGATGACGTCGGCACGGAGCCGTTCGACGTCGCCCCCGTCGACGCCGACGAACGCCGCCTGCGGGCAGAGCTGCTGGGCCTGGCGGAGCGGCTGGCCAGGGCATACCCCTCCCGCAATGGCAGCGGCCGAAGCGGCGAGCACGGGCAGGCGCAACTCCGGGGCGCCTCCGATGATCACCGCCTCCCCGCGCAGCTCGGGATGGCGGCGCAACGCCGCCACCAGGCCGAGGTGCGGATGGCGGGCGCAGAGGAGTCGCCGTGGCGGGTCAGGCAATGGCCGCGCCTCGCGCGGCGACCACGCTCTGCGACGATTCCCATACGGCCGGGTACGCCACCACCTCGGCGGTCGCGTAGGGGCGCGGGTAGCGGAGCAGCAGTGTGGCGGTGGCGCCGGGAGGGTGCAGCCGGCTCTTGGTCACCGCGAGTGCCAGGCGCAGGCCGGTGATGTCGCCGTGCGACTCCTGCCACCCCGCCGGCGTGCAGGACAGGGTCAGCGACGAGGCGTACGCCAACGGAGCCGAGGGCGGCGATGGGGCGGCGACGACGCAGATCGCACGTCGTCGGTAGACCGCCTCGACCAGACCGTTGAGAGCCGGCTCGATCTCGGGGTCGCGGCAGCGCTCGCGGTCCAGCGCCACTCCCACCCACGGCGACCCGGCGACCACCAGGGCGCGAGCCATCGCCAGCCCCTCGCACCAGCGTCCCCGCCCCGGCAGGACGGCGAGGCAGTTCTCGAGATCGGCGCCGAGGTCGGCGAGGAAGCCGGGGTCGAGGCTGGCGGCGACGTCGACGTAGACGACGTCGCTCTCGCAGCTGGCCCGTGCCGCCAGCGCCTGGAGCAGGGTGAGCCGGCCGCTCACCCCCACCTGCGCCGCCTGGAGCAGGGTGACCCGGCCGCGAGGCAGCCCACCGGGGGCAAGGCGGACGTCGAGCGCCGGGATACCGGTGGCCCAGGTGGCACTCTGCTCGCCGGCGGGCTCGTCGCCGCGGTACACGGCCGCACTGCCGTAGCGGTGCTGCAGCCCCGCAACGGTGTCGGCCAACACCCGTCCCCTGTTCTCCGCGTGCATTCACCGCTCCTGGTCGTCGGCTCGCCGAACCGCCTCATCGGGGACGAGCGCTGGATCGCGGTCGGGACCCACGATGATAGCGAACAGATGTTCGGTGAGCAAGCGGCGCTGCCGCGCAGAGTTACGCCGCCGCGCTCCTCAACCGAGTCGCGCGCCAAGGGTCCTGGGGCACACTGCACTGCGTGCAAGTGACCAGCCAGTGCCACGTCGACGCGCCCGTCGAGTGGGTGCGGTCGTTCCTTCTTGCCGGTACCACCGACGATGACGTCACCGTCGACGGCGACGTGGTGGAAGTGCGCCAGCGCGACCGCATGCTCCACCTCGTGGTGCGCAACACCCTGTGCGCCGACGCGGACGGCGGCACCCGGCTGGACGTCGATGCGCAGCTCCGTCTGCTCGGCATCGCGCGCATCGTCGGCGGGGTCTTCCGCGGTCGTGTCCGCCGCACCCTGGAACGCAGCCTCGACCGGCTGCCCACGGCCATCGAACAGGCCCTCGCCCAACAGGCAGGCGAGGAGAGCGCCGGCGAAGCGCCTGCCGGGGACGCGGGAGAGCGCCGGCCGAGCTGATCATCAACACCCGGTGTTTTCGTACCCTCCGCCGCGCGTCAGCAGTGGAGGATCGACCAGGTGCGCATCGCCATCACCGGGGGCACCGGCTTCGTCGGCAGGAACGTCGCCCGCGCCCTGCTCGACGCCGACCACGAGGTGGTACTGGTGGCGCGCGGCAGTCGAACCGTGGTCCCGCGCGAAGGCGTCAGCGTGGTCCGCGCCGACGTCGTCGGCGGCGACGGACTCGCGGCAGCGCTGGCGGGATGCGACGCCGTCGTCCACCTGGTGGCGATCATCCGCGAGAAGGGCAAGCAGACTTTCGACGCGGTGATCCGCGGTGGTACGGAGAACTTGGTCAGCGCCGCGCGGGCCTCCGGGGTGGGACGCATCGTCTACATCAGCGCCATCGGCGCCGACCCTGATCCACGCTTTCCCTACCTCTTCGCCAAATGGCTGGCAGAGCAGGCGGTTCGTGCGTCCGGCGTGGAGTTCACGACGCTGCGTCCCAGCATCGTGTTCGGCCCGGGCGACGGGTTCTTCACCACCCTGGCCGGCCTTGTCCGTTTCAGCATCCCGGTCATACCGATCGCGGGGGACGGTGGCGCGCTGTTCCAGCCGATCAGCGTCGAGGATGTCGCCCGCTGCATCGCCCTGTCGATCTCCCGCCCACCCGCAATGCGCGAGATCGAGATCGGTGGCCCGGAGCAGCTCAGCTACGACGAGATCATCGATGTCATCCACGACGCCATCGGCGCCGGCATGCGCATCAAGGTGCATGTCCCGGTGGCGGCGCTGTTGCCCGCAGCGATGGTGATGGACAAGGTGCTGTCCAACCCGCCGGTGACGCCCACCCAGTTGCGCATGCTGGCCCGCCACAACATCACGCGCATCGACGCGGTGCGCAGCGCTTTCGGGTTCGAACCCACCTCGTTCCGCGACAACGCGGGCTACCTCAGCCAGCGATGACCGCTCTGAGCGAGCGACTGGCGGCGCTCGGAGTGTCGCTGCCGCGGGCGCAGCCGCCGGTGGCCAGCTACGTGCCGGCGCGGCGGCATGCGGAGCTCCTCTACCTGTCGGGGCACCTGAGCCGGGTGGACGGCGCGGTGGCGCGCGGCGTCGTCGGTGACGACGTCGACGAGGCGACGGCCACGGGGATGGCTCGTGCCATCGTGCTCGACCTGCTCGCCAGCGCCTCGGCAGCAACGGGCTCGGTCGATGCCGTGGTGGGGGTTGTGCGCCTCACCGGCTACGTGAGGAGCGCGCCCGGTTTCGCCGGCCAGCCCGCCGTCATCAACGGCGCCTCCGACCTTTTCGTTGACCTCCTCGGCGATGCGGGACGCCACGCTCGCAGCGCCGTCGGCGTCAGCGAACTGCCGCTCGGCGCCGCGGTGGAGATCGAAGCCATCCTCGAGGTCCGCGGCTGACCGCGGTCACTCGACGGGCAGCACGAGCGGCCGCTTGACCAACTCCTCGAGCACGAAGATCGTCTGGGTGGCGCGGATCTCCTCGCTGGCCTGGAGTCGCTCGAGCACGACGTCGCGCAGTGTCTCGACGTCGGGGACTCGCACCAGGAGCAGGGCGTCGTACTCACCGGTCGTGAAGGCGCAGTACTCGACCTCAGGCATCGACACCAACGTGCGGCGGAGCGACCGCCAGGCGGGCTGCTGCCCCGCGACCAGCACCAGCGCGGTGACGCCGAGCCCCACCCGCGCCGGGTTGACCCGAACCGAGTAGCCCTCGATGACCCCGTTCTCGCGCAGGCTGTCGAGCCGGGTATAGGTGACGGCGCGGGAGATACCCGCCTTCTCGGCGAGCGCAGCCACTGAGATGCGCGCGTCCTCGGCGAGGAGTTCGAGCAGGCGTCGGTCGACCGGGTCGAGCCGCCCTGCGGCAGGTTGTGCGCGCGGGGAGCGCCTGGGCAGTGGTTTGGTGGACATTCTGCGCGCATCATGGCGATACAGACCCATTCTGTCCAGCTATGGGTGTCGTTGCTGGACAGAGGTGGTCCGTCAGCGCAGAATTCGAGGACATCTCTTGATCCGCAATGCCCTATGGAGGCATGACACATGTCGACTGTTGTCAGCGAGCTGGCCGCCACCCGCTCGGTGTCCGACTGGGACACCTTCCTCGAGCAGGTCCGCGAGACGGTGATGAGCCATCCCGTGGTCACCAACAACGAGTACTGCACCTGGTTCAGCAAGGGCGAGGCGTCTCGCGACCAGGTCCGCGACCTGATCCAGCAGTTCTCGGTGTTCAGCAACCTCTTCATCGTCGCCCAGCTGATGAAGACGATCAACGCGCCGAGCATGGAGCAGGCGCGCGAGTCGTGCGAGATCCTTGTCAACGAGCTCGGCGTCGTCTTCAACAGCGGGCGCACGTCGCCCAACGACAGCAGCGCACGGAGCGATGCCGACAAGGATCGCGAGGGCGACCCTGAGCTGGTGTCCACCGAGGGCACCGTCGACGGCGGGACGTACCGTTTCAACGCTCGTCACTTCGAGTGGCTGGTCAAGGTTGGTGAGGCGGTCGGGCTCGGTTTTGACGACCTCGGAAAGCGCAGGTTCGGTCGGGAAGAGACCCTCTTCTTCACCGACGAGCTGGCCCGCATCTACGGCAACGACGACCCCGACATTGCCGAGGGCGCCAGCTTCGCTGTGGAGCACTGGGCGGCGGCGGGCTTCTGGAAGCAGCTGATCAGCGGGCTCGACGCCTACAGGGACCGCGAGTGCCCTGACCTGCGCCTGGCGTTCTTCACCTGGCACGACCGCGTCGAGGACCAGCATGCCGCCCACACCATGGACGAGCTCGAGGGTGCGTTCAAGCGGACGGGCTTCGACCAGCAGAAGTTCCTCGATGGCGCAGCCGAGATGCTCAACGGCGTCCAGGCGTTCTGGAACGGGCTCGAGAAGCGCCGCAGGGAGCTGGAGGCCGCGCCGGCGTGAGCAACGCGCTGGAAACCCCTGTCGAGATCGGCATCCCGGTGCTCGAGGGCACCGACCACGTTGAGCTGTGGGTGGGCAACGCCCGCCAGGCCGCCTATCACTACCGCAACGCGTTCGGGTTCGACGTGGTCGCCTACGCCGGACCGGAGACCGGGGTCCGCGACCGCGCCTCCTACGTCCTCCAGCAGGGCAAGGTGCGCCTCGTGCTCACCGCCCCGCTGCAACCGGACGGGCCGGTCGCTGAGCATGTTCGGTTGCACGGGGATGGCGTTCGTGTGATCGCGCTGCGAGTCGAGGACGCCCGTGCGGCCTACGAGGCGGCCACCTCTCGCGGCGCGCGCAGCGTCGCCGAGCCGGCCACCGTGACCGACAAGGATGGGGCGATCACCTTCGCCTCCGTGGCCACGTTCGGCGACACGGTGCACCAGTTCGTCGAGCGCAACGAGTACAGCGGCGTGCACTGGCCGGGGTATCGCGAACAGCGGGTCAGCGGCGGCGGTGTCGGGGTGCGATTCATCGACCACACCGTCGGCAACGTCGAGCTCGGCAAGATGGACGACTGGGTGACCTTCTACTCCGAGGTGTTCGGGTTCAACGTGTTCCAGGAGTTCGACGAGAACGACATCGCCACCCAGTACAGCGCCCTGCGCAGCAAGGTGGCCCGCGATCCCAGGAGCATGGTCACGTTTCCGATCAACGAGCCGGCCGTCGGCATCAAGGCGTCGCAGATCCAGGAGTACCTCGACTACTACCGCGGCAGCGGGGTGCAGCACATCGCCCTCCACACCGACGACATCGTCGCCACCGTCGGCACGATGCGTCAACGCGGCGTCGAGTTCCTCACCGCTCCGCACGCCTATTACGAGGCCCTCGGCACCCGCGCCGACGGCATCGACGAGGACCTCGAGCGGCTCGAGGACCTCAGCGTCCTGATCGACCGCGACGACGACGGCTACCTGTTGCAGATCTTCACACGACCCGTCGGCGATCGACCCACGCTTTTCTTCGAGGTCATCCAGCGCAAGGGTTGCAAGGGCTTCGGCAAGGGCAACTTCAAGGCGTTGTTCGAGGCCATCGAGCGCGAACAGTCCGCGCGCGGCAACCTCTAACCTCTGGGGGTGAGACCCTATCGCCGCCTCGGTGAGGTGCCCCGCAAGCGTCACATGCGCTTCGAGGTCGACGGCCAGCCCGTCTACGAGGAGCTCTTCGGCCGCGAGGGCTTCAGCGGTCCGTCCTCCCTGCTGTACCACCGCAACATGCCCGAGGCCGCCCACGACATCAGCGCCGGGCCGGCCGAGATGATCACCCCCGAGCGCGAACAGGTGCACGAGCACGCCCATCTCGAGGGTTTCCACCTCCAGCCGGACGGCGACGTCGTCACCGGGCGCAAGTGGCTGCTGGTGAACGACGACATCCACATCGGCCTGGCCGTCCCGGTCCGCCAGCAGGAGGTGCTCTGCGTCAACGGCAGCGCCGACGAGGTCCTCTTCGTGCACCGCGGCGCCGGTGTGCTCCACACCCAGTTCGGCACGCTGCCGTTCGGCATGCACGATTACGTGGTCATACCCCGCGGCACCATCTATCGCATCGAGCTCGACTCACTCGAGGACGTGCGCATCCTCGCGCTCGAGATCACCGGGTTGGTCGACTCGCCGGACCGGTACCGCGCCCGCAACGGCCAGCTCACCGAGATCGCCCCGTACTCGGAGCGCGATTTCCGCGGCCCTGACTCACTCGAGGCGGCCGACGAGGGGACCGCCGAGGTATGGCTGAAACGCGCCGGCAGGGTGAGCCGGTACCGGCTCGACCACCACCCCTTCGACCTTGTCGGTTGGGACGGAACGGTCTACCCGGTGGCGTTCAACATCCACGATTTCGAGCCGCGCGCAGGGCGATTCCACGTGCCACCGCCCATCCACCAGACCTTCCAGGCGCACAACGTGGTGATCTGCTCCTTCGTGCCGCGCAAGCTCGACTGGGACCCCGACGCGGTGATGCTCCCGTATCACCACAGCAACCTCGACTCCGACGAGGTGCTCTACTACGTCGCTGGGGACTATGCGGCTCGTCGCGGCGTCAAGCAGAGCTCGTTCACCCACCACGTCGGCGGCGTCCCTCACGGACCCCAGCCCGGTGCGCTCGAGGCGTCGTTCGACCGAGCGCGCGAGACCGATGAGCTTGCCGTGATGATCGACACCTTCCGGCCTTTGCACCGCACCGAGGTGGCCCGCCAGATCGTGGACCGCGAGTACCCGTTCTCCTGGCACACCGGCGGTATGCGGGGCACAGAGTCGATCGCCTGAACAGCGAGCACAGCGACGGCTCGCCGCTGTCCCGCTGGACCACCGAGCAGGTGGAGGCGGGCGGCTGGATCCGGCGGATGTTCGCCGAGGGACAGCGTTTGCGCACAGCGCACGGCGACGACGCCGTCATCGACCTGTCGCTGGGGCAGCCGCTGGACGCTCCGCCCGTGGTGCGCGACGCGATGTCGCGGGCTGCCTCGGAGTCCTTTCCTGGACGCCACGCGTACATGCCCAACCTCGGCTACCCGGAGGTGCGTGAGCGCGCCGCGGAGGACGTCGAGGCCGACGGCGTCACCGCCTCCTGCGTGGCCATGACCGGTGGCGCGGCCGGCGCCATGTGCCTCGCGCTGCGAGCGTTCGTCAACAGTGGCGAGGAGGTGGTGGGAATCGCCCCCTATTTCCCGGAATTTCGCGCCTACTGCGAGACCGGCGGACTGACGTTCGTTCCCGTCCGCGCGGAGGACGCAACCCAGCGCGTGGACGTCGACGGCCTGGTGCGCGCGCTGAACGACCGCACCGCGGCGCTGATCATCAACACGCCGAGCAACCCCAGCGGACACGTCATCGAGCATGACGAGATGACCGCGATCGTTGACGTCATCAACCACTACAACGCACGCACCGGGCGGCGCATCCTCCTCATCGTGGACGAGGCGTACCGCAACCTGGTGTACGCGCCGGCCCGCCGCGTCGAGCCCTTCACGTACTACGAACACACCGTGCTGGCTCGCTCGTTCTCCAAGGACATGGGGTTGGCCGGTGAACGCCTCGGCTACCTCGCGCTGCATCCGTCGCTGGCCGGTGAGCAGACCGACCGGGGCCTGGAGAGTTGCATGCGCGCGCTCGGCATGGTGAGCGCACCGGCGACAGCCCAGCGCACCCTGCTGCACCTCGAGTCGTGGCACATCGACGTCGAGCAGTACCGCGTGCTGCGCGACCATTCGCACGATGCAGCACTGCGTGCTCGACTCGACGTCGCCGAGCCGCAGGGTGGGATCTTCCTGTGGATCCGCAGCCCCTGGCCGGACACGCTGGCCTACGTGAGCGCGCTGGCGGAACGGAACGTTCTGGTCACGCCGGGCATCGCGTTCGAGGTACCGGAGCGACTCCGCCTCTGCTTCACCAGCACACCGGATCGGCTGACGCGAGCGCTCGCCGTCGCCGGTGAGATCGCCGCACTCGGGCCATCGTGAGCGGTGGCGGGGCGCAGTCAACACTACTAGAACTTTCCTGATCGCCCTGGAGGCAGACCCGAGCCTCCTCTCGGGCTCTGCTCGCCCCCGGTAACGAGTGCCATGCCGAGACTACCCGTGGCCGGCAAACGCGGATAGCCATCTACAGCCTCGGAAACCGAAGTCGGACTCCGGTAGCTTGAGGCGGACGTTTCGTAGACCTCTCATGATGCGCGGTGGACGTCGCGTCGACGTTTTTAGCGGGAGACGGGTCTCCCGCGCCAGCACCACTGCGTCTGGTGGCGTTGACTTCTTGTACCGTTTTCGTGCAGCGGCATGAGGGGGGTCCAAGACGAATTTCGAATCCTCTCAGACTGGGAAGACTCTCACTTATTCGAGCTACCAACCGGCGCGCGCCTTCTCGAGCTCAGCGCAGCAATCGCCTGACGGCGCCGTGGAACACCGGCGAGCGCTACCCGTCGATGCAGGCGCAGCTTGCGCTCCGGCGCAGCCGCAGGATTCGCTCTTCGGCTGCTGCCGGCAGTCGCCTGGGCTACCTCGGCCGGCTGCTCCGATTGCCGAACCCGGCCACACCCTCGCGTCGACAGCGGGTCATCTCATATCTAGACGGTGACCCGTCGAGCCTCCGCTGGCTGAACAGGTGGCCGATGCCTTCCCCCGCCGTCGCCACGCGCCGAGCCGACTCGCGATCCTGATCAGCATAGTGGGGCGTGCGCCGTAGGGCTAATGTGCCGGAGCATGTTGTCGGCCAGCGTGAAGGACAGGCGCCGCCGTCAGCGCCCAGGCCACACCGAGCACGCTGAGGGCGGACCAGGCGAGACCGCCGCCCCACAGTTCCGGCTTCCAACCCAAGCCGTGATCATGAAGGCCAACGCCGAGAAGGAATACGCCCCAGAAGAGGGGCGGTGCGATTCCAGCGAATATCAGCAGCGCCGCCCGACGCGAAGGGGCCGGCCTGATCATTGCCACGGCGACGCACACCATCGCGGTGCCCACCAGCCCGAGCGCGAGCAGACCGGGATCGTTGAATCCCTGCAGCGCTTGGAGCAGAACGATCTGGACGCCCATTACCGTCGCAGCCATGGGGGCGGTGACGCGAAACCGACGTGCCAGCAGCAGCATCGGCACGAACAAGGTGAAGCTGTCCATCATGAAGGCGGCGATACCGGCTTCGACGTTCAGGTTGAACGCGAAGTCGGTGATGGGCCGGATGAAGCTGATACCAAGAGCGGTGTTGACGGTGACGAAGGCGTTCTCCCGAAGCTGGGCGTATTCCTGGAGGATGAAGATCGTCAGACAGCCGGCGAGCGTGGCCGAGCCGATGGCGGGCAGCAGATCGGAGAAGCGCGCAGCTTCGGTGCGGTCGGGATCGGTCCATGCCGCCCGCAGGGGCGCGGTGATGATCAACAGCCCTCCGGCGAAAAGGCCGAGATGGGTGGGGCTGAGCAGGGCCCCGATGCTCCGCTCGATGCCGAAGATGAGATGCCAGGTAACGTCACCAGTACCGCTGACAAGGAAGATCACCACGCCCGCCGCCGCCGGCAGGTAACCCGGTGGAACCGCTTCTCGCCAGGAACCTCCGGTGACTCTGCGGCGCCAGACCGAGAAGCCGACCCAGCTCGCGGACGCGGCGAAACCAGAGTACAGCGCCGCATGCCAGGGCGTGAAGAAGCTTTCCACCAGCGTCCCCGTGTTGTGCGCCCATCCATCGAGGAAGATGCCGAGGACTAACCAGCTGGCCAGGGTCAGGGTGATCGTGTCCTCCATCGGACTCATACGGCGTGGCTGTGGCAGTTCCCAGCGTTCGAGCGCTTGCATCGGAGTCTCCTTTGGCGATCGGTCCCGGCTGATCCGGTGGACGCATCGTCAGGCTGATCGGTCCAGCCGGTCGTCGTCCTCAGTACCGAATCCGGCCCATCCGTTGGGAGGAGATATCGCGTCGGCGTCAGTCTGGCCTAGTTGACGCGCGGTTCGACCACTCCTGACTCGTATGCCAGCACCACCGCTTGCACGCGGTCACGGAGCTCGAGCTTATCAAGCATGTGAGCGACATGGGTCTTCACGGTCGTTTCGCTTAGGAAGAGTTTCTGAGCGACCTCCTGGTTGCTGAGACCACGGGCCACCAGCAGCAGGACCTCGCGCTCACGCTCAGTGAGGCTGCCAAGGTTGGCCGATGGCAGCGGGTGGCGCCCCGAGAAGCGCGCTATTAGCCGCCGCGTCACCGAGGGCGCCAGGAGGGCGTCGCCAGACGCCGCGACGCGCACCGCGCGGATCAGGTCGTCGGCGGGCGCATCTTTGAGCAGGAAACCAGAGGCACCGGCGCGCAGCGCCTCGTACACGTACTCGTCGAGATCGAACGTCGTCAGGATAACGATGTGCGGCGGCGCCTCCGACGCACAGATGCGCCGGGTCGCCTCGAGTCCGTCCATGTTCGGCATCCGGATATCCATGAGGATGACGTCGGGCGCCGCAGTGCTTGCCATGGCGATCGCCTCCTGACCGTCGCCGGCCTCGCCAACCACCTCGATGTCGGCCTCCTCCTCGAGGATGGCTCGCAGTCCAGCGCGCACCAACACCTGATCATCGACGACCAGTACGCGAGTCACGGCGTGCGTGGCTCGAGCGGCAATCGTGCCAAGACGCGAAATCCACGGTCGAGCGGACCGGCGTGGAAGTCGCCGCCGAGCAGGCTGACCCGCTCTCGCATGCCGGTCAGTCCGTTGCCTCCCGAGCCGACCTCCGCGGTGCCGCGACCGTCGTCGCATACCTCGACCATCAGCTCGTTCGGGCTGAAGGTGACGGTAACCGCGGCGGCTGCGGCGTTGGCATGTTTCAGCACATTGGTCAGCGATTCCTGGACCACGCGATACGCTGACAGCTCCACGCCGGGGGGGAGCGGGCGCCGGCCACCGCTGATGCTCATGTCGACCGCCAGCCCAGCCCGGCGTATCTCGTCGATGAGCGCCCCGAGCTGGTCGAGACCGGGCTGCGGCTCCAGCTCGGCGCGCTCGTCGTCATCGGCGCGCAAAACACCGACGACCCGGCGCAGATCGGACAGCGCGCGCCGCCCCGTTTGCTCGATCACATCGAAAGTCTCGACGGCATGTCCAGGGTCGCGTTTGGCCAGCCGCCCCCCGGCCGTGGCCTGAAGGACCATGACGCTGACGCTGTGAGCGATCACGTCATGAAGCTCGCGGGCGATGTGGTTACGCTCCTCCACAGCCGCCTCGCGCGCGAGCAACGCACCGCGCTCCTCAAGCTGCGTCACGAAGGCACGCCGGGTTCGCACCCCATAGCCAAGCAGTCCGGGCAACGCGAAGAGGAGCCAGTTGTACGGGAGGTCGGAGAGGTTGACGCGTCCCTGGTTGTGCCAGCTGAGCAGGATCCCCGCGGTCACCCCCATGACCAGTGCCACGACGGTGGCTGTGAGCAACGACCTGCTGTGCCCCTGCGCGAAGGCTGTATAGAGCGCCGCAACCAAGGAGAAGTTCTCGAAGAATGAGTTGGTGAAACCGGCAATCAGGTTGGTGATGAGTGCCAGACCGATGAACCACACGACCGCGATGGGGCCGCGACGGCGCAGCGTCAAGGGCAGGGTGATCAGTGCGATAGTCACGGCATGGAGCCACGCAAGGGTGCCCATCTGCTGCAACGTCAGCAAATCGGCGCTGCCCATGAGCAGCAGCGCCAGACTGCCGTCGGCGATGATCGCGGGCGTCGAGCGGAGGCGGTGCCAGAAGTCCGTGAACATCAGAATCGGTCGCGAGCGTAGCGGGCCAGCCCCGTGGCATGCATCATCCCTGGGGACGAGATTAGCCCCGTCCCACCGAGGACACCGATACGCATTCTCGCGGCGACATCTTCGAGCTCGCCACGGCCCGGAACGATCTACCGTCCCCCTCACCAAGACGAGGATCCGGACGCGGTTCGTCTTCACGCCCGTTGGGCTGCGAATGCACCGGAGGCACGTCGATAGAGCTTGACGCCGATATCGCCGCATGACCAGCGATCGCCCCCGCCGGCTCAGGCGCCCAGTGGCGTTCGCTGACGCAGAGCCGCGACGGCGTAGACGGCGACGACGAGACCCTCGAGCACCAGCGCTGGCAAGGCGAGTGGTGCTGCGAAGGAGTCGCGGAAGTGTGGCAAGCCGACGGTCGAGGCGAGAACAAGTCCGGCGAACATCCCGCCGGCGACACCCGCTCCGAGCCACCATGCGCCCTTGACGCCGGCGGTGATGCCCACGGCCGCGGTCCACACCCCTGCGCAGGAGAGGAGGAAGAGCACGCCCACATACGCAGCCGCTTGCAGGTAATACGGCGTCAGCGAGAGATGAATGAGGCCGATGAAGACGAGCAGGACCGCGGCGACACCACGCTCCAGGACGGTCAGTGCCTGAGACAGTCGACGCCGGGGCCAGGGCAACGTCAGCCGCGGGGCGAGCGAGCGGACCGTCGGTTTCACGGCCCACAGCGACCGGGATTGCCGTAGGTCCTCACCGATCACAGCCGTCACCATCAGTGGGAGCTCCGAAGTTGTCCGAGTCACCGTCGCCGCCGCCGTTCTGGGGGACGGTGCAGGGCGTTGGGCGCGAAGTTGGCCGGGGCGTGGGTTGCGGCGTCGCCATCGGTGTTGGCTGCGCCGTGGTCGCGGGCAACCCCGTGCTCGCTGTCAACGATGGGGTGGCTGCGAGGAAGTGATTGATGCCCTGACCGGTCGCCTCACCGGAACCGGTGTCCTTGACAAAGGTGTACAGGGGCCAGGTGTTGTAGGTGAGCTGTGCCGCCCCGTCGGGACGAGTGACCATTCCAAACTGACCGGGCACGCCGGCAACAGAGGTCACGGCAGTCGCCGGAGCGGGAGGCCAAATTGAGGCACACTGCCCCAGACAGGCCACGTTGCCTCCGCGCTCGGGCAGGAAGTAGTAGAGCGTCCGCCCTTGCGCGTCGGCAAGCACAGTCCCGATGCCTGCGGCGTTGAGGGTGCGCACCGGTGGGTTGTGCGGTGTGCTCGTTGGCGCGGCACCGCCGTTATTGCCCACGGCTGCCGTCGATGCTCCACACGCAGCGAGGGTCAGCACTGCGATCGTGCCGGCTAGTCGTCCGATGGTCACGTTTTGCATGTCGTCGTCCTCTCACAAGTGGGTGTTGCACGCACTGTCTCGCCGACCGCGTCGAGGCGTGCAACGTCCGAAGGTCTTAAGACACGCGCGTCACCTCACCGAGAGGTTCAGAGTTCGCGACGGCGGAACGCGAGGATGCTCAGCATCACTACTGCGACCAGCCACGCCGCAGCCCAGGCCAAGTACGCACTGGTGGGCACGGTCAACGACGTGAAGCGATTCGCAGCCGCCTCGCGACTTTCCGACGGGACTGCGACGATGCTCGCGGGTTGGAGGTTTAAGATGGCACCACACCACCGCCCGTCCGCAACGAGCTGGTCGCGAACGGGCTGGTCAGTCGCGATCGCAACCTCACGATCCGATCGGCTCCAGGTAAGGAGGCCTCGAGGGTGGCGCAACAGCTTCCGCTGGATCTCTGGGATCGCCAGTCCAACCCCCGCGACGACCCGGGCTCTGGATGCACTGCCCTTGGTTTTGCGGCGGACCGACGACGGCGTTGGTTGCCTGGCGCGAGCTCGCGCGCTTGCCGTCGCGTGCCCAGGCGCCCAGAACCTCGGAACCGAAGCTCGCTAGTGGAAAGTGTGGCAAGGTGTCTTCCCTGCCCCCGGCGGCCCGAGGACGATGACGTTCACTTTGGCGATAACGAAGTCCAGGGCATCGAGGTCGGCCAGCGCGTCAGGCTTCAGCGATCGCTGGTGATCGAAGTCGAACGGCCTCCAACGTCCCGTCCCGAGGTCGCCACCCAGACGCCGACCTCGCCGGTGAACTTGGCATGCGCGCACGCCATGAACGCAGCCATCTCCTCATGGCGGGTCTGGGTGAACGGCGGCTGGTCACCGCTCTTCCGGAACGCTCCGAGGATGCCGTTGACGCCATCTCTGGGAACTCCGTAGATGCGGGTGATCCCCACTCCTGCAGCCGCGCCACCAAGTCGTCGCCGACCGTGTCCGCCATCTCGTCTCCTTCTCAACGCCTTGGGGCAATCATTGCCGGGAGTACCACCCCGCGGTGGCCGCCCGGCGCACCGCTGTCGCTCCGCGACGCCCTTGCGCTTTCCAAACCCGGTCGTACGACCATCGACGGGATCGCACCCGCACCGATCTCGCCGAGGATGGGCGCGACATGAGATCTCACCTGCGTCCACTGTGCCCGGGCGCCGGCTAGGCTGCAATGACAATGACCGACCAGGGGCGCGCCGGGACCCGCAGCGCCGCCGCGGGGGAGCGGCTCACGGCCGGCCGCCCCCGTGCCGGACTGCTGCGCCGGGTGCTGCGCAACGAGGTCGCCCGCTTCGCCGCCGGCGGACTGCTCGCCGCCTGCCTGGTCGGTGCGGGCACATTCGTCGTGGTCAGCCGGGACGCGGAGGACCAGGCCATCGGGCACGCCAAAGACATCACCCAGGTCGAGGGCATCGGCATCGTGGAGCCGGCGCTGAGCGACTCGCTGCTGAGCCGTGATCCCGCCGCGATCGGCGCTCTGGACACCATTGTCCGGCAGCGCATCCTCAGCAGTGACGTGGTCCGGGTCAAGCTGTGGACCGCCGACGGCAGAGTCATCTACTCAGATGAGCCGCGACTGATCGGGCGGCAGTTCACCCTCGGCAGCGCGGAGCTGGTCTCCCTGCACGGCGGCGCCGTCGATGCCGGCGTCAGCGACCTCACCGACGCCGAGAACCAGTACGAGCGCAGCTTCGGCAAGCTGCTCCAGGTATATCTGCCGGTGCGCACACCGGCGGGCGTCCCGCTGCTGTTCGAGACGTACCAGCGCTACCAGGCGATCACCCAGTACCAGCAGTCGGTCTGGTCGTCGTTCCTACCCGTGCTGATCATCGGTCTGGCCATCCTCTTCGTGGTGCAGATCCCGCTGGCGGTGGGCATGGCGCGGCGGCTGCGAACCTCGCTGGCCGAGCGCGAGACACTGCTGGAGCGCGCCATCAACGCATCGGAGCAGGAGCGCAGGCGGATCGCGCGCGACCTCCATGACGGCGTCGTCCAGCGCTTGGCCGCGGTGACGTTCTCGCTCAGCGCGCTGGCGCGACGGCTCACCTCGAGTGGCGGAGCCAGTGCGCCGGCCTCCAATGTGCCCGACGTCGAACGTGCCGCCGGCGAGACACGGGCGGCGATGCGTGACCTGCGCACCCTCATCATCGAGATCGCGCCGCCCAACCTGCACGCGGAGGGAATCGACAACGCCCTGCGTGACCTCCTCGAGCCGCTGTCGCAGAGTGGCGTCGCGGTCGGTCTGGAGGCACCGCCCGACACCGCGTTGCCGCAGGCCACCACTGCGCTGCTGTTCCGGGTGGCGCAGGAGGCGCTCCGCAACGCCGGCAAGCACGCCGACGCCGCCCACGTCGACGTCCGCCTGCACAACCTCGGCGATCGCGTTCGCCTCCAGATCGACGACGACGGCTGCGGCTTCAGTCCCGCGGACCTGGACCGCCGCCAACGCGACGGGCACATCGGCCTGAGCCTGCTGCGCGACCTCGTCGCCGACGCGGGCGGAACCCTGCGTGTCGAGTCCCAGCCGGGCAACGGCACCCGGGTGGCGGCGGAGGTGCCCTGCTGATGGGCGCTCGCATCCGTCTGCTCATCGTCGACGACCACCCGCTGGTTCGGCGCGGGCTGTGTGAGCTCTTCGGTGAGGACGCCGGCATCGAGGTTGTCGACGCCGTCGGCGCCGGCGAGGAGGCGCTCAGCGTGGCACTGGCGCAGCAGCCAGACGTGGTGCTCATGGACGTCTCCATGCCCGGGATGGACGGCATCGAGGCGACCCGGCGGCTGCTCGCGGTCCGACCCGAGGCGCGGGTGGTGATGCTCACCTCGTTCGCCGACCATGAGCGCGTCATGGAGGCGCTCGACAGCGGCGCGGTGGGCTACATCCTCAAGGACGCCGAGAGCGACGAGCTGCTCCGCGGGGTGCGCGCCGCGGCCAGCGGCGAGTCGCCGCTCTCCCCGCGTGCCGCCCGCGCGCTGATCACCGCGCGGCGGGGACGGCGGCCCTTCGAGGAGTTGACCAGTCGCGAACTCGACGTCCTCAAGCTGGTGGCACGCGGCCTCAGCAACAAGCAGATCGCCTGGCGCCTGGCAATCAGCGAGAAGACGGTCAAGGCGCACATGACCAGCATCTTCGGGCGCATCGGGGTGGCCGATCGCACCCAGGCGGCGCTGTGGGCGCAGCGCCACGGTGTCGTGTGACCAGTCTTAAGACCTTGGTACGTTGCGCGCGAGCACCGCGGCGGCGCGACACTGGGAGCACATCACTCGGGAGGAAAGACATGAACACCACCATGGGCCGCCGGTTTCTCGCCGGCACAGCGCTGCTGACCATCGCCGCCTGCGGCAGCGCGACCGCGAACAACACCAGCTCGGCGGGCGCAGGCTCGACAGCTCAGGCGGCGGCTGCGAGCGTGACGGTGACGTCCGCGACCGTCAGCGGTCACGGATCCGTCCTCGTCGGCGGCTCCAACAGCATGACTCTGTACCAATTCGACATAGACACACCGGGAAGCGGCGCCAGCGCGTGCACGGGCGGTTGCATCACCACCTGGCCGCCACTCACCGTCCCCGCGGGGACCACACCCAAGGCGGCCTCGGGGATCACCGGTCAGCTGGGCACCATCACGCGTACTGACGGGCACGGCATCCAGGTCACCTACAACGGCCACCCGCTGCACTTCTACTCCGGGGACACCAAGCCCGGCGATGCCAACGGCAACTATCCACACTGGTCCAGCGTTCCTGCAGCCACCGGCGGCGCGGTCGCAGCCCCGACGGCCGCGCCGGCAGGGAGTGGCTCCAGTCCCTCCGCCAACCCGTACGGCTACTGACCAGACCGCAGGGGCATCAGAAGTCGGCGGTGACAGGCGAGTAGGTGGAGACGCGGATATCGGCGCCTTCGCGCACACATCGACGGCGGAGGGGTACTCGTCCCTAAGCACGAGATCCCCAACGAGCCTCTTCGGCGCAGTCGAGCTCATCCCGGGACCTGCGTTCCGCTGAGGCGCTGCTCCACCGCAGCGCGTTCGTCTCGCGGCGCCGCCGTGGCTGCGTAGCGCCGGGCCGCAGCACGAACCAGCGCAGCTCTGCCCGGCTGCGCGGCCAGGGCTGGGCGCGTCCTCGGCGTGAAGGCGGGCTGTTCCTCGCCATCGGCGATCAGCCGCGCCGCGACCTGGTAGGCGCCGAGGTGGGTGAGGTCGTACGCCGAGAGCTCCGGTGCGACGTGCCGCTCAAGGACGCGGGCATCCTCGGGCGAGACGGCGAAGAACAGCTTCGAGCGCGCGTTGGTGGAGATTGCCTCGCGCAGTCCGAACGGCAGCTGTCCCGTGTGCTGGTGGCCGACCTTCGCGCCGGTCGGCTACATCAACGTGGCCGGCCCGGACGGCAAGCGCGCGCTCGTGGTAGACGAAGAGCGTGCGCCACTTGTAGCCCAGACATTCGAGTGGTATGCGAGCGGCGAACTCTCCGTGAAGGGGGTAGCGCAAAGGGCCCGAGCAGCCGGGTTGGCGTTTCGCAAGTCGGGGCGGCCGATCAGCACCGCCAAAGTGCACCAGATGCTTCGGCAGCGGATGTACTGCGGCGAATTCGAGTGGGCCGGCAAGCTCTACCGCGGTCGGTACCCGCCAATCATCAGCCTGCAACTCTGTGACAAGGTGCAGGAGGTTCTCGACGACCGTCATGCAGCGCGGCCTAAGGTGAGGACCCACCACTTCACCTTCAGTGGACTCCTCGTCTGTTCACGCTGCGGCTGCGCGGTAGTCGGCGAGATCAAGAAGCGCCGCTACGGTTATTACCGATGCACCGGCAATCGAGGGATCTGCGAAGAGCGTACGCACTACGTGCGAGAGGAGGTTCTGATCGAGCGGTTCGGGGCCGTTCTCCAGGCGATGGCCATCGAGCCGCACATCCTCGCGTGGGTTGCCCGGGCGCTCCGCAGCGGCCACGACGACGAGAAGCGGTTTCGCGATGACGCCATTGCACGCCTGGACGTTTCGCACGGCCGAGGCTGACGAGCGCCGCGGCCTTGCGGCGTCCTCGTCAAGCACGCGACGTGGGGTGAGGACCGGCTGGACGTGACTCTGAAGCCGCCCTTCGACGTCATCCTCCGCGAGGTTCAGAAGGTTCGCGAGGCCAGGAAAGCGGACCTGGGCGGCACTAGAACTCCACCGAAGCGAGTGGACTCGAACTCGCCAGAAGAGCTGAATTCATATACGACGGCGGCCGCCGAGGACGACTTTTCCACAGAAATCGCGGCCTGGCGGGAAGGGGGGGATTCGAACCCCCGGAGGGACTTAAAATCCCTCACCCGCTTAGCAGGCGGGCGCTTTCAGCCTCTCAGCCACCTCCCCGCGGAGACCGCCAGTATATGTAGTGTCGGCCGCCGGCAACGAAGAACAGAGGAGGCAATGGCATGCGCTGGGTGACGTTTGCGCGCGATGCGGACGGCGAGGACCGCACTGGACTCGTCGTCGGTTCAGCGGTGCACGCGCTGCCGGCCGGCGAGATGCTGCTCGGCCTCTTGGGTGACGACGGCGAGACGCTGGCCGCAGCGGGCGACCGTGCCAACAGCGATCCCGCTGATGTCTTCTCGCTCGATGACATAGTTCTCCGCGCTCCGGTTCCGCTTCCCCCGACGGTGCGTGACTTCTATGCGTTCGAGCAGCACGTCAAGACCGCACGGCAACGGCGTGGCCTGGAGATGGATCCCGACTGGTACGAGCTGCCCATCTTCTATTTCAGCAACCCCTACGCCGTCATTGGTGACGGCGAGGATGTCGCGGTGCCGCCGGGAGGCGATGAACTCGATTTCGAGCTGGAGGTTGCCGCGATCATCGGGCGCGGTGGTGCCGATCTCACACCACAGCAGGGCGAGCAGAGCATCGCCGGCTTCTGCATCCTCAACGACTGGAGTGCCCGCGACATCCAGCGGCGGGAGATGAAGCTGAGCATGGGCCCCGTCAAGGGGAAGGACTTCGCGACCAGCCTGGGGCCGATGCTGGTCACTCCAGACGAGCTCGAGGATGCTCGCAGCGACCGCGCGTACGACCTCACCATGTCGGCGAGCGTGAATGGGCGCGAGTACTCGCATGCGTCGCTCGCCGAAGTCTACTGGAGCTTCGGCGAGATGATCAGCTACGCATCGCGGGGCACGCGCGTCCGTCCAGGAGATGTCATCGGCTCGGGGACGTGCGGCACCGGCTGCATCCTCGAGCTCGCCCTCGTCCATGGCGGCGACGCCTATCCCTGGCTGAAGCCGGGCGACGAGGTGGTGCTCAGAGTCGACAGGCTGGGCACCCTGAGCAACCGGATCGTCGCCGGCGCACCGCTGCGGCCGCTGCGATGACCGACCCCGGCGCCGACTTCCTTCGCCGCCTGGACGCCGTGGAGGCTCGCCTCCAGGCCCAAGCGGGCACCGAGATGGCGCCGGATGCGCTCACCGCGCCGGACCCGCCGACGGGAGAGCGCTGGGAGGCCGGGCAGGTCTGGGCCCACGTGGCCGAGTTCGTCCCCTATTGGCAGGGGGAGGCCGAGCAGGTGGTCGAGCACGGACGCCGGGAGCCCGTCGCCTTCGGCCGCACCAAGTCCGACCCCGCCCGACTCGCGGCCATCGAACGTGATCGTGACCGCGACCCGAGGCTCCTGTGGAATCGGATCGCGGGCGACATCGCCGGTCTGCGAGCCTTTCTACGCGGCCTGGAGACGCCGGCATGGACAGGGCGGGGGCTCCATCCCTCCCTCGGCGAGATGGATCTCAGAGGCCTCGTCGACGAGTTCCTCGTCGGCCACCTCGAGCAGCACGCCGACCAGTTGGATGGCCTCGTCACCACCTGAAGCTGACCCTTGTAGTTCCTCCCCGCGTTGGGGGACACTTGGGGTCCATCTTGGAGGGGATGGTCACTATGGCGTCTGTTCTGTTCGCCGACGATGATCCCGACATCCGCGCCCTGGCGAGCCAACTCCTCGCGCGCCGCGGTCACCACGCCCTGACCGCCGGCGACGGCACCGAGGCGATCACGCTGCTGACCGAGTTCATCCCCGACATGGTCATCACCGATCTCAACATGCCCCAGCAGGATGGCTGCGCGGTCTGCCGCGCAGTGCGGGAGTCGCCGCGGCTCAGTCACATCCCGCTGGTGCTGATCACCGCGCTCCCGGAGGACGACCTGCGGGTGCTGCAGGCTGTCTCGGAGAGCCGGGCGATTGTCATCGCCAAGACGGACATCGTGCGCCTCCCCGACCTGGCCGACCGTCTGGTGTCCAGCGCGGCCTGACCAGCCTTCGAAGCGCTGCGCGAGCGATATCCTGAGCCGTGCGCGGAGGGATGCCGGAGCGGTTGATCGGAGCGGTCTTGAAAACCGCAGTGGCCGCCAAGCCACCGGGGGTTCGAATCCCTCTCCCTCCGCCATTTGGCCCTTTATTTACAAGGATTCTGCCGATCCGTCGGACGCCAGCGAACGTTCGCGGATCGCGGCGAACGCCGCTTGACACCTCCGTTGACACCTTCGCTGGCCGGCCCCACACTTTGGCCATGGCACGACGCGGCGCCGGTGAGGGCTCGATCTTCAAACGAGCCGACGGCCGCTGGTGCGCGTACCTGTCGCTTCCGCAGGGCGGCCGTCGCTACCTGTACGGGAGGACGCGCGCAGACGTCCAGCGCAAGCTCGCCACCGGTCATCAGACCCTTGCCAAGGGACTGTCCTTCGCCCCAGAACGGCAGACGGTGGGCGACTTCCTCACGGGGTGGCTGGAGGGCCAGCACCAGCGCCTCCGCCCGAACACGTGGAAGCGGTATGAGGAATACGTTCGCATCCACACAGTGCCGACGCTCGGCCGGGTCAAGCTGGCGGCGCTGAGCCCGCAGCACCTGGACCGTCTGTACGCGCAGCGGATCGCGGCGGGGCTGTCCCCCACCACCGTGCATCACATCCATGCCGTCCTCCACAAAGCGCTGGAACAGGCGGTGCGTTGGAACCTCGTCCCACGGAACGTCGCGGACCTCGTGGATTCGCCCCGGTCCGGGCAGAAATCGATGCGCGCCCTCTCCCCCGAGCAGACTCGGACGCTGCTCGGGGGAGCAGCTGATGGCCCACTCGAAGCGATCCTCACGCTGGCCGTGACCACGGGCATGCGCAAGGGCGAGCTACTGGGCCTCCGTTGGAGCGAGGTTAACCTCGAGCGGGGCGCTGTGCACGTCGTGGGCACGATGCAGCGCCACCCGAACGGGGAGCTGGTCGTGAGCCCGCCGAAGACTGCTCGATCGCGACGGCAGGTAGAGCTGACGCCGGTGGCGCTCGACGCGCTGCGCCGGCATCGCGCCCGACAGGTGGAGATGCGGCTGCTTCTGGGACCGGAGTGGAACGCTGCCGGACTTGTCTTCCCGAGCTCCCTGGGCAAGCCGCAGGACGGAAGCCATCTGTTGTACGGGCTGTTCCACCCGCTCCTAGAACGGCTGGGGCTGCCCGTTATCCGATTCCATGACCTGCGGCACACGGCCGCCACGCTGTTGCTCGGCCAGGGCATCCATCCGAAAATCGTGTCGGAAATGCTCGGGCACTCCACGATCGCGATCACGCTGGATCTGTATTCACATGTAACGCCAACAATGCAACGTGACGCGGCGCGTGCAATGAACAAACTGCTTGCGGGTTCGTAGGAATATGTCCGCCTGCCCCGGACAGACTAGGTACGCATGACGAAGCAGAGCGGAGTCGAGTTCCTGATCGGGACGGCAGACGGCGAGCACCTTCGAGTCGAGATCCTTGGTCGTGAGAACCCCAACGCTACGGACCGTGACGATGGGAACTGGCTGCGAGCGATGGTGCACATCGCCAGCGGACCGTGGAAGGGGAGCTACAGCGCTAACCTGCGGTCAGAAGAGTTTGTGCCTCTTCGCATTCAACTACAGCGACTGTACGACGACGTCACCGCGAACCTGGCCCGCTTTGAGTCGATGGAACCATGGCTTCGCTTCACGGTGGAGAGGTCAGATCGCCTGGGCCACGTTCTTGTCAAGGGCGAGGCGCGGCGGGAGCCGTTCTTTGAGCAGCACAACCTGCTGCAATTCACGTTGGAGTTGGATCAAAGCTACCTGCCGGTGGCGGTTGAAGGTTTGGCCGCGGTCATCGAGGCCTTTCCGGTAGTAGGTTGAGAGCGTCGCCGACGAGCTGAAATGGCGCGGAGAGCGTTCATGGCGAGCTTGTCGACGTCACTAAGCACAGGCTAGTCCTCGGCGTCGAGGAGCAATTGCTGTTCCACGGCCGGCGAAGATGCGGTGCCGGCTTCGCTCGAGACGCGCGCCTTTCTGCGGTCGCGGACGTATACGTGCGAACGGGTCACGCCCGGACCGAACTCGGTCACACCGGCCGCGCGAGGGCCGAAGCGCTCTGCGGCGTCGGCCTCTTTACCGGCTAGGAAGGTGTCGAGCTCCGTACTGGAGATCCGTGTGAGGCGACCGAGCTTGATCGGCCGCAGGTCACCCCTCTGGAGAAGTTCATAAACGAACGTCCTCCCGCATTGCAGCGCGGCACACACATCGGCGACAGAGAGAAGGGAGCGCGGTTGCCGAGGGTCGCTCGACGGTGATTCCGCGACGACGAATTCGGTGGGCGGCACACTGGGGTGAAGCTTCATATCCCCTACACCGCGCTGGAGGGACGCGGATCGGACATAGGCGAACAATCGTGCTCGCGACTCCGGACGGGCACGGCTAACACGAGCACATACACACACCTGTTTGGTGCAACTGTGTGTACCCATGTCGGGCGCGACCAAGGAGCTGATGCACGGGGCCGGAAGGGCTCGGGGGGTGATGGGCGCGGCTGCGTGGCCGGCGATGAGGCGACAGTGTGCATACGACATCCTCCGTGACTGCTTGACGCCATCCATCGAAGCAGCCGCAGCGTCCTCCTCCCGTACTCCTCGCGTACCCGGCGGACCGCGTGGCTTGCCCAGCGGTCACGGGGGCAACCAAGGAGGCGAGGTCGGGTAACGCTTCATGCCCGTCTGGTGGTCCGGGAGGCCGCTCAACGCGTCAGGCGCCGCGTACCGGGAGGCCCAGGAGGCTGTGGGAAAGGGTACGGCAATGCATTTCTGCAGCGAACGCGAAACCACAGCGGGGAGACGAGGGGACGCGCTTGAGCGCGACGGGGGGCGGGCACCCGGGAGCGCGA
The DNA here is from genome assembly GCA_039935655.1 of Candidatus Dormiibacter sp. Lineage (GTDB taxonomy): Bacteria > Chloroflexota > Dormibacteria > Aeolococcales > Aeolococcaceae > Aeolococcus. Next base: position 3,891 of record JBDTJX010000058.1, on the reverse strand, counting down.
GAAGTTCATGAGGCTCGGATTACGGCGCGGCGCGGTGCACCAGGGTCGTGGCCATCTCGCAGATCCCCCAGGTCGAGATCGGTCGATTCCGGGCCTCGCAGGCCCGCAGGATGGCACGTGTCTGGAGCGCTCGGCCGGCGTGGTGTGGTCAGCGGCTCCGGCGAGCCGCATCCCGCGGCTGGCGCTGTTGGTGCCCCTCGCGGCGGCGGAGCTGGGCGACCAGGTGCTTGGCGACGGCAACAGCTCGGCGATCGTCGGCAGCGTGCCTAACGCAGGGTTGGGGCGGATCTGGCGCTGGACGCCGAGGCCGACGAGGAGGAGTACGCGGCGCTGCCCGGCTCACCACCGTGCTCCGCCGTCCTCGTCCCGGCGTACCCGCGTCCGGTACACCGCGCTTCATGACCCGCCTCGCCGTCCCGCTGCTTACCCTCGCCGCTCCATCGTCCGCACTGTGGTCCGCGTTCGCTGCAGAAATGCATTGCCGTACCCTTTCTCACAGAGTGTTTGACGCGTATCGTCGCCCCGAACCTGGCGGTACGCCCAAGACCGAGGCCGGCGCGGCGCGAGTTTGCGGAGGCGACGGCCCACCGATGTTCAGGGTGACGGCCCTAGGTCAGCACGCGCTCGGTGGCTCCGTCTCCCAGGTCGAGGCGGATGGTTTCGGGGCCGCACAGACCCGCACGATGGCACGCGAGCGAAGCGCTCGGCCGGTCCGGTGCGTTGTCAGCGACTCCAGCGCGCTGGCGCTCGCGAGCGGCATCGCTGCTGCTCCCGGCGGCGGCCGAGCTGCGCGCCGCCGCCGAGCACCTGGTCGCCCAGCTCGCCGCTCTTTCTCGCCTCGAGCGCCCGCTGCTGTCGTCGGCGAGGCTGCGGCCCCCGCAGCGGCCGCGCCCACAGGCCCTGATCATGTCCTCTCGGCACGCGCCCGACATGGGTACACACAATTCCACCAAACAGGTGGGTTTGTTCGCCAACACCACAAATCGGCGCCCTCCACGGACCCGAGCGACACCAGGGGCTGCTGGGCAAGCGGGCTGCCGACTTGTCACTAACTGCGCACAGCACTCCGACGCAGGGTGTCCGCGGCGCGTCCATGATCTGTCCATGGTTTGTTCACACCCACAATCCCCACATAGGGCGGCGAGCTGATGACCGCGCAGCCCGGACGAACTGACTACCTCAACTACGACGCACCGCTCGGTTGGGCATTCCCAGCGGTCATCTTCTCAATCATGTTCGTGGCCGGGGTGGCGGCATCGGTCGCATCCGTGGCCACAGGTGGCCCGTGGCCCTTCTATGTTGTGTTTCTCTTCGTCGTCGGCGGCGGGGCCTACGGGTTCTTGCTTCGCCGCGCCTACGTGGTCCGCATTGCCGACGGTGTCCTGTCGTGGGAGGGTTGCCGGTATCACGGATCGAGGCGGATGAGCGAGGTCGTCAGCGTTAGCCGCGACGCGCGCGGTATGTACATCTGGACGTTCGCGGACGGCTCGCGCATGGTCATGTTTGCGTTCAGCAATCCCCGCCGACTGCAGCGGGAGGTCGCAGCGTTTTTGGACGGCGTCGGCGTCGCATACCCCGACGTATCGCTGCCGGGCTACCCTGGCAGCCGCTGAGTCGACAAGGCGGTTCTCCGCACCTTTGCCGATCGTCGCCGGATCAGCGCGCGAACAAGACCCGATCGAACTGGTAGTTCGCTCCGTCGCCGCGTTGGTACCAGTCGCTGTGTCGGCGTGAAGCTGCTCGTGTGCTCGTCCGGGCGGTCGACCCAGACGCGATGCAGGGGAACCATGACTGCCAGGCCCAGCCGCCTATCCAGGCAGATCTAGACTTCTTACGCCAATATCAAACCATGCACGTAGGACGCACCCGTGGCTGCTGAGCGCACCGAGAGGATCCAGTTCGTCGTGCAACTCCACGAAATCGACGGCTCGTTCCGGTGGGTCGATGTCAAGAGGCTGTCGCGAACCCCGAGGTTCGGAAAGCTGCCCGAAGACGCGTTGGCAGGCCTGCTCGATCACCCCGCCTACCGTGATCACTACGCTGGGCAGGACTCCGAGACCGACGCCCCCATTCACGGCCCATATCGCCTCGACGCGCTGTCCGTCGGGTCGTTTGAAACAGTCACCGCCGCTGCCGCAGAGGCCATCCTGCGGGCATGGCTTGACCTCGTCGACCCGCTTGGGCGCAAGCAGAGCGCCGACCTCGAAGCGGTGTTCGAGTTGATCCGAAACGCGGCGCGTTGCTTCCACCTGCGCAACCCCGACGACTCGGCCCAACACGACTGGGGTTGGGTCGTGGGAATGGGCGGCTTCGTGGAATTGGTCCTTGCAGACGCTGATTGGGTCACGCTGATCGTGGCGTCGGACGACTGACCGGCATGCCGAACCCAGACCCGAGCAAGCCTGGCGGCTGGCGTTAGGTGGTGACACCTTCAGGGACACCTTCGTGAGCGACCGTCTGCGGTCAAGGCCGGACTTCGCCGAGCGCTCCCTGACCGCCGTACGAACTCGCCCGGCCGTCCGCGCGCGACCGCGGACGTCGCCCGCACCAGCTTGAAAACCGCGGTGGATGTCAAGCCACGCCTAGGTCTGTTGGTGAGCAGGAATAGTGCGCAGTTCTGAGCACGAATAGTGCACAGGTCCTCCGGGATGGATAGGACCTGGTCGTGATCGGAAAAGAGGAAGTCCCTCCGGGCAAGCTGGGCGGTGTTCGAAGCCACCAGCACCAAGAGGGACCTTCATGGAAGTCTGAGGAGCTCTGGATGGAATTGCACGTTCTGCACCAGCACGGGTGGAGCGTCAGCGCGCTCGCCCGCCATTTCAAGATCAACCGACGCACGGTGGCACGGGAGCTCGAAGTGGGGCGTCCGCGCGCGTATCCACACCGGGCGCCATCGCACCCGTTCACGGCGGCTCAGCGAGCTCACGTCGAGCGCCGGCTGGCGGTGTGCCCGGTGATCCGCAGCACCGACCTGCACCGGGAGCTCTGCACCGGCTATGGATACGCTGGCAGCTACTGGACCTTCCTGCGCCAGGTGCGGCCACTGCGCCCGGCGCTGATGCGGGAACCCGAGGTCCGCTTCGAGACGCTGCCTGGGGTGCAGACCCAGGCGGACTGGAAGCATCTCGGGAGGTGGCCGCTCGGCGAGGACCTGGTCGAGCTGCACGCGATGGTGGCCATCCTTGGGAGCAGCCGGATGCCGGCGATTCGCATCGCCAGCAGCTGCACACGCGAGGTGAGCTTTGGGCGCCTGGTGCGCTGCCTCGATGACCTTGGCGGGGTGACCCGCGAGCTACTCACCGACCGCGACACCGTGTTCTGCAACCACGGCGGCCAGGGTCCGCTGTTCGTGCCCGAGTGGGTGGACCTCTGCGAACTGCTCGGCACGGTACCGCGAGCCTGCCGGCCGTATCGGGCCAAGACCAAGGGCAAGGTGGAGCGGGAGAACCGCGAGATCGAGGAGAGCTTCCTGTGCTGGCTCACCGGCCAGCTGCTGCCCCCTCGCCCCACCCTGGGCGACTACGACGCCTTCGCCGCGCAGTGGATCCGCGAGGTGATCCTGCCCCGGCGGCATCGCACCACCGGCCGGATCATCACCGAGGCCTGGGCAGAGGAGCGTCGTCTGCTGACGCCCGTCCCGGCCCACGTGCCCGAGCGCTTCGCCGGCGATGACGGTGCCCGGCCTGTCCTGCACGTCGTCGACCCCGCGCAGCGCCAGCTCGGCGAGCAGGTGGATGTTCGGCCGCTCAGCGAGTACGAGGTGGCGCTGTGACCGCCAGAAACGCGCGCTCTGACCGAACCGTGCAGACGCGTGCCGCTGTGCGGGCCCAGGAGGCGCGCGAGCAGGATCACGCGACCATCAGCACCTCGGAGCCGAGCGCGTACCAGCGG
>JBDTJX010000057.1:0-3877 GCA_039935655.1 Candidatus Dormiibacter sp. | reverse complement strand
TACCTTGCCAAGGTAAGGGTCGCGAGTTCGAGCCTCGTCTCCCGCTGTCGCGTTTCATGTGGCTCCGATGGGATCTCCGTGGACGTCCGTGGGGCTTACACGGATCGCCGTGGGTTTGCGGCAGAGTAGCGCCTCTCGAATACGAATTACGACACCTACCTGGCAAGGTATGTGTTCACGGTGACGGGGCGTGACCTGTTGGCCTCGACGGTGGCGGCGACCGGCATCTTCGCCACCACGCGGATCGACAGAGCTGGGAGAGTAGTGACTCAGGAATTCGTGAGTCACTACTCTCGGCAAAGTGGTCTCACGGTCACACTCTACGGCTGAGGGCTTCACGGGGCCTGACTGCCCCAGCACCCAGCGCTTGTCGGAGAGCACCTACGTGACCGAGTCCGATGACCTGCGGCTCCGGCTCAACGACGCACTTGCGACCGTCGAGCAACTGACGGCCGAGAACCGGCGCCTTCGACGTAAAGTTGGGCTGGACAGGGTCAATGTCGACGTGGCGGGTGGGACATCAACGCCGCAAAGCGCACATGCCGTCGATGCTGCGGCATCTCCAGCAGCCAAGGTAGCTCTCTTTCGCTCCTTGTTCCGCGGTCGTGACGACATCTACGCTGCGCATTGGACCTCCGCTGACGGACGCACAGGATATTCACCCGTTCTGCTTCCCGGCGTCAGACGCGAACGAGGGCGACCGGTCCATTCCGCCTCATGCGCTGCGGTCAGCGACGAAGTCATCCGCGACCACTTGTCGGGGCGACGAGCACTGGGAATCTACCCCCTGCTGCCCAACGAAACGACATGGCTGCTGGCGATGGACTTCGACAAGGCAACTTGGATGGACGACGTCAGCGCAGTCGGCCGCGCATGCGATGAACTCGGCCTGTCGGCTGCCGTTGAACGCTCCCGGTCCGGACAGGGTGCACACCTGTGGCTGTTCTTCACTCGACCGATCGCGGCGGCGTTGGCACGCAACCTCGGATCCACTGTGCTGACGAGGGCACTTGAGACGAGACACCAGATCGGGTTCGGCTCGTACGACCGCCTATTTCCGAGCCAGGACACAATGCCGAAGGGAGGGTTCGGGAACCTCATTGCTCTTCCCCTTCAAGGCACCGCTCGCAAATCAGGCAACACCGTGTTCCTCGACCGATGCCTCGAGCCCCACGAAGACCAGTGGCGATACATCTCAGCAATCCGACGCGTCGACCACGCCGACGCCGAGCGTATCGTCGGAGACGCCGCCCGCCAGGGGCGGATCATCGGAGTACGCGGCAGTTGGTCCGACGATGACGAAGGCGTCGGTGAGCCATGGACACTGCTGCCGTCACGCCGGTCTCGCGTTGACTTGGTCGCTGGTCCACTGCCGTCCACCGTTGTCATGACCGTCGCCAACCGGATCTTCGTAGAGACGAAGGATCTGCCAGCGGCCCTTCTCTCCCGTCTCCGTGGCATCTCCGCGTTCCAAAACCCCGAGTTCTACCGAGCCCAGCGCATGAGACTCCCGACGTTCGGCAAGCCGAGGGTGATTGACTGCTCTGAGGATTTCCGCGACCACCTGGCTTTGCCGCGTGGCTGTGAGGACGCCGTGGTATCCCTGCTCAAGAGTCATCGCGTGGGTGTCAATTCGCGAGACGAACGCCTGCCTGGAACTGCCATTGACGTCACGTTCTCGGGTCAGCTGACTGGGCGCCAGCTGCAGGCGCTCGATGCGTTGGTGCGGCACGACATCGGAGTCCTCAGTGCACCAACGGCGTTCGGGAAGACCGTCGTCGGGGCCGCACTCATTGCGAAGCGGAAGACCAACACACTGGTGCTCGTTCACCGCCAACATCTCCTCGACCAGTGGCGCGAGCGGCTGGCAACCTTCTTGGATGTTCCCTTGCAGTCGATAGGCCAGATCGGCGGAGGCCGGAGGAAACCGACGGGACTGATTGATGTCGGTTTGCTGCAGAGCCTGACCTCCAAGGGCGTGGTGAATGACGTGGTGGGCGGGTACGGACATGTGATCATCGATGAGTGCCACCACATCCCGGCGTTCAGCTTCGAGCGGGTGCTCGGCGAGATGAAGAGCCGATTCGTCCTCGGGTTGACCGCCACGCCGATCCGTAAGGATGGGCATCACCCGATCATCGTCATGCAGTGTGGGCCGGTGCGCCACGTCGTTGATCCCAAGGAAGAAGCCGAAGCTCGACCGTTCGACCACATCGTGATTCCGCGGCGGACGCGTTTCGTTACGTCCACCGAGGATGGTCCAATCCTCATCCAGGCCCTCTACGCAAAGCTCGCCCGCGATGAGGTCCGAACGACCCTCATCGTCGACGACGTTCTCGCAGCCACCGCGGCGGGCCGGTCACCCCTCCTGCTCACCGAGCGGACTGACCATCTCCGCGACCTGTGTCAGCAGCTCGAGGGACACGGAGCTCAGGTGATCGCGCTCCAGGGCGGAGCCGGTCCCAAAGCTCGCAGGCTCCGGGCGCAACGTCTGGCAGGGGTCGCAGACGAGGAACCGCGCGTTCTCGTGGCAACCGGCCGTTACATCGGCGAAGGATTCGACGATCACCGCTTGGATACTCTGTTCCTTGCATTGCCCGTGTCATGGCGCGGGACTGTGCAGCAATATGCGGGCCGACTTCACAGACTCCACCACCGGAAGCGCGTCGTCCAGATCTATGACTACGTCGATGCCTCGGTGCCGATGCTCGCCCGGATGTACGAACGCCGACTACGCGGCTACGCCGCGATTGGGTATGTCGTAGCTCCCGACGCAGCGTTGGTACTACCTTTCTGAAGAGGCTCCAACCGAGTTCGGCTTCGGCCTGTTGCACTCGTGTCGAACGCACCGCCCCGTTGACAACTGCCAACATCCGTTGTACATTGTCAACAGATGAGGCTAGGGGGACGGCACCCCAAGAAAGATGTTGAAGAAGCTCTCGATCACGCTCACCGGTGTGGCTGGACAATTCGTGCAACTGTCTCCGGCCACCGCTGGGGCGTCGCCGAGTGCGGGCACGGGTGCAAGGTCTCTATCTGGTCCACTCCGAAGAATCCTGGCAACCACGGCAAAGCCATCCGTCGAGTCGTGCATTCCTGCCCCCATCGCAGGGCATCCAACGAGGGAGAGGGTCAACAATGACTGAGCATCGCTTCACCCTCATCCTGACCGGCGATGCCGACGACCACCTTGATGATCTTTTCGAGGTGGGCTGTGACGACGCAACGTTCGGTTCGGTGGATGGGGTGCACTTCGCAGAGTTCGACCGCGATGCGCCCAGCTTGACCGAGGCTCTCGCGACGGCGATCAGCGCCGTCGAAAGCATCCCCACACTTCGAGTGCAGCGCATCGAACCCGACGACCTGGTCACTGCCTCCGAGATCGCCGAGCGCCTCGGCCGAACCCGTGAAAGTGTCCGCCTCCTCATTGCCGGCGAGCGCGGTCCCGGCGGCTTCCCCTCCCCCGTCTCGCATCTGCGGACCCGCAACCGTCTGTGGCGGTGGTCCAAGGTGGCGGCATGGGCCGGCACCCCGGGTTCTCCGACGACGGATGAGGCCCAGGTCATTGCCGCCGTCAATGCGGCGCTGGAGCTTCGGGCGGCGAGCCCCCTCCTCCTCGACGACACCCGGTCGCTTGTTCGGTCCCTGGAATCGTCCGCTGCTTGATCGGGGTCAATCCCAAAATCGACGGGGAAAAGTGGTCGAAGTGGACCGCCGCATGGTCAGAATGGAAGACCGCGTGGTCACCGTGGAGCGCCGTTGAAGTTGCGGGTAAGTAGTGGCCTAACGGCCGTTTTCGCCCCTCCTCGAATACAGAATTAGAACCCTACCTTGCCAAGGTAAGGGTCGCCGGTTCGAGCCCGGTCTCCCGCTCCAC
>JBDTJX010000056.1:0-48200 GCA_039935655.1 Candidatus Dormiibacter sp. | reverse complement strand
CGGTCAACCTCCAGGTGGTCTCCAGCGATCCGCCGTGCGTGACCCAGCCGAACGCGCTGGGAACGGTGAGCAGCGACCAGGCGGCCCGCATCAGCCAGCTGAGCCAGAAGCTCGCCGGCGGCGTCAGCCTCGCCGAGGCCCTCTCCGGCCAGGGCTGCGGCGTCAACCACAGCTTCTTCGTACCTTCGCTCGCCGGCCAGATCAACGCGATCCCCGGCCAGACCAACCATCTCTGGCTGGAGGCGCGCATCGGCCACTATTACGGGCAGTGCACCGAGCTGTGCGGCACCGGTCATGCCGGCATGCTGATCGAGGTAATTGCGCTGTCGCAGTCGGACTTCAACACCTGGCTGCAGAAGCAGGTTGCCAAATGACCAGCCCACCCATGCAGCCAGTAATCGATGAGGGAACCACCTGATGGCGGCGATCAGCACACCGATGCCCCGGACCCGTTTCGCGGCGCGGTGGGACAAGCAGCGTGGTGTGCTCGGCTGGATCACCACGGTCGACCACAAGAAGATCGCCATCATGTACCTCTACACGACGTTCTTCTTCTTCCTGGTCGGCGGGGCCATGGCGCTGCTGATCCGCATTCAGCTCGCCGAGCCGCAGAACAAGTTCCTGACGCCCGGCCAGTACAACCAGATCTTCACCATGCACGGGACCACGATGATCTTCCTCTGGATCATCCCGGTCTTCTCGGGTTTCGGCAACTACTTCGTACCGCTGATGATCGGCGCGAGGGACATGGCCTTCCCACGGCTCAACGCGCTCTCGTTCTGGCTGATCCCGATCGGTGGGCTGGTGATGTACTCCGGCTTTGTCTTCGGCGGCACCGCCGCTGCCGGCTGGACGGGCTACGTCCCGCTGACCGAGAAAACATACTCGCCGCAGGTCGGGCAGGACCTCTGGATCATCGGGCTGCACCTGCTCGGCATCAGCTCGATGCTCGGCGGCATCAACTTCCTGGCGACCATCCACAACATGCGAGCGCCGGGCATGACCTGGGGACGGCTGCCGCTGTTCGTGTGGTCGATGGAGGTGACCCAGGCGCTGGTGGTGCTGGCATCGCCCTTCCTTGCGGGGGCGTTGTCGATGGTGTTGCTCGACCGTCAGGTCGGCGCCACCTTCTTCACGGTCGACCACGGCGGCAACGCGCTGCTCTATCAGCTGATGTTCTGGTTCTACTCGCACCCGGCGGTGTACATCATGGTCCTGCCCGGGTTCGGGATCATCAGCGAGATCATCCCGGTGTTCTCGCGCAAACCGATCTTCGGCTACCGCGCCATGGCCGCCTCGATGGCGGCCATCGCCGTGCTCGGTTTTGTGGTGTTCGTGCACCACATGTTCGTGACCGGGCTGCCGCTGGTGGTCCAGGAGTTCTTCGCCTTCACCACCCTCTGCATCGGGGTTCCGACCGGGATCAAAATATTCAACTGGCTGGCGACGATGTGGGGAGGGAGCATCAGGTTCGACACGCCCATGCTCTTCTCGTGCGGTTTTCTGTTGATGTTCCTGATCGGTGGGATCGACGGCGTCTACCTCGGCAGCCTGGCGGTCGACCGCACCCTGCACGGCACCTACTGGGTGGTCGGACACATCCACTACGTGCTCTTCGGGGGCAGCGTCGTGGCGGTCTTCGCGGGCTTCTACTATTGGTTCCCCAAGGTCACCGGGCGCTTCCTCAGCGAGAAGCTGGGCAAGCTGCACTTCTGGCTGATGATCATCGGCCTCAACCTGACATTCCTGCCGATGCACCTCCTCGGTGTGCTGGGGATGCCGCGACGGATCGCGACGTACGAGGACAATCGCGGCTGGGGTGACCTCAACTCACTGGAGACCTTCGGTGCGTTCATCATCGCCATCAGCGTGACAGTGTTCCTGATCAACTTCGTGCTGACCATGCGCGCCCCAAAAACCGCTCCCGCTGACCCGTGGGAGGCCAACACCCTGGAGTGGGCGACGTCGTCGCCTCCGCCCGCCTACAACTTCGACGAGACCCCAGTGGTCACCAGCGCGCGGCCGGTGCGCGATGCGCGCCGAGCTCGTCGGGCCGCCTCGGCAACTCCGTGAGCTGGGCTCCATCGCGAGCATTCCGCCGCATCACCGTCGCAACGGCGGTCGCGACCTACCTGCTGATCGTCATGGGCGGCGTCGTGCGGGTGAGCGGGAGCGGCCTCGGCTGTGGTGCCAAGGACCAATGGCCGCTGTGTCAGGGGTCTCTCCTGCCCCCGCTCCAGCAGGCAGCCCTGATCGAGTTCAGCCATCGCTGGCTGGCGGTGATCGCCGCCGTGCTGCTGTTGACGATGGCCGGGTGGGTGTGGCTTCGATACCGGGCGGTCCGTCCGCTCGCGGTCGGAGCCGTGGTGGTGGTGCTGCTCTACATCCTGCAGATCGTGCTCGGTGCCATCACGGTGTTCTTCAACCTCCCCAGCGGGGTCATCATGGTTCACCTCGCCAACGCGCTGCTTCTGCTCGGCTCGCTGGTCTGGATCGCCGTCTTCACGGCGATGGCGGGGTCGGTACGCATCCGCCCTGCGCTGGGGACGATGCGTCTGACCGCTGTCGCCGTCGGCGCGACCTACATCCTGGCGCTGAGCGGGGCGTTCGTCGTCGACCAGGGAGCGGGCGCGGCGTGTGCGGGCTGGCCGCTCTGCGGCAACGGCTTTACGCTCACGCCGGGCCAATCCGCGGACATCAACCTGCTGCACCGCCTGGTGGCGGGGATCGTGGTGCTCCTGCTCGGCTACTCCATGATGAAGCTGCGCCGCGGCCGGCCGGGTGACCGCGCTCTCCGCCTGGCGACGCTGAGCGTGACGTTGCTCATCGTCGCCCAGGTGATCGCCGGTGCGGTGCTCGTCGACACGCACCTCCCGTCCGCGGTCCGGGGAGTCCACCTGGCGCTGGCGAGCGCGCTGTGGGCCTGCGTGGCGATGTCGGCGGCAATCGCCCGCGGCACCGTCTCGACGGAGCTCGCCGGCGCGACCGGAATCGACCGGCCCGTGCGCGCTGGAGTGGCGGAATCGTGAGCGTGGCGGTCCGCACCGACCGACCGCTGGCGGGATCCACCGGGGTCGGTATCGCCCAGACCATCCAAGACTATGTCGCGCTGACCAAGCCTCGCGTGGTCGTGCTGCTCGAGGTCACCACGGTCTTCGCGATGGTCATGGCGGCGCGCGGATGGCCGGGCTGGCGACTCACCGCCGTCACCGTGGTCGGCGGATGGCTCGCGGCCGGCGGCGCTCACGCGATCAACTGTTGGTTCGACCGCGACATCGACGCCAGCATGGGCCGCACCCGCACCCGGCCCATTCCTGCGGGTCGCATCGACCCGGTCAACGCGCTTCTCTTCGGCACAGCTCTTGGCGCATCGAGCTTTGCTCTGCTGGCCCTCGAGGTCAACCTACTCGCCGCATCCCTGGCGCTCTCCGGCCTGCTCTTCTACGTGCTCGTGTACACCATGTGGCTGAAGCGCAGCTCGGTGCAGAACATCGTGGTCGGAGGCGCCGCCGGCGCCATCCCGCCGCTCGTCGGCTGGGCCGCCGTGCAGGGCAGGCTGAACCTGACGGCGCTCTTCCTCTTCGCTGTGATCTTCTACTGGACGCCGCCTCACTTCTGGGCGTTGTCGCTGCTGATCCGGCGCGACTACGCGGGAGCGTCCGTGCCGATGCTGCCGGTGGTCGTGGGCGAAGCCGAGACGCGACGTCAGATCCTGGTCTACAGCGCTGTGCTGGTCCTGGTCACCTTCCTGCCGATGATGGCGCACCTGTTCGGTCCGGTGTACGCGATCGGTGCAGGCGTGCTCGACGCCACATTCCTGGCCATGACCGGGATGGCCGTGGTCAGTCCCACGGCGCGCGCCGCTCGACGGGTTTTCTACTATTCGATGCTGTACTTGGCGCTGCTCTTCGCGGTCATGGCCGTCGACCGCGTGGTCGGCTGAGCGGGAGAACGACGTGGACAGGAAGCTCGCGCGGAAGAACATGCGCTCCGGGATCTCCATGTTCATCATGGTGCTCGTGTTGATCGGGGTGACGTTCGTATGGGCGGCCGTGTACCTGAACGCGGTCAAGTAGGAGACAACGTGGCGGACCAGACCTCTTCACTGCACGACGCGGACGCGGGCCACACCGAGCACGCCGAGATCCATCTCCCCCCGAACAGCCTTGTGCCGATCAACATCGCCTTCGCACTGGCCGCAACCTTCGTCGGCTTCGTCGACCAGGTACGCAACGCGGTGGGCCCCCTGGTCTGGGGCATCGGGCTGGTGTGGTTGATCGTCACCTGCGTTGTCTGGTTCTTCGCCGCGCGCAGCGAGTTCAACGAACTTCCCGAGTCCGCCGAGGGCCACTGAGCGGGGGCCGCATTGGAGGTCGCGCACCTGGGGCTCGGTGACTGGACGTGGGAGCCCACCGTCCTGCTCGGTATCGCCGCCCTGGTCGCGGCGTACGTCTTGGCCTGGCGGCGCGGGCTGCTCAGCGATGACGACGATGTGTCGCCGTGGTTCAGCTCGCCGCGGACACGCCGGTGGTACTTCGCCGCCGGGGTGCTGGTCGGATTCGTCGCGCTGACCTCGCCGGTCGACACCGGCGGTGACAGGTACCTCTTCTCCCTGCACATGGTTCAGCACCTCCTGCTGATGATGGTCGCCCCACCGCTCTGCATCCTCGGCATCGCGGCCGTCCGGGGGGTGCGATTGCCTGGTCCCCCAGGCCCGCTTCGGCGCGCTTTCGCTACTCTCGTCCACCCGTGGGCGGCCACCCTGATCTTCAGCACCGTGCTGCTGGTCTGGCACATCCCCGCTCTCTACGACGCCACCCTGACCACCGAACCGATCCATGTCTTCGAGCACCTGAGCTTCATCGCCGTCGGCGTGATCTTCTGGTGGCCGATCGTCGACCCGGCGCGCGGACGTGACACACAGCGGTGGGTGAGCCCGTTCGCGAAGATCGCGATGCTGGTGGCGTCGGGCATCCCGCCGACGGTGCTCGGGCTGATCTTCACGATCGCTCCGCACCCGTTCTACGACTTCTACGTGCGCGCCCCGCGCTTGTGGGGGCTGAGCGCCGTGGCCGACCAGCAGCTCGCCGGCGTGGTCATGTTCGGGGCAGGCAACCTCATCTACTTCGCCGCGGTGGTGGCGGTGTTCTGGCGCGTGTTCGGTGACCCGGCACGCGACGAGGAGGAGGCGCACCACGCGCCAGGCTGAGCCGCTCACGGGACGCCGAGCCGGCGCCATCCCCTACCATCGAGGGGGCCACTCGTGGTGGCATCGCGAGCGGCGCCTGACAAAGCGTCACCTGTGCAGAGGTACAAGGAGGGACCACGCGGCAATGACCTGGCTGCGCTCGATCGCCGTCATCGTCGGTTTCGGACTTGTGGTTGCGCTGAGCGGCTGCGGCAACGGGCCGCCAGAGGTCGCAGGCGCGGCAGGCGGAGGTGGGCCGACCATCGGCACGGCGGGGGCGACAGGGATCGGCACCCCAGCGAAGACCGTCTCCGCCACGGCCGACCTCAAGTTCGCCCCCACCGCCACCAGTGTCAAGACCGGCGACGTCATCCAGTGGACCAACACAGGCAGTGTGCCCCACAACGTCACCTTCGACAGCTACCCGGACCTGACCTCGCAGAACATGGCGCAGGGTGACACCTGGGAGGTCAAGATCACCGTCGCCGGCACGTACCCCTACCACTGCACGATCCACCCCGGCATGGACGGGCAGATAACCGTCGCCGGCTGACCGCAAGCACCGCATCGGCGAAGCGGCGCCGGGTCAGCTGGAGACCTGCGGCAACCCGACGTGCACGTCGCCTGCCAGCACGCGGACAACGCCGTCACCAACGGTGACCAGGAGAGCGCCGTCCTCGTCGATGCCCTTGGCAATGCCGATGACGTCCCCGGCAGCGGAATGGACGGTCACCGTCTCACCGATGCCGGCCGCGTGCTCCAGCCACTCCTCGCGAAGCGCCGCCATCCCCGCCGCCTGCAACGCATCCAGGCGCTGGGCGAGCTCGCCGAGATAACCGGCGAACAGGACAGCCGGGGCTGGCGGCTCCGCGACCAGGACGTGCAGGCTGGCCCCGGTGACCAGGGCCGGGAACGCTTCGACTCGCAGGTTGACGCCAAGGCCGATCACCACCGCCGTGCCTGTCCCCGGCGCTGCGGGCTCCACCTCGCACAGGACACCCGCCAATTTGCCCGGGCCGGCCAGGAGATCGTTGGGCCACTTCAGCCGCGGCGAATAGCCCGACGACGCGGCGATGGCGGCTCTCGCCGCCAGGCCCGCGGCGATCGGCACACCGCCCAGACGCGAGGGAACGACGCGCACCAGGACCGAGCAGAGCAGTGCCATACCGCCCGCGGTGGTCCACCGCCGTCCCTGACGGCCTCGGCCCGACGACTGGGCAGCGGCAACGCAGCTGTACCCTGCGTGTGCCCCCCCGCGAGCAGCCATCCGCACCACGTCCTGTGTGCTGGCTGTTGTCGCCAGCCTTGTCAATCGAAAGCCGGCGAACGCCTGTCGGCCGGCGCGCTGCAGGGCAGCGAATTCTGTGGCAGTCCCGATCACAATCCGGCTCTCTTGTCAATGCTTGACGTTTTCGCGCATGGTGTTAGCATTCCGGGCGGTCCACCGGCACAGTACCGGGCACGACCACAATCCTCATTGTGGTGCAAGCGAAATGATCCAGGAGACGTGCACGCGCATCGAGCAGCTTGAGGATTTCTGGACGTCCGAGATCCGCGCCCGACATGCTCGGCGCAACAAGATCCGTGAGATCGATGACCTGCTCAACCAGTTCGAGATGCTCAACCTCGCGGATGAGCGGACCATTCCCGCGGAGCTTCGCTTCCGCGTCGCTGCATTTATTCGCGGAGAGCAGCACCCGTTGTCGCAGCGCAGCCCCGTGTCGGTGTCGATCCAGGACTGGATGGAAGCGCTGTACGACGTCCAGGACGGGCTGATGATCCGCTTTCCCGACGATATCGACTGAGCGTTCGCCGGCGGCCCCGCGTTGGCCCCGGCCTTCTATAGTTCGCAGTCAAGGATGAGCGAGTCCCCCCCGCGTCGCGGATTCTGGGAGGCCCCTGTGCCACCGGCGTGGGCGCTGCGTGCTCTTGCCAAGGGCATCATCGGACCGGAGCGATTCGAGGCGCTGGTGGCGTACACGGCGGACCCCGCCGCGGTGCGCCGCCGTCGCACGCGAACGCGCGCTGCCTGCTCCTGCCGGGTCCACGCTCGGCGGGGTTGCACAAGCTGGCGCTTCTAGCGCCTCGGCCCCTGGGCTTTCGCGCGCTTATACTCGTGCCTCGATCCGCGGGCGCCCGTAGCTCAGTTGGATAGAGCGCCGGCCTCCGGAGCCGGGTGCGGGGGTTCAAGTCCCTCCGGGCGTACGCCCCGTCACCACCACTCGAATGGGCGGCCGTCCCAGGGGTCGAGCGAGGGGTAGACCGGGTCGGCTGCAAGCGCGTCGAGGCGCTCGCTGAATGCGGCCACCTCATCGGCGTCGAGGAGTCGGCCAAGCCGGCTGTCCAGTTGGGAACGTCGGGTCGTGTCCGCGGCAAGTGACCGCACGCGAGCGACAACGGCAGGCGGGAGTGGCTCGCCCCCGAGCTGGATGAGCACGGTGCGCTGGCGGGGGTAGGGGAGGAAGCTCAGGGCGTTGTCGATGCCACGCAGGTGGCCGTCGTCACCGAGCAGGAGGTGGGCACGTTTGCGATCGGCGTTGTTGATCAGGACGTCGAGCGCGGCCAGGCTGCGCAACCTATCCTCGAGGCCTGTTGCCTGCTCAGCGTCGCTCTCCTCGGCCGCGTGGATGAACAACTGCACCGAGCCGGGACCGTGCGGACCGTCGCGCAGCGTGGTCGCCGGCACCAGGCCGTCGTCGAGGGCTGCGCTGACGACGTAGGCCGCCGCCTCGCGCATGTGCAGCGTCTGGCGCGGGAAATCCCAGAGAGGCCGCTCGCCACGAGCAGGCTTGTAGATGGCCCGCAGCGGCTGGTCGGGGTGGGTGGGATCGGGACCATCGAACTCGACGAGGAAGACCGCGTTCGATGAATAGACGACGCGTCCCATCCCACGAATGGGCTCGTCGCGAAGCCGGCGCAGGACGTCGGCGTCAGCCGTCGCGCCCGTCGCCGCAGCGTCTTCGAGCACGGCGGCGTCGAAACGCCGGCTGCGGCGCCGCACCAGGGCAGCCTCGGCGCGCATCTCAGCGCTGAGCATCAGCGGCACGTCATCGGCCTCGCGGCGTCGCCGTGGCCGCTCGTGTCCGTGCCTGCTCACCGACCCGCCCGGTCGGTCAGCGTGATCGTCGGGCGACGACCACAACGGTGACGGCGGCTACGACCAGTGGGACGCCGAACACAAGCCCAACAGTGAGGAACATCTTGAAGGACACCACGCCGACCCCGATGCAGATGATCAGGACCGCCGCGGCGAGAACGGCAGCGTTGAGCGTCCAGGCGAGCCAGCGCCGCGGGGCGCGGCTCGTGCTTGCCCGCCGCTGGTTGGTGTGGGCCGGGGGAGCCATCCGAATCGGCGCCGGGGAACTGTCGCCGTCCAGAGGCAGGTCCGGACGGCCCAGCGCAGCCCACCACGGCGGAGCGCCGGCTGCCGGGCGCGGGTCGGACTGCTGGCCGGAGGGTGAGCGCGGTGGGTCGTCGGGCATTGCGGTCCTGTGCTGGTCGTGCTGGACGGAGCCGCCGGGTGGAGACGGGGAGCACAGCGCTGGCGGAGCGTTGATCATAGCGCCGCACCGCGCGGGGGTCGATCCTAGAATCGCGCGGTGGCATCTGCTCGTGGCGGCGCAATCGAAGCGATTCAGCGAGAGCATCGAGCCTGCGTGCGCTGTGTCGACACGGGTCACCTCGAGCGGGCGCATCCCGTCTTCAGCGGCAGAAGCGGGCAGCGCATCATGCTCGTCGGCCAGGCACCGGGGCCGGTCGAGAACGACGTCACCCGACCGTTCGCGGGACGCGCGGGCGCCCACCTGATGCGCTGGATGCGGAGCGCCGGGTTCGCCAACGAGGCGGCGGTTCGCGATCGGGTGTTCATGACGTCGATGACCACATGTTTCCCCGGCAGGCTGCCGCGCGACAGCGGCGATCGCAGGCCGAGCGCACCCGAGGTCGCGCAGTGCAGCGGTTGGTTGGACGCGTATCTCGAACTGCTGGCACCGGCCCTGATCATCTGCATCGGCACGCTGGCCCACGGCCGTTTCGTGCCGGGGCATCGCCTCGAGCAGATCGTGGGCAGGTCGTGGACATCCGCCGGCGAGATCGTCGATGGGCCGCCCCGACGGTCGCCGGTCCTTCTTCCTCTGCCCCATCCGTCCGGGCAGAGCCGCTGGCTCAACGACCCGGACCACGGGATACTCCTCGCCTCTGCATTGCGGCGCTTGCGGGAGCTCGCGGACTGGGCCGACTCGACCGCTCCCTGAGCCACCACGGCGCTGGGGTGGCACGGCGCCCGCGAGGCGCCGGTGTTATGATCCGGCAGCCGTTTCGGCTGTTCCAGAAAGGTATTTCCGCCGTGCCCGACGTCAGCTCCGAGCCGCTGTCCGCGCCCACGCCGGCGGTCAAGGACGCCGAGGACATCCTCGAGCGGATCTTCACGCCGCGTCCCAAGGCAAGCCCGGCGGAACAGGCGGAGCGCGCGCTGCGGCGGCCCAAGCAGCTGATCTACTGCGCCGTCAGCAACCGCAACTTCTTCTGGCGTCAGCACATCACCAAGTTCGTCCTCGACGAGGGCGGCGTGCCGATCTCACCGTTCATGCTCTTTGACTACTACCTGCTCCACACCGTCCCCAAGGAAACGGTGCGTGAGGCGTTCAACAACCTCATCGTGCGCTGTGACCAGATGTGGGTGTTCGGCAACCTGTCCCTCGGCGTCAAGGTGCAGATCGGCATCGCCAAGCGGCTGCGCAAGCCGCTGCGCTTCTACGACATCACGGACATGCCCTACCGCGTGGTCAGCGTTCCCGAGGCGATGGTCCGCGAGGAGTGAGCTCAGCTCACGCCCAGCTCCTCGAGCCTGCGACAGACGCTGCGACGCTGCGGGCTGACCGCCTCGCCGACGGGGTGGCGCCCGGCCACGGCGTCGAGGGTCTTCAGGCCGTGGCCGGTGATGTACGCCACGACCGTCTCATCGCCCTCCCAACGACCCTGGCGGGCGAGCTCGCGAAGCACTGCCACGGTCACGCCACCGGCGGTCTCTGTGAAGATCCCCTCGGTGCGGGCGAGCAGGTCGATACCGTCGCGGATCTCGTCCTCGGTCACGCTGGCGACGACGCCGCCACTGCGTCGAGCGATGCGGAGCACGTCAGCGCCGTCGGATGGGTTGCCGATGGCCAGGGAGCGCGCAATCGTGTCCGGGCGCACCGGGTGCACGATGTCGCTGCCCCGCGCGAAAGCGTCGGCGACCGGTGAGCAGCCCAGTGCCTGGGCCCCGGTGAACCTGGGCAGCCGCCGCGCGCTGACGAGCCCGAGGTTGACCAGCTCGGCGGCGGCCTTGCGGTGCTTGACGAACTGGCAGCCCGAGGCGACCGGGATGACGATCTCGTCGGGGAGTCGCCAGCCGAGCTGTTCGGCGGTCTCGAAGGTGAGCGTCTTGCTGCCCTCGCTGTAGTACGGGCGCAGGTTGATGTTGCAGAAGCCCCAATCGAGGTCGTCGGCGAGCTCAGCGCAGAGCCTGTTGACGTCGTCGTAGCTGCCTGCGATGGGAACGATGGTGGCCCCGAAGACGGAGGTCGCCGCGATCTTCTGCGGCTCGAGGTCGGCGGGGATGAACACCACCGCCCTGATCCCCGCCCTGGCGGCGTAGGCAGCCACCGAGTTGGCGAGGTTGCCCGTTGACGCGCACGCGATGGTGCGGAAACCGTTCTGCAGCGCCCAGTTGAGCGCGACCGCGACCACTCGGTCCTTGAACGAGTTGGTGGGGTTGACCGTGTCGTTCTTGAGATGAAGGTTGCGCAGGCCGAGCTCCTCGCCGAGGTCGCGGGCGTGCACCAGTGGGGTGAATCCCTCGCCGAGGCTCTCGACCTCCTGGTCCCCGATGGGCAGCAGGTCGCGATACCGCCACAGGCTCGGCGGCCCGGCCTGGATGCGGGCTCGCGAGATGCGCCCTGCGATCGCCTCGTAGTCGTACTCCACCTCGAGAGGACCGAAACAGAGATCGCAGAGATGCGTCGCGGTGGCGGGGAGCTGATGGCCGCAGGCACGGCAGCGCAGCCCGACCACGTGGCCGGGCCCTGCGGGAGCGAGCGCAGCGGTGGCTCCGACATGGCCGGCGGCGTCGATCGTGGACATAAAAAAACCTCCCGGTTGGTTACGGGAGGTCTCCTGACGGAGGGCGCGAGGCGCCGCTACGTTCGGAAACCTCCGCGGCGCATCATCATCGAGGCGGCGTCGACCACCACTGCCATCTGCATCACGGCGATGCTACCAGACATCGACCGCAATCCCGCAAGTCAGACGCGCCGGATCAGGTCTCTCTCCATCGCCTCACGTGCCTGCCGCACCCTGGCGAAGAGCGGGTGGTCGCGAAGCGCCTGCTCCATCTGGCGCAGCATCGAGTAGAGATTCTTCATCGCCTTGACGACGTCGCCGATGTCAGTGGCCGCCGGCGTCTCGATGTCGACCAGCGGCGTGCCCGACGCCCACTGGTGTGCGGCATTGATGTAGTCCACCGACAGCGGGCGCAACGTCTGCACACCGTGCTCGCGCTCCAGGGCTACGAGGCGGTGCAGCGAGCTGCGCAACCGGCGGAACGCGACCTCGACGCGGGGCGTGGGGAAGTGGTGACGGGAGGGCTGCGGTCGATCGCGTCCCCGATCCTCCGCGACAAGGCTCACCAGCGCCGCGGCGAGCTCGGCGGGGTCGAGCGGCTCGAGGTGCCGGGCCACGATGGCGTCGGCGACCAGCAGCGCGTTCTCACCGAACAGCGAGGCTGCCAGCAACCCGAGCTGGTTGGGAGCATCGGCTTCGAGGAACCCGGCATCGTGGAGCACGCTGCGCAGGGCATGGAACTCACGCCGGTAGCGGTGGCGCGCCCACTCGAGCTCCGCCTCGCCGCCGTCGAGGGTCTCCTCGATCCCGCGCATCTCGTACCTGTGAGCGCGATGCTCGCCGAGCAGCGGACAGGTGCGGCATGGTGAGTTGTTCAGCCGCTGCTGCTTGTCGCGGAGCTCGCGCCGCATCGCCTCGAAGCGCTGACCCGGGTCGACCCCGCGTCCGCTCGACCGGCCGCGGCGCGAGTCGCGCCAGTGCTCGCGCTTGGCACGGCGGACAGAGGACTGCAGCTCGTCGTCGGATTCGGTCAGTGCGAGGTGGGTGGTCAGGGTGCGCTCGGTGCAGGCAACCCTGGGATGGCGGAAGACCCGGCGGCGCAGGTCGGCGAGCTGTTCCTCAAGGTTGCGGCGCTTCTCGTTCCAGTGATCCGCACGCTGCACGTTCTGGTACTGCCCGAAGGACTTGTCGAGCAGCTCCTCGGCTCGCGCCACGGTGCGTGTACGCAGGAGGCTCAGCACCATCGTGTAGGTGGGCGCGAACTTGCTGTCGACGCTCATCTCGCCGCCGATGGCGGCGTCGTAGATGTCACGCACGTCGACGTCCGCCTCCTTAAGGATGACGCCGTGACCGACCGGGTCGATACCCCGCCGGCCGGCCCGGCCCATCAGCTGGGTGAGCTCCCCGGCGGTGAGCGAGTGGAACCCGGTGCCGTCGAACTTGGTGAAGGACGACACCACACAAGCACGAGCCGGCATGTTCAGTCCCAGCGACAGCGTCTCGGTGGCGAACACCACCTTGACGAGCCCCTCGATGAAGAGGCGTTCGACTGCCTCCTTCGCCGACGGCAGCATGCCCGCGTGATGCATGGCGACGCCGTTGCGCAGGGCGTGGATGTCAATCGCTGTGCGGAACACGCTGCGCTCGTCGCGATCCTCGATGCGCTGCGTCAATTCGCCGTAGCGGGCGTCGATCGCCTCCTTCTCGCGACTGTCGGTGAGGTCCAGCCCGTGCACCACGCAGCGACCCAGGGCTTCGGCGCAGCCGCGTCGCGAGAAGATGAAGTAGATGGCCGGGAGCATGGCGCGGCCGCGCAGCTCCTCGATCACGCGGAAGAGGTCGTTGTCGGGGGCGCGGCGCATGTATCGGAAGCGCGCCTCATGCATCGACTCGTTCTGCGCCATCTCGAGGGTGCGGCGTGCGACCCTGCCGCGCGCGTCGAACAGCGGCTCCAGGCGGTTGCTGATCGACAGCCACATCTCCAACGGCACGGGACGTTCGGTTCGCACCACGGTGCCGATCTCGCCGCGAAGGCCGCGCATCCAGGCAGCCACCTCCTCGACGTTGCTGATCGTGGCCGACAGGCCGATCAGGCGAACGTGGGCCGGGGCTTCGATGATGATCTCCTCCCAGACCGTGCCGCGCGGGAAGTCGTCGATGTAGTGCACCTCGTCGAGCACAACGTCGGAGACGAGGTCGAGGCGGGCCGGCTCGTCGTAGAGGACGTTGCGCAGGATCTCGGTGGTCATGACCACCACACCCGCGCCATCGTTGATGGTGTGCTCGCCGGTGACCAGCCCGATGTTGGCGGAGCCATAGCGCTCCGAGAGGTCGTGGTACTTCTGGTTGCTCAGCGCCTTCAGCGGAGATGTGTAGATGACGCGCGCGTGGGCCCGGCGCAGCTCCGGCGGCGCCAGGAGGCAGCGCCACATCGGGTATTCGGCGACCAGGGTCTTGCCGCTGCTGGTGGGCGCGGCCACGAGAACGCCCCTGGACCGCTCGAGCTTGTCGATCGCTTCGCGCTGGAAGTTGTCGAGAGTGAACGGCAGCGAGGCCTCGAAGGCGCCGATCGCGGCCTCGATCTCATCATCGACCGAGCGCTGGGCTTGAGCCATGCGGCAATCATCGACGAGTGGTGCCCCGGCCGCGGCCGGCTACAGGTGGACCATCTCGAACCGCGAGTTGCTGACCACCCCGTCGGCGTCGTTCTCGACGTAGGCGAGAACCTTCTGGCAGACCTCGTCGGCGTGACGGGCGCTGTTGCTGACGCAGGCAACCCCGATCACCGCGCTCTGCCACGTGTCCTGGTCACCCACCTCGGCGACGGCGACGGCGAATGTCTGCCGTACCCTGCTGGTGATCGATCGTACGACCATCCGCTTGTCCTTGAGTGACCGGCTGTCCGGGACCAGGACGGTGATCTGCAGCGTTCCGACGACCATGTGCACCTCAGTTGGAGCCGACCCCGGCGCCGCGGCCGCCCGACGACCACCTTCTGCGGGACGTTGTGTCATTCTGTCGCGTCGATGACCAGCGAAGCGACGGTCGCTCCCGATGCACGGACGCCGAGCGCGGAGCCGGAGACGGGGACGCTCGTCCATCACCTGCTCGCCCAGGTACGTGGGCGCGCCGACTCGCCGGCCATCTACACGCACAGCGGCGACCGCTGGCTGCCGATCACATGGGCACAGTTCGGTGAGGGTGCGCGCCGGGTCGCCTCGTTCCTCATCGCCGAGGGCATCAAGCCGGGCGACCACGTCGCCATCTGGGCCGGGAACCGGGCCGAGTGGCACACGGCGGACGCTGCGATCCTGCTCATTCGGGGCTGCCCTGTGCCTGTCTACCAGACGCTCAGCGCCGACCAGGCTCAGTACGTGCTCAACCACTCGAAGACGCGCCTGGTGTTCGTGGAGAACGAGGCGATCCTGGCGCGCGTGCTCCAGGAGCGCGATCAACTCCGTCACCTCCGCCGCGTGGTGGTGATGGAGGGCGTGGAGGACCCATCGCCAGACGGTTACGTGGTGCCCTGGCGCAGGGCCCTGGACGTGGGCCAGGAGTCCATGGCGCACAACGGGGCGGAGATCGACACGCGCGCGTCGCAGACGCAGATGGACGACGTGGTCACGCTCATCTACACCAGCGGGACGACAGGTCCGCCCAAGGCGGTGATGCTCACTCACAACAACATTGCCGCTTCGGCACAGGGCCTGGCCGGCCTTGTCGAGGTCGGGCCCGATGACCGTGTGCTCAGCTACCTGCCCCTGGCCCACATCGCCGAGCGCATGGTCAGCGAGTTCCGCTCCTACCGCTACGGCAACGCCACCTGGTTCCTGGACGGGTTGCCCAACCTCGGTGCCCGCCTCCGCGAGGTGCGTCCCACCCACTTCTTCGGGGTTCCGCGCGTCTGGGAGAAGATGGCAGCGCAGGTCAAGAAGCAGATCGCGGCGAGCTCACCGGTGAAGCGCCCGGTGGCGCAGTGGGCGATCAGGACGGGGCGTCGGGCCTCCGACCTCCGTGAGGAAGGCAAACCCGTCCCCGCCGGCCTGCAACGCCGCCTCGACCTCGCCGACCGGCTGGTGCTGTCGAAACTTCGCGTCGCGCTGGGATTCGACGATGTTCGCATCCTCGCCTCGGGTGCGGCGCCGATCGACCCCGAGGTGTTGCGCTTCTTCCGCTCCATGGGCCTGGAGATCTGCGAGGTCTACGGGCAGAGCGAGAACACCGGCTCGACGACGCTCAACCGACCTGGACGCTCACGCATCGGCACCGTCGGCGAGGTCTACCCCGGCAACGAGGTCCGCATCGCCGAGGACGGCGAGATCCTGGTCCGTGGCGGGGTGGTCTTTCCCGGCTACCTGCACAACCCGGAGGCGACCGCTGCCACGCTGGTCGACGGCTGGCTGCAGACCGGCGACGTCGGCGAATTCGACGACGACGGCTACCTGCGTATCACCGACCGCAAGAAGGACCTGATCATCACTGCCGGCGGCAAGAACGTCTCGCCGGGGAACATCGAGAACGCGCTCAGCAGCCATGCACTGATCGGCCACGCGGTGGCGATCGGTGATCGCCGCCCCTACATGACGGCGTTGATGACGCTCGATGCCGAGGAGACCCCGGCGATCGCGGCCGAGCGCGGCTGGCCGACCGACACGCGCGCGATGTCCGAGCATCCTGCAGTCCTTGCCGAGGTGCAGAAGCACGTCGACGCCGTCAACGCCAAGTTGAGCCACGTCGAGCAGGTCAAGCGCTTCACCATCATCGCCAACGAGTTCACAGTCGATGAGGAACTGACACCGACGATGAAGGTGAAGCGCAAGGTTGTGACCGAGAAGTACGCGGACGACATCGACGCCCTCTACAGTCGCCGCGACTGATCGCTCAACTGCTCACGCAGCGTTCGGCACCTGCTCCTGGGTGGTGACCCGAGCCTCGTCCGCCGAGCCAACTGAGCGCCGGCGTAGACCCGGCACGGCCAGGGCCGCGATCGCGCCGGCGCCGAGCACCGCCGCCCCGACGACGACCGCCGGCCGCAGTCCGGCCACGAAGATGGCCGGGCTGGCGTAGCCGCCGGCCGCGGAGAACACCGACGCAAGCACGGCGATGCCGAGCACGCCGCCGAGCTCGCGGATGGCGTTGGTGGCGCCCGAGGCCTGGCCGGCCTCGTTGGGATGGACCGCCGACAGCACAGCATTGGCGGCGGGGGCGAACACCATCGCCATGCCAGCGCCGGCGAGGATGAAGGGACCGACGAACGACGTGTACGGGGTGCCCGGCGCGAGCACCGTCACCAGCCAGGCCAGCGCGCCCGACTGCAGGGCAAGGCCGGAGAACATCAGCGGCCGGCTGCCGATCCGGTCGGACAGAATGCCCGCGATCGGCGCCACGAGGATCGGCATGCCGGTCCACGGCAGGGTGCGGAGCCCAGCCTGGAGTGGCGAGTAGTGCTGGACGATCTGGAAAAACTGCGCCAGCAGGAAGATCGAGCCGAACATGCCGAAGTACATGGCCAGCGAGACGGCGTTGGTCGCGCTGAACGCGCGGCTGCGGAAGAACCGTAGCGGCAGCATCGGTGACGTGGCCCGCGTCTCCCATGCCGCGAAGGCGGCGACCAGCACCGCGCCGCCGACCAGGGACGTGAGGATCGTGGTGCTCGTCCAGCCAAGCGCATTGGCCCGCACCAGGCCGAATACCACGCCGAAGAGGCCGCCGCTGGCGAGGACGAGCCCGGGGAGATCGACCCGACCGGCGGGGCCGAAGCTCTCGGAGAGGCGAAGCCGGGCCAGCGGGACCACGGCCAGGCCGATGGGCACGTTGAGCCAGAAGATCCAGTGCCAGGAGAAGCCGTCAACGACCGCGCCGCCAACCACAGGTCCGAGCGCGACGCCGAGCCCGCTGATTCCGGACCAGATGCCCAGTGCCACCCCGCGCCGCCCCTGGGGAAAGGCCTCCGACAGCAGCGTCAGCGTCAGCGGGGTCACCAGCGCGCCGCCCGCGCCCTGGAGTGCCCGGGCCGCGACGAGTGCCCCGATGCTCGGGGCCATTGCCGCCGCCGCGGAGCCGAGCGTGAACACCGCCAGCCCGAGGCCGAACATGCGCCGCCGTCCGAAGCGATCGCCGAGCGCGGCGCCGGTGAGCAGCAGCACGGCAAAGCTCAGCGTATAGGCGTTGACTGTCCACTCCAGGCTGTCGATGCCGCCCCCGAGGTCACGATGGATGCTGGGAAGTGCTGTGGTGACCACCAGGTTGTCGAGCGTCACCATGAAGAGGGCGGCCGAGACGAGTGCGAGTGTCCAGCCGGTGCGACGAGCCGTGGTCATCTCCGTTCTCCTTATTGATTGACCGATCAGTTGGGCGGCCAAATTTTTTTAGCCAGGCGGGGGAACAACTGCCTGGATGGACGCCGCGAAAAGGGGGGCGCAGATCTCCTGCAGGCCAAGCGAGGTGGTGACGTTGGCCAGCATCCCGCAGGCGACGAAGAGCGACACCTCCACGGGCTCCGCGCCGGAGAGCCGCACCACCTCGTCGTACAGCTGGCGGAAGGTATGCGCCACGTGGGCCTGGATGACCGGGTCGCCCGTTGCGTAGCTCTGCAGCTGCACCAGGAGCGCGTAGCGGTCGGCGATCAGCGACGGGTAGAGCTCACCCATGCGGTCGAGCTTCTCGGCGGGCGTGCCGCCGCCCTCGGCTGCCTTGGCGAAGGCGCGATGAATGCGACCGCTGACGTGGTCGTGCACGGCAAGGAACAGGTCCTGCTTGCTGGGGAAGAGAGCGTAGATGTAGGGCTGCGAGATCCCGGCGCGCCGTGCGATCGCCGCCGTGCTTGCTGCCTGATAGCCCTGCTCGGCGAACTCGTGGACGGCGGCCCCGATCACCTGTTCGCGCCGCTCGTCGGCGGTCATCCGGGTGCGCGGGGCGGTGGCGGTGGTCATTGCACTCTGATTATTGATTGACCGATCACAACTTGTCAAATCCATCAGCGCCCAGCTCGGCTCGCAGGTCGGGCGGCAGGGCCGCCACGCCCGCCGGGGTCATGCGCGACGAGCTGAACAGGCGGCGCGCGCGCTCGCGATTACCCTCGGTCCAGTTGCTCTTGGGTCGCCGCGGCGTCCACCGGACCAGGAAATGGCTGTCGTCGAGCCGGCGAACCAACCCGTCGATCCAGCCGAAGCAGGTCGCCTCGTCGAGCGCATCGTCGTAGGCGAGGGTCCTGTGGCCCGGTCCCTTGCGGTCGTTGACCAGCCAGATCTCGCGACGGTCGGCATGGTGACGGCCCAGCCAGTCCCGCCAATCGGCCGCCGACTCGACCCTGATGGTCTCGCCGACCTCCACCGCTGGCAGCGCTCCCGCCCCGCCGCGGCGTCAGAGGCTGTGGAGCAGCTTGGCGCGGAGCGCCTCGAGCTGTTCGAACCGCTCCATGGACGGCCGGCCACTCTGCTGATGCGGGAACTTGAGGTGCTGGACGGCATCGGCGAGAAGCTCGATCTCCTCGTTGCTCAGCCGCACCGAACGCTGGTCATGCGCCGGCGAAGCGGGCACCAGTCGAGGCTCGGCCGGCACCTCCACCTGCAGCACGCCCTCGCCGACAGGCGTGCCGTCGGTGGTCCGGAAGAGCTCCTCCGACCCGCGCAGCTGGGCGCGCCGGAATCCCTTCATCACGCGTGGCCCGCCTTCACCCGCGTGCTGGTGCCGCGTACCTCGGCAGTGCCCGGCGCGTCCTGCGCCATGACCGCGGTCGCGAGCGCGCGATAGGCGCGCGCCCCGGGCGACGCCGTGGCGTACTGCAGGATCGACTGACCAGCCAGCGGCGTCTCGGCGAAGCGGATCGACGAGTCGACGGTGATGTCGAACACCTCGTCGCCGTAGCGCTCGCGCACCAACTCAAGCACCTCCTGGCTGTGCAGGGTGCGTGACTTGTAAATGGTCGGGAGGATGCCGGCGATGTGGAGTGTCGGGTTCAGCTTGGCGCGGACGCGATCAATGGTGCGCTGCAGTTGCTGCATGCCTTTCATGCCGAAGTACTCGCACTGCAGCGGGATGATCACGTCCGTCGAAGCCACCAGGGCGTTGACGCAGAGCAGCCCCAGCGACGGGGGGCAGTCGATGACCACGTAGTCGTACTCGTCGAGCACCGTCTCGAGCTTGTCCTTGAGAACCGACTCACGGCCGAACTCAGTCACCAACTGCAGTTCGGCACCGCTCAACTCGATATTGGCTGGAAGGAAATCCAGCTTCATGGAGTCCGACCGCAGACGCACCTCGGTGACATCGACGCGGTGATCGGTGAGCACGTTGTACACGGACAGCTCGAGATCGTCGGGACGCCGGCAACCCATGTTGATGGTCAGGTGTCCCTGTGGATCGAGGTCCACGGCAAGGACTCGTGGCCCCTTCTCGGCGAGCGCAGCGGCCAGGTTGACCGCGGTCGTCGTCTTGCCGACGCCGCCCTTCTGGTTCGCGATCGAGATGACGCGAGTCACAGGGATTGGGACACACGAGAACGCCGCACTGAGCCGGTATCATAGCGAACCCGTCTGGGGATCTTTGAGGGGATGACTGTTTGGCCGACACAGAGCACGTCAAGCCTCGTGGGCTGTTCGTGGAAGAGTCGATCGCAGCCGCGCTGGAGAGTCGTTGGGCGGACGCGGTCGCCATCAACGAGGCTCTCATCGAGCGTCACGGTGCCGACGAGGAGGCATACAACCGGCTGGGCAAGGCGAAGAGCGAGTTGGGCAACCTCAAGGAGGCTTTGGCCGCGTATCAGTCCTCGCTCGACCTCAACGCGCTCAACCTGATCGCCCAGAAGCAGGTGCGCCGGATCGGGGCGCTCCTGGACGCGCGTGCACGGCCCGTTGCCCCGGCCGGGGTGATCGACGTGGACCTGTTCACCGAGGAACCCGGCAAGAGCGGGCGCACCGTACTGGGCCGGCCGCCAGGCGGCGGCGCGGTGGGCGTGGCTGTCACCCCCGGCGACACTGTCGATCTGATCGCCTCGGGAACGCAGTTGCTCGCCGAGACATCCCGAGGTGTCGCACTCGGCGCTGTCGAGTCCAAGCTCAGCGGGCGGCTGCGCCCCCTCATGGAGAGCGGCAACCGCTACTCCGCGGCGGTGTCGCGCGTTGAGGAGGACAAGATCGAGCTGATCGTGCGCGAGATCTTCCAGGCGCCGGAGAACTCGCGCAAATCCTCCTTTCCGATCTCGCGGAACGCCCGGCGCGACGAGTTCCGTCCGTACGCCAAGGAGTCGCTGCTGTCCGAGCGGGGAGTCGATGACGAGGGTTTCGGCGACGCCGACGACGACCTGGTGAGCGACTCGCGCGTATCTACGGCGGACGGCGATGAGCTCACAGGCATGCAGGAGCTCGATGACGAGTTCGAGCCGGCGGCTGTGGCCGGCGTTGCCGAGGATGACGCCGACGCCGACGACGACGAGAGCCGGCCCGAAGACCAGTACTGACTGGTCGTCGCCCTCACGCAGGCAACGATCTCGCGCGTTCCGCCGGGCCGTCACCGATGCTGAGAACGCGCAGCGGCACCACGCCTCCGACCGGCGACTGGGATCGCAGCAGCTCGGCAACCTGGTTGCCGGGCAGTGCATGCGAGAACAGGAATCCCTGGGCGAGGGTGCAGCCCAGCGCGAGCAGCGAGCTGCGCTGCTCCTCGCGCTCGACCCCCTCGGCGATCATGTGCAGGCCGAGTGTGTCGCCGAGTCCGAAGATAGCCGCTGTGAACGCTCGCCGTCGCCTGTCGCCGTCGAGGTCGGCGATGAACGCGCGATCCACCTTGAGGATGTCGAAGGGCATCTCTTGGAGGATGGCCAGCGAGGAATAGCCGGTCCCGAAGTCGTCGATGGCCAGACGGACCCCGACTCCCTTGAGCTCACGCATGCGCTCGCGCGCCATGTCGCCGTGCTCGCCCACGAAGCTCTCGGTCATCTCGATGACCAGGCGGCGCGGCGCCAATCCCGTCTCGGCCAGGGTGCGGCGCACATCGTCGATGACGTGGTCGCTGCGCAATTGCCGCTG
Source organism: Candidatus Dormiibacter sp. (assembly GCA_039935655.1). Taxonomy (GTDB): domain Bacteria; phylum Chloroflexota; class Dormibacteria; order Aeolococcales; family Aeolococcaceae; genus Aeolococcus. The sequence goes on along the minus strand of JBDTJX010000056.1, from coordinate 26,888 downwards.
GGAGACGTTGACGTGCAGCTGGAAGTCGTCGTGCAGGCGCATCGAGCTTTCCCATGTCTGTAGCTGCGCGCACGCCTCGCGCAGAACGAAGACGCCCAGGTCGGCGATCAGGCCGGTCTCCTCGGCGATGCCGATGAAGTCGACAGGCATGATCCATCCGCGTTCGGGGTGCTCCCATCGAACCAACGCCTCGACGCCGCGGACCTCGCCGCTGCGAAGGTCGACGATCGGCTGGTAGTGGACGCGCAGGTCGCCATCGCTGAGCGCGCGCTCGAGCTCGGTGCGCACCTGCAGACGGCGCCCGCTGCCCTCGAGCATGCCGGCATCGTAGACCTCGTAGCCGCCCTTTCCCTGCAGCTTGGCCCAGTACATGGCGGCGTCGGAGCGGCGCAGCAGTTCCTCAGCACCGACCGTCGCCGCGGTGGCGAGCGCGACGCCGATGCTTGCATGCACGGCCACCTCCTGGCGTTCGACGACGAAGTGAGGCTTGAGGGCCATGACAACTCGCTCGGCGACCGCGGCGATGTCGTCGCGGCTGAGCGCATCCTCGAGGAGGATGGCAAATTCGTCGCCGCCGAACCGTGCCGCGGTGTCAGCGACGCGGACCACGGAGCGCAGACGCTCGGCGACGCTGCGCAGCAGGTCGTCGCCCGCAGCGTGACCGAACGTGTCGTTCACCATCTTGAAGTCATCGAGGTCGATGAACAGGACGGCGATCAGGCCGCGCTTCTCATCGCGACGGTTGAGCGCGTGTTCGAGCCGGTCGGTGAAGAGCAGGCGGTTGGCGAGGTTGGTGAGCGGATCGTGGAAGGCCTGGTACGTGAGCGTGTTGTCGAGGCGCATGTTCTGCACCGCGACGCTGGTCTGCGCGCCGAATGTCTCGAACAAGGCGACGTCGTCGGCGGAGAAGGTGGCCACGTCGCTCAAGCGGTTGCCGACTGTCAGCACGCCGAGCAGCGCGCCATCGCCCCACAGCGAGGTGAGCATTGCGTCCCGCAGGTTCTGCCTGGTCAGCCAGTCGCGGACATTGCCGCTCGAGTCCGCCCAGCTGATGCCGCGCGCTCGAGTCTCGGAGCCGACGGCCATCATCAGACCTTCGAGGAATCCACGATCCACCTCCTGGTCGCGGCGGCGGACCAGGCCCTGGCGGAGCGTTGCCGTGGACGCGCGGCCGGTGCCGGTGGCGACAGGAAGCAGGACGATCTCTGCCATCTCGCCGCGGAACACCTGCGAGATCTGCGCCAGGAGCTCGGGCACGGCGGCGTCGGCGACCGCAGTGCGCTGGAGCAGGTCGCTGCATTCGTAGAGGTGCTGGATGCGCTGCCGCTTCTGGTGCTCTGAGGTGTAGAGGAAGAACGCGGCGGCGACACCGATCAGCGGCATACCGAGCAGCCACAGCTCGGCCACGTTGCGGGAGATCGCTGCCGCGGCCTGGATGGCGAGGCATGTGTTGACCAGGCCGGCTCCGACCGCGAAGAGGTAGCCGCGCACCAGCTGCGCACCACCCAGTCTGCCTTCGGCCAGCGCGATGAACGCCGCGGTGAGAGAGAAACCCAGCACCGCGATGACGGCGACGGTGGCCAGCACCACGGCCCATGAATGCGGCGTCACAACGCTGCGCAGCGGCTCGAAGACCGAGACCAGCCACATCGCCACCTCCGCCTCCACGGCGTACATCGCGAGGCAGAAGACGACCTTGGCCGGCGGGTGCCGGCGGATCAGCCCGAGGGCCACCAGCGCGCCGACCAAGCGGCTCGAGATCAACATCCCTGGACTGGCGAAAAACAGACCGAGCACCAGCGGAATCTCGCTCAGCGAGAACGAATGAGCATTCCGCCGGAAATGGACGTGGATTCGCCGCGCCTCGGCGACGCAGAACAGGCCGGCGAACACCACCCAGGGCACCGCGACCGCCGGGGCCGCCAGCTGCAGCCTGCTGACAACGGCCAGGTAGAGCAGAGCCGCGATACACCCGAGCAGGGCGCCGAGTGCCCACACGCGACGCACCGCCTTGAGGGACGCGGTCGAGCGGCGCTGAGCGCTTCGCGACGCTGCCGCCCGCCGCAGCCCCGCAATCAGCCTTCTGGACATGGTCTCAGCTCACCGCCATGAGCCAACCGACGTTCCACTCGTCCGACCTCAGTCGAAGAACCGGCCGGGTCCGCGCACCCAGAGACTTCGGTGAAGCCCGTCAGAAGTATCGAACCGGTCACACGCCCCACGGGAGGATGAACGGGACACGTGCTGTAAAGATTTGTCGGTGACGATGCGACTTGGCAGGTCGGTCGTGGTCCTCGTGACCGCGCCGTGACAGCGCCGAACCACGCTCTCGAAGGGAGCGGACGAGTCGGCGCCGGTACACTCCGCGCCATGGTCGCCACCGGGACTGCGGAGGTGAGGGCGCGCGCGACCGCGAGCACGCATGCGAGGTTGCCCGGCGTTGCGCAACGGCTGAGGCTGCCACTGCACGCTCGGAGCCAGCAGAGGATGACCGCTCGGTGGGGTTTTGATCTCAATGCCCCGGACGCCTCCGAGCGTGCGGAGGCCCTGCTCGTCGAGTCCCCCGCCGACTCGGACCGCCTCCTGCTCGCCGCTGCGGTGCGCTCGAGCCGGGGTGATGACGCCGGCGCCCTGGTGGCGGCGCAGAAGGCGGTGCAGGTGGACGGCGGCTCGGCCAGCGCGCACAGCACTTTTGCCGCCCTGCTGGTGCGCACGGGCGACAGCGCCGACGCCGCCGGCCACGCCGAGGCGGCCGCCGACATCGATCCTCACGATCCTTCTGCGCTCTACAACCGCGGGCTCATCAGGTGGACGCTTGGTGATCGCCGGGCAGCCCGGGGCGACTTCCACAGTGCCGCCGCCCTGCTCGGGATCGGCACCCTTCCGTGGTGGCGGCGACGACAGGCGCGGTGAGCCTCGGGTTCGAGCGTGTCGACGGCTACCTGCCCATCGCGGCGTATGGCCTGATCGGCGACTGCCGCAGCGCGGCGCTTGTGGGGGCTGACGGCAGCGTGGACTGGTTGTGCCTGCCTCGCTTCGACAACCCGTCGCTGTTCGGCCGCATCGTCGACGCGCGTCGTGGCGGTCACTGGCAGGTGTGTCCCGTCGACGAGTACCGCGTCGTCCAGCGCTACCGTGATCGCAGCAACATCCTCGAGACGCTGTTCGCCACCGCCGGCGGCACGGCCGTGGTCACCGACTTCATGCCCATCGACGAGGACACGGCCACCGAGCACGCCCGCCTGCACCGCGACCCCCGGGTGATCCGCATCGTCGAATGCCTGACCGGCTCGATGACCCTTCGCCACCAGTTCAAGCCGGCGCCCGAGTATGGGATGGCACCCAGCCGCTTCGTCGCTGAGGGGTGGCGGCTGCACGGCGACACCGCAGCCCTCCACCTCTGCCTGCAGTCATCTGTCGAGTTGAAGTCGGCCACATCGCGGTGGCGAATGAGGGCGGGCGACGTCATCGCGCTGGTGCTGCGCAGCGATCACCGCGGCCGCTGTGAGAACGCGCACCGGCCGTGGAGCGTCGAGCGGGCGCGCGCGCTGTCGCGGTCCACGCAGGAGTTCTGGTGGCGATGGATCGACCGCTGTACGTATCGCGGACCATACCGACACCCCGTGGTGCGCTCGGCGCTCTGTCTCAAGCTGATGACCTACGCCCCCACGGGTGCGATGGTCGCGGCGCCGACCACCAGCCTGCCCGAGCAGATTGGCGGGCTGCGCAACTGGGACTACCGGTTCACCTGGCTGCGGGACGCGTCGCTCACGTTGTTTGCCTTCTTCCAGGTCGGCATGGTTGACGAGGCCAACGCGTTCTTCGCTTGGTTGGTGAGCATCGGCCTGGGTCGTGGCGGCCGCGACGTGGCCAACCTGTACACCTTGGATGGCGATGACTGCGCTGACGAGACGGAGCTGACCCACCTGAGCGGTTATCGCGGCTCGCGGCCGGTGCGTGTCGGCAACGGAGCGATCCGCCAGCTCCAGCTCGATATCTACGGAGAGCTGCTCGACAGCGCGTACGTGTATGCACGTTTCGGCGGCAGGATCAGCCGCACGCTCTGGCATGAGCTGCACGCCGTGGTGGATCTCGCGATCGATCGATGGCAGCTGCCCGACGCCTCCATCTGGGAGGCGCGAGGGGAAGACCAGCACTACACCTACAGCAAGATGATGTGCTGGGTCGCAGTGGATCGCGGGCTGCGCATCGCCGAGCGCTTCACGCTGCCACACGACGCGTCGCGCTGGCGGGCGGCGCGTCGCGACATCCATCGCGCGGTCACATCGCGCGGCTACTCGCCCCGGTTGACCAGCTTCACCCAGACACTCGACGGCGAGCAGCTCGATGCGGCAATGCTCCGCCTCACCCAGGTGCGCTTCCTGCGCCCCGACGACCCCCGGCTGCTCAGCACCATTTCGGCGGTTGCCCGTCAGCTCGGCAACGGTGTTCTCGTGCATCGCTATGACGTCGATCAGACCAACGACGGGTTGTCCGGCGACGAGGGCGCCTTCCTGATGTGCTCATTCTGGCTGGCCGACGCGCTCGCCCACGTCGGCCGCCTCGAGGATGCCCAGCGATGGTTCGAGAAGCTGCTCGCCTTCGCCTCGCCGCTGGGTCTGCACTCGGAGGAGGTCGACGGCCGCAGCGATGTGCTGCTCGGCAACTTCCCCCAGGCCTTCACCCACCTCGCGCTGATCGGCGCCGCGGTCAACATCGAGCGCGCCCGGCACCACACCCTCGGCGCCCTCGGTCTGCGCCGGCCGGCCTCGGTGGCCAAGCCCGCGACACAACGGAGACGGGCGGCGGGAACACACCCTCGCCCCGGCTCTGCATAAATATGCATGCTGTGGCTACACTGGGTGCCGTGCCCGCCACCCCTCGTCTGCGTGCCGCCGTCGCCGGGTGTACCGGCTATATCGGCATGCAGTGCGTGGAACTGCTCGCCGCTCACCCCGGGGTCGAGCTGGTGACGCTGCTGGGACGGAGCTGGACCGGCCGTCGTTTCTGCGAGGCGGTGCCGGGCAGTGCGGTTGACCTGACCGTCAGCGACGGGCTTGATATCGATGGCGTCGACGTGGTCTTCGCGGCCTTGCCCCACACCGTTGCCGCGGGCCACGCCCAGCGCTGGCTCGACAGCGGCGCTGTGGTGGTCGATATGAGCGCGGACTTCCGTCTCGCCGATGCGGCGGACTACGAGCGCTGGTATGGCGTCGCCCATCCCGCGCCGGAGCTGTATGCAGTTGCGGCGTACGGCCTGGTCGAGATGGAGCGCGAGTGCGTGCGTGGCGCGGACCTGATCGCCGCGCCGGGCTGTTATCCCACCGCGGCTTTGCTGGGCAGCCTGCCCGCGCTGCGCGCTGGGCTGGTGCGACCGCGCGTCATCGTCGACGCCAAGAGCGGCGTTAGCGGCGCCGGGCGTTCCCCCTCGCCAATGCTGCATTTCGCCGAGGCGAACGAGTCGGTGCGCGCCTACGGGGTGGACGGGCACCGGCACTCCGGCGAGATGCTGTCGCGGATGCGCCGCGCCACCGGTGGCGAGGTGGCGCTGACCTTTGTTCCCCACCTGGTGCCGATGACGCGCGGCATCCTTGCGACCGTCTACCTCGAACCCGGCGATGGCGTTGCGGCGGCCGACGTCGCCACCGTTTATCGCGACTTCGCCGGCGCCGAGCCATTCGTACGCTACGACGAGTCGTCGCCGTCCACCAAGAGCGTCGTCGGGAGCAACGTCGCGGCGATCAACTGCACGGTGCAGGGCGACACGGTGGTGGTCACGGTGGCGATCGACAACCTTGTCAAGGGCGCCGCCGGCCAGGCGGTGCAGGCGATGAACGTACGCTTCGGCCGGCCCGAGGCGGAAGGGCTGCGGGTGAGCTCGACGTGGCCGTGAGCGTCCCGGCGGCCACGACGCGAACCGGCGTCTGTGCGCCGCTCGGTTTCCGCGCGGCGGCGGCAGCAGCGGGGATTCGCGGTGACGACGACGTCGATCGCCTCGACGTCGCGGTGCTGGCCAGCGACGGCCCCTGCACTGCCGCAGGCGTGTTCACGCGCAACCTTGTCAAGGCCGCGCCGGTGGTGATCAGCCAGCTCACGCTCCGGCGGCACGGACCGATCAGGGCGCTGGTCGCCAACAGTGGCAACGCCAATGCCTGCACCGGTCCGCAGGGCTTCCGGGATGCGCTGCGAATGGCGGCGGCCACCGCCGACTGCTGTGACGCCGACCCGTCCGAGGTGTTGGTATGCAGCACCGGCGTCATCGGCCGCCCCATGCCGATGAGCCGCGTGCTCGACGGGGTACGCGCCGCCAGCGCGTCGCTGGCGGCCGACGGAGGCGAGCGTGCTGCGCGCGCAATCATGACCACCGACACCGTGGCCAAGACAGCGGTGGCATTGGTGACCGTCGAGGGGCGGACGTGCACCGTTGGTGGCATGGCCAAGGGCGCCGGCATGATCCACCCCGACATGGCCACGCTGCTCGCGTTCATCACCACCGACGCGGCCGTCGAACGATCCGCCCTGCAGCAGCTGCTCAACGACGTGTGTGCGCGCACCTTCAACTGTCTGAGCATCGACGGCGACACCTCGACCAACGACACTCTGCTCCTGCTCGCCAACGGTGCGTCGGGCGCGCCGATGGTGGCGGCCGAGACCGCCGGGTACGCGGCCCTGCGCGAGGCCGTCGAGGATGTGTGCACCTCGCTGGTCGAGCAGCTCGCCGCCGACGCCGAGGGGGCCACCAAGTCGATCTGCGTGGCCGTGCGCGGAGCCGCCGACGACGCCCAGGCGCGAGCAGCGGCTCGGACGGTGGTGCTCAGCCCATTGGTCAAGTCAGCCGTGCACGGCGCCGACCCCAACTGGGGCCGGATCGTGGCGGCGCTGGGTCGCAGCGGGGCAAGCTTCTCGCTGGACCGGTGCCACGTCGCCATCGGCGCCGTCGAGGTCTTCGCTGCCGGCCAGCCGGTAGCCGTCGACCTCGATGCCATCCGCGCCGCCTTCTCCCTGGCGCGCATCGACATCGGCGTCGAGTTGGGTGCCGGTGAGGGGCAGGGCCACGCCTGGGGGTGCGACCTCTCGCCCGAGTACGTCCACATCAACGCCGACTACACGACATGAGGGCCAGCCCGTGACCATCGAGACCATTGACGAGCGAGTCCGCCGCGCCCAGACGCTCATCGAGGCGCTGCCGTACATCCGCCGTTTCAGTGGACATACCCTGGTCATCAAGCTCGGTGGTGCCGCCGCCGCGGCTATCGACCTCGACACCGTGCTCCAGGACGTCGTGCTGCTTCGCTTCGTCGGCATGCGTCCGGTGCTTGTGCACGGCGGCGGCCCGGAGATCACCGCGTGGCAGGAGCGGATGGGTATGACACCGCGTTTTGTCGATGGCTTGCGGGTCACCGACGCCGCCACCATGGAGGTGGTGAAGATGGTGCTCACCGGCAAGGTGGGCCCCGACCTGGTGGCCAGGATCCACCGCCTCGGCGGCAACGCCATCGGCCTCTCCGGCGAGGACGGACCGACCCTGCTCGTCCGCCCTGCGAAGAACGGTGGAGGCGAGGACCTCGGCCTGGTCGGTGAGGTCGACCACGTCAACATCGAGCCAGTGGTGTCGATCCTGGACCAGGGGCGCATCCCCGTTGTCGCCTCGATCGGGCTCGGCTACGACGGTGAGGCCTACAACGTCAACGCCGACGCGGTCGCGGCGGAGCTGGCGGTCGCGCTCGGCGCCACCAAGCTGATCGTGCTCACCGATGTCGACGGTGTGCACGACCGCGATGGCGCACTCCTCAGCGAGCTGGACGACGAGCGCGCCGAGGCGCTGATCGCGGCCGGGGTGATCGCCGGGGGCATGATCCCCAAGGTCCGTGCTGCACTGCGCGCGCTCCAGGCCACCGAAGCGGCGCACATCATCGACGGGCGCGTGCCCCACGCGCTCCTCCTCGAGCTGCTCACCGCTGAAGGCGTGGGCACCATGTTCGCGCACGGCGTGGACTCGTGAACGACGCCGGCATGTCGCTCCAAAACCTGCGCGACCGCGCCGATGCCGCGCTGATGCGAACCTATACGCGCCAGCCGCTGGCGATCGCCTCCGGTCACGGCGTATGGGTCACCGATGGCGAGGGCCGTGAGTTGATCGACATGGTCGGCGGCATCGCCGTCAACGTGCTCGGTCACGCGCACCCCGCCATCACCGGTGCGCTCGCCGAGCAGTCGGGCCGGCTGATCCACACCAGCAACCTGTACTACACGAGCCCGCAGGTGGAGCTCGCCGAACGGCTGATCAGAACGGCGTTCCCGGGACGCGTCTTCCTCTGCAACAGCGGCGCCGAGGCCGTTGAGTGCGCCATCAAGCTGGCGCGCAAATGGGGGCGCCGCCATCGCGACGGTGCCACCGGGATCGTCGCGCTGAAGGGTGGCTTTCACGGCCGCACCATGGGAGCGCTCGCCGCCACCGCCCAGCCGCGCTATCGTGAGCCGTTCGAACCGCTGCCCACGGGGTTTGCGCACGTCGACGCCGACGTCGAGGCGATCGCCGCGGCGGTGGACGACGATGTCGCGGCCGTGCTGATCGAGCCCATCCAGGGAGAGACAGGCGTCGTTCCTCTGTCCGACGCGCTGCTTGCCGACGTGCGGGCGCTCTGCGATGAACGCGGCGTGTTGCTGCTTCTCGACGAGGTGCAGAGCGGCATGGGTCGCACCGGTCGCTGGTGGGCGCATCAGCACGCCGGCATCACCCCGGACGTGATGACCGTGGCCAAGGGTCTCGGAGGTGGCGTACCGATCGGTGCGGTCCTCGCAGCCCCAGGCGCTGACGTGCTCGAGCCCGGTGACCACGGGAGCACCTTCGGCGGCGGTCCGCTGGTGGCCGCGGTGGCGTGTGCCGTGCTCCGCACCATCGACGAGGAGGGCCTTGTCGACCGGGCCGGGCGCATGGGCGAGTACCTGCGCGAGTCGCTGCTCTCGCTGCGCGCTGATGGCGTGCCGGTCGCCACTGTCCGCGGGCGCGGCCTGATGGTTGGCCTCGTGCTCGACGAGCCCATCGCAGTGCGAGTCGGGCGCGCCGCGCTGGACTGCGGGGTCATCGTCAACGCGGTCGGCGACAGCGTCCTGCGCCTGCTGCCGGCGCTGATCATCACCGAGGCGGAGGTCGATGAGGCGATGGACCGACTGCGGCAGGCGTTCGCGATGGCGCGGACAGAGGGCGGCGCATGAGCGCCGGCACCGAACATGCCGGCGGCGGCGTCGCCGGCAAGCGGTCGCGGCAGCGGGCCATCCTCGACGTGGTGCGCACCCGTACCATCCGCACCCAGGACGAGCTGGTGTCCGCGCTGCACCGCCGCCGCCTCGACGTCACCCAGGCAACGGTGAGCAGGGACATCCGCGAACTCGGCCTGCTCCGGGTCGCCGGCGACGATGGCGCGCGCTACATGCTCCCCGGCGCGGAGGTCGATGAGCGTGGTGCGCGCATGCGTCTCCACAACGCGTTGCGCGAGCACACCCAGGGCATCGAGTTCATCGACCTGCTCGGCGTCGTGCATGCACAACCGGGCACCGCTTCACTTGTCGCGGTGGCACTCGACAACGCCCGATTCGACGAGCTCGCCGGCACCATCGCGGGTGATGACACGGTTCTTCTCATCGCTCGGTCGCGCCCCGCGGCGCAACGGCTGATGGCCCGGTTGCGCGACATCATCGAGGAAAACGCATGACCGGCCGGCGCATCGTCCTGGCCTACAGCGGCGGTCTCGACACCTCGGTGGCGGTGCGCTGGCTGCAGGACCAGCTGCACTACGAGGTGGTGACGCTGACGGCGGATCTCGGTGGCGAGGGCCGCGACGCCGATGCGGTCACCGAACGCGCCCTGCGCGCCGGGGCTGTCGCCGCGCACGTCGTCGACGCCCGGCGCGTGTTCGTGGAGCATTTCGTGTTCCCCACGCTCAGCGCCGGCGCGCTGTACGAGGGTGTGTACCCGCTGGCCACCGCTCTCGCCCGGCCGCTGATCGCCAAGCTCCTCGTCGACGTCGCCCGCGAGGAGGGAGCCGTGGCGGTCGCCCATGGCTGCACCGGCAAGGGCAACGACCAGGTCAGGTTCGATGTCGCCACCGCTGCGCTGGCGCCGGAGCTCGTGGTGGTGGCCCCGGTGCGCGACTGGGACATGGGCCGCCCCCAGGAGATCACCTACGCGGCGGCCCATGGCATCGACGTCCCGGTCACGGTGGATTCCCCGTACAGCGTCGACGCCAACCTTTGGGGCAGGAGCGTCGAATGCGGCCCGCTCGAAGATCCGTGGACCGAACCGCCCGCCGACGTCTACGCGTGGACCGCCGACCCCGCCACCGCCCCGAGCTCGGGCGACGAGCTGACCATCGCGTTCGAGCACGGTGAGCCGGTGTCGGTGGACGGGCAGCGACTGGCGGCCGAGGAGCTGGTGCTGCGTCTCAACGCGGTCGGCGGGCGCAACGGCGTGGGGCGCATCGACCACGTCGAGAACCGGCTGGTGGGCATCAAATCACGCGAGGTCTACGAGGCGCCGGCAGCAGCCATCCTGCACGCCGCACATGCCGCGCTGGAGACGGTTGCACTGCCGCGTGACGTCGCCCATCTCAAGCGTCAACTCGGCAACGAGTGGGCGCGTCTTGTCTACGACGGACTCTGGTTTGGCGCGCTGCGCCACGCCCTGGCGGCATTCGTCGCGTCGACCCAGGAGCACGTCAGCGGCGAGGTGCGCGTGCGCTGCCGGCGCGGTGAGGTGGGCATCACCGGTCGCCGCGCGGTGCGCTCGTTGTACAGCCCCTCGCTGGCGACCTACGACCGCACCGGCGACACCTTCGACCACGCCGCAGCCCGCGGCTTCATCGAGCTCTTCGGGCTGTCGCTGCGAACCGCGGCGAGCGCACAGGGTGCCCTCGAAGATCTCGAACCCCTGTCGTTGCCGCGGCAGGTGCGCCGCGCCTGATGGCTCGCGGTATCCGGATCGTCGGCGCCGATGCCGGCGAGGGCGGTGCGTCCGATCAGCCACTTGCGGTGCAGCCCGCACCGGCGAAGATGTGGTCGGGCCGGCTGCGGTCGCGCACCTCGCGCCGGGTGGAGCAGTACACCACCAGCATCGCCATTGATCGCCGTCTCTATGGGGATGACATCGACGCGTCGATCGCGCACCTACACATGCTCCGTTCCGTCGGGCTTGTCAGTGCGGCGGACACACGCGCCATCGAGGCGGGTTTGCGCGGCATCCGCCGCGAGTTCGATCGCAACACGTTCGTCGTTGACGACGGCGATGAGGACATCCACTCCGCGATCGAGCGGCGACTGTTCGAGACCGCCGGTGAGGTCGCCGGCCGGCTGCACACCGGGCGCAGCCGCAATGACCAGGTGGCGACCGACCTGCGGCTGTATGCCAAGCGCGTCGTCCGCGACCTGATGCTCGCGATCGCCTCACTGCAGGAGACGCTCATCCGCCGCGCCGAACAGCATCGCGACACGCTGATGCCGGGGTATACCCATGGCCAGCGCGCCCAGGTGGTGTCGCTCGCGCATCACCTGCTCGCCTACGTCGAGATGCTGCAGCGCGACGTTGGTCGCCTCGAGGATGCGCACGACCGTTGCGACGTGCTCCCGCTGGGCAGCGGCGCTCTGGCCGCGACGACGCTGCCGCTCGATCGCCGTGCGGTGGCAGATGAGTTGAACTTCGCCGGCATCACAGCCAACTCGCTGGACGCTGTGGCCGACCGCGACTTCGTCGTGGAGCTCACGTCGGCCTGCGCGCTGATCATGGTGCACCTGTCGCGGCTTGCCGAGGAGGTGGTGCTCTGGACCTCAAGCGAGTACGGCTTCGCCGAGCTGCCGGACAGCCACGCCACCGGCTCATCGCTCATGCCCCAGAAGAAGAACCCCGACGTGCTCGAGCTGGTGCGGGGGCGCACGGCGCGCAGCATCGGCGACCTGACCGCTCTGCTCACGCTGCTCAAGGGGCTGCCGCTGACCTACAACCGCGACCTGCAGGAGGACAAGACGGCACTGTTCGACGCCGTGGACACCGCCCTGACGTCGATCGCGGTGGTCAGCGACGCGATGCGCGTCCTCCGTTTCAACCGGCGCGTGCTTCGCGCTGCGGCGTCTGACCCGGGGTTGTTCGCCACCGACGTGGCCGAGTACCTGGTGGTCCGCGGGATGCCCTTCCGCACCGCGCACCAGCTGGTGGGCGCCGCCGTGCAACGCACCCAGGAGGAGGGCCGCACACTGGCCGACATCAGCGCGGCTGAGTGGCGGGCCATGACCGACCTCGCCGGCGACGACATCGTCGACCTCTTCGCCGTCGACTCGGCCCTGCAGCGTCGCGAGATCCCTGGTGGCCCCGGTCCGCGGATGGTGTCACGGCAGTTGGTCCGCGCCGCCACGCTGGTTGCCAAGACCCGCAGGATCGTCAGCCTCCTCGCCGAGCCGCGCCGCCGTCCGGGAAAGGCCGGGAGTTGATCGCTATCCTCGGCTGGTGACACGCCCGCTGCTCATCGTCGGCGATGTCCAGGGCGACGTCGAGCGCCTGGAAGAGGCGCTGCTGCCCTATCCGCAGGAGGAGGTGGACACCGTCTTTCTCGGTGACTTCTTCCAGGGCGGCCGTCCCGGTCGGGGCGGCGGAGCCGCGGCCGCGCGCCTGGTCCGCTCGCGTGAACACAGCCGCGCTGTGCTCGGCAACCACGACCTGTTCCTGCTGGCGGTGCTGGAACGGCGCCGGGGTGTCGAACCGCCGGAGCCGTGGCAGGCGCGCGACCCCGCAGAGCTCGAGGCGCTGTGGCTCCACCGGCGCGGCGACTGGGCCGACCTCGACGCGGTCGACCGCGACCCTGGCCTCGAGTCATGGTTGCGCGATCTGCCGTTCCTGATCCTGATGACCGACGGCACCCTGGTCCAGCACACCGACGATGACCTCTACGCGACGCTCGGCGACACCGTGGACGAGGTCAACCGGCATGCCCATGACTGGCTGGCGACGCCGGGCGGGGTGTTCTCCGCGGTGCGCACGTTGTTCGGCCGGCGCGCGTTCGTGGAGCGCCGCCGTCTCGACGTCTACCTGGCGCACTTCGGGGCGCGCCGGCTCGTACATGGGCACACCCCGCACTGGGAGGACTCGCCGAGCGTGGACCACGACGGTCTGCTCTGGGGGTTCGATGGCCGTTTCTCGCGCTACTGGTCGCGGGAGGAAGGAGAGTCGTCGGGTCCGATCGGTGCCACCGTGGCGCTGCTGCCGGCGCTGGACCGCTAGCCGGCCGTGGCCGCGTCCTACGACGCCGTGGTGGTCGGCTCCGGCCCCAATGGGCTCGCCGCCGCGATCACACTTGCCGAGCGCGGTCTGTCGGTGCATGTCGTCGAGGCGGAGAACGAGCTCGGCGGTGGCTGCCGCAGCGCCGAGCTGACGCTCCCCGGGTTCCAGCACGATTTCTGCGCTGCGGTGCTGGCGTTCGGAATGGCCTCGCCTTTCTTTCGTGCCTTCGACCCGGCCGCGCGCGGCGTCGAGTTCGTCTTTCCGCCCGCGGCGCTCGCCCACCCGCTCGAGAACGGCGACGCCGTGCTGCTCGAGCGGTCCGTGGACGACACCGCCGCCCAACTCGGCGAGGACGGTGTTCGTTACCGGCGCATCTTCGCGCCGCTGACCCGTCAGGCGCCCCGGCTCCTCGAGCAGTTCCTCGGCCCGCTGCGATTCCCGAGCCATCCCCTGGTGGTGGGTGCCTTCGGCCTCCCCGCGCTGCTGCCGGCGAGCACGTTTGCGCGCCTCGCCTACCGTGGCACCAGAGCGAGGGCTCTCTTCGCCGGCATGGCCGCGCACTCGATGCTCTCTCTGGACAGCCCGGCCAGCGCCAGCATGGGCCTGATGCTCAACCTCGTCGGTCACGCGGCGGGCTGGCCGGTGGTGCGTGGTGGCACCGCCAACGTCGCCAGGGCGCTGGCAGCCCGGCTGGCCGAGCTCGGCGGCACCGTCGAGACCGGGAGGCGCATCACCTCACTCGCCGACCTCCCGGGGTCGCGGCTGCGCCTGCTCGACCTCGTGCCACGCGACGTCGAGCGCGTCTGCGCAGAGCAGCTGCCGCAGCGGTATCGCGCCCGCCTGCGCAGGTATCGGTACGGCCCCGGCGTGTTCAAGGTGGACTGGGCGCTCGATGGCCCGGTGCCCTGGCTCGACAGGCGCTGCGCGCGCGCCGCCACGGTGCACATCGGTGGCGGCTTCGCCGAGATCGCTGCGTCGGAGGCGGCCGTGGCGGACGGCCGCCACGCGGAGCGACCCTTCGTCATCCTCGCGCAGCCCTCGCTGTTCGACCCCAGCCGTGCCCCGGCGGGTCGCCAGACGCTGTGGGGCTACTGCCATGTGCCGAACGGATCGCGCCGCGACATGACGTCCGCGATCGAGGCGCAGGTGGAACGATTCGCACCAGGCTTCAGGGACAGGATCGTCGGCCGCCACACCATGGACACGGTGGCGCTGGAGTCGCACAACGCCAACAACGCCGGCGGTGACATCAACGGCGGGATGTTCAGCCTCGGCCAGCTGTTTGCCCGCCCCGCGCCGCGGATATCGCCCTATACGACGCCGAACCCGAGCATCTTCATCTGCAGTGCGTCCACCCCACCCGGCGGCGGCGTGCACGGCATGTGCGGCTGGTGGGCGGCGCACGCCGCGCTGCGCTCGCTGGAGCGCCGCTGACCGCGGTCAGCCCGTCTGCGCATCCTCACTGCTGCCACCGCCGTGCAGCCGGGGCATGCCATCCTCGACCTCGAAGCGCGTCTCGCACGCCGGGCATTCGATGACGCTGGCGAGCGGGTCGTCTTCGGGAGGGAGCAGCCGCATCGAGCACGAGGGACACGTCAACGTCACCATGCCTTCATCGCCGCGCCGGTGCATCTCGCGTGCCGCAGCGGCAACGTCGACGGCTACGCTCTGGCAGACGGCGCACAAGTAGGTCGCCCGCGCGGCGTCATGCCCAACGTAACGTCCACTGCGGTCGACGAACATCGGCGCGTTCAGCGCCTCGAAGCGTCCCTCGGGACAGTTGTTGGGACAGGCGAGGTGGCCGGGTCGCATCTACACATGGTGGCAGGAGCGGCCGCGCCGCCCGCTCCGTCAGCCGGCGCCGGCCGCTCCGGCCCTACAGCGGCCTGTGGAACGACAGGCCGATGGCACCGGGGCCGCCGTGGCAACCGATCACCGGGCCGACGTCGATCAGCCGGACCGGCTCGCCGGCGATGTCGGCAGCACGCTGGGCAAGGTCGGTTGCCGCCTCGACGGTGTCGGCGTGGGTCACCAGCACGGATGCCCGTCCGCCCCACCCGGCCGCCGAAGTGGTCACCTCGTCGAGGAGCCTGTCCAGCGCCTTCGGGAAGGTGCGGACGCGTTCAAGCGGCTCGATGGCCCCCCCGCGAACCTCGAGGATCGGCTTGATGTTCAGCATCGACCCGAGCAGCGCCCGGGCCCCGCCGATCCGGCCACCGCGGCGCAGGTACTCGAGGCTCTCGACGGTGAAGACCAGACGCTGGCTCGCGCGGATCGTGGCCGCCACCTCCTCGAGCTCGTCAGGGCCCGCTCCGGCCGACGCCGCCGCGATCAGCGCCTCGATCACCTGCTGGTGGCCGGGACCGACACTGCGGGTGTCGATGAGCCTGACATCGAGCTCGGGCACCGCGGCCCGTGCCGCCACAGCAGAGCCGTGGGTGCCGCTCATGGCCGCGGAGATGGTGGTGCAGATGATCGGCGCTCCGTCGGCGCCGACCTCACGGAAGGCAGCCTCGAATTCGGCCGGCGTTGGTTGCGAGGTGCGCGGCGCCACCGTGGACGAGCGCATTCGTGCGTACAGCGTGGCCGGGTCGATGTCGACACCGTCGGCGAACACCTCCTCGCCGATGATCACCTTGAGGGGGACGATCACCAGCCCGAGCTTCGCCGCCTCGGCGGCGGAGATGTCGCAAGTGCTGTCGGCGATGAGGTGAACGGCGCTCACGCCGGCAAGCGTAACCAGCGCACCCCCTGGCGGTCCCGGCCCGCCGGTCAGGCCTGGAGCAGCAGGAGCGCCCCAGTCAGGTTGCGATCCTCGCCGAGCTCAGCAGCTCGGATGTCCGGTGTCGGTTGCAGTTTCAGGTGCGCGGCAACGGTGGCGCGCAGCGCCGGCTCGATCCGCGACCAGCGCGGCGTTGCCACGCCGCCGCCGAACACCACGCGGTCGCAGTCGAGCAGTGCTGTGGTGTTGACCACCGCCAGGCCCAGCCAGGCGCCCACGTCGTCCCAGACGAGCTGCTCCTCGATGTCCTCGGGAGGGCGACCGAAGCGGGCGGTGATCGCCCGGCCGCTGGCGATCGCCTCCAGGCAGCCGACCCCGCCGCACTCACACGGAGGGCCGCCGACCAGCTTCGGCCAGAGCACCTGGTGGCCGCCCTCGTTGTCGTGACGCTGGACCACGAGGTCGCCGTCACGGACCACGCCGGTGCCGATCCCGGTGGAGACGGTGTAGTAGACGAGCAGGCGCGAGCCGCGTCCAGCCCCGAGGCGCGCCTCGGCCAAGGCGGCGCAGTTGGCGTCGTTCTCCACCCGCACCGGGCAGTCGAAGCGCGCCCGCAGCGGGGCCGCGATGTCGACGCGGTGCCAGTCGCCGGAGAGCCCCGGTGGGTTGATGAGCTGGCCGCGGTCGCGGTCGAACGGCCCCGGAGCGGCGACCCCGATGGCTTCGAGCGGGTGCCCGCGACGGACCTCGTCGAGCATCTCCGCAATGAAGGCGACCATGTTGCCGGCGCGCGGTGTGGCCCGGCGCACCGTCCTGCCGACGCCCCGCGGCGGCTGCGCGGTCGCAGCCAGCAGCTTGGTGCCCCCGATGTCGACGAGTCCGATCATGTGGGCCGCAACGCTAGCGATCCGTCACCGCCGCGCGCACCCCGTCGCGCCGTGCCTTCCTACAATCCGCGCGATGCTGCTCGCCGTCGACGTCGGCAACACCAACATCCTCGTCGGTGTGTTCGACGGCGAGCGCCTCGTCGCCGACTTCCGGCTGCACACCGACGAGCGCTCCACCGGCGATGAGCTCGGCCTCGCCACCGGCGACCTGCTGCGCCGCCGCGGCATCGATCCCGCCGTCATCGATGCCGTCGCTGTCGCCAACGTTGTCCCGCCTCTGGCCCGGGCCGTCGACGAGATGTCCCGCGTCTACTTCGGCCGGGCTCCGCTGGTGGTCGGGCCCGGCATCCGCACCGGCGTGAGCATCCGCTACGAGGATCCCCGCCTTGTCGGCGCCGACCGGATTGCCAACGCTCTCGCCGGTCGCCATCTCTACGGCGCGCCCGTCATCCTCCTCGACTTCGGCACGGCGACGACCTTCGACTGCGTGTCGGCGGCGGGGGAGTACCTCGGCGGCGCCATGGCGCCGGGGATCCTGGTCAGCCTCGACGCACTGGTCAGCCACGCGTCCAAGCTCAACCGCGTGGAGCTGACCGCGCCGCCGTCGGTGATCGGGCGTAGCCCGGCGGCGTCGATGCAGGCTGGGTTTGTGTTCGGGTACGTCGGCCTGGTCCAGGGGATCGTGGCCCGGATGCGTGCTGAGATCGGCGAGAGCGCCAAGGTGATCGCCACCGGCGGCCTGGCCGAGCTCTTCGCGCCGCTGATCGCCGAGATCGAGGCGGTGGACCCGAACCTGACGCTCGTCGGCCTGCGGCTGATCCACGAGCTCAACACCGACTGAGGGCCGCGCCGGCGCTGCCCGTAAGATCGGGCGATCATGGCCATTGCAGCACCACCTCGCGCCGCCCTGCGCATCGGTGGCCTCGAGCTGTCCTCACCGGTGTTGATCGCACCGATGGTGGGCATCACCGACGCGCCCTGTCGCCAACTGGCCGTCGAGATGGGCGCCGGCCTGGTCTCGACGGAGATGGTGGCCGGCGAGGCGGTGGTGCGCAGCCTGGAGGCGAGCCTGCACCTGCTCGACTTCCCGGTCGGTGTGGGCCCCGCCGGCGCGCAGCTGGTCGGGTGCGACGCCGCGATGATGGCCGCTGCCGCCCAGGTCTGCGTCGAACGCGGCGCCCGGACGGTCGACGTCAATCTCGGCTGTCCGGTCCGCAAAGTGGTCGGCCGCGGCAGCGGTGCCGCCCTTGCGCGGGACATCGGGGCCACAGCCGCTGTGTTGGCCGCCATGGTCGCCGCCGTCGACGTGCCGGTCACGGCCAAGATGCGGCTGGGCTGGGATGCGGGGAGCATCAACGCGCCCGAGCTGGCCCGCGCCCTGGCCGGGGTCGGCGTCGCCGCCGTGACCGTCCACGGGCGCACGCGCTGCCAGGGCTACGCCGGGGAGGCCGACTGGGCCGAGATCGCCCGCGTCAAAGAGGCCGTGGACATCCCGGTGATCGGCAGTGGTGACGTCGAGGACGTTCGCCTCATCGAACGGCGCATCCGCAGCGGCGTCGTCGATGGTGTGGTCATCGCACGCGGCATGCTCGGCAACTTCTGGCTGATCCGCCAGGCGACGCATCTGCTGGCCACCGGCGAGCTCCTTGCTGACCTCGACTTCGGCGAACGGATGGCGCTCTGCCGCCGCCATCTGGGTCTGCTCATCGCCTATCACGGCCCTGAGCGGGCATTGCGCATCGGCCGCAAGTACGTCGCCTGGTCGATCAAGGGTTGCAACGGGGCCGCCAGGTTGCGGGCGATGGTGCAGGACCTCAACAACATCGAGGACCTCGACACCATCTTCGCGATGGCGCTCTCCGCCGGCCTCGGGGCCGAGGGCTGGTACCGGCCGATCTTCAGCAGCGGCGAGGGATGAGCGATTCGCGGCTCGGCGCCCCGGTCGAACTCCCCTGGTGGGTCGTCCCGCTGGCGCTGCCCCCGGTCCTGGTGATCGTCGGCGGGGTCGTTCTGGGCGCGCCACTGTGGGCTCACCTGTTCGCCGTGGGCTCGTCGCTGGCCGCGCTCTGTTCGTTGGCCCTCGTGGCCACCAGGGTGAGCAGCGCCAGCATGCAGAGCGTCTGGATCAGCGCCGCCTACGCCATCTGGGTCTTCACCGCCATCACCTGGGCAGTGGTGGTAGCCACCGCAGCCGCCTGCCACTGTACGTAACCAAAGTCACAAGCGCGGAGCGCTCGCCTCGCGCTGAAGTGCGCTGAACAAAGGGCACAGAGCGACGCGCCCGAGGAGGAGCGTTCCAAAAATTCCCAAAACGCAGTCCGTCGCGTGTGAATCGGACAAACCAATGGGGTGTGGCGGCCCACCCGCCAAAGCGCCCGCTACCTAATAGAATCCCCCGCGAAGCGGAGCGGCGCACGAGGTGCGCCGAGGGGATGGGTGAGCGTGGTCGAATTCACTTCGACCACGACAGGGAAGGGGATCTGCCCCTTCCCTGTAAAAAAGAGGGCGCCCCTGGCGGACCAGAGACGCCCCGAGAGGGGGGCTGTGTCAGTCGATGTCATCCGATGATACCCGGGGTGTCACATCCGGTCAACGAGCGTTGGCGATTCGTCACATCACCGGCAGGAAGGGCTCGCCTATACTCCGGCGTCTCATTCCCGACCGGGACGCTTGTGGCCCGATGTTGGCGAGGTCGTGAAACATCATGGACAAACCGGTTCTGCTCACGCCCGAGGGGCAACAGAAGCTCGAGACAGAACTCGAGGAACTCCGCACCGTGCGCCGTGCGGAGATTGCGGAGCGCATCAAGTACGCCAAGGACTTCGGCGACATCTCGGAGAACGCCGAGTACGAGGACGCCAAGAACGATCAGGGCATGGTCGAGGGACGCATTCTCACCCTCGAGAACATGCTGCGCAACGTCGTGACCATCGAGGAGTCGAAGGACTCCAGCGTTGTGCGCGTCGGCTCCGAGGTGGAGTTGAAAGACGAGTTCGGCAAGCAGGTGTTCACCATCGTCGGACCGGCCGAGGTGGACGTCGCCAGCGGTCGCATATCGATGGAGTCGCCGGTTGGCAAGGCGCTCATCGGCCACCGCAACGGCGACTCGGTCGACGTGCAGAGCCCGGGCGGTCCGCGTCGCGTCAAGATCGTCCGCGTTACCTGACCGCGCGGCGCCGTGGGCGCCGAGCAAAGCCCGAAGATAGGGCGCCATGCCCGCCGATGACCTGACCGCCGAACGCAGACGCAAGCTCGATGAGCTGGCCGAGCTCGGCGTGCCCGCGTACAACGTTGACTACGCGCCCACCGAGAGTCTCGACGGCGCTCGCCGCGTCCTCGGCGCGTTCGAAGCCGAGACAGCCGCACCTGCCGAGGGCGAGGATGCCGCCGAGGGGCCAGAGGTGCGAGTCGCCGGGCGGGTCATGCAGATCCGCATGCAGGGCAAGAGCTGCTTCGTGCACATCGAGGCCGAGGAGGAGCGTCTCCAGGCGTGGCTGAAGGTGGACCGTGTCGGCGATCGGCAGTTCGCCGTGGTACGTCTGCTCGATCTCGGCGACATCATCGGGGTGCGCGGACATGTGATGCGAACGCGTAGGGGTGAACCGACTGTCGTCGCCGACGAGGTCACGCTGCTGGTCAAGTCGCTGCAACCGCCCGCCGAGAAGTACCACGGCCTCCAGGACCAGGAGACGAGGTACCGCAAGCGATATCTCGACCTGATGAGCAGCGTCGAACAACGCCGCCACTTCGCGGCTCGCACCGCAGTGGTCCGCGCCCTGCGGCGAACGCTCGACAGCCGCGGGTTCCTGGAGACGGAGACACCCATCCTCCAGCCGATCCCGGGCGGCGGCCATGCGCGGCCGTTCGTGACCCACTGGAACGCACTGCACACTGACGTGTACCTGCGCATCGCCATCGAGCTCCACCTCAAGCGGTTGCTCGTCGGCGGCTACCGGCGGGTCTACGAGATTGGTCGGGTGTTTCGCAACGAGGGTCTCTCGCCACGCCACAACCCTGAGTTCACGATGCTCGAGGCCTACGAGGCATACGCCGACTACAACGGGATGCGTGCGCTGACCGAGGCGTTGATCGTCGACGCCGCCACTGCTCTTGGTCCTCAGCAGGTCGCCGACGACGGCGGCGGAAGCTTCCCCTGCGACGATCCGCTGCGACGCGGCTACGGTGGTCGCGAGCTGCTCCTGGTCCCGCCGTTCCGCACGGCGCGGATGGTCGACCTGGTGGCGCAGGCCTGCGGCTTCGATCCGCTCGACGAGTGGAACGAGCTTGCCGTCCGCGCCGGCACGATCGGCGTCACGCTGCCTCCCGGTGCCGGACCGGGGGCCGCGCTGAACGAGATCTACGAGCAGCGCGTCGAGCCGGGTCTCTGGGATCCGACGTTCGTCCTCGACTACCCCGCAGAGGTCTCGCCGCTGGCTCGCAAACGGAGCGACGATCACCGCTTCGTCGAGCGCTTCGAGCTGGTGGTCGCCGGCCGCGAGGTGGCCAACGCGTTCAGCGAGCTCAACGACCCCATCGACCAGCGACTTCGTTTCGAGGAGCAGGCCGCTCTCCGCGCCGCCGGTGACGACGAGGCCTTCCACATCGACGAGGACTTCCTCGAGGCGATCGAGATGGGCATGCCTCCTGCAGGAGGACTCGGTGTCGGCGTGGATCGCCTGGTCATGCTGCTCACCGACGCCGCGTCGATTCGTGACGTGCTGCTGTTTCCGACCATGCGGCCTCGCCACCGCGACCTCCACCCGGACGACGCCCACCTCTCGCCGTCGCGCCGCGCTGAGGAGACGTGACGCCGTGATCGCCCTGCAGCAGCTGCGCGAGAACCCCGACGTCTTCCGCGAGGGGGCGCGACTCAAGGGCGAGGAGGCACCGATCGACGAGATCCTCGCGCTGGATGCGAAGGCGCGCCGCCTGCGCACTGAGGTGGAGGGCCTGCGCGCCGAGCAGAAGCGTGCCTCCGCGGCCGTCCGCGGCGCGCCCAGCGACGAGCAGCGTGCCACGCTGGGGGAGCTGAAACTGCGCGTCCAGGGCGGGGAAGCGCAGCTGTCCGACCTTGACACGCGCATCAACGAGCTGCTCCTGTACGTTCCCAACCCGCCGCACGAGTCAGTTCCCCATGGAGCTGACGAGAGCGGCAACGTGGTGGTGCGCAGCTGGGGCGACCCGGTGCAATTCGACTTCGAGCCGCGCACGCACTACGACCTGGGCGAAGCCCTGGGCCTGTTCGACTTCGAGCGGGCGGTCAAGGTAAGTGGGTCGCGCTTCGCCGTCCTTCGCGGTGACGGCGCGCAGCTGCAGCGAGCGCTGGGGAGCCTCTTCCTCGACATCGCCACCCGCGAGCACGGCTACAGCGAGGTTGCTCCCCCGTACCTGGTGCGCCGGGACTCGATGGTCGGTGCGGCGCAGTTGCCGAAATTCGAAGACCAGGCGTACAAGACCGACGACGACCTTTTCCTCATCCCGACCGCGGAGGTCCCCGTCACCAACCTCTATCGCGACGAGATCCTCGACGGCTCCCTGCTGCCGATCGCTCACGCCGCGCTCACGCCGTGCTGGCGACGTGAGGCGGGCGCTGCGGGCAAGGACACACGCGGCTACATCCGTATGCACCAGTTCGACAAGGTCGAGATGGTGCGCTTCACGACGCCGGAGCGGTCGCTCGACGAGCTCGAACTGCTCACTGGCCATGCGGAAGCCATCCTGCAACGCCTGGGGATCGCGTATCG
This sequence comes from Candidatus Dormiibacter sp., assembly GCA_039935655.1. Classification (GTDB taxonomy): domain Bacteria; phylum Chloroflexota; class Dormibacteria; order Aeolococcales; family Aeolococcaceae; genus Aeolococcus. The sequence continues at coordinate 4,271 of JBDTJX010000056.1, read as the reverse complement.
CGTGCTGCTGATGTGCACTGGCGACATGGGTTTCGCCCAATGGAAGAAGTACGACGTCGAAGCCTGGGCCCCGGGGATGAAGCGTTGGCTCGAGGTCTCGTCGTGCAGCGTTTTCAACGACTTCCAGGCGCGTCGCGCGGGCATCAGGTATCGCCCGGCGGCGGGGGAGCGGCCGCAGTTCGTGCATACCCTCAACGGCAGCGGCCTGGCCGTTCCGCGCACGCTCGATGCCGTCCTCGAGACCTACCAGCAGGCGGACGGGACGGTGCTGATCCCCGACGCCCTCCGTCCCTACGTGCACGGCCAGGAACGCATCGGCGGATGACGCAATCACATGACGGAGCTGTCGACGCGTCGTGGTTGAACGACAGCACCGAGTACCAGCTCAACTTCATCCACGGGTTGCGCAACCCGACCGGGCTGCACCTCCAGTACCACCTCGAGGGCGACAGCGTGGTCACCGCCTGGACACCGACTGAGGATCACGCGGGGTTTCCAGGCCTCGTCCACGGCGGCCTCATCGCCGCCGTTCTCGATGACGTGATGGGGCGCTGTTCAGTGCTGAAGCGGCGCTGGGTCGTGACCGGCCGGATGGAGACGCGCTATCGGGAGGGCGCACCCATCGGGGCGACGCTGCGCGTCACCGGCTGGAGCACGCGGTTCACGCGGCGGGTCATGCAGGCGGAGGCCTCCATGGCGCTCGAGAGTGGTGTCGTCGTGGCCGAAGCGACGGGCACATACCTGCCGGTGCCCCGCCAGATGCTTGGCCGGATGGTGGCCGCCTGGCCGGGCTTCGCGGCGTACGTGGGCGAGGAAGCCTGATGTCGCACGCAACGGAGGGTGTCGAGGAGCGCGAGGTCAAGATGGCGGTGCCCGACGGGTTCGTCATGCCGGAGCTGAGCGAGCTTGCCGGCGTGACCGCTGTCGACAGGGGTGACACGCTGCTGCACGCCGTGTACTGGGACACCGACGACCTCGGGCTGGCGAGGAGTGGCGTCGGTGTGCGTCATCGCAACGGCGTGTGGACCTTCAAGGGCAGGTCGCGTCGCGACGGCAACGCAGTGGTTCGTGAGGAGCTCGAGCTCGACGGCGACGCTGATCGTCTTCCCCCGCCGATCAGCCAACGGCTGGCGGAGTGGGTCGTCGTCTCCCACGTTCACCCGGTCGCCGAGCTGCGCACCGTCCGCCATACCTTCGACGTCTCCGCGGCGAGCCAGTCGGCCGAGGTCGTGCATGACCGGGTCAGCGTGCGTGACGGCACTGAGGAGCGGGCCCGTTTCAGGGAGGTCGAGGTTGAATACGAGAGCCCGAGCACTGCCTTGACGGATCGCATCGTAGCGCTGCTCGCCAGTCATGGAGCGACCGTCGACACCACGCCGAAGTACCTGCGTGCGCTTCGCCTGCTCGGTCACGACCCTCCCGAGGTTGGCGGGTGACCGCTGCGCACCTCGGCGTGCCCGTCTGGGGCATCCCCGCACCCCTGGCACCGCCTGCCTGCCTGCCGACCCGCGCCGAGGTCGTCATCGTCGGCGGCGGGATCACCGGTGTGGCCCTCCTCCACGTGCTCCGCGGTCGCGACGTCGACGCCATCCTGCTCGAGCGCGACCACGTCGCCGCCGGGGCGAGCGGGCGCAACGCGGGCTTTCTGCTTGCCGGCGTGGCAGAGAACTACGCCCGTGCGGTGGCGCGTCACGGACGTGACATCGCCGCCGCGGTCTGGGCCTTCACCATCGAGAACCACGCGCTCACGGCGGCGGCAGCGGCTGGGCTCGACACGGGCTACCGGCGCAGGGGCAGCATGACCGTCGCGCTCGATGACGAGGAGGCTGCCAGCCTCGAGGAGGCCGCGACGCTCCTCGCCGAGGACGGCTTTGGCGCCGATCTGCTCAGGCCGAGCGACGCGCCCGGTGGTGTGTGCGCGCTGTTCAACCCGGCCGACGGTGAGGTCGACCCGGTGCGCCTTGTGCACAACCTCGCCGCGATGCACACCGGCCGGGTCTTCGAACATCACCGAGCCCTTGCTGTCGAGGATGGCCAGAACACCTCGGCGGTGCGACTCACCGACGGCTCCATTGAGGCAGGGGCCGTTGTGCTGGCCACGAACGCGTGGACCTCGCAGCTGCTCCCCAACCTGCCCATTCGGCCGGTTCGCGCGCAGATGCTGGCAACGGCTGCCGGCGACCGGCGGCTCGGGGTCCCGGTGTACGCGGACTGGGGCCACCGCTACTGGCGTCAGCGCGACGACGGCTCCGTGCTCGTCGGTGGCTTTCGCCACCATGCCATCGCCGAGGAGGTGGGGCTCGATGCCACGCCGACCGAACGCGTGCAGTGCCTCCTCGACGGACAGCTGCGAGACCTCGACGTCGAGGCGGCAGTCACCCATCGTTGGGCCGGGATCATGGGTTTCAGCGACGACGGTCTGCCGCTCGTCGGTCCGGCGCCGGGATGCCGTCGGATCCATGTGTGCGGTGGATACACGGGGCACGGCCTGGGGTTTGCCATCAACGCGGCCAAGGCGCTGTCGGGACAGCTCCTCGACTCGACGCCGTTGCCGGCTTGGATCGACGTCGCGCGCACGGGCGCGCTCAGACCACCGGCGAGCCGACGGTGACCCAGGCGGGGAGGGTGACCACGAACGTGGCTCCGTGACCCAGCTCGGATTCGACGCGGATCGTGCCCTGGTGCGCGGCGACCACGTGGCGCGTGATCGCCAGGCCCAGCCCGGAGCCCTCACCATCACGCCGGCGTGAGCTGTCCGCCTTCCAGAAGCGTTCGAAGATGCGTGTCAGGTCATCCGACCTGGTCCCGACACCGGTGTCTGCGCAGCGCAGCTCAACCTGGTTGCCGACCGCGGCCGCGCTGACGGTGATGGTCCCGTGAGGTGGGTGAACTTCACCCTGCCCTTCCGGATCACCACCGTGTTCGGTGTGGGCTACCGAGTCGACAGGCTTGACGCACAGATTCCGGCCTCGACCCTGAACCAGAACCCAACTCAGGGTGGCGGGGCGTAGCGCGCCGAGATGATCACGTCCCCGGTCAGCTCGAGCGTCCAGGTCGACCCCTTCTCGGCGCGCAACGACGGCAGCGTGAGGCCTGAGCTGATCAGCAGCCCGAGGAGGTCCGCGAGGATGTCGCCATGGGTGCAGGCCACCACGGGGTATTGCGGCTCGGCACGCAACCGCGCCAGCATCCGCCCCGCCCCGCCCCCTTCGTAGAGCTCCTCGAGCGTGACCATTGGCAGACAGTGGGTGCGTGCCAGTGGCAGCACGGTGCCGAGGCAGCGCAGCGACGGGCTCGAATAGACAGCCGCAACCTCGACGCCGAACTGGCCGGCCAGTCGCAGCGCCTGCCCGCAGCCTCGTTCGGACAGGGGACGCAGGTCATCGTCAAGTGACCAGCCGTCGCGATCGCCTGCATGGGCGTGGCGAACAACGTGGATCAGCCGCGCAGCCATCGCCAATCCTTCTTCCGCGACGCCGCCTCCCAGGCTTTGCGCCAGCGCCGCGACGATCCGTGCAGCTTCCTCACCTCCAACGCGGCCAGCTCCCCCGCGGCGAATGCGACGCTCGTCGTGGCGTCGGCCTGCCGGCGCAGCCATTCGCAGGTGACCGCAGCGTCATGCTGTTCGCCGAGCACCGTCTGGAGGGCGGCCACCCTGGCTGCCGAGGCGGCTGCCGCGTCGCCTGCGACGGGCACGCTCGCGTCGGCCGCATACCGCACCCGCTTGGCGAGGATCCGCACCCGGTGGAGCTGTTCGTCGGTGGGCGTCTCGCCGATGGCCGCAACATAGGCGCACAGCCGGCGCCATCGCTTCGCTGCCAGGCTGGTCACCGAGGGAACCTCGCCGGCCACCTCCGTCCACTGCGGATGGGTGACCGCCGCCAGGGCACTCTCGACCAGGCTGAGATATTCGTCGCCGGTCAGCTGCTCGAGCAGCTCAGCGCGGGACATCGCCAGCTGCGAGGCTGCGGTGTCGAGCAGCGGCAGCGCCGCCGCACGATCGACCTCCGTGAGCAGGGAGGCAAGCTCGACCAGCCGGGCGCTGAGCACCTCCGCGTCGCGGACGGTGCCGAGGCGGCCGGCCAGCCCGCCGAGCCGATCGCGCAGCTCGTTCGCCCACTCCCCGTCGAGCAAGGGTGCAAATGTCTGCAGGTCGCTCCGCAGCCTGCGCAACGCCACGCGCAGCTTGCGCAGCGCATCCGGTGAACCGGCACCGGAGAGCTCGCAGTCGAAATACAGCCACTGGATCATCGACAGGGTCGCGCTTCGCG
>JBDTJX010000055.1:0-6978 GCA_039935655.1 Candidatus Dormiibacter sp. | reverse complement strand
GAGGCCACATCACCGTCGACGAGCGCTTCTCGCCATTCGGCTTCTGGCAGCGCATCCGCGACTGCGAGGCGGTCTTCTTCCCCTACGTCGGGACGCTGCTCGCCACCCTCGACCGGCGTCCCGCTCGCGCTGACGACAGCGACAACCCGGTGCGCCGAGTCATGGGCAGCGCCGCGCCCGCGCAGCGGTGGCGGAGCATCGAGGAGCGGTTTGGTCTCGCCATCGAGGACGTCTGGGGACAGACCGAGACGGCATCGTGTTGGACGCGGCCGCAGGCACAGCCGGTGACACCCGGCACCATCGGGCGGCCCGTCGATCGGTTCAGCGCCCGCGTCGTCGATGGGGACGGCGGCGACGTTGTCTCGGGAATCGCCGGGGAACTCGTCATCCGTCCCCACCAGCCCCATGTGATGTTCGAGGGCTACCTCGGTGAACCACCTCCGTGGGACGCGGATGGCTGGTATCACACCGGCGACATGGTGGTTTCCCGTGAGGATGGCGATCTCGTGTTCAGCGGCCGCGCCAGCGAGGCCATCCGCCGTCGCGGAGAGATGCTGTCGCCCACGCACATCGAGGCGGTCGCGGCCGACTGTCCCGATGTGGGTAGTGTCGCCGCCATCGCCGTGCCCGCAACCGACGCCGTCGAGGACGAGATCCTGCTCTGCGTCACTGGAAGTGCAGCCCTCGAGCAGGTCGACGCCTTCCTTGCCGAGCGTCTGCCCCGCGTGCTCCGGCCGCGCTACTACCGCCGCTGCGCGGAGCTCCCGCTGACGCCGACCACCAAGCTGCGTCGCCACGAGCTGCGCGCGCTCGGCGTCTCTGGTGCGTGGGACCGCACCATGACCGATGAGGACGCGTGATGGCCGGCGACAACCACAACCATGATCGTGATCTCGACGGCCGGCCGGGCGAGGACTGGACGCCGTCAGGACGGGTGGTGATCACCGGGCTGGGAACCGTCTCTCCGCTTGGTCACGACGTCGCATCGAGCTGGGCCGCCTGTCGCGGAGGGACGAGCGGCATCGGCCCGATCACCCGGTTCGATTCCTCCTGCCTGACGGTGCACATCGCCGGCGAGGTCCGCGGGTTCGATGCCGCCACGGCCGTGGGCCGCAAGGAGGCACGCCGGACCAGCCGCTGCACACAGTTCGCGCTGGTCGCGGCCCGCGAGGCCGTGGCCCAGAGCGGCCTCTCGATCGGCGACATCGGCGACGACGTGGGCGTCCTCATCGCCAGCGGAGTGGGCGGCTTCGAGGTCCAGGAGATGGCCACCCGCACCCTCGACGGCCAGGGTCCCCGGCGCGTCTCGCCCTTCGCCGCGGCGGCGATGCTCGCCGACATGCCGGCCGGGATGGTGGCCATCGATGCGGGGGCCCGCGGTCCCAACCTGGCGGTTGTGTCGGCGTGCGCCTCCGGTGCACACGCCATCGGCGAAGCCGCCGAGTGGATCCGCCGCGGCGATGCCCGCGCCGTCCTGGCGGGCGGCACCGAGGCTGCCATCACCTCGACCGGGATGGCCACCTTCGCAGCTGCCCGCGCCCTTTCGACTCGCAACCACGACCCCGCCGGCGCGTCGCGGCCGTTCGACACAGATCGCGACGGCTTCGTCGCGGCCGAAGGAGCCTGCGTGCTCGTCCTCGAGGACCGCGACCTGGCCATCGCACGCGGCGCCACTCTCCTCGCCGAGGTCACCGGCTACGGGGCGACCGCGGACGCCCATCACATGACCGAACCCGATCCGGGCGGTGACGGCGCGCGGCGGGCCATGACGCGCGCCCTGCGACGTGCCGGGCTGGAGCCTGCTGAGGTTGGCTACCTCAACGCTCACGGCACCGGGACGCTGCTCAACGACGTCACCGAGACCCTGGCGATTCACGCCGTGTTCGGCACCGGCCCGAGAGCACCCGCGGTGTCATCGACCAAGTCGATGACCGGCCACATGCTCGGGGCTGCCGGGGCGTTCGAGGCCATGGTGTGCGTGCTCGCCCTGCGTGACCAGTTCCTGCCGCCGACGATCAACCTCGACAATCCCGACCCACGCTGCGACCTCGACCACGTTCCGATCCGGGGCAGGAGCGTGACCGGGGTGCGCCACGCGCTCACCGCGTCGTACGGTTTCGGCGGCCACAACGCCTGCCTGGTCATCAGCACCACGGGGGACAGCACATGACGACTGAGCCGGGCTTCATCGTGGTCGGAGGCGGGGCGGCCGGGATATCGGCGGCGCAAACCATCGCTGCGGCCGGTCGGGCGGTGACGCTGATCGAGAGCGGGCGCCTGGGCGGGGAGTGCACCTGGAACGGATGCGTTCCATCGAAGGCGCTCATCGAGGCGGCGCGGATCGCGCACGACACCCGCCGCGCCGGCAGGTTCGGGCTGCGCGGTGCGGAGGCGGTTGAGGACTTCGCCGCGGTGACCGCGCGTGTGCATCGGGTTGTGGAGAGCATTGCGAGCTTCGAGGACGCCGCACACCTCGAGAAGCAGGGCATCACCGTCCGCACGGGTCACGCGCGCCTCGTCGATCCCCAGACCGTGAGTCTCGACGGCACCGACTTTCCAGCGAAGGGGATCATCGTCTGCACCGGTGGAACGCCCGCGATACCGCCCGTCGCAGGCCTACGGGAGGCGATGCCCCACACCAACGAAACGATCTTCAGCATCACCCGGCGCCCCAACCGCCTGCTCATCCTCGGCGCCGGACCGATCGGTCTCGAGATGGCGCAGGCGTTCCATCGTCTCGGCAGCGAGGTCCATGTCGTGGATGTGGTCGAGCGGCTCCTCCCCACCGAGGATCCTGAGATCGCCACCGAGGCCCACCGCATCCTGCTGGAGGACGGGCTGCACATTCATCTCAACACCCACGTGAGGCAGGTGAGCCGTGACGGCGACATCATCACCCTGCACCTGCCCGAAACGGAAGGGCCTGCGCTGACAGGTGATGCCCTTCTCGTCGCCACCGGCCGCCAGCCGCGCACGCACGACATGGGGCTCGAGGAGCTGGGCATCACGGTCACCAAGAAGGGCATCGAGATCGACGAGCACATGCGTACCGCGGTCAGCAGCGTGTACGCGGCGGGCGACGTGACCGGGATCATGCCCTTCACCCACGCCGCCGCCTACCAGGGCAGGGTCGCCGCGACCAACGCCATGGGCAAGTCGAGGAAGGCGGACTATCGCGTGGTGCCCTGGGCGGTCTTCATTGACCCCCCCATCGCGCATGTCGGCCTGACCGAGCCGCAAGCTCGCAAGCAACACGGTGATGACATTCGCATCGCCACGCTGCCGATGACCGCGGTCGACCGCGCCGTCATCGACGATGCCGGACGAGGCCTGATCAAGGTGATCGTCCGGGGCAAGCCGCTGATCGGCCATGCGGCCGGCGGTGAGATCATCGGGGCTCACGCCATCGGTGCCGGCGCCGGCGATTTCATCCATGAGTTCGCGATCGCGATGCAGACTCGCTCCTTCGCCGGACGGCTGGCGCAGACGATTCACGCGTATCCGACGCTGGCCATGGGAGTGCAGCAGGCCATTGCCCAGTTGTTCGCAGCGGGCCGGGCCACCGCCGGAGAAATGCGCAGAGAGCTGCGTGAGATCGGGCCAGAAACCGCGTAGCCCGAACCCTCAGCGGCTGCGCCCGATCCCCGGCAGAAAGCGGCCGGTTGCGGCGGAGTGGCGTGCGTATCTCTCACCGTACGCCGCCTTCAACGCCGGCTCTTCGACGACGCGAGCCTGGACCTCGAGGGCCGCGACGCCGAGGCCAAGCCCGACCAACGCACCCCGGGTACAGGCGACGATCGCGTTCGCCACAAGCACGCCAAGCATCGCTGTGTACACAGGATGGCGCACCAGTCGATAGGGGCCGGCGGTGGCAAGGGGCGCCGAACCGGTTCCCGCGACGCTGGTCCGCCATGCCGAGCCCAGCGAACGTTGAGCGAGGACGGCTCCGGCGGTGGTCGTCGCAATCAGCGCGGCAGCCGCCAAGCGCGGTCGGGTCGAACGGTGCTCCGTGGACCCGGCACCACCGAGCAGGCTGCGGATTTGCAAGGCCCAACCGGCGACGAGACCGAGGCTGGCCATATGTTCCACGGCAGGGCCCTCGCGCAAATGCGGCCGTTTCATCGCGCGACCACGCCCGAACCTCCGTGGGGAGACAACGAACACAATCATGAGGAACCCGGCGTTGATCAGGATCACTCCGGGTTCGGCAGGCCGACGCATCGGCATGAGGTTACGCCGTCGCGCTGCTTGGTTGCGCATTGAGGTCGGGCCGGCCTCGCGTCATCCAGCCGGGATGAACCGCTTGCCGGCTCATCCCGCACCTCTCCCCCAAAGAGCTAGCGCCAGGGCCAGTTATCGCCAACCATGGCCGCTACGGTGGGCATTTGGGCCCCGAACGCCGCGGCTTTCTGCCCCATTCAGTCGCCGGACGAAACGCGTCAGACTAGTTCCGGCCTATTATGGCCGTTGCTATTTTCGTGTTGCAACCAAAGCCCTATGAGCTCTCGCACAGCCCGGCGAGCCGCCCGCAACGAGCGGTGTGGCGCCCGAAACCTCAGTCGATGCGACTGGAATCCCGAAGGACAAGTCCAGGCGCGAAGATGAGTAGTCCGAAGCATGGCTCGAGTCGGCCTCAGATGGCCTTTGGCGGAGCGCCGTGCTCGCCCGGGAACTCCGCCCGCGAGCGTTCGACATCACCATGGCATGCGCCTGCTGGGCTGGCGCTCCGTCCAGTTATCGCCAACGCTGGCCGTTCCGATTGCCATTCGGGCCACCCAAACGCACCGGGGCCTCCCGCGGAGTTGTCAGCCTCGACCTAAACTACGTTGAGTGACTGCCGGCCCTCTTCTACGACACCAGGTTGTAGACCTCGAACCCGGTCTCCTGTGGTGGCGCAGCAAAGCCGCCCTCGATGCCCTGCTGCATGCGGGGCGTCAAGGTGCCATCGCGGAACTTCTCCCAACTCTCCCGCGACTCGTGGATAGCGAAGATCGTCCAGCCGCCCTCCGACGGACCAGCCGCGTGGTAGATCTGCCCATCGGGCAACTTGTCTTTCGAGGGATGTACCGCCCCGATCGACGCCTCGTATTGCTCCTTCGTCCCACCCGGAAAGTGATGCACGACCCCGTACGCCATGTTGGTTCTCCTCAGATACGCCATCTTTGATCTCCTCTGCGAGAGGAGTCGAACGGCCACAGCTCGGCAGTGTAGATCCTGGAATCAGGCTCGTGACAAGTCGGAGAACGGGCGGGGCCTGCCCCGAACGTGGCCCGCTCCCGGCCTGTCGACGGTGCGGTAGTGGGCGTCCGTCGCCCTCGGCGGGGTGGCCGCGCTGACCTGCGCCGTCGACACCAGTAGCGCGATTGCGCTGATGCACAGCGAAAGGGCTCGTCTCATGGCTCATCCTCCATCTGTGGGGTGGCCGCCTACGCGGCCTGTGATGGGGAGCTTTCGGAGGTACTGCTGTAGAAAACCTGTAGCCGGCGGACGGCCGCGCCCGCCCGTCCAACCATCCTCTCCGCCAATCTCCCGCTTGGTGGCGATGTGGCACGATCTCGCTCATGACCGGCACATCCGCCGCGGCGCAGCACCTGCGCGACCTCGTCCGCCTGCGCCGCGTCCACGATCGGATCGACCGGGAGTACCAGCGGCCGCCGGACGTGGAGGCGCTCGCCCGCGGCGCCCACATGTCGGACGGGCACCTCAGCCGCGAGTTCCGGCTGGCCTTTGGCGAGTCGCCGTACGGCTACCTGATGACGCGCCGCATCGCGCGCGCAATGACGCTGCTGCGGCTGCTCCGCATCCAGGAGCCGCACTGAGCTGTACGGCGATCACAGCCATGACCAGCCCAGACGGCTGCCAGGGGGTGACCCGCAGCGCGCCACGCAGCCAGGTCAGCAGCGGTTCACGTTGTCCGTGAGGTCAATCAACGAAGGGAGTTCATCATGAGCCGGAGCGTCAAGACCACCATCTACCCGGTGAAGGACATCGCCAAAGCCAAGGCCCTCTATGGCACCCTGCTCGGGACCGAGCCATACGCGGACGCGCCGTACTACGTTGGCTTCCGGGTCGCAGACCACGATGTCGGCCTTGACCCCAACGGGCACAGCCAGGGCATGACCGCCCCCATCAGCTATGTCGATGTCGACGACATCACGGCGACCCTGAAGGCGCTCGTGGACGCAGGGGCGGTGGTCCAGCAGGAGCCCAGGGACGTCGGCGGCGGCCTGTTGATCGCCTCGGTGAAGGACGACGACGGCAACGTCACCGGACTTCGTCAGGCGGCCTGACGCCACCGGGTGAGCATGGCCGCGACGAAGGGCACGCAGTCGCCGGCGCTGTACGTCGCTGACAGCCACGATCTGATCCGCGTACACGGGGCGCGCGAGAACAACCTCAAGGACGTGGCAGTAGGTTGAGACGCGGCGGCGGTCAGCGCGGCGACTCATCGGCCCGGCCCGCCGTCGTTGACACGATGCCCCATCTGGCGTTTCGCTTTCTGAGCCTTCAGGCTGGACTGTTCTGTTTCGGAGTCGGCATTCCGCTGACATTGCAGGCGCATCTGGGGCTGTCGCCCTGGGACGTGCTGCACCAGGGCATCTCGCGTCACACACCACTGACCATCGGACAGGCGAGCCAGCTGGTCGGCCTCGTCATCCTGCTCGTCGCCTGGTCGCTCGGGACTCGCCCCGGCGTGGGCACCGTCAGCAACATGCTCCTGATCGGATTCTGGATCGACCGCGTCATCGCCTGGCGCTGGATCCCCGACGCAAGCTCCGCACCGCTGTGGGTGAGATTCACCATGCTCGCCGGGGCCCTACTGCTCTTCGGCATCGGAAGCGGAGCCTATATCGCGCCCCGGCTTGGCGCCGGCCCGCGTGACGGCATCATGCTGGCGCTGGCATCGCGAACGCGGCGTCCCGTGGCGTTGGTGCGCGGGGGCATCGAGTCCACAGCCTGCCTGGTGGGTTTCCTGTT
>JBDTJX010000054.1:0-39999 GCA_039935655.1 Candidatus Dormiibacter sp. | reverse complement strand
CATGGTCGGCGCCTCCCGGTGGAAGCGAGGCTGCGCAGAGCGGTGCGTAGAGGCCGTAGAGGACGATCGTTGCCGCCGGATGCAGGCCGCGCACCCGCTCGGCCACGCCGACCGCGAGCCGCATGGCAGTGTGCATCGGCACCGCCAGTGCCACCGTCTCGGCCCATCGCACCAGCGATGCGTCGAAATCGTCGACGGTCAGGTCCAGCGCGCGCCGACCTTGGTGGTGATGTCGAAGCTGAGCGACGGGTGCCGCTGGTGCAGCGAGCGGACCGCGCGGAGTGCGTAGGGCGCTGCGTTGAGGAAGTCCGGATCGGCGAAGCTCAGGTGCATGGCACCCATCTCAACCAGCTGGTCGACGTCGGCGAGCAGGGTCTCCTGCTGCACGACGCGGAGCCGGCCCCCGTAGACGGCGGGGACTGGGCAGTGCCGGCACCGGTGCACGCAGCCCCGGGTGAGCTCGGCCGCGGCCGCGGCCAGCTTGTCAGCGGGGCGGAAACCGGCCCCGGCGGACCGCCTCCCGAGCACGGCGTTGCTGCGTCTGCTGGAGGTGGGTGAGCTGGTGGACCAGCTGCTCGACAGCGCGGCGGGCTTCGGCGGCCAGCCGAGTGGTAACGGTGTCGTCTGCGGCCCTGACGGCGGACGCGAGCTTGTCGGCGCGGCGGAGCAACGACCGGGCCTCGCGCACGAGGGAGGCGGTGACCTTGGTGGGGTCGGCAGCGTGGGGATCGACGGTCAGCATGCAACCCCGACTCTGCTCGCTTTCCATCGGCCGCTCATTCCACCCACAGGTCGCCTGTGACGACGATCCGTGCAGGATCCTAACGCGTAGCCGCTCAGCCGTCTGTCCGGAGGGGTCGTGGCCGACCGACCGGCGCTCGGCTGGTGGTCTGGTAGCGGCCCTGGAGATGGATGGTGGGGTGGCCGAGGGGTGAGAGCCCGGCAACGTCGGCCGGGGTCGGGTGGTCCCGGTTGGCGACGAGGTGGTCGAGTCCGGCCTGGATGTAGACGGTCTGCCAGGGCACGATGATGTTGACCATGAGGCCGAGGGCGCCAAGCTGGTTCTCCTGACCAGCCGGAGAGTACTGACGTATGTGTCCTCGTCCGCCGTGGAATATGTCTCTGGCCAGGCTGTTGCGGCTCTCGCCCCGCCCGATGGTGTACCGCCGAGACATCCGCGGGTCTTGATCACACCCCCAAGCTCGGCCAGCGCCCGGCCCAGGCTGCACGCAACGGCCGTCGCTCGGTTCGGCGGCCATCACCAAGGCGAGACTGCGATCAGACCGAGCGGGTCATCGCGCGGTCCGTCGGCGGATTCGCGGAGGGGCAGGAGGGCGGCGCATCCGGCGTACGCGGCCACAAGCGCTGAGATGCGCACGAACCGCCCGCACGGCCGGCTCGACGCGTCCGCACGCTGTCGCGCTCTAGTAGCTGTGGACGGCCGCCTGCCTGCGCGGCATCGCGCGCCACGCACGCCGCCTCCAGGAGGGGCCGGTCCTCCGCGTCGGCACCCGCTTCGCAGCCGCGGATGGCGGCGGCAAGGCGGTCGATCAGGTCGCGCCAGAATTCGGGGAACGGCGTCCCGGGAGCGCCGCCGGCGGGCGCGGGCCAGCAGTCGAGGAGGGCGGCGGCGTTGAAGGCGGTGGTGGCGGCCGCGTGGGCGACGGCCACCTGCGCCTGAGCCTGGGCGCGGCGGTCGGCGTGCGTGGCCACGTTCTCGGCGAGCGAGAGCGTCCGCGCGGCCTGACGAGCGGCCTCGGCGGCGTACCCGGGGGCGGTCGGCCGGTAGGTTCCGTGAACCCATCACCACGTCACCCGGCCTGTAAGTTTGGAGTGCCTGGTACACATTTGGTACACGCTACGATGGGAAACCGCGGGGTAGCGGCGTCAGGCTGAGTGGCAAGAAAGCCTTTTTGTAGAAGGTAGATCGCTTCTGGCCAACTTAGGCTACAAGGCCTTGGACCATTCCCGGCTTACAGGCCGGCTTGCACGCTCCCCACCCGGGGGCACCGTCAGGTCACCGCAGCGGCAGCTCCGCCTGGCCCAGGTCCACGTCCGGTCCGTTGGCAAGGCGCCGCGCCACCGCCGCCACCGCGAGCTCGTCGACACGCTCGTTGCCCGGTTCCCCGCTGTGGCCGCGCACGTGCTCGAACACCACGCGGCCGTCCACAAGCTCGTCGATGCTCGGGAAAAGGTCGAGGTTGGCCTTGCGCTTCCAGCGGCGCAGCAGCCAGTTGATAGCGCCGAGGCTGTCGGTGCGCACCACGATTCGCCAGCCACGGTCATCGCCGATGCGTGCCCTGACCGCGCGAAGCCCCTCCCGCACCGCCTTGAGCTCCTCACGGTTGTTGGTTGTCATGCGCTCGGCGCCGGCTGCCTCGTCAACTGACCCGTCAGGCCACTCGACGCGGTACGCCCACGCCCCCGCGCCGGGATTGCCCGAACACGCTCCATCTGTGTAGACGACCACGGTGCGAGTCACGACACCACGATCCGATCACAGCCCGGGCACTGGGCGGGCTCGTCGGCGAGACGGATGCGCCGCACCTCGGAGTTGGCGAACGGGATGTGACAGCCGCCACAGCTGTCGCCGGTGATGCGCACCACCGCCGGCTGCACCCGACGGCTGAGCCGCTCATACAACGACGCGTCGGCGGCGGTCAGCGAGGAGGTGACGTCGGCCCGTTCGCGCTCGTGCTCGGCGATCGCGGCGCGCATCGCGGCCACTCTCTCGAGCAGCGCGCCGGCGTGGTCGGCGCGGTCCTGTTCGAGATCGACGATGGCTGCATTGGCGTCGCGTTCCGCCCCGGCGGCTGACTCGGCGTGCTGCATCAACTCGAGCAGGCGGTCGTCCTCGGTGGTGATGCGCGCGCGCAGCGCGACCAGCTCATGCTGCATGGTGAGCAGCTCCTGCGGATTGCGCACCGAGCCGTCGTAGAGGTGACGGTCGAGCTCGCGGGCGCGCCGGCGCAGGCCATCTACCTGCTGCTCGGCGGTGGCCAGGTCGGCGTCTGCTGCGGCCTGCTGGCGTCGCACCCGGCGCGCCTCCCGTCGTCGACGATCGAGCTCCGGGTCGCCGGCGATCTCCGCCTCGGCATCGCGCAGACGTGTCGTGTCGTGCGCCAACCGCGCGTCGATCTCCTGGAGACGCAGCAGGTCGCCGCTGCGACTCACCCGGCCGCCTGCGAGGTGGCGACCAAACGGCGGAGCGTCTCCCGCGCCGCACCAGAATCGATGGCGGCACGGGCACGTTCGATGCCGCCGGCCATGTCATCGGCGGCGTCCGCGGCGACGATCGCAGCGGCCGCGTTGAGCAGGACCACGTCGCGGGCCGCCCCCTGCGCACCGTCGAGCACGGCGACGATGACCTTGGCGTTGGTGGCCGCGTCGCCGCCCGCCAAGGCCCGGCTCGGCGCGGCGCGCAGGCCGAGCGACTGAGGGTCGATCTCGATGTCGCGGACCCCTGCCGTCGTTACCTCATGTCCATGCGCGACACCGTCGAGGCCGAGCTCATCCATGCCGTCGGGCCCGCTGAACACCAGCGCGTGGACGTGGCCGAGCTGATGCAGCACGCCTGCCATCGCCGCGACCGGGGCGTTGCCCGCGACGCCCAGCGACTGGTGGCGGACCCGCGCGGGGTTGGCCAGCGGGCCGAGGATGTTGAAGACGGTGCGGATGCCCAGCTCGCGTCGCACCGCGGCAGCGTGGCGCATGGCGGGGTGAAAGGCGGGCGCGAAGATGAAGCCAATGCCGGCCTCCTCGACGCAGCGACGCACGCCGACCGCGTCGACGGGAACGCGCACCCCCAGCTCCTCAAGCACATCGGCGCTACCGCAGCGCGACGATTGCGCGCGGTTGCCGTGCTTGGCGACGCGGCAGCCCGCACCGGCCGCCACCAACGCCGCAGCGGTCGAGATGTTGAACGTGTTGCTGTTGTCGCCCCCGGTGCCGCAGGTGTCAACCGCGCCGGGGTCGAGGTCGACCATGGTGGCGTGGTCGCGCATCGACATCACCATGCCCGTCAGCTCGTCAACGGATTCGCCCTTGCTGCGCAGCGCGGCGAGGAGGCCGCCGATCTGCGCAGGAGTCGCCGAGCCCTCCATGACCAGGTCCATCACCGCGCGCGCGGTCCCGACGTCCAGCGACTCGCCACGGACGATCGAGTCCAGCGCCGCGCGCATCAGCCCCTCGGTCACGTCGGCGCGACGGTAGCATCCACGGGCCCGGCATATACTCGCCGCGCTCGTGACCGCTCGCACACTCGTCCCCTTCGACCCCGAGCTGGTGCGCCCGTGGACGCTCGGCGCGGGCCGGCGTGGCGTGCTCCTCCTCCACGGTTTTGCCGGTACGCCGCCCGAGTTGCGCCGTCTCGGTGAGCACCTCGCCGGCAACGGCTACCGCTGTCGGGGGCCGGTGCTCGCCGGCCACGGCACGACTCCCCAGGACCTCGGCGCGTCATCGCACACCGACTGGATGGCGTCCGCGCAGCGGGAGCTCGACATCCTGGCGTCGGAGTGCGACGAGGTGATGGTCGCGGGCCAGTCGATGGGCGGGACCCTGGCGCTTCACCTGGCAGCGACCGACCTGCGCGTCGCGGCGGTGGCGACGCTGGCGGCCGCCGTCTGGCTGTCCGGGCTCGCGGTGCGGGCCGTGCCGGTCGCCCGTCACGTGGTGCGGTGGCACCAGGCCGGCGACGACATCGACCTCTACGACCCGGCCGGCGTGGAGGAGCTCTACTCGCACGGCCGCCGGCCGACGTCGTCCATCCACCAGTTCATCCGGCTCATCGGCCACGTCCGCGATGAGCTCGCCGCCATCCGCGCCCCGGTGCTCTTGATGCACGGTGGACGCGACCGCACCATCCACCCCGACAACGCGGTGGAGATCGAGCGTCGGCTGGTGTGCAGCGCAGACGTGGCCCGGATCACCTTCCCGCGCAGCGGCCACGGCATGAGCGTCGACGTCGACCGCGACCAGATCAACGACGCGGTGCTGCACTGGTTCGACTCCCACTCGAGCCTGGTCGCGCCGCACCCGCCAGGGTCCACCGCGCAGCGATGAGCTAGCCGCCGAGGTCCTCGAGCAGCCGGCGCGCCAGCTCGGGATCAAGGACAGGGTTCGGCGGCGGCCCCTCGTCGATCGGTTGATGGCGCCGCGAGCGCCCCGCATTGGCGCCTCGCCGGTCGGCGTCAGCGCGCGTCGAGCCGGTCGCGGTGCGGCCGCACGACGCGCAACGCAGCGCCACCGTGCTCGTTCCGGCGCCGGCGTACTCGCGATGCGATACCCGCATTTCACCCCCGCACTGCGGACACCGTTGCGGTGGTGGCCGATCTCGCCCGCGCGATACGACATCGCGTTGCATGACCTCCGACCTCCTTCACGCAGATTTACCGAGGCTTGCTCACGGCGTGACCGCGTTCGCCCGTGGCAAGCGTACGTTTCCAACACGGCCGACGGCACCGGGCAAACCCCGGGCGACGCCGCATCATGGAGCAGGGCAATGGCACTCGCGGAGCTGCAGCGTCTGGCCGATGCCAGCGAGGACGACGCCGCCGGGCGGTACATCCGCCAGCAGGTCCTGGCCACGGTGATCGAGGATGCCGTGCGCCGCGCCGATTCCATGTGGCGACTCGAGGCCAACCTTCGCCTCGCCATGAGACCTCGCGCCGCCTGACCGCCGGCTGCGGCGGGTGTCCCGTAGAGTGACCCCATGGGCGACCTCGAGAACCTGCTGCGCAGTGCTGTCGACCGGCTCGACGCCACGCACGACGAAGCGCCGCCGGCGAGCCGTCGAACCGCCGCGGTCCTGATGCTGTTCGACCGGCGCGACCGTCGGCTGCCGCTCCTTTTCATCGAGCGCACGGCCCATCTCCGTCACCACGCCGGCCAGATCGGTTTCCCTGGAGGCGGCCGTGAGGCCGACGACCAGGACATCGTCGCCACCGCGCTCCGCGAGGCGGCCGAGGAGGCTGCCATCCCCGCCGATGCCGTCGAGGTGATCGGCCTGTTGCCGCCACTCCTGACAGCAACGTCCGACAACTGGCTGACCCCCGTGGTCGGCGTGCACGACCGCGACATCGACATGCAGCCCGAGGCGTTCGAGGTGGCCAGGCTCTTCCATGTCGATCTCCAGAGCCTCATCGACGCCCCCCACACCGTGCGCACCCTCACTCGCGACGGGCAGGTCCGCGACGTCCACTTCTACGAAGTCGGCGGCGACGTCATCTGGGGGGTGACCGGAGCAATCATCGCCGAGCTGCTCGGACGCTTCCCGGCGTCCATCGGCGTGAGCGGCGGTCAGCGGTAACTGGGGTGGACGACGAAGGGGTTTGACCCCATCTCCTCACCGATGGTGGTGCGCGACCCGTGGCCCGGGTACACCGCTGTCGCTGCAGGCAGGGTGTAGAGACGTTCCTCGATGCTGACCAGGAGCTGCGGCCAGTCGCCGCCGGGGAGGTCGGCGCGACCGACCCCGCGGCGAAAGAGCGTGTCGCCGCTGAGCAGATCACGTCCGGCCACGAAGCACACCGAGCCGCGGGTGTGTCCCGGCGTGTGAAGCACACCGATGTCGATGCCGAGCCACTCAATCACCTGGCCGCCGGCGAGGTCTTCGTCGATCTCCACGTCGGGAAGATCCGCGGGGATGCCGGGCAGGAACCGCGTGCTGACCAGCTGCTCACGGTCGTCGGGGTGCAGGGCCACCGGGCAGTGGTGCGCCGCGACCATCGCCGGCACGCCGTTGACGTGGTCGCCGTGGCCGTGGGTGAGGAGAATGCGTTCGACACGCCAGCTGTTGTCCTCGAGCAGGCGCAGAGTGTGCGGGTGCTGCAAACCGGGATCGACGACCAGGGCGGCGTCGCTGTCGCGGCGGTGGAGCACGTAGCAGTTCTGGTCGTAGGTCGTATCCACGACGATGTGCAGGTCGAGAAGATCGCCGAGCGGCTCACCCATCAGGCGGTGATGGTCGGCGGCCGCACGTCGTTGTCGCGCAGGGGCAGCATGAACCCCGCGCCGCGCCGCTCGCGACGTTCGGCCGGCGCGTCGATCAGGGCCCGGGCCAGCACCTCGCCGACGTTGTCGACGGGAACGACCTCGACAGTCTCGAGCACGTCGCGTGGGATCTCGTCGAGGTCGCGCATGTTCTTGCGGGGGAGGATGAACGTGGTCAACCCGGAGCGATGGGCGGCGAGCAGCTTGTCCTTGACACCGCCGATGGGCAGCACCCGGCCGCGCAGGGTCACCTCACCGGTCATAGCGACGTCGCGACGCACCTTGCGGCCCGACGCGACGCTGACCATCGCCGTCACCATGGTGACACCCGCCGAAGGGCCGTCCTTGGGGATCGCCCCGGCGGGCACGTGGATGTGAAGAGCGTGGGTGTCGAAAAAATCACGCGGGGCGCCGTACTCGACGGCGTGCACGCGCGCCCAGGAGAGAGCGGCCTTGGCGGACTCCTCCATGACGTTGCCGAGCTGCCCGGTCAGCGCCAGGTCGGGGGGCGCCACCATCGCCAGCGCCTCGACGGTGACGATGTCGCCGCCGACGTCGCTGACCACCACCCCGGTGACGGCGCCGACCTCGTCGGCCTCCTGCGCCTCGCCGTAGTCGTAGCGCTGCGGGCCGAGGAATTCGCCGAGCTCGGTGGGTTCGACAACCACGCGTGCGGTCCCCGCGGCCAGGCGCCGCGGCACCTTGCGCGCGATCTCGGCAATGGTGCGGTCGAGCTGGCGCACTCCGGCCTCGCGCGTGTAGCCGCGGAGGATCGCCACCAGGGTGTCGTGGCCGATCGACAGCTCACTGTCATCGAGGCCGTGCTGCTCGAACTGGCGGGGCAGCAGGTGTCGTTGCGCGATGCCCAGCTTCTCCACCTCGGTGTAGCCGCTGATCCGGATCAGCTCCATGCGATCGCGCAGCGCCGGGCCGATGGTCTCGACCATGTTGGCGGTGGTGATGAAGAGCACGTGGGAGAGGTCGTAGGGGACCTCCAGGTAGTGGTCGCTGAACTCGCGGTTCTGTTCAGGATCCAGCACCTCGAGGAGCGCTGCCGACGGGTCACCGCGGAAGTCGGTGCCAACCTTGTCAATTTCATCGAGCATGATCACCGGGTTGATGGTGCCGGCCTGCTTCATCGACTGGATGATCCGTCCGGGCAGCGCCCCGATGTAGGTGCGGCGATGGCCGCGGATCTCGGCCTCGTCGCGGATGCCGCCGAGGGAAAGGCGCACGAAGCGGCGGTCCATGGCGCGGGCGATGCTGCGGCCCAGCGAGGTCTTGCCCACCCCGGGCGGCCCGACCAGGCAGAGGATGGGCGTCTGCAGGACCCACGGCGGGCGGGTGCTGTCCCGCGTTGACGGCAGCGGTGACTCCGCCTCGGCGTCGGCGGCGGCTTCGCCACCGGCGCTGTCCTGCGCCGCAAGGGCGGCGGCGGCCGCTGCAGTCGCGTCAGCCCGCCGCTGCGCCCGGTCGCGCACCGCCATCCACTCGAGGATGCGGTCCTTGACCTTGGCCAGGCCGTAATGGTCTGCGTCGAGGATGGCGGCGGCTCTCTCGATGTCGATGTCCACGTGGGGGGGCTCGCCCCACGGAAGGTCGAGCAGCCAGTCCACCCAGGTGCGCACCATGCCCATCTCGGGTGAGGCGCTGGGGATCTGTTCGAGGCGCGACACCTCTTTGAGCGCCCGCGCGTTGACAGCCGGGGACATCCCCAGGGCCTCGATACGCGCGCTGAGATCCTCGCCCTCATCGCCCTCGCCGTCGAGCTCGGCGAGCTCCTTGCGCACCGCCCGCAGCTGCTCGCGAAGGATGTGCTCGCGCTGCGACTTGTTGATCGTCCTGGTGACGTCCTCGTGGATGCGGGTGCGCATCGACGCCACCTCCACCTGGCGGCCGAGCAACGGCGCGAGGCGACGGAGGCGTTCGACCGCGTCGACCGTCTGGAGCAGCTCCACGCGCTCGTCGACGGTCAGGTCCGGTGCCGCCGACGCGATGTCCGCCACCCGCGACGGACCACCGGCTCGGGCCATCGCCGCGGCAACCTCGGGAGCGACCTGACCTCCCGCGGTGACGTACTCGGCAAAGAGTTGGCGCACGCTTCCCGCCAGCGCGTCAGCCTCGGTCCCGGTGAGGTCGTTCTCGTCGATGGCCTCGTATGCCGCCGACCAGTGATCACCGTCCTCCTCGAACGATTGCAGGCGCACCCGGTGCTGTCCCTCGACCAGGGCGTGCGCCCCTGACCCGGGGATCAGGCGCAGAGCTCCAACGGTCGCGACGACGGCGACCTGGTGCAGGTCGCCGAAACCGACGTCGTCGGGTTGGGCGTCGCGCTGCACCGCCAGGATGACCCGCCCGTCGGCGTTGACGGCAGCCTGCAGACCGGCGACCGAGCGCCGTCGCCCCGCCGCTAGCGGCGCCAGCTGATGAGGGAAGACGACGTTGTCCCGCAGCGGCACCACCGGGAGCCGCTCGGGCGCTGAGTCAGGATGCGGCGCGGCCTCGGATGCGTCCTCGATCATGCGGCGAGCATACCCCTGGGCTCGCGATGCAACCGGTGCTCACGCCGGATCGGACACGTCCCAGTCACGCTCGAAGGCGTCGCCGAAGTAATCGGCTGCGGCGGGATGATCGATTCGCAGGCCGGACTCGATCGCGGTGCCGAGCCCCGCCGCGCTCCAGTTCGATGACGTGACCAGCGCGGTGGAGTCAACGACCAGTCCCTTGGCGTGCCCGGTTGTGCATCGCGCGGGGTCCATCACCCGGGCGGGAACCTGGCGCTCACGCAGGGTGGCGGCGTCCCCGCCGGCGGGCTCGGCTCCGAGCAGCACCCGGACGTCGAGGCCATTGCGGCGGGCGTCGGCGAGACGCTCAAGCAGCGGACGCACCTCGTAGGCCCACGTGTGCATGTATGGCACCACCACCAGGCAGCGCTTGGTGGCCGACTCCAGGACCGCCTCGATGGCCAGCCGCACCGCCCGGGCCTCGACGGCGAGGTGAAGGCGGCGCGGGCCGAGCTCCACGTCGAGCGGCGGCACGCTCGGCCGGGGAGCTCCGACCGGCGGGACCTCTGTCGCCGGTTCGACAGCCCACACGGGCGGCGGCGCCGTGGCGTCCCGCCACACGGCGCCGATGCGCGACCGCGCCACCGAAGCAAGCGTGGAGGCGCCGTCGACGAAGGCCCACCACTCCCGGGTGCCCGCCTGCGGTGGGGCGTCGGGAGGCAGACGGCCGTGGCGGTCGGCGGGTGCGTCTCGCTCGATGAGGTTGCCGGTGCCGACCGCGAGGCGGTCCGAGTCGGCCACGAGGAGCTTCCAGTGGGCGTCGCGCGCGCCCTCGTGGCGGCGCAGCCGGCAGGGGACGACGGTCCCGCGCGCCGCCGCCCGCAGCTCCTCGAGGCAGCCGCGGTTGGCGCCGCTGTGCCCATCGAGCAGCAGCCGGACCCTGACGCCGCGTTCCACCGCGCGGGGGAACGCCCACGCGTAGGCCGGTCCCGCTTCGTATACGGCGACGTCCAGCCGGGTGGTCGCGGACCCCAGGAATCGATGAAGAAGCGTGCCGGCCGAGTCCGGTCCGAGCGCGCAGGTGAGCGCCGTCACGGGCGCCAGGTGCTGAGGACGCTGGCAAGCATTCGCGGGCCACAATAGGCGCCATCGACCAGATTGAGGCCGCCCTGTGGCCCGAAGCGTCCCCATCCGCAGCGGCCTCTCACAGCCCCCAGCCCACCCCCGCGCCGGACAACCCCCCTCCCCCTCCTCCGCCCCAGGCGCTCCCACCCCGGCGCCGGCCCTGGCGCGGCGGGGTGGCGATGCTGCTGGTGGGGCTCGTTGTCGGCGCAGTCGTCGTCTACGCCGCCACCCGCAACACGGCCGGAGCCGGGACGGCTGAGGTGCGTGTCAACGGCTCCCCGGTCAACGCCGGCACCGTCGCCACCGTCGCGGTCGCCAAACAGCTCGCCCCGGCGGTGGGGACCATCATCGCCACCCAGTCGTCCACGACCGACCTCGGCAGCGGCTTCGTCATCGGTCACGACGCCGCGGTCAGCTACCTGGTGACCAACAACCACGTCGTCAACGGCGCCGTCGGACTCCATGTGGTCATGCCCGACGGCCAGGAGTTCACCGCCGCGCTGGTCGGCAAGGACAGCCTCGACGACATCGCCGTGGTGAGCGTGCCGAGCACGACGCTCCCGGAGGCGACGTTCGGCAGCTCGGCCAACCTGACGGCGGGGCAGCCGGTGGTCGCCATCGGGTCGCCGCTCGGCAACCAGGGCTCGGTGACGGCCGGCGTGATCAGCGCGCTCCACCGCACCATCAGCGCCAGCGGCGGAACGTCGTCATCAGAGACGCTCGAGGACGTTCTCCAGACGGATGCGTCGATCAACCCGGGGAACAGTGGCGGTCCGCTGTCCGATATGGCCGGCAATGTCGTCGGCGTCAACGTGGCCACCGCCGGCAACGCCAACAACATCGGCTACAGCATCCCCGCCGACCTCGCCCGATACGTCGCCGAGACACTCATCGGCCACCAGAAGGTGCAGCACCCGTTCCTCGGCGTCTCCTACCTCGACAGCATCGACGCCATCGAGGCCGGCTCGGGGTTCTCGGGCCCCGGCGTGTTCGTCAAGGGCGTCACCGCGGGAGCCCCGGCGGGGGCCGCAGGGTTCAAGGCGGGCGACATCCTTGTCGCCATCGACGATGTCGACATCGACAACGGCCAGACGCTCGGCGGTCTGATCCAGGCGAGGAAGGTGGGCGAGGTGATCTCGTGCAAGGTCCACCGGGGCGGCCAGACGATCATGCTCCACGCCACCCTCGAGGAGCGCCCGAGCAGCGCCTGACGCCGGCTACTTTTGGTCGCGCGAGCGAACCGTCGCAGGCACGCGGGAGCGGCGCGTGCTCCAGGCCGGCTGGCGATCGACGAACTCATACAGCGCGGCGGGCCGCCCCGGTCCGCTCTTGACGACGGCGCCCGTGGTGCGGACCAGGCCGGATTGCTCGAGGCCGCGGCGGAAGTTCGACGGCTCGTACGTGACCCCGCTGATGGCCTCGAACACGCGCCGCGCCTGCGGCATGGTGAACCGCTCCGGCAACAGGCCGACGGCGATGTTCGACCACCACACCTTGCCGCGCAGGCGCTCGACGCCGTCCGCGATGACCTCGGCGTGGTCGAAGGCCAGGGGCGGCAGGTCATCGACTGCGAACCAACGCGCCGCGGACTCATGCTCGCGAAGCACGGCGGCGTCGATGAGGCCCAGGTAGGCGACCGAAGGGATCCAGCCGCGCGGGTCGCGTTTGGGATCGCCGTACGTCTGCAGCTGCTCCATGTACACGGCGCCGACACCGGTCTTCTCGGTGAGCTTGCGCTGCGCGGTCTTCTCCGGTCGCTCGTCGCCGCTCATGAAGCCGCCCGGCAGCGACCACATCCCCCCGTGCGGCTCCTCCTCGCGTCGCACCAGCAGCACGTGCAGGCGACCTGACACCGGCGCGAGCACAACCGGCAGCGCGGTGAGCCCTGCGGGAGCCGCGAAGCCGGCGCCGTTGACGGCGCGGAGTGGTTCGTGCATGGGATGCGTCAACGTAGCAGCCATAATCGGTGCCGCGTCCAGGTTCCCGCGCTGCCGGGTTTGACTCGCCGCCCACAGCCCACCTAGGATGGCCCCGAAGGCGCGCGTACGCCACAGTCCGCAGAGGAGAACGCTGAAGATGGCTGACATCGGCATGGAACGGGCCCGCTTGTGCGGAGCCTTTCTGCCGACGGAGGCCGCACCCTAGGTAGCCCCGCTTTCGAGCGACGCTCACCAGGACTGTGCGGCACCGGCCGGCACGGTCTTTTTTTTCGTCCCGGCGGGACGTTGATTCGGTGAGTTGGAGCAGAGAGATGGATACCCAGGTGCAGGAGGGACCGGCGATCGAGGTCGCCGCCGTGAGCAAGTCCTTCCGCAAACGCGCCGGCAGCAGGCTGGGCCGGCGCGCGGAGGTGCGCAAGCTCGCGCTGGACCGCGTGTCGCTGCGCGTGGAGCGCGGCGAGATCGTCGGCATCGTCGGCCTCAACGGCAGCGGCAAGTCGACGCTGATCCGCGTGCTGGCGACGCTGACCACCCCCGACAGCGGCAGCGTGCGGGTCTTCGGTCGCGACGTCGTCGACGACGCCGCGCGGGTCCGCCGCCAGATCAATCGCGTGTCGGTGGACGCCGCATTCGCCAAGGAGATGAGCCCGTGGGAGAACCTCAGCTTCGCGTCCCGTCTGTATGGTGACAATGCGCCCGACCGGCGGCAGCGCGCGCTGCAGGCACTGGCGCGGCTGGGGCTGCCGCGTGACACCGTGGACAGGCCGATGAAGCAGCTCTCACGCGGACAGCAGCAGAAGGTTGCGATCGCGCGCAGCCTGCTCACCTCGCCGTCGTTGTTGCTCATGGACGAGCCGACCACCGGGCTCGACCCGCGCAGCAAGCGTGAGGTGCAGTCGTTCGTGCGCACCCTGCAGACCGACTCGGGTGCCACTGTGCTCGTCTGCACCCACGACCTCGACGAGGCCGAGGCGCTGTGCCGGCGCGTGTTGATCCTCGACCGCGGACGGGTCGTCGCCGATGGCGGAGCGGCGGAGCTGCGCGCTCGGTATGGGGAATCCGCGGGTGCAAGCCTCGAGGACGTCTTCCTCCGCCTCACCGGGCGGAGCTTCGGTGACGACAGCGAGGACGACGACGACGCATACCGGGAGCAGGCCGAGGCCGGGGTGACGGAGGCGGTGCTATGAGCATGCCCGCAGTGCAATGGGAGGCGACCGCGTTCCGCGGGTTCTTCGAACGCCAGCTCCACCTCTACCGCCGTTACTGGGTGTGGGAGGTTGTCTGGTTCCTGTACAGCGTGGCGACGGTCCTCAGCGTCGGCTACCTGGCCAGCGGGCTGAGCGCCATCGGGGCCGGCGAGACGCCGGCCGGGATCCACCATGCCCAGCTGTACCTCCTGGTGGGCGCGCTGCTCTGGACCTACATGTCGCTGGTGTTCCACGAAACATCGTTCGCGATCGCGTGGGAGCGGTGGGAGGGCACCATCGAATACACGTTCATGGCGCCCGTCCGACGCATCACCCACCTCGCCGGGGTCAGCTGCTTCTCGCTCGTGTACGGCCTGGCGCGCAGCGCGCTGATCGTCATCGTGGTGGTGCTCGCCATCCACGTCGACCTCTCCAACGCCAACCTCGGGTCGGCGGCGCTGGTGCTCGCTGCGTCGACGGTGCCGCTGACCGGGCTGGGTATCTACGTCGCCATCCTGCCCCTGCTGTCACCGGAGAAGGGCGAGCAGATGACGTTCGCCGTGCAGGGCATCCTGCTCCTGGTCTCGGGCGTGTACTACCCGCTGAGCGTGCTCCCCGGGGCGTTCCAGGTGCTCGGCCGCGCCTCGCCTCTCACCTACACGCTCGAGGGCACGCGTGATGCGCTGATCAATAACAGCAGCGTGGCGGCGACGCTGCCGACGGTCGGCGTCCTGCTCGCCATGGGAGCGCTGCTGGTGGCATCCGGCGTCGTTGTCTTCGGGGCCGCCGAGAAGCGGGCCAAGCGCCTGGGCCTGCTCAAGCGCAACGGCTGAACCGGCCTCGGAGCCGGCGTGACGACCCGGTGGCGGCTGGGTAGAGCGACGCCGGAACGTGAAGTTCTCGTGACGTGTTTGCCACGAATGGCCGTTCGGACGGATCTACGCTGGCGGCAGTGAGTCAGCCCGCCCCCAGCACTTTGAACCGTCCCCTCGGCGCGCCGCGCTCGCCACGGCGCACGTTCCTCGCGCCCGCCGCCGTCCGGCTGGCCCAGGTCTGCCTGGTGTTCCGCGTCGCGGCGGTCGCCGGGCTGCTGCTCACCGCCGGCCTCACCGCACCCGTAACGTCGCTCCGGCTCCCCGGCTCGCACACGGTGCTCCTCCCGGGGGGCGCCCTCTGGACCGCAATGGCCGTCTGGGTGCTCGCCGGGTCGCTGCTGGAGACCGTGCTCGTGATGCGCCTGGGAACGCTGCGGACCGGCAGCCGCCGTCTCATCCTGGTCGCCGAGTCCGCGGTGATCGTCGGCACCGGGATGTACGCCGCGGCGGGCGTCAAGATGGCCGTTGTACCGCTGATCGCCTCGATCGCTGCCGTGGTCCTCCTCCGCCTCGACCACGTCCGCCACTCGTTCGATCGCGCGCGCGCCGAACGGCGCCTCGTGGGCCACCGCATCCCCTCTTCTCTGTACAGCGGGTACGGGTTCGCCGACGTGGCCGTCGGTCCCCCGCCGCGCCAACAGGTTGGCTACAGGCTGGGTATCGATTGCCCACGCGGTGACGAGGATGACCCGGAGATGTTGACGGCGTAACCGACGGCAGGCTCGGCATGGCCGGCCGCGGTGAAGGAGCCGTCCGCGAAGGCAACGCAGCCGCGAGCTTCGTAGAACCTCCGCGCATCGGCGCGGGCCAGGGTCCATACCTCCATGCGGGTGCAGCCGCGGAGACGGAACTCGTCGAGCGCTCGCGACCACAAAACCTTGCCCACGCCCCGTCCCTGCTCGTCGGGACGAACATAGAACGCGGCCAGCTCGGCATCGCCGCTGCGCAGGAGCCCCAACGAGGCCACGCCGATCAGGCGACCGTCTCTACGGGCGGCGAGCGTGCCGGCCGGCGCCAGCCGCGACGCCACCCAGCTTCCCTCGCCCTCGAGGTCGCCGTTGAAGATTCCGTCGATCTCGGCGCGGGTGAAGATGTGGGCATACGCCGATCGCCACGCGGCGCGAATCACATCGACACGCGCCTCCCGTTCGGAGGCGCTCTCCGTCCAGCCGATGCTGACCGCGCTCAAGGGCGGGTCGCCACCTCCTGCCGGGTGACGACCAGTTCGATCAAGCTGGCCATCGCGGCGGTGAACTGGCGGCGCTCGATGGCCGCGGTGGCGTCATCCACCCCCACCCCGGTGCGGCGGCGCTCGATCCAGGGAGGCACGCCCCGGCCGATCAGGTCCATGTCGACGCGGGCGCAGACCTCGTCGTCGTCGTGCTCATCGACCTCGACGGCGACCCGGGTGAGCACCGACGTGTCGTCGAGGATCTTCCATGCCTTGGCCCAGCGCCGCATTCCACCGGTGGGAGTGAGCAGCAGCCGGACCGGGTCGGTGATCACTGCGGCGCTGTCGTTCGGAGCCACGCGGTGGAGCAGGTCGCGGATGGAGCCGTCCAGTTCCCTCCCCATCCAGCCGACCAGCGATGGGGCACGGTTGTCGAGGTCGGGCAACCCGGCGACCGCCTCGGCACCATCGAGCGCGTTCAGTGTCGATGCGTGCCGGCGGCAGAATGGCAACCCGCCGACCAGCGCCGTGTGCTCAGCACACCAGGCGGTGGGGCAGCTTCGGCCCCGCTTGTCGACGTAGCTGCAGGGCACTCCGTCGCGGCGCCGGCACCCCGCGACATGGCAGCGCTCCCTGCCCCCTGCGCTCGGTGACAGTGCTGCCGCTGCGCTCCTCAGTCGATCGAACACGGGCACCTCGTCACCTCGCTCACCCCAGACCCCAACCGTCCCCCCGCGAGGATGGTGGGGCCGTGTCGCCCACGGCGTCAAGCGCTCGCCCCAAAAGCGTCGCTCGCCTCGGGCACGCCACCCCGGGTTCGGTTCAGCCTTGCTTGGGGGCGCCGGTGAGGGCCGCCGCCGTGCCCAAGGTCAGGTACACCCCACCGGTGACCAGGCGCCGTGCTCGCGACGGCAGCAGCCGCGTGCGCAGCCAGCCACCGGCGGCTGACCCAAGCAGCGCGTAGCTGCCGTCGCTGACCAGGCCGATGGCGATGAAGACGCCGCCCAGCACGAGCACCTGCAGCGCCACCGCGCCCCTGGCCGGGTTGATGAACTGGGGAAGGAAGGCGAGGAAGAAGAGCGCCGTCTTGGGATTGAGGACGTTGACGATCACCCCGGTGGCGACAACCCGCCGCAGCGGCACTGGCACGAGGATCGCGTCCTCTGCGTGCGCCTCGCGGACCACGATGCGGCGAACCCCGATGGCGACCAGGTACACAGCCCCGCACACCTTCACGACGGTGAACGCTACCGACGACGACGCCAGCAGCGCCGAGATGCCGAGCGCCGCCGCGCTGACGTGGACCATCGTGCCGAGGTGCACCCCGACGACCGAGGCGAGGCCGGCGGCGCGGCCCTCGTCAACGCTGCGGGTGACGATGTACAGCACCGCCGGACCGGGAATGACCAGCAGTGCCAGCGAGGCGACCGCGAAAACAGCGAACGTGGACCAGTTCAGCATCACGGCAATGGTGCGTCAATCGCCGGCACGATTGCGGCCGCCTGTGTCGCGCGCGGTCTGTCGCGGCTCCTCCATCGGAAGCGGGGTCGGCGCCGCGCGGGAGGCGATGAGGTCCGCCACGACGCCGGTCCACCCGGTCTGATGCGATGCACCGAGACCGGCGCCGGTGTCGCCGTGGAAGTACTCATGGAATGGGATCTGGGCGTGCCACGCGGGATCGGTCTGCAGGTGCTGGTCAGCGCCAAACACCGGTCGGCTGCCGTCCTCGCGTTGGGTGAAGAGCGAGACCAGCCGCGCCGAGATCCCTGTCGCGACCTCGCCGAGGTTGGAGAGCCGGCCCGACCCCGTCGGGTATTCGACGGTGAACTCGTCGCCGACAAACAGGTGGTAGCGGCGCAGCGCCTCGATCACGAGGTAGTTGATGGGAAACCAGACCGGACCGCGCCAGTTGGAGTTGCCCCCGAACAGGTTCGACGTCGACTCGCCGGGCTCGTAGTCGAGCCGCATCGTCATGCCGCCGATCTCGATCTCCAGCGGGTGGTCGAGGTGGTAGCGCGACAACGCGCGCAGTCCGTGCGGCGAGAGGAACTCGGCCTCGTCGAGGACGCGCGTGAGCATGCGCCGCAGGCGCACCGGGTCAACCGGGCTGAGCAGCCGGCGGCTCTGCGCAGACTCGACCGCGACGTGGGCGATCACCCGGCCGAGCTGTGGTTTGTTCTCCAGGAACCAGTCCATCCGGCGCACGAACGCGGGTAGCTCCGACCTCACCTCGGGCTCCATCACCGTGACCGCGCACAGCGCGATCAGGCCGACAGCCGAGTGCGCGCGAATGGGGATCCGGCTGTCGTCCGCAGCGCGCACCACGTCGTAGTACCAACCGTCACCGTCATCCCACAAACCCTGGACGTCCATCGCGTTGGCGATCAGCACGAAGTGCTCGAAGAACTTGGTGGCGACGTCTTCGTAGGTGTTGTCCTTCCGGGCGAGAACCATCGCCATCTCCAGGAGGTTCAGGCAGTACATCGCCATCCAGGCGGTTCCGTCCGACTGCTCGAGGTATCCCCCCTCCGGGGGAAGGGTGGACCGGTTGAAGAGGCCGATGTTGTCCAGGCCAAGGAAACCGCCCTCGAAGATGTTGTTGCCCTCGGTGTCCTTGCGGTTCACCCACCAGGTGAAGTTGATGAGCAGCTTGTGGAACACGCGCTCGAGGAAGTCGAGGTCGCGCGCGCCATCGATCTCGAACACACGCAGCGCCGCCCATGCGTGGACCGGGGGATTGACATCGTTGAACGACCACTCGTATGCCGGCAGCTGCCCGTTGGGATGCATGTACCACTCCCGGAGCAACAGGATCAGCTGCCGCTTGGCGAACTGGGCGTCCACGTGCGCCAGGGCGACGCAGTGAAAGCCGAGGTCCCAGGCGGCGAACCACGGGTACTCCCAGGCGTCGGGCATGGAGATGACATCGCGGGCGTCGAAGTGGCCCCAGCCGCCGTTGCGAATCGCGCCGCGGCCGGGCGGCGGCGGCGGTTGACCGGGGTCGCCGTCGAGCCAGCTGGCGACGTCGTAGTGATAGAACTGCTTGCCCCAGAGCATGCCGGCGAACGCCTGGCGCATCACCGAAGCCTCGTCGGCACCGGCGTCGGACGGCGTCAGCGCCGCGTAGAACTCATCGGCCTCGCCGCGACGGACCGCGATCTGCTGGTCTGCGTCGCCCATGGACGTTGTCGAGTCGGAGAGGCGCAGCGTCACCGTCCACGTCTCTCCGGGCGCGACCGCCTGCACGTGGTGGAACGCAGCTTTGGTTCCCTCCTGCGCGGGGTTCACCGTCGCGGCACCGCGCACCACGTGGTCGTTGATGCCGTCCTTGGGGAACGCGGACCCGGCGCAGCCCCACAGAAGCTGCGTGTTGGTGTCGTTGTCGCAGACCAGCACCGGCGCAGCGGTTGCGGAGGTGAGCCGGCGAGTCCCCAGCACCACGTCCTCGGCAACGATGGCGCCGTCCTGCACGTGGATCCGCGGACGCGGCGCTCCGACACGCCACGACCAGGTGTTGCGGAACCAGAGGGTGGGGAGGACGTGCAGCGTGGCCGTGTCCGGGCCGGCGTTGCGGGCGCTGATGCGCACCACCATGTCCTCGGCGTTCGCCTTGGCGTACTCTGCGGTGATCTGCCAGTAACGGTCGTCATCGAACACGCCGGTGTCGAGAAGCTCGTACTCCGGCTGGAGACGATCGCGATGAGCGTTCTCGTCGATCAGCTGCTCATAGGGGAACGCGGCCTGGGGATAGTGGTAGCGCCAGCGCATCCATGAGTGCGTCGGCGTCGAGTCAAGAAACCACCAGTATTCCTTGACATCCTCGCCGTGGTTGCCCTGCGCGTTGGTGAGCCCGAAAGCGCGCTCCTTCAGGGTCACGTCGACGCCGTTCCAGAACGCCAGCGCAAGACAGAGGCGCTGGTCGATGTCGCAGATCCCACCAAGGCCGTCCTCGTTCCATCGATACGCGCGCGACCGCGAGTGCTCGTACGGGAAGAAGTTCCAGGCGTCCCCGTCGGCGCTGTAGTCCTCTCGGACGGTGCCCCAGGCGCGCTCGCTGAGGTACGGGCCCCAGCGCCGCCAAAGCACCATTCCGCTGTCCGCCTCCGCGAGGCGGCGACCTTCGGCGGTCGCAGCGGTGGCGGCGCTCACCCGCGGCAGTCTACCGATGCTCGGTGCACACCCATCGCCACGGCACCGCAGGCTCGCGACGGATCGCTCCACGGGCTTCGAGGAGCACCAGGTGCGCAAGCGTCTCCCCGACCGCGGCACGACGCATGTGGCCGCGCACCTCGTCCCATGCTCGCGACCACGGCAGCCGGCGCGCCGTGTCCCAGCAGGTCGTCCCCGGGTGGTCGGCAATCGCCTGCTCCACGACGCGCAGCCGGTTGGCGTGATGGTCGAGCAACTCATCAACGCGCGCGGCCAGCGGCGCGAAACGCCACTCGTGCGCCGGCAGCACCTCGTCGACGTCAAGGTCGCGCACCGCGCGCAGCGAGTCGAGGAAATCGGCCAGGGGGTTGCCCGGCTGCTGCGCGTGGACGGAGATGTTGGGACTGATCCTGGGCAGCACGTGATCCCCGCTGAGCAACACCCGCCGGTCTCGGTCAAGGAAGCAGACATGTCCGGGCGAGTGTCCCGGCGTGTGCAGCGGCACGATGTCCCAGCCGCGCAGGCCCAGCGGCTTGCCATGCTCGAGGAGCACGTCGGGCTCTGCCTGGCTGACGAACTCCCGCACGCCCATCGACGCTTCGCTCAACTCAGCGACGACGTCGGCGGGAACACCGCAGCTGGTCAGCAGGCCGCGCATCTGGGCGACGACCGCGTCGACGCCGGCGCCGTACCGGCCCGGGAGCAGTGCAGCGTCCGCCGCGTGCAGACCCACCCATGCGCCGCTGGCCTCGCGCAGCCGGCCGGCGAGCCCGTAGTGGTCGGGATGGATGTGCGTGATCAGTGCGGCGCGCACGTCGCCGACCGCGTACCCGGCCACCGCGAGGCCATCGACGAGCGCTGTCCAGGCCGTCTCGGTGTTCCAGCCGGTGTCGACGACAGCGACGCCGTCATCGAGCTCGAGGAGGTGCACGATGACGTAGCGCAACGGGTTGTCCGGGATGGGGACCGGCACCGACCAGAGCTGCGGGCGCACGCGCTCGACCGCGGGCAGAACGCCGTCGCGCCATGCCTGGCGTTGCGCTGTGCCCGTGATCTGGACTGGGGTCACGAGGCGGGATCGTATGTCACTCGGTACCGAACAGCGCCGACGCGGGCGCCCCCGGCAGCTAAGGTGGTCACCGTGGACAATCTCTCCCCGCTGGCGATTGCGGTCGATGAGGCGGGCGACGTGGCACGCGCGGCCGTCGCCTTCGTCAAGCCACGACTGCGCGGCGTCCTGCACGAATTCGCCTTCCCGATCTCGCTGCTCGCCGGTGCGTGGACAATCCTGCACGCCCCCGCCGGCGGCGCACGCGCCTCGACGGCGATCTATGCCGCCACGCTGAGCGCCTGTCTCGGCGTCAGCGCGCTATATCACCGTGGCCACTGGTCGGTGTCGGTGCGGCGCTGGCTCCGCCGCCTCGACCACGCCACCATCTTCATGCTGGTCGCCGGCACCTTCACCCCGATCGCCGTGATCGCGCTCACCGGCTGGCTGAGCGTTGCCACCCTCGCAGTGGTGTGGGGGGGTGCCATCCTCGGCAGCCTGCTCAACCTCTTCTGGATCGATGCGCCAGTGGTGATCGAGGTGGGGCCCTATATCGCCATCGGCGGCTTCGGCGTCGTCATCATCCCCAGGCTGCTGAGCAACGTCGGGGCCGTCGGCGTCGGACTGCTCGCCCTCGGCGGAGTCGTCTACATTGCCGGCGCGATCATCTACGCACGGCGTTGGCCCGATCCGTGGCCGCGCACGTTCGGCTTCCACGAGATCTTCCATTCGCTGGTCATCGCCGCCGCGATGCTGCAGTGGGTGGTGATCACGTACCTGGTGACCCCAGCGGGCTGAACGCGCTCGCGGCGCGGTCACCGCCGGGCGTCGGCCCTGGCGTGCAGCGCGGCCGGCCGCGGCGGGTAGAGGACGAGCCCTCGCGGGCTCGAGACGAACCCGGCGGATCGCAGGCTGGTGGCGAGCGCGTGGCCCGATGCCGGTTCGCCGTCGATGGTCTGCAAGTCCAGCCTGCCCATTCGTGACGCCACCGCGGCGAGCAGGTGGACGTCGGTCTCGTCGGGCCCGCCGCTGGTGAGCATCGAGCGGCCGCCGCGCTCGACGAAGAGGCGCAACTCGCCACCACGGAGGACGGTGTACGCGCCGGCAGCGCGCGCCGCCCGACCGGCCAGCGTCGGCCACGGCAGCACGGCGCCGATCGGGTTGGCGGGATCGACAGCGGCGAGCAGGGCGGCGACCGGCGCCGCGGTCCTGTGGCTGCGCAGGGCGTCGACCGCGCCGGGCAGCGCGAACTGCGCGGCTCCGCATCCCTCGAGGAAGTAACCGCGCCTGATCCGGCCGCTCTCCTCCATGGCGCGCAGCACCGGGTACAGCGCGGCGAACCCACCGCTGACCCCCTCGCCCGACACCGCCTCGCGCGTGAGCACGCCGTGGCGCTGGAGCAGGCTGGTGGCCACGGCGATGCCCCGCTCGGTGGCGCCGACGGTCGCCGCCCCGGCGCCCGTCAGCGACCAGCGGCCCTGGGCGCGGGGCGGCACCAGGCGCATCAGCGGCCGCCGCGGATGACGGCGCACCGGACCGAGGAAGCGCAGCGGCTGAAGCGTGTCGTTGGACACCTCTCCGGACCAGACAAGGTCGTACAGGGCATCGACGACCTCATCGAGCGGCACACCGGGGCAGGCGTCGAGGAGGTCGCGCACGAACGCCGCGCCGCCGCCGCGCAGCCGGTTGCGGATGGCATCGTGCAGGTCGGAGCGCGGAGGATCGACCGGCGCGGCCAGCAGCGCGGACGCGTCGCCGCGCAGGAAGAGCGCGATGCGGCCGTCATCGCGCCCGATGGCGCCCCTCCCCTGCCACACCACCTCGCCGGCGGCGATCAACTCGTCGAGGAGCCGGCCGTCATACCCCATCCGCGCCGGCAGCAGGTCGCGCTCCAGCACGGAAAGGGCAACCGGCAGCCCCTGGAGTTGGGTGATCACCTGGAGGAGGCGGTCGAGGCCGCGCGCGGTTGACCCGATGCCGTGCCACGCGACGAGGAATCGCGCGAAGGTGTCGCCGGTCACCGCCTCCACCTCACGGCGAAGAGCCGCCAGCGAGCGGCGTCTGAGCCTTTGCAGCACCTCCGGATGGCAGTACTCGCGCTCGCCACCACCCGGACGGAAGTGCCCGGCGATCAGGTCACCTGCACTCACCAGCGTGCTCAGCACTCCGACCACGTTCTGCACCGGTATCGCCCAACGTGCCGCCACGTCGCCGGCCACGAAGGGGACATGGGTGCGCGCGTACCTGCGGATCAATGCGGCGAGCGCGTCGGGCGTCGCCGCGATGTGCACCGCAGCCAGCCCCGGCGGGAGCGCGACGCCGAGCGCGTCACGGTAGCGACCGGCATCGTCGGCGGCGATGACGCGCGGGTGCCCGGCGACGCGTACCCAGAGTGCGCGGCGCGCGCCGACCAGCTCGTCGACCCATCCCGGTGTGACACCACGGGCTGAGGCCTCGTCGGCGGCGAGGTCGCCGACGGTGCGCAGGGCGTCGAGCGCGCCGTCGGCGTCGCGAGGACGCGACGAGTCGTCGAGACGTTGCAGCTCCAGCTCGGTGGCGTCGATCGCGTCGCCGTCGAGCAGTTCGCGCAGGTCGTCGCTGCCGAGCAGCTCCGCGAGAAGCTCGCGATCCAGGCTGAGCGCGGCCGCACGACGTTCGGCGACCGGTGCGTCCCCGTCATACATGTACTGGGCGACGTACTCGAAGAGAAGGCCGCTCGCCACCGGTGACGGCTGGGCGGTCTCCACCTCGACGACACGGATCTGGTGCGCGCGGACCGCCCGCATGATCCCCGCCAGGGCCTCGAGGTCGAAGACATCGCGGAGACATTCGCGATAGGTCTCGACCAGGATGGGGAATGACGGGTGACGCGTCACCACCTGGAGCAGGCCCGCGCTGCGCTGGCGCTGCTGCCACAACGGCGTGCGCTGCCCGGGTCGGCGGCGCGGCAGCAGCAACGCGCGCGCAGCGTTCTCACGGAAGCGGGACGCGAAAAGAGAGCTGCCGTCGAGCTGCTCGGTGACGGCGGCGACGATGTCGTCGGGGTCGAGGAAGAGCGTCGCGGCGTCGGGCATGCGGTCGATGTCAGCGATGCGCAACGCGAAGCCGTCGTCGCTGTGGATCGCCTGCACGTCAGAACCGACCTCGTCGCGCAGGCGCTGCGCGGCAACGAGCGACCAAGGTGCATGGACGCGCGCGCCGAAGGGAGTCAGGACACACAGTCGCCAGTCGCCAAGCTGGTCGCGGAATCGCTCGACGACGATGGTGCGGTCGTCGGGCATCACGCCGGTGGCCGCGGCCTGGTCGGCGAGGTGGTCGACGAGGTTGCGTGCGGCTCGCTCGTCGAGGCCGGCCCGGTCGCGCAGGCGGGCCAGCGCCTGACCCTCGGGGAGCGCCCCGAGCTCCCGCACCATGGCACCGACGGCGGCGCCGACCTCGTAGGGACGGCCGACGGAGTCGCCGTGCCAGAACGCGATCTTGCCGGGCTCGCCCGGCGCGGGGAGCACCAGCACCTGCTGAGGAGTGATGTCCACGCAGCGCCAGGTGGTCGCGCCGAGGATGAAGGTCTCACCGGGGCGGAGCTCGTACACCATCTCCTCGTCGAGCTCACCGACCCGGCGACCATCCTCAAAGATGTTGACGCTGAACAGGCCGCGGTCGGGGATGGTGCCGCCGCTGATCACCGCCAGGCTCTGCGCGCCGGCGCGGCCGCGGACGGTCCCCGCGACGCGGTCCCACACGATGCGCGCGCGCAACTCTCCGAACTCCTCCGACGGATAGCGCCCGTCGAGCATGTCGAGGGTGGCTTCGAAGGCACGCTCACCGAGGTCGGCGAACGGGTAGGCGCGCATCACCGTGTGGCGCAGGTCGGCCACGTCCCAGGTGTCGAGCGCCGCCATCGCCACGATCTGCTGCGCGAGCACGTCGAGCGGGTTGCGCGGCACCCGCGTCTCCTCGATGGCGCCGACGAGCATCCGCTCAGCGATTGCCGCCGCCTCGACCAGGTCACCTCGGTGGGTGGGGAAGATGGTTCCCTGCGAGACCTGGCCCACGCTGTGGCCGGCGCGGCCGATGCGCTGCAGACCGGCGGCGACCGTCATCGGCGAGCCGACCTGCACCACCAGGTCGACCGCCCCCATGTCGATGCCGAGCTCGAGCGAGGAGGTGGCGACGATCGCGGGCAGACGGCCCTCCTTGAGCATCTCCTCGACGACGGTGCGCTGCTCGCGAGAGATCGACCCGTGGTGGGGCCGGACCAGGTCCTCGCCGGCGAGGTCGTTGAGCTGACCGCTGAGGCGCTCGGCAAGACGGCGCGAGTTGACGAAGATGATGGTGGAGCGATGCGACCTGATCAGCTCGAGCAGCCGCGGCGCGATGGCCGGCCAGATGCTCCGTCGGGGGGCTCTCGCCGCCGCCGTGTCAAGGTCACGTTCGGCGCCGCGGTCGAGGTCGGACATGTCGTCAACCGGCACCTCGATGTGCAGTTCCATCGGCTTGTGCATCCCTGCGTCGACGATCACCACCTCACGGTCGCGGCCGCCGAGGAAGCGCGCCACCTCGCTGAGGGGGCGCTGCGTGGCCGACAGCCCGATCCGCTGCGGTTCAGCTCCGCACAGCGCGCTCAGCCGCTCCAGGCTGAGCGCCAGGTGCGCGCCGCGCTTGGTCCCGGCCAGCGCGTGGATCTCGTCGATGATCACCGTGCGAACGCTTCGTAACGTCTCCCGTGCCGCGCTGGTGAGCATCAGGAACAGCGACTCCGGCGTTGTGATCAGGATGTCGGCGGGATGTCGCACCAGGTCGCGTCGCTCGGTGGCGGATGTGTCGCCGCTGCGCACCGCGGTGCGCGCTTCACGGAATGATTCGTCGCACCGTTCGGCCTCCAGCGCGATGCCGCGCAGCGGGGCGCGGAGGTTGCGCTCGACGTCCACCGTCAGCGCCTTCAGCGGTGAGACGTACAGGACGCGGCAGCGCTCGGCCTCCGCCGGGGTTGGGGCACGACCGAGACTGTCAACGAACCACATGAACGCGGCGAGCGTCTTGCCGCTACCCGTCGGCGCGCAGAGCAGCGCGTTGCGACCGGCCGCGATCTCCGGCCAGCCACGCTGCTGTACCTCCGTCGGCTCGCCAAGGGCGTCGCCGAACCAGCGCTGCGCGGCAGTCGAGAAGAGGCCCAGGGAATCCATGCTCAGATGATCCAATACGCGGCGGTGCGGTCGGCGCGCGAATACCCGGCCGCTCACCGCGGCTCGAGTGGCAGTGGCAACTGCCCGGACCTGCGATGACGGCCGCTGGTGCGCCAATGGCGCTCGGCCGCCCGCAGCACCGGGGGCGGGGGCGGAGGCAGCAACGCCGGCAGGCGGTTGAGCGCGGCGCACAGCCGGTGCTGGTAATGACCCGGTTCGGGTCGGTCGACGGAAACGCTCGCCTCGCGGATCATGAGCCCGATGATCCGGCGGGCCGGCGACAACAGCGTGTCGCCGCCGGCCCCGGTGTGAGGAGTGTTTCGCGTCAGCTCTGAGGCTGGAGGATCGCTTCGATCTCGAGCGTCAGGTCGATGTGGTCTCCGACCGCCGCGATGCCGTCGACCACGGAGCCGAAGCTGACACCGAAGTCGTTGCGTGTTGATCCGGCCGCTCGCGGTGCTCACCGACGCCGGTCAGGCCGCGCTGGAAGCCACCGCGCCACGGCACGTCGAGCATCTTCGCGCCCACCTGTTCGACGGGCTGTCCAAAGAGGACGCCGCGGAGCTGGGCCGGATCTGCGAGAGCATCCTGGCGCGGCTTCCCAACGGCGGCTCCGCCGGGGGGTGCCCGGGAGCGTAGGCGGCTCGGAAGCTGGGGCTGGCTGACAGCAGGCTGCGTTCGGCGCCCGCGCGGTCACGTATCGTCGTCCGCGATGCCCGACAGCGCCCCACTCGCCACGGTCGACGGCCGGCCGCTGCTCGAGTCCCGCTGGCCGGCGACGCTGGCGGTCGTCGCCGCTCTCGCCCTCTACGTCAGCCTGCCGGCCACGCTGCTGCTCGGACCGCGCTGGCTGCTGCCCGCGCTCGAAGGTGCGATCCTCGTGCCGCTGATCTTGGCCCGACCGCACCGGCATGCCGGGGAGGCCGGCGCCAGCCGGATCGCGGCGATCGTGCTCATCACCCTGGCCAACATTGGCAACGTCGGCGCGCTCGTGCTCCTCGTGCACGACCTGCTCATCCACCGGGGCGAGATCACCGGGCGCACCCTGTTGTTCGCGGCGATCCAGATCTACCTGACCAACGTGATCATCTTCGGCCTCTGGTACTGGGAGCTCGACGCTGGCGGACCGGCGCGGCGGCTCGGCCGGTATCCGCGGCTGCCCGACTTCCTTTTCCCGCAGCTGATCAGCCCCGACCGCGCGCCCCACGACTGGCGACCTCACTTCCTCGACTACCTCTATGTGTCGCTCACCAACGCGACGGCGTTCAGCCCCACCGACACCATGCCCCTGACGCACCTGGCCAAGGTGCTCATGGGCCTGCAATCGCTCGCCTCGCTGCTCACCGTCGCGCTGGTGGCGGGCCGGGCGGTCAACATCCTCACCTGAGCCGATGAGCCAGCGCTACGAGAGCGGCGAGAAATTCCTCCGCGTCATCCAGCTCTTTCAGCGACTCTCCGATACGCAGACCGGCCTGACCACGCGCCAGCTTGCCGACCAGCTCGAGGTCACCACCCGAACCGTGCAGCGCTACCTCAGCACGCTGCGCGATAGCGCCGGCATCGACATCGAGGAGGTCGACGGCCGGTTTCGCATCGGCTCGCGCAGCCGTCTGCCGGCCATGCAGCTCGACCACTACCAGGCGACTGAGCTCCTGCTCGCGGTCCGCGCGATGCAGCAGATGCGCTCCGAGCAGGAGCCGGCCCTGATCGGCGCACTGGCTCAGCTGGCCCGCGCGCTGAGCGTTCCTGTGGTCACCCGCTACCTGCAGGGTCTGATCGCCGCCGCGGAGAGGCGCCCAGCCGGTGGCGAGCGCCACCAGGTCGAGCGTGTGGTCGTCGACGGTTTCGTGCTGCGCCGTTGTGTCGAGGTCACCTATCGCGACGCGGAGGGGCGCCAGACGCGGCGCGTGCTACGACCGTACTTTCTCGAGCCACGGGCAGAGAGTCGAACGCTGTACATCTTCGCCCACGACGACCTCTCCAACGAGGTGCGGCCGTTCCGCATCGACCGCGTCCAGGTGGCGCGGTTGTTGACCGACAGCTTCGCGGTTCCGGACGACTTCGACATCGACGCCGTGGTCAGCGGATCGTGGGGCATCTGGCAGGCGCCTGGGCAGGACGACGTCCATCTCCGTTTCGACCGCGCCATCGCCGAGCGAGCGCGCGAAGCGCTCGGCCACCGGGTCGCCGAGGTCAGCGAGCGTGACGATGGCGACATCGATGTCCACATCCGGGTCGCCAGCGAGGTTGAGATGCGCGCCTGGGTGCTCGGCTGGGGTGGGTCGGTCGAGGTCATCGCTCCGCTATCGTTGCGTCAGCACATCGCGGCCACGCTGCGCCTCGGCGCTGCTCGATACCCAGCGCACGGCACAATACCGCCGACCGTCCCACCTGGAGGCAGCCAGTGAGCGTCGCAGCCAATGCCGTCGCGGATCGCATCCAGGCAGTTCTCGCCGAGCAGCGCACGGAGTTGCGTCACGTGTCGCTCGACATCCACTCGCACCCGGAGACGGCCTTCGAGGAGACGCGCGCGTGCGCGACCCTATGCGGTCTGCTCAAGTCGCAGGGCTTCGAGGTGCGCCGCGATGTGTCAGGCATGCACACTGCCTTCGTCGCCGATGCCCACATCGGAGAGGGCGGCCCGCGCGTGGCCTTCGTCTGCGAGTACGACGCGTTGCGCGGCCTCGGCCATGCCTGCGGGCACAACCTCATTGGGACGGCGTCCGCGGGGGCCGGCATCGCCTTGCTCCACGCGCTGCGCGAGAACGGCGTCGCTGGACACGTGCGGGTGGTCGGCAGCCCTGCGGAGGAGGGCGGTGGCGGCAAGATCCCTCTGGTCAACGACGGCGTCTTCGACGACTGCGATGCGGCATTGATCCTCCACCCCACCGACCGCACCATGGCGGTCATGTGGACCCTCGCCTGCACCAACTGGAGGTGGACGTTCACGGGCCGCGCCGCCCACGCCGCAGGCGACCCCGACAAGGGCTTGAACGCGCTCGATGCCTTCGTGCACGCGTACAACGGCGTGTCGCTGTGGCGCCAGCAGCTGCGTGACGGCGCGCGGGTGCACGGGTTCATCGCCGAAGGCGGCACCGCCCCGAACATCATCCCGGAGCGCACCAGCGGCGAGTTCATGACCAGGGCCCGCGACGCCGCCTACCTGGATGAGATAAACGTCCGTTTCCGGGCCATCTTCGAGGCGGCCGCGGCCGCGACGGGATGCTCGTTGGAGCTCGTCCAAGAGAGCACCTACAAGGACATGCGATCCAACCGCGTTCTCGCCGACCGCGGCCATATTCATCTTGAGGGTGTCGGCTTGGCGCCTGTGGTCGCCACGCCATGGGAACGGGTCGGTTCCACCGACGTCGGCGATGTCTCGTACGCTTGCCCCACCATCCACCCCGAGGTGGCCATCACGAGCGAAGGCGTGTTCTGTCACACCCACGAATTCCGCGAGGCGGCAGCGACCGAGGCCGCGCACGACGTGATGTTGAGCGGCGCGGCGGCGCTGGCTCTCACCGGAGCCGACGTCGTCACGGACCCTGCCCTCCGCAACGCGGTACGAACGTCCTTTGCCGCCGAGCCCTGGCACCGCCCGCAGTGGCGAGGCTCGGGCGCCTGACGCTCACCGGGGTTTGCCGGCCCCAGCCATCGGGTACGGTCTGACCATGCCAGAGAAAGTCGTCAAGTCCGACCAGGAGTGGCGTGAGCAACTCACGCCTGAGCAGTACGCCGTTCTGCGCCGGGGCGCCACCGAACGAGCCGGAACCGGCCAGTACGTTCATGTCAAGTCGACCGGGCAGTACCTCTGCGCGGGGTGCGGCGCTGAGCTGTTCGATTCGAGCACCAAGTACGACTCCGGCAGCGGCTGGCCGAGCTTCTCCGCCCCGGCCGCCCCCGACGTCATCGACGAGCATCGCGACTTCAAGATGATCATCCCGCGCACAGAGGTGCGCTGCGGGCGCTGCGGTGGCCATCTCGGCCACGTCTTCAATGACGGGCCCCAACCCACCGGCCAGCGCTACTGCATCAACTCGGCAGCCCTGCGCTTTGCCAAGGCTGCCTCGACCGGCGCCGAACCGCCCCCCGACGCCGCGAGCGAAGCCTAGGCGGTCCTGCCTAGGTGGCAGTGGCCACCAGCGTTGCTGTCGGCTCGGTTTGCAGCAGTCTGTCTGTGGTGAACGACGTCGCCTCGAGCATCGCGCGCAGCTCCTGCTCCGTTCTCTCGCGGGCACCGAACAGCACGAACATGTTGATGTCGTAGAGGAACTTGGTCACGGCCTCCGGGTCGTCGGTGGCTCGCGAGGGCAGCACCGCGTCGATGACGAGGAGCTTGGCTCCTGGTGTCATCGCGGCCCGGCACACGCGGAGAATCTCGGTGGCCCGCTCATCGGGCCAGTCGTGCAGGATGTCGCGAAGGATGTAGACATCAGCGCCGGCTGGGACGGAGTCGAAGAAGGATCCCGGCACCAGGGTGCACCGGTCCTCGACCCCGCGGGCACGAAGGTAAGCAGCAGCGTCGGCGAGGCCGGCGCGCAGGTCGAAAAGCGTGCCGTGCGCTGCGGGATGCGCCTCGAGGATTCTGGCCAGCAAGGCGCCGACTCCCCCGCCTACGTCGACGATGTGGCGCGCACCTGAAAAGTCGTAGAGACTGAGAAGGTGGGGCGCGAAGATCTCCGCCCGGCCCGCCATGAAGGAGTTGAACCGAGCGGCCATCGTGGGGTCGTTCGCCATCTCGTCCCAGACGGTCCGTCCTTCAGACCGTTCGTAGGGAACTCCGCCGGAGCTGACGGCGCGCGGCAGCTGCCCCCAGGCCCTCCACGAGCTGTCCTCGGCCATGCCGAGGACGGTGCTGCGCAGGCTTCCCTCGACGTCGCTGCGGAGCAGGGTGCCCATCTCCGTGTTGGCGAAGCGGCCGTCGTCAGCTTCGGTCAGCAATCCAAGCGCTGCCAACGCCCGAAGCACGCGATGAAGCAACGGGGGGTCGACGCACAGCCGCGCCGCGAGCGCTGAAGATGTCATCGATTGTGCGGCGAGCTCATCGCAGATGCGCAACTGCGCGGCTGTCCGAATGATCTGCGTGCCCCGGTAGCCGAGGATCATGGCGTACAGCCGTGCACCTGCTTCCATCCCCAGGAATGGTGACGGTCCGGCATCAAGGCGAGCAAGCGTCGTGAAGGGCTCGCCTTGGAACAGTCAGCACGTGCAGGGAGTCAGGCAATGCAGCAGCGCCGTCTGGGCCGAGAAGGACCCAACGTATCCGCCGTCGGCTTCGGAGCCATGAGCTTCGCCGGTGTCTACGGCGAATCCGATGACACCGAGTCGGAGGCGACCCTGATGAGGGCCCTGGACCTCGGCATCAACCTCATCGACACGGCCAACATCTACGGCGACGGGCGCAGTGAAGAGATCGTCGGCCGCGTCATCGAAGGCCGCCGATCCGACGTCGTGCTCGCCACCAAGTTCGGCGGAGGCGGAGGCGGCGGCGCCGGACTTGGCAAACCGGAGGGCATCAGAGCATTCCTCGACGCCAGTCTCGTACGGCTGAGGACGGATTTCGTCGACCGCTATTACCTGCACCGCGTCGACCCGACGACTCCGATCGAAGAGACGGTCGGCGGCATGGCCGACCTGGTCCGCGCCGGCAAGGTGCGCTACCTCGGGCTCTCCGAAGCAGCGGCCGACACCATCCGCCGC
This sequence comes from Candidatus Dormiibacter sp., assembly GCA_039935655.1. GTDB lineage: Bacteria > Chloroflexota > Dormibacteria > Aeolococcales > Aeolococcaceae > Aeolococcus. Next base: position 8,127 of record JBDTJX010000054.1, on the reverse strand, counting down.
GCGCACGCGACGCATCCGATCACCGCGCTGCAGACGGAGTACTCACTTTTCAGTCGCGACGTCGAAGCCGACGTGTTGCCCACCACCCGCGAGCTTGGTATCGGCTTCGTCGCCTACGGTCCCCTCGGCCGAGGCCTTCTCACCGGCCGATACCTGCGGACCGACGACGTGCCGCAGGACGATTGGCGACGGACGGTCCTACGCTTTACGGGCGAGAACCTCGACCGGAACGCCCGCCTCGTCCTGCAGTTGCAGGAAGTCGGCGAGGCGCTTGGCACCACGGTCGCGCAGCTGGCACTCGCGTGGCTGCTGCACAAGGGTGACGACATCGTGCCCATCCCTGGCACTCGCAGACGCGGGAACCTCGAGGCCAACGCCGCGGCGGCAGACGTGGTCATCCCCGACGAGGACGTCAAGAAGCTCGACGAGATCGCGTCGCCGGAGACGGTCGCCGGCGAGCGCGGCGCCACCTGGTATATGGACCGCGTCAACGCCTGAAGGCGCACTCAGAGCCCCCAGGCGTCCGCTTAGACGAGCGCAGCGATCATGGCGTCGGCGACGAACTGACCGTACCGCCTGAGCGGCATCCCCCGCCGCAGAACCATGAGCTCATAGAGCTCCGGCGAGCTGTACATCCACATCACGTCGGCCGCCAGCGCAACGGTCACGCCCGAGCGCAGCTGGCCGGCCGTGTGCAGGCGACGGGCGTTGTCGGTCATCCGGCGGAGGCGGTCGGAGTCCATCTCCTCGAGGAGGACCTGAATCTCTGGGTCAGTCCCGGCAGCGTCACGAAGCAGCAGCAGGATCGGCGTGGTTCTCGGCGCGATCTCGGTGACGAATCGACCCCACCCCTGGATGATCTTTCGCGGATCCGCCTCGTGCGCCTGGAGCTCGTCGGAGCGCTGCTCGGCCGCCACCGGACGCGCCCCACGCAGCGCTCGCTCGCGGATTGCCCGGACGAGTCCCGGTTTGCCACCGAACGTTTTGTAGATGGTGTCGACGGACACCCCGGCGTCATCGGCGACGGCCGCGATGGTCGTGAAGGCGTACCCGTCGTCCAGGAACCGGCGCTCGGCCGAGTCGATGATCCTGTTCCGGTTTCGGAGCGCCTGCTCCCGGCGGGAGCTGGCGTCGTACACCCGCTTGCCCTTGACAGCCCGGCGCTGGCGGCCCATACTGCGCATTCATTCCAGTATACTGGAACTAAAGTCGAATCGCCGGTGAGGTATCAGATGGGTTGGGACGAGCGTATCGCCCAGGCAGCGCGACTCGTGTGTCAGGCCGCAGTGATGAGCGAGCCGACACTGTGCGCCGGATACCTGGCGACATTGCGCGAGATCGACGTCGCCGGCTCGAGCGCTCCCCTATCCTCCAACCCCCGACTGCGCGACGACGCCGGGACATCGACAGCACGCCGTTCAGCCCTCCCCCCGCGCTGGTTGGCGTGGCGGTGAACGCCGAGAGAGAGCGCGCACAGGCACCTCTCGAGGTCGTCGAGCGGCTGCTGTTCGCAACCAACGGCCATGACCTGGACGCCCTGGTGGCGTGCTTTGCCGACGATTATGCGAACGACACACCCCTGCACCCTGCCAGGGGATTCGTCGGCCGCGCCCAGGTGCGCCGCAACTGGGAGCAGATCTTCACGTTCGTCCCCGACGTTCGCGCTGAAATGACGCGGACCGCCGTCGACGGCGACACCGTGTGGTCGGAATGGGAGATGCGCGGGATGCGCCGGGACGGCACCGCTCACCTCATGCGTGGCTGCATCGTCTTCGGGGTCGTCGACGGCCTCATACGCTGGGCTCGCTTCTACCTCGAACCGGTCGACGAGAGTGAAGCCACCGTTGACGACGCGGTGCGAGGCCAGGTGGTGCGCCGATGATCCTCGTCGCGGGGGGCACGGGCCACCTCGGCACCGCGCTGATCCCGAGTCTGTCGGCGCGCGGCGGCCGCGTTCGCGTGCTGACCCGCGACCTCGAGCGTGCCGGGCAGCGGCTCGGTGAAGGGCACGAATTCGCTCGCGGGGATGTCCGCGATCCCCGGTCGCTGGCCGCCGCGATGGACGGCGTCGAGGCGGTTGTCTCAGCCGTTACGGGATTCGGACCCGGCGGGATCGGGCCACGCCTGGTGGACTTCGAGGGCAACGTCAACCTGGTTCGGGCAGCCGAAGCCGCCGGTGTTCGCCGCTTCGTTTTACTGTCCATGCACGACGCCCGCGCCGATCACCCGTTGGAGCTTGCTCGCATGAAATGCCGTGCGGAAGATGCCGTTCGGGCGAGCCGACTCGACTGGACGATCGTGCGACCCACCGCCTTCATGGGCCTCTGGGCCGGCATCGTCGGCGATCCCATCGTGAACAAGGGCAAGACCACCGTCTTCGGAAAGGGCGACAACTCCATCAACTTCATCTCGGAGCGCGACGTGGCGCAGTTCGTCGAGCTTGCGCTCTTCGATCGCGGGCTGAGTCGGACGGCCCTGGACATCGGCGGCCCGGACAACATCACCTTCAACCAGATGGTGCAGCAGATTGAGATCGCATCCGGCCGGAAGGCCGCGGTGAACCACGTTCCGGTGGCGGTGATGCGGTCGGCTGCGCTGCTGATGAGACCGATCAAACCCGACATCGCCGCGATGATCCGCGCCGGGGTCGCTTTTGACACGACGGACATGGGCTTCGATGTCACCGAGCTGCGGCGCCGTTTTCCCCAGGTCCAGCTCACGTCATTGGCGCAGGTGATCGATCTCAAGCTTGACCGTCGTGCGAACCACACCAGGGTGGCGTAGCTCCAGGCACCCGGGCCAGGAACCGACGGCATGTTGACAGCGGGAGACGGGGGGCTCCCGCGAGAGTGCCAACAGCGCCGTGACTGAGTTTTCATACCGCGTGTCGCCGGAGACCGGAGTAGGCGTGGGCAGTCCCGACGGGCCCCGTGCCCGGTAGCCAATGTTCGGATCCTCAATGGCTGGGGAGAGAGGATTCGAACCTCGTATCCGGCCGTGAGCGCTGTGGCACTGAGAGTGGGAGGCCGAGCGTAGCGACCTCACTTATCGGCTGATCCGACAGCGGCGCAATCCGTCGACGCCCCGGCATCATCGCCTGCTACGGAGCGGCCGAGGCGCACCGCGTCAGGCAAGTGGACCTCGTCGTCGAGACCTGTGGTCCACCCCATCGACGCAGCGCCGGTGCCCTCGAGCGAGAGGTGGCACCGGCGCCGCCGTCTGACCTCACGCCGGAACGGCGATCGGGTGGCCGGAAGGGCCGCAGCCTCGGGGTGCCGCACCTTCAGGGCGTCCACCGCACTGCGCCGCCGGGGGATCCATCTCGACTCGAGCTCCTCGCGCACGGAGGCCGGCATGCGGCCCGTGAAGAACGCGATGTCGGCCTCGGGCGCACCGTCGAGTACCCAGGGCAGAAAGGCGCGGGCCGGGTTCGTCCTGGCCGACTCTGCCTGGAAGAACGCGTAGTCGTCGAGGGTGAAGGCCTCTGGCATCAGCGGCAGGACATCAGCCTCCTCGTGACGGAGGTGAGTGTCGATCGCCTCGGCCAGCCGTGCCAGGGCGTGCCGCGCGGCAGCGCTGTCGTCGGTCATGGCGCGGTTATCCGGGGACTTACGGCGTCATCCTCATATCGCCGGCGCCGTTGTTTGCACTCCCCGGCACGACTAGACCTGGGACCGCGTGCGGTGCTGCCACGAACATGACGGCGAGCGCCAGCAGGACCGCTGTTGTGCCCCAGACCACTGTGCGTCGCCATGGGAGTGTCTTCTCGGCCGCGATGAAAGCAGCGACCACGGCCATCCACACAAGGCTCATCACGCCGAGTGCGAAGAGCGCCGCCATGAGCGCCCAGCAGCAGCCCACACACCAGGCGGCATGCTTCGCACCCATCTCGAGAGCACCCGCGCGTCCATCACGCCAGCTGCCGATCAGGAATCCCAGAGGGCTGCGGCACTTGGCCAGGCACACGTCCTTCAGCGGTGTGAGCTCATACACCGCGGCAATCGCGAGAAGTGCGGCCGCGAACCAGCGGCCACCGTTGTCCCATGCCAGTTGCGAGCTGAACAAGCCCTTGCCCAGCTCGAGCAGACCGTACGACACCACGCCAACTGCCGACCACACGAGCAGATATGAGCCGGTGAAGAGAAGCGGACGCAGCAGGCCGCGCCGCTGTGTCATTCGGGCGTACAGGGCAACCGTCGGGGCAGCCGACGGGAACATCATCGCGGCCATCATGACCACCCATATGCCCACGAACCAGCCGAGAGCTCCCAAGTCGGTCCCGGGACCGGCATCCATGCCGGCCATCTGCCGCACCGTCGCCCACCAGGCGAGAGCTGCCGAGACCAGCAGCAGAGCCACCAGCCCCAGCTGCGCCCGGGCGGCGGCGAAGGCGTTGAAGGGACCGCCCCCGACCCGCCGGTCGTCAGAGAGGAGAGCCGGGGTTGCGGCTTCTACGCCGACCACGAGAACTGCGACGTCGAGAAGCCGGCCTTGGCCTCGTACTCAATGCCAAAGCCATTGATCTTCGAGCGCATCGCGTGCGCAACGGTGAGCTCAGAGCCAGCGGGGTGGAAGATGCCGGTGAGCTTCGCCGGCTGCCCTGTCTCCACGCCGAAGGGCACAATGTCCTCGACCTCGAAATCCACCGCGTCGCCGATGCGCACCGAGTGGCGCAGCCCCTCCTCTCGCACCTCGATGGGAGCGCGCTGGACGCCCAGGTTCTCCGACACAAGCGGCCCAAGAGCCGCCATCGGCCCACCGAGGGCGCCTGAGAAGACGCCGCCGAGTTTGTCAGCTTGCTCGTCGGAGGCCGCCGCGTCGATGAACACGCCAAGGCGCCAGTTGCCCTGGCTCATCACCTTCGGCGTGTCGGCGATTGCGGCCACTGTCAGCCCGCTCACATCTGTCCCCTCCACCTCACCGGTGCGGATGTGGAACACCAGGGTGACCTTGCAGCGGTCATGGGTGGCACCGAACGCCAATGATGCGGTACACGGGCATACGACGTCGCAATTACAGGTCTCAAAGTAGGACCCTGTGACCTTCCAGGACATGTCGCGTCCTCCTCTTAAGATGGGCAGCCGCCGCGATTCTCATGCAAGGAGCCTGCGCTAGTCAACCGCGGCGCGGCAACCAACGAGAGCCGCCATGGCCCATCCTTCACTTCACCGCCAACGGCTAAAGTCCAGCCCTTGACTTGAGATTGCAGAAGGCCGGTTCGAATCTCTCCCTTCCCGCCGGGCCGTGGACGTTTCGCGGACGTCTCGTGGACGTTCCATGGACGTCGAGTGAAGCGCATCGAGGTGTGTGGTTCCGGCTCAAGGGCGGCGCGCTCCGAGTAGTTACGGCCATGTCTGGCTGATACGGCCGCCATTGGGGCGCCAGCCTACACCTAGAGCAGCACGCGACGACCCCCCAGTATCAGGATGGAGCTGGAATGCGTAGTCAGGACGGCCCCCACCGGCACCACCCGACACTGACCGTCACCGCGGCGGTCGCTCTCGAAAAGCGGTGTGGTTAATCGCCACCGTGGGTTCGAATCCCACCCTCTCCACACCACCCTCTCCGCCCTTTTCGAATTCAGAACATACAGCGTTGTGCTCAGATATGGTGACGATTACGCGCCCTATCAGCTTCATCGGAATAGCCGCCAACCAATCGCGTCAAACGAGTTTCGGCCCACATTGGCCCAAAACCTGATCAACTGGGACGTCGTTGATGAACGCATCCGAGCGCTTAGCCAACTACTACAGCGCAAGCGCAGCAGCGTATCGAGATCTCTGGGCGCCATTGCTGGAGCCGGCTGGCCTCCGCCTGCTCCGCGAGCTACCACTGCGAGAGGCGCTGCGGGTGGTGGACATTGGCACCGGCGTCGGGACTCTGCTTCCGCATCTACGGCGGGCTGCCCCGCACGCAATCATCGTCGGCGCCGACCGATCTAGCGGCATGGTTGCGCTAGCGCCACGGGATTTTCTGCTGGCCGCCACCGATGTGCTCAATCTGCCCCTGACGACAGGCACGTTCGACGTGGCCGTGCTTGCCTTCATGCTCTTTCATGTGCCAGAACCAGTAGCAGCTCTCCGCGAGATCCGAAGGGTACTCGTGCCCGATGGAGTGGTCGGGCTCACCACCTGGGGAGCGGCGCCGAGCTTTCCGGCGGAGGACGTTTGGAACGAGGAACTCGATGCGCACGGGGCACCACCAGACCCGGCACAGTCCACCCGGGCTTTGATGGACACCCCGAAGAAGGTCACCGGACTACTCGAGAGGGCTGGGTTTCGCACTGTCTCAATACACCTTGAGCCCTGGCGACAGCGCATGGCGGTTGAACAGGTCGTGGCTCTGAAGACCAGTCTGGGAGCACCAGGACGGCGCCTGGCAACACTCGAGACAGCCGCCCGTGATGCGTGTGTGCGCCGGGCACGGCATCGCCTCCTGGAACTTGATGCCGACGCACTCACCGACCGCGACGACGTCATCTACGCGACGGCCACTCCGAATCGGAATTGACGTCCCCCGATGCCATGGGCATCGCTTCGTCAATCAGGAGGTCAGGAATGCCATCGACAACGGGGTACGCCAGCCGGCAGGCGGCGCACCGCAGCACATGAGCAGCCGCGGCAAGACCGCCCTTGCATCTTGGGCACACGAAGAGCTCCGCCGCCGTCGTCAGGTCCATGACGCTACTCCAGCTTCATCGGCAAGGCGGTGCGCCAGAAGCGAGCGACAATCCAGCGCACCCTGCACAGACTAAGCGCGGGCGACCCTCCCGTGCCTGGTCGCTCGCCGGGCGCTACGGTCGCGACGCCACGCCGAGGATGTGCGGTGAGGTTGGCAGGGGGAACCGCGTGTCGGGGAAGCGCAGGTGATCGAGCCGCTGTAGGGTGAACCCGGCGTTATCGATCGCTGCGGCGGTGTCGCGGCTGGCATGACAACCACCGCCGAGAGCGGGCCAGACAGTGGCGTCAAGCAAGCGCTGGAATCGATATAGTCCTGACGTGTCGGCTCGGACATGCTCGAAGAATCGCAGTTGTCCGCCGGGTCTGATGACGCGGAACATCTCACGCAGAGCGGTGTCTTGGTCAGTGACCGAGCAGAGCATCAACGAAGCGACGGCGGCATCGAAGCTCCCATCGCCCGCAGGTAGCTGGTCCGCGACACCATCGATGACCTCGACCGACGTCGGTGCCACTTGGGCGGACTGCTGCGCGATCGCGCGGAGGTATCCCTCGGGTTCGACCGCGACGACGTGGGTGACCTCAGGCGGATAGTGCCCAAAGTTCAGGCCGTTGCCGGCCCCCACCTCGATCACACGACCGCTGAGTCCGGCGAGCAACTGACGACGATGATCGGCGACTCCGCCACGTTCCATCGACGGACTGACCCTCGCATAGAAGCGCGCAAAGACCGGGTGACTAACAAGCTTCTTCGACATCTATCCCCTTGGTTAGGGCTTGTGTCCGATTTTGGGACGCCATGAGTGGACCATCGGAAGCGCGAATCTATGGAAAGCGAGCTGATCGTCGGAGTGGACCTGGAGACGATCGAGGGCGCCGAAACAGACCTCCAAGGGGCGCTCGATCAGCGCCTGGCGGGGCCGGAGTGTCGAGATCTCCTCGCTCCATCAGCCAGGTTGGATCATTGACGCACAAGCGATCCTGGTCTCATACATCCGGACCGCGACGACGGTACCCGACACGGCTGTCAGTCCGCCGACCAACCCAATCGCCGCCGGAATGCCCACCAAGTCGGCGACCACCCCGGCGATCAGCGCCCCGATGGCGAAGCCGGCGTCGCGCCAGAATCGATACACGCCAATCGCCCGGGCTCGCCACCGCGGATGACCAACGTCGCCGATGACGGCCAGAAGCGTCGGGTACACCATCGCGGTCCCCACGCCGAGGAGGACCGCACCAAGCAACCAGGCTACAAAGCCGTGAGTCGCGGCAATGATGCCGAGTGCCAGTGCTTGTACCCACATTCCAGAGGCGATGAGCCACTTCCGGCCAACACGGTCGGAGAGCGCCCCGGTAATGAGCTGCCCCGCGCCCCAGACCGCCGGGTAGGTAGCCACCACGATCGCGATCGATGCCACTGACAGACCTGCGCGGGCGAAGAAGATTGGGA
>JBDTJX010000053.1:0-3140 GCA_039935655.1 Candidatus Dormiibacter sp. | reverse complement strand
GCCTCGTCCACTGTCTTTCTCCACTGCATGCGCTTATCGGCGCGAAGGTCGCCAGCCTACTGCTGGGCTGGCGTACCGGTGCACCGTGCGAACGCAGCGACCGGGCCCGGCTACGCGATGATACGAGTTGGAGAACGCGGCTGCGACTGACACCGGAAGATCGCGCAGCCCCAGGAAGTACAGCACGGAAGCCAGCCCGATCATGGCGCCGACGCCGATTCCCCGGAGTGATCTTTTCGGCCTCGGTAGCCGGGGACCACGCACCGCAAGCGCGATGCCGGCGACGGCCGTCATGGCGATCGCCATCAGACCGTTGAGCTCCGTCGCATCCAAGCCGTTCAACGCCGGCTTCTCGAGGAAGGCACCGACTCCGACGATGATGACGTAGGTACCCATCATGGCGAAAGCCCGAATCGGGAGCGCCTGGTCATCAGAGTCGGGCTGGCTCTGCACTCCATACCGTGCAGGGGCGTGGGCGAGCACCAATACACCCGCCAGCGTACCGGCGAGTCCCGCCCCCTTGAGTACGGTGATGGGCTCGCCAAGCACGACCATGCCGAGCAGAATCGTGACCACCAAGTACAGGTTCGAGAAGGTCACCACCAGCGCGACCGGCATGTTCTTGAGGGCGAAGCAGTAGAAGATTGACCCGACCCCGGTGAGGAGGCCAATGCCGAGGCCAGGTAAGGCGGATGCGCCGGTGGGGAGTGCCAAGCCATGGACCGCCAGCACAGCCACAACAGCGGCGGCCAGGCTGCCGGTGCGGATCAGGAGGTTGAGTTGAAAGGCACCGAGTCCGCGGCCGGCCGGAACCTCGATGAAAGAGGCGACGCCGACGAGCACCGCGTAGATCGCGACAAACCCAAGCGGACGGATCACCGGGCATCTGCAACTGAACGAGACCGGGATAGCAGGCCTTGCACGTCACCGTCTCCGCGTGCATGTTGGCCGCGGACGCGGGTGGTCGCCATTGCGAACAGCGGGTGTCGCGGTTGGTGCGTGTAGTTATTTGTGGAAGAAGTCGTCAACATTGAGGTTGAGACCGGCCCACATAAGCTTGGCCCAGACCTTGTTTTCCGGCTCGTGTGTACCAGATGTGTACCACGAGCTACCACAACTCGCCAAACCCCTTACGGACGGTGGGGAGCGTGCAAGCCGGCCTGTAAGCCGGGTTCTGTCCCCGCCGCTCTTTTGACGACCCGCAGGTCGCCGCTCCCCGGCGGCGGGGGACGGCCATCCATCTACGACGCCGATTGCCCGGCGCCTCGAGCGGCCCGACCCGGGACATAGAGCGAGCAGCCCCTGGGCGGCACGCCGCCCGTCCCTGTTCGGCCTTGCTCCGGACGGGGTTTACCTGGCCGGCCGGTCACCCGGCCGCCGGTGGGCTCTTACCCCACCATTTCACCGTTGCCGTGGCTCTCGCCCCGGCTGTGTCATTTCTGTGGCACTCTCCTTCGGGTCACCCCGACTGGGTGTTACCCAGCGCCCTGCTCTGTGGAGCCCGGACTTTCCTCGGACGACAAGCGCCCGCGGCCGTCCGGCCGGCTTGCCCGCCGATTTTAGGCGCGAATGCTGTGAACGGATGTAACAGCACATCTGTTCGCATTGACGCGTTGAGTTCGGACTGCTACCTTTCCGGCCACTGGTGGGGCGAAGTGGTGAAAAGTGGGGCAAAGGGCAACGAATGTGCGCAACCGGCGGCAGCGACGTGAGAAGCGGGCCTGACACATGTTCTACGGGAGCTTCCGCCATGCCGTCGACTCCAAGGGTCGTGTCGCCCTCCCTGCGCAGTTCCGCCGCGACCTCGCCGGTGCGGTGGTCGCCCCCGGCGCAGAGAGCCGTCTCGTGATCCGGCCCGCCCAGGAATGGCAGGAGCACGAGCAGCACTTCAGGCTCACCGCCGAAAGCTCGGCCGACGAGCGCCTCTATATGCGCCACCTCTACGCTCGCGCGCGCGAGGTCGAGGTCGATGCCCAAGGCCGCATCCTGCTCACCCCCGACCACCGCAGCTTCGCGCAGATCGAGGACCATGCCGTCTTCGTCGGTGTCTCCAACGTGGTGGAGATCGTCGGAGACGCGGTGTGGGAGGCCGAACGTGGAGGCCTGGACGCGCAGACCTTCACCGAGCTGGGCGATCGGGTCGGTCGTTCCGCCCCGGCGGTCCCGGACGAGCGGGCGTGAGCGCAGCCATCCCCCCAAGAGACGAAAAGAGCTTCCATGGCGATCGTGGCCGGCATGGACGACGACACGATCGCCACGCCCGGTGGGTCGACGCCTGAGGCGTCGGGTCACCGGCCGGTCCTTTTACACCCGCTCATAGAGAACCTGCAGCCCCGACCGGGGCAGACGTACATCGACGGCACCCTCGGTGCCGGAGGCTACGTCGCCGCGTTCGTCGAACGCGTCCTCCCCGGCGGGCGCATCCTTGCGATCGACCGCGATCCCGCCGCTGTGGCGCTGGCGCGGCAGCGTTTCGCAGACCGCGGCGGCGCGGTGATCCCGGCCCAGGGCGACTTCGCCGACATGGAGTCGATCGCCGCCGAGCACCGCATCTCGAGTGTCGACGGCGTCGTGCTCGACCTCGGCATCAGCTCAGTGCAGCTCGACGACCCGCAGCGCGGCTTCAGCTTCCGCCAGCCGGGGCCGCTCGACATGCGCATGGATCCGCAGTCCGGCGTCAGCGCGGCGGACCTCGTCAATGAGTGGTCCGAGGCCGACCTTACGGCCTTGATCCGCACCTACGGAGACGAGCGTTTTGCCCGCGGAATCGCCGCAGCGATCGTCCGCCGTCGTGGCGAGGATCCCATCACCACCACTGCGCAGCTGAGCGAGACGGTCGAGAGGACCATCCCAAGGCGCTTCTGGCCGAAGCGGATCCACCCGGCGACGCGCACATTCCAGGCACTCCGCATCGAGGTCAACCACGAGCTGGAGAGCCTCAACACGGGACTGCAGGCAGCAATTCGCATCATCCGGCCCGGTGGGCGTCTTGGGGTTGTCTCCTTCCACTCCCTCGAGGACACCATTGTCAAGAACGCACTCCACGTCGCAGCACAGAACTGTCTATGTCCGCCCCAACAGACACACTGCACCTGCGCTCACCGGGCCTCTCTTCTCCTCCTCAGCCGCAAGGCGATCAA
>JBDTJX010000052.1:0-6250 GCA_039935655.1 Candidatus Dormiibacter sp. | reverse complement strand
CACCGCTTTTCGAGAGCGGCACCTTCAACCACTCGGACACCTCTCCGGCCGGCGAGTATATCGGCAGAGGTCGCCGGCGACCGTCCGGGGGCGGCGTGCGGGGGTCGGTGGACTACTGTGCCGGGGTGATCGAGACCGAGGGACTCACCAAGCGCTACGGGCCGCGGGATGCTGTCAGCAACCTGACCGTGAGCATCCCGCGCGGAGTCATCGCGGGGTTCGTGGGGCCGAACGGGTCGGGCAAGACCACGACCATCCGCATGCTCCTCGGACTGGTCCGTCCCACCGCAGGGACGGCCCAGGTCATGGGCCATTCCATCACGCACCCACGGCAGTACCTGCACCGCATCGGTGCGCTCATCGAAGGCCCGGCTTTCTATCCCGGCCTTTCCGCACGTGCCAACCTGCAGGTGCTGGCGACTCTTGGCGGCTTTCCGCATGCGCGGATCCCGGGCCTGCTGGAACAGGTTGGCCTGGCCGATCGCGCTCGCGACCGGGTTGGCGGGTACTCGCTGGGCATGAAGCAGCGTCTCGGTGTTGCGGCCGCGCTGCTTCCCGAACCGGAGCTGCTCATCCTCGACGAGCCCGCCAACGGACTGGATCCGCCGGGGATCCACGAGATGCGTGCGCTGATGCGCACCCTGCGCGACGCCGGTGCAACCATCTTTGTCAGCAGTCACCTTCTCGGCGAGCTGGAGCAGGTGGCCGACTGGCTCGTCGTGCTCAAAGACGGCGCGTCGCTCTTCGCCGGTCCGACCGCCGAGGTGGTCGGCGCGCGCAGCGGGGGATTGGTGGTGCGACCTGAGCGAGCCGCGGAGCTGGACGCCGTCGAGCGCATCGCCAAGTCCAGGGGATACGCGGCGACTCGGCGCGATGGCGCCCTGCACATCACCGCACCGGCCGATTTCGCAGGCGCACTGAACCGTGCGTGCATGGACGGCGGAATCACTCTCGTGGAGCTTCACGCCGCCCAGGCAACCCTGGAGGAAAGCTTCCTGACGATGATCGAAGGCGGGCACTGATGCTTCGTGCGTTCCGGTCCGAGTGGATCAAGTTGCGGCGCCGCTCGGTCCTCGTCGGCGGACTGTCGATGACCGTCCTGGCGGGCGTCGGCGTCGCGTTTGGCATCGTCAGGGTTGCCAGCGGCCACAGCCGCGAGGCGATCCTGGAGCTGCTGGTGCTCAGGACATCCGATGGCCTGGCAGCCGCCCTGATTCGGGTCAGCAACTTCATCGTGGTCATACCCCTGGTGATCGTTGCCGCGGCCGTCGCCGGCGAATACGGGCAGGGAACTCTGCGCAACCTGCTGGTGCGCGAACCGGGCCGACTCCGACTGCTGTTCGGCAAGTTCGCTGCGCTGCTCGTTTACTGTCTGCTGGCAGCGACGCTGGCATTGGGCGTTGCCACGGTGGTCGCGCTGTTTGTGGCCGCACACGAAGGCATCGACACGTCTCCGTGGACGACCCCCGATGCATTGCACAACCTGTTGTCGCTATGGGGAAACCTGCTCATTTCGACCGCGGCGTGGTGCGTCCTCGGTCTGCTCGGCGCCACCGTGTTTCGCTCGCCGACGCTCGCCGTCGGGGTGTCACTGGTCTTCCTGCTGGTCGTCGAGAACCTGGTCATGGCCATCTGGACGGAGGCTCCGCAATGGCTCTTCGTGTCTTTGAACCAATCGATCATTGCGGGTGGCAACGGTACCTCGGACTACGGCCGGGCGGTGGGCCTCATCGGTCTGTATTGCGCATGCGCCGCCGTGGTCGTGTCCGTCATCTTCCGGCGGCGGGATGTCTCCGCCTGACCGTGACGGTCAGGCCTTCAGGTGCTCGCCGCGGCGGCCCAGAAACGCGGCGGCACCGACCGCCAGGCCGCCGAGCACCGGCAGCGCCCCCACCCCGGCCAAACCGCTCTTCGACACATGGGTGGACGAGCACTGGCCATTCGCGTTCCGCTCGAGGCGAGGCCCAGGGTCGGGCGCCGGCCAGGCCTGGCGAGGAGCGGCCGGTACAATCGCACGCGGAGCGATCGCCTAGTCCGGTCGAGGGCGCCGCACTGGAAATGCGGTATCCGGGGTAACTCGGATCGAGGGTTCGAATCCCTCTCGCTCCGCCAAAAGTCCTTATGTAGTAAGGGATTTAGTCGGTGCGAAACGGAGTCTGGCTGCGGCGATTGACGAGATCAGGAATGAGTTTGACCCCCACGGGACCCATGACTCCGCCCGTGCGCGAACTTGGGTGGATGTTCCTGAACTGGCTGCCGCATTTTGCCGACAAATGGGGGAGCCATGGGCGCATCACACCGGCGTATCCAACGATCCACACCATGATCGAATGCCCAATCTGAGTTGAAGTCCGGCTGCGTTGAGCGGCTGGGCTACTAGTTCCAGGGCGTCTGCGGTCGAGACATCTCCACACCATCGACATAGATCGCGTCCACCCGCTCGTTGAAGAAGGCCACCAGTCCCGCAACCCGCGCGACCTCGGGTAGCGGCGTCTCGTAGCTCCAGGCGACTTCCCGGACGGCACCGTCAGCCGTCGCCGCCTGCCAATAGGCGCTGGTGGGGCCCTTGTATGCGCACGCAGTCTTCAGCTGCGATGGCTGCAGGAGATCCATTCGGATGTCTTCCTTGGGGATGTAGTAGCGCGGTGGCAGGCCGGTCTCGAAGAGGAACATCGCCCGCTGTGTTTCGGCCACGGTCTCCCCGCCGATCACGACTCGAACGTGCCGCGAACTGGCCAGGACGTCGATCCGGTGGTGTGAGTCACGTGCGTGGACGAAGACCTCCTCGTCTTCGTCGAACCACGCGTCCATCTCCCGCCAGTGAAAGGCAACGTAACCGCCGATGTCGGGACAACCAGCGGCGGGGTTGAGATAACGCCACGCGGCGTCTTTGACGGTACGGCCATCAACCACGATGGAGTAGTAGGTCGCGTCGCCCTTGAATGGGGACGTCACGGTCGTGCCACTCAGGACCAGCAGGTCAGCATGGACATCCTCGACCGGGAAGTAATAGACCACCAACCTGGAGGTCTCTCGCATCATCATCACACGGCAGCTATCGGCGATGGCCACGCCGGCGACGAACGCGCGCACCCGCTTGGCGACGGGCTCGAAGTCGATGTCGGGGCGGGCCGTCGGCGGGGGGCCGACCAGGATGTTCTCGAGGATCGGGGGACCCTGACCAGCGGCAGTCATCGCCCTGCGCCCCGCGGGGCGCGCGAATCGCGGATCGATGTACTGGACGCAATGATCCACATCGAGTAGGGGTTGTACTTCGAACCGTCGACCCAAGTCCGGGCCAGAGCCCTGAGGCACTTCGCGATGAGAGATCCGCTTTTCCTCACAAATCCGGCCGGCGGGGGAGTGGTGGGGGTCGCCATGGTCAGTGGGTTGGTCTGCGGTGCAGTGGTGTTCATGACCGCAGCGTAGGAGTCGGCCCTGCGCGGGACATCGTGGAAAGTACGGAAAAACCCCGTCCTTAGCGGGCCCCACCCTCCGCAGCGCTCTGCTCCGCCACCCAGGCTGCGACCTGCGCTCGCGAGTTGACGCCAAGCTTGCCCAGGATGTGATCGAGGTGGCTCTCAACGGTGCGTTCCGAAAGGAAGAGGCGCTCCGCTATCGCCTTGCTGGTGTGTCCCTTGGCCACCAGTTGAGCAATCTCGAGCTCGCGCCGGCTGAGGCCACCCGGCGCGGCGGCGCGTTTGCCCTTACCACTGCGCCGAAGCGCCAGATCTCGCACGCGCGGCGCGCTCATTGCCCTGCCCGCGTTCCATGCCTTATCGCCAATTTCTTTCGGCAAGGCCGAAAGTGCCGCGACGATGGCAGGTTCGATCCACCTCGACCACGGCAGCGAGGCCGGCGACTCAGCCTCGTCCCGAAGGGATGATGCCGCGCCAAAAAGAGTGACGGCTTGGCGCGCATCGGTGGCGGTCGCGGCGGCGGCGATGCCCTCGGCTTGCTGAGCTACGGAGAGGACGTCACCGTCCCCTACCATTCCCAGCGCTGCGGAGAAGCTGCCGTAGGCGGCCTCCGTGTCGCCGGAAAGGACCTCGAGCCAGCCTCGAGTGTAGAAAGCCCCGACAGCGTCGTAATCGTCCTCAATTTCGAGCGCCAACTCCAGCGCCCGCTCGATCCAGGGCGCGGCGGCTTCGAGGTTGCCCTCCTGCATCTCGATGGCGCCAAGCGACGCCAGAGCCATCGACGTGTCGGGGAGGTTGCCGACACGCTCGAATTCCGCCACCGCCGCCTCGAGGGCTTGGCGAGCTGTCTTGAGGTCACGGGTGACCCGCTCGGCGTAGTACGCGACGCCGAAGTGCCGGATGGCCATGAAGGCCTCCTCCCCGGCCTTGATGGCCAGATCGGCGAGCAACTCGGGCGTACCCAACGCCTTGTCGTGGCGGCCGCTGCGGCCGGCCAGCCCCAACTCGGTCGCCAGCGCTCGGACGTAGCCACGCGTGGGCTTGTAGTCGATCCCGCTCAGCGTGCCGAATAGCCGCCGCAAGCCTTCCGCCGGGGCAAAGATCACCCAGAGGTGACGGAGATTGCCGAGGAACTCCACCTCGGCGTCGAGGTCCGGATGGACCCAATCCAACGCCTCGCGCACGTCGGGCATTTCGGCCCAAAGGCGCTTGTGCTCGGCCATGGCTCCTCGCTTCGTCCGCGCGTCGGACGCCTCTCGCGCCAGTCGCGAGTACAAGGCGAGGTGGCGGTCGCGAAGCGCATTCGTCTCCCCGGTCTCAGCGAGTTTCTGGGCGCCGTACTCTCGAACTGTCTCGAGCACGCGGAATCGCGTCTGGCCATCGGTCCTCTCGGCCTGCAGCATCGATTTGTCGGACAAGCCTTGGAGGCCGTCGAGGACACGATCGACGTCCAGCGGATCGAAGCCGCAGACCTCCTGGGCGGCGTCCAGCCGGAAAGCGCCGGCGAAGACCGACAGGCGTTGGAGCAGCGCCCGCTCAGCCGGCTCGAGCAGGTCGTAGCTCCAGTCCAGCGTCGCCCGCAGGGTCCGATGACGCACGTCGGCGTCGCGGCTGCCCCCAGTGAGAAGGCGGAGCCGGTCGTCAAGCCGCGCCATGATCTCGTCAGGCGAGAGTGTCGCTGACCGCGCCGCGGCCAGCTCGATGGCCAGCGGGATGCCTTCCAGCTTGCGACAGATGGCGATCACTGGCGCCAAATTCCTAGCGTTGAGATCGAATCCCGGGCCCACGCTTCGGGCGCGGTCGACGAAGAGCCTCACCGCATCGGTGCTGGCGGCGACGCCGAGGCCGTCGGCGCTATCGGGCAGCATCAGGGGTGGCAGGCTCCAGCTGGTTTCCCCATCGAGGTTGAGTCGCTCGCGACTGGTTGCCAGCACGCTGACCCGCTGGCAATCCTTCAGCAGGCGCGCCACGACCGGGGCGACGGCCGCAACCAGGTGCTCGCAGTTGTCAACGACCAGCAGCAGATGCCGATCCGTGAGCCGCCGCGATAAGGCGCCGATGGTGTCCTCTTTCTGCAGCGTGATCCCAGCGGCGCGCGCAAAGGCATCAGGAATCATGGCCCCATCGCGGACCTCGGCCAGCTCCACGAGCAGCGAGCCATCGGCAAAGTGATCCGCTTGCCGGCGCGCGACCTCGGTCGCCAGTCGTGTCTTGCCGACCCCGCCGGGCCCAAGCACCGTGAGCAAGCGCGTGTGCGCCATCTGCCGTCGCAGCTCCGCCATTTCCTTCTTCCGGCCGATGAAGCTGGACGCGCGCGACGGCATCCTCGGCACCGTGCTCATGCAGGGATTATCCGGGTCCGGTTGAGTCACGTCAGGTAGTCGGGGCCGGGGAGCGCGGGCGGTTGCTGCCAGCTCCGACCGTTTCTGACCCCCACCGGCCCGGACGAGGCGGGACGCCGGTGGATCGAAGCGCGTTCGATCGGTCGGCAACTGAGATCAGGACGGACGCCGCTGGACGCCTGTGGACGCCTCAAACACGAACTGGAAATGCGGTATCCGGGGCAACTCGGATAGAGGGTTCGAATCCCTCTCGCTCCGCCAAATCTCTTGTGTAATAGGGGGTATGCCGTCGCTCTCATCATGGAGCCGCCAGCACGGCGGTCGTGGTCACTGTGACAGCGACTGTGACAACTGGCGAATAATAGGTACAGTGCTCCCCATGGCAAAGAGGCTCAACGGCGAAGGGTCGGTCTCTGCGCGGCCTCGTGCCGACGGTCTGTGGGTCGCGCGGTACACCGTGGTCGAGGATGGGGTCACCCGCCGGCCAGT
>JBDTJX010000051.1:0-6841 GCA_039935655.1 Candidatus Dormiibacter sp. | reverse complement strand
CTCGTCGAGCGTGTGCTGTCCAACCACCTTGCGCAGCGTCGTCTGCGCAATCTGGTTGATGGCAGCGCCCACGTTCTCGCTCGCCACCACCGATTTGACCGCATCGACGACTTTGAAATACGCGACTGCCGAAACGTCAATGCTGAAGTTGTCGCGGGTGATGATCCCCTGGGACTGGATCGGCATCGTCACAATGCGCAAAGACACACGTCGAAGCACGTCGATGATTGGCACGATTGGTCTCAATCCCGGCGTCCGGACGCCGATTACCCTGCCGAGTCGAAAGTGGATGCCCATCTCGTATTGCTGCACGATGCGAATCGCGAGCAGCAGACTGAGTATGGCTAGGGCCACGACCGCAATCGCAACGACGAGTATCGCGTTCATACTCCGCTCTTCCGCTCGAACCTCTATGCGGAGCTCGTCCTGCCGATGGTTCTGGCGAGCTGCGACGGAGGCGATCTCCCGGCCGCTAGCCGCGACCCCCAGCGAGCTGGTGGTGCGAGTTCGCGTCGTCGACTTTGTCGGCGTCTTCGAAGCGTTCTTCGTCCTCAATCGAGCCATCCGGGCGGCGGCCCTCGGGCGAGAAGCGATGCTCGACGCGGGCGTCTCGATCCGCGTCATCGAGTGATTCAGTGACGTCTGGGCCGGGGTCGAGATCGGCTTCGCTGCTCGGAGGATACCCTTCGTCGAACGGCCCAGCCATGGTGCTCGCTCCTTCCCGCTGTGGGCGAACTCCATGCCCACGTGTGACTTCTTACGCCGCGCATGGTGACGTAGGATGATTAGTATTGTGGTTAGTGTACTCTCATTGAGCGAGGAAGATGGATGACGGAGACCCAGTACATCGACTTGGTGGTGGGCGGAGAGAGGATCCGGCTGCGACAGGTGGACGTCCGCCGCGCGGTGCGTAACGGGCCCATGGGGGTAGTTCGGCAGCACGCCGTTGAGATCGAAAAGCAGCTATACCCGATCAAAGAAGTCTTCGCTCGCGCAACCGGCATCGACGTGCTCGATTTCAACACGACCCAGGCCCGCAGTGCTCTGCGCCGGCTGGGCTTCGAGGTGCGGTCCATCAGCTCGCTTGGTCATCGGCGCCACCCCTGAGCCCAACGGCAGCGCTGTTACACGGCGTCATCGCTCACCTCGCTCGACGCCGGTGCGTCGGAGCCCGCTTTGCCTCCGCTCAGCCATCCCGCGATGTGCTCCATGAGTACCGGCGCCGGCTAAGCCGGGATAAGGCGACACCGAGACGCCGGCCCGGTGCACGGCATCGGACCGGCGCGATCCTTCCGAGAAGGACCCCCGTCAGCCGGTAGCCGAGCCCACAGGCACGGGCGCATCGATGACCTTCTTCGGCTCGACGGCCATGGTCACTGGGATCCGCGTCGGCTGGGCCTTCTTTTCACGGGGAACCATGATGGTGAGGATCCCGTACTCGAAGCTTGCTGTGATCTCCTCCACTCTGATCTGTGCAGGAAGATGCACATGTCGCTGGACGGAGTTGAGCGGCCTCTCGCGCTGTACGTAACTGCCCAGCTTGGTCTCGTCCTCTTGCGGGCTGATGGCGCGGATCGTCAGGACGCTCTCGTCGAACGTGATCTCGACGTCCTCGGGCTTGAACCCGGGCACCGACGCCTCGATGTAATACGCGTCCTCCGTCTGGCGGATGTCCAGCGGCAAGGCGTGGACCAAACGCTCCCGCATGAGGGTGCGACCGAAGGCGTCACCGAGCAGCTGCTCGGCGTGGCCTTGGGTGGAGAACAGGTCGTTCCAGGGATTGAAGCTGGTGAGAGTCATCACGCTACCTCCTATGTGACGCCGGGGACGTGAGTGTGGCACGTCCGGGAATATTGGTAGGAGAATTAGTATTGTGATGAGTATACTCTCATGGGCCCAGGGGCGGGAGAGATCGAAGGCCGACTGTTCATCGACCTTGGTGGGAAAGAGGGACACTGTCGCGATGAGGAACGATCCTTTCGCTGACCAGCGGCCGGCCGCCGCGACCAAGGCGGCCAAGAAAACCCAGGCGCTCCTGCGAGAGGCTCGTTTCCTCTTGCGTCGCGTTGACAAGGTCGTGGCCTCGGCCGGAGCGATC
Organism: Candidatus Dormiibacter sp.; assembly: GCA_039935655.1. GTDB lineage: Bacteria > Chloroflexota > Dormibacteria > Aeolococcales > Aeolococcaceae > Aeolococcus. Next base: position 4,743 of record JBDTJX010000051.1, on the reverse strand, counting down.
GACGATCCCCCCACCCACCAGCTCGCCGCTGAGACGCGAGAGGCAGCAGAGCGGCTCACGAATCACCTCGTCAGGCTGGAGCGGCAGCATCACCGACGGGCTCATGAAGCCGCCCGTCCCCGGGAGCATGTGCAACGCTGATCCTCAATCGCCACAGGCCGCGTGATCGTCCGTCCCCTGTCGGCAACCAGCGGCGCGTCTTTGCCGCGCTGGGGTCGACGCCAACTCTCCCTGACCCAGCGACGCAGGACCGCTGGGCGTTACGGCTGGGGAAGTCGGAGGGTTGCCATCGTCCTCATGAAGCTACTGCCAGTCGTGCCCCGGACGCTGACCGACGTGACGGAGTCCATCCTGGTCCGGTCGCGCTTGCAACGCCCATACCATCATTAAGTGACGCCGACCGTTCAGCGAGCCGGCTGCTTGAAGGAAGGGCGCGGTACGCATGCCCCTAGAAACAAGGCTGCACCGAGTGCCGGCGACGGAGGTGAATACCCTTCATGGCGCCGGGTCTGGCAGGCCGGCCATGCACCGCCATCCCCGCCCGACGGCCGCAGATTAGGAGCGTTTCCGCAGGCTAAAGCTAGACATGGCCGCCGGGTCGTGCTGGGCGCACGAGGTCGAATCCGCAATCCGGTCTGCCCGCATTCCTCATTTCCAGTTCGTGTTAGGGACGTCCACGCACGTCCCTGGCCGTCCATCCTGATCTCAATGCCGCCCGATTCACCCCGTCAACGTCCATCCGAGTCCCTCCCCGTCCGGGCTGGTGGGCACAGTGGGCGTCAGAAAAATGACCAGGGTGGCAGCAACGGCGCGTCAGGCGGTGCTCGACGTCAGTGGGTCCGAGTAGGGCCGAACGTCAACCCGGAGGTCATCTTGGTGGCGGCCAGGAAGGCGCTCCTGTCTCGTGACCTTCTCCCCTGTTCAACGGGCCGAGGAAGTGGCACCGTAACGCGCTAAGGAACAAAGGTGCGGAAGGAACCAGCGCTGTGTCGGGTCGACCGACGTCGCCATCGTCGGCCGGCGGCGGGTCAGGCTGCTCAGACGTCCCACGTGCGGGTGAGCGGAGCGTGAACGACACGCGGCGCGACGATCGCGCAAAGCTCCCCGCGCACCTGGTCGGCGATGGGATGCTCGTTCCATGTTTTGACGGTATCGAGCGCCCCTATATCGCCCTGGACGCCGCCGCGTCCACAGCGGCCCTCCCCGGCGTCGTTGAGCGGGTGGCGGATTTCCTGCCGTGGTACAGCAGCATCCATCGAGGAGCCGGCTACAAGTCTCGCGTGGCGAGCGCCGCCTACGACGACGCCCGGGCTGCGGCGCTGGCCTTCGCCGGTCGCTCCGGACGACATGACGTGGCGATCATCTGCCGCAACACAACGGAAGCCATCAACCACCTCGCCTACCGCCTCCGTCTCGACCCAACCGACGTCGTGCTCACCACGGTCGTGGAGCACCACGCCAACCTGTTGCCGTGGGGACGCGTTGCTCAGCGCCGGTACATCGAGTGTCACCCGGATGGGCGATTCAGCGTCGACGAGGTCCGTGCCGAGCTCGACAAGACTCCCCGACCGAAGCTGCTCACCATCACCGGCGCGTCGAACGTGACTGGATGGCTGCCGCCCGTTGACGAAATCATCGCTCTGGCTCATGACGGTGGTGTCCCTGTGCTGGTGGACGCCGCGCAGCTCGCAGCCCATCGGCCACTTCCGCTCGACGCCGATTACGTCGTGTGGAGTGGCCACAAGATGTATGCGCCGTTCGGGGCCGGCATCCTGCTCGGGCCCGCAGCCACCTTCGCGGATGGCGATCCGTTCCTGGCGGGCGGCGGCGCCATCGACCTGGTGGACCTCGAGGATGTGGTGTGGACCACACCGCCAGAGCGCGAGGAGGCGGGGTCGCCGAATGTCATCGGGGCTGTTGCCCTTCACGCCGCGATGTCGACCCTCAGCACCATCGGATGGCCGGCGATCGCCGCGCACGAAACCGGCCTTGCCCGGCAGTTGCGCGAGGGCCTGGACCGGATCGGCGGGGTCACCCTGCTGGGGCCGGGTCTCGACGTCCCCACCTTGGCCGTCGCGAGCTTCGTGGTCGACGGCGTCCCGCATGCGCTCGTTGCCGCGCGACTCAGCGCGGAGTTTGCCATCGGCGTCCGCCACGGATGCTTCTGTGCCCATCCTTACATCCTGCGGCTGCTCGGCATTTCATCCGTTGAGGTTGCCCGGTATTGGGAGGCCGTGCAGCACGGCGATCGGAGCAACGTGCCGGGGGCGGTCCGTGCGAGCGCCTCCCTCGCGACAAGTCCTGATGAGATCGACGCGCTGCTCGCGGCCGTCGCTGCCATTGCCAGTGGTGGACAGCCTCCGGTCAGGTACCTGCAGGACCACCCCAGCGGCGACTACTGGACCGAACATGACTTTGCAACGGGAGCCGTGCGCGGCACGGCGCTTGCTCAAAGCGACCCAGTTGCGACACATCGGACGGGACCTTTGGCACGCTCTTCATGACCTCTGCCTCTGAGGCCCGGCAACGGCCGGCGTCAGACTGAAGACGCGAGACAGCGAGCGTCAGCCGAAGGCCTGCCACGACGGGCCGGCGCGGCGCCCAAGGAGGCCACGATGGTTCGGTACCGTTTCGAGAAGGAGAAGTCAACGGTGTCGATCGACCTGAGCGAGGTTGGAGGGCAGCGGGACCAGCTGCTCAAGGCATTCAGCGAGTGCCAAGATGGGCACTGCTCATGCCCCACCGCGGAGTACGACAAATTGGCGTCGATCGTCGTGCAGCACACGCGGGACGCCATCCGGCTTCGACTGGAAGCCAAGCCAGGCGCGACGATCGACACTTCCCAGATCGCCGCGTGCCTGGATTACACGACCGCCAAGGTCAGCGCTACTTCGCCCCAGCAAGACGCAGGAGAACAGTCCACCAGCAACCAATGAGAATCTGAACGCGGCAACGCAGGGGGAGGCGTTCGCGAAGTGCAGCGCGTTGGAGCGTAAGCACGCAAGACGGCAACGCGTGCCGGCCAGCTTGTTCGAGGAGACCGCGGAGGTACTACCGTCCTCGAACTCGGGCGAACCAGGATCGTGTCTGACCGCCGGGGGCAGTGGTCGGCTTCGAGCGACTGGAGCATTGGCAGCGTTCGGCGTGTGCCACATGGCCGAGCACCTGCTCGACATGCGTACCACATCCGGCCCAGGTCGGTCGCTGACAGGTCTTGCGTCAACGCCGCATCGACTACCGCGCCGGCGCCGCCTTCGCAGTCGCAACGCTGCCCGGGGCGGTGGCCGGCGCCCTGCTGGTCGGGGCCGCCGCCCCGACGGCTCTTCGACGCGCTCATGGCCTGCCTGCTCGGCGGCCTGGCTATCTGGCTGATCAGCGGCGGCGCTCGCGACGACCGCGGCGGTCACGGGCCCGCCGCCGGCACACCGAGGCTGCTCACCGATCGGGATGGGACGACCTACCGTTACTCCGGTCGCACCCGGCGCGGCGTCGCTTACAGCGTCGGGGTCGGTTTCATCTCCAGCTTCCTGGGCATCGGCGGCGGAGTGATTCACGTCCCGTTGCTGGTGAGAGCCCTCGGTTTCCCGGTCCACGTGGCCACGGCGACGTCCCACTTTGTCCTCGCCAACATGGCGGGCGGTCGGCACCGTGACACACATCGCAGCCGGCAGCTTCGCCGGTGGCACTGGCATCACCGCGCGATCGCGCTCTCGGTTGGCGTCGTCGGCGGGGCGCAGGTGGGCGCCTGGCTCTCCCAGCGAATGGGCGGGGTCGTCATCCAGCGTCTCCTCGCCGTCGCACTTGCCGGCCTCGCCCTGCGTCTGTTGTTCACCGTCCTGTAATGGCCCGGTGTGCCACCCTCAGGCGCGCGGGGATCGGCGTCTCCGTGAAGTCCGCGCGTTGAACGCAGTCTTCAAGTGCCAGCCCACGACCGCACGGTTCGGCCCGGGTCCATCTGCCCAACCCCGTGGCTGAGGGCGCGAGGGCTCTGGCCAGTTACCGCCAACCATGGTCACTACGGTGGCCATTTGGGCCCCAAACGCGGTGGCCTTGTCCGACACCGGGCACCCCAGGACGTCACGACTCCTCCCCGATCCGTATTCAGGACGGCCCTTTACAACCTCTCGCGGCATCCCGTGTCACTACGATCGCCGCTCTCGAAAAGCGGTACCGTTCGAGGTCGTCGAGGAGCATGAGGTCGGCGCGGGCCAAGGCGGTCATCAGCCAAGCTCGGCGGCCGCGCCGTCCGCGAGGGCGACAGGTAGCGCTCGCTTGTACCCCTACTGGTACCCCTACCAGCTCGTCACGGCCCCGCACGCAGCGACATGTGGCGCCACACGATGCTCGGTTTTGAACTCAGAGCGGCGCTCAACAGCACGCCCTGACACTCCGCGGCCGGTCTCAAAATCCGCCTAGCGCCAACCCCATGAGGGTTCGCCTGCCTCGCGCGGCAGGTTGATTCATGGCTCGTCACGAAACGCACCTCGCGCACCCGAGTCGCTGACGATGGCGGCCTCGCCGGGTCAAGGCGCGCGGCGAGCTAGAGCCCGAACGTCATGGCGGCGAGCATGCGCGAGCGCCGTTCCACGGCGGCCTGGATGCTGCCTCGGAGCCGGCCGCCGCTGCTGCTGAGCGGGTCATGGAAGGTGCTTCCTCTTGATTGGCGAAACGTAATACAGGAGCTGCTTTAAAACGGGAACGTGGGAGCAAGTTATCCCGTTCCGCTTGGTAGGCTTGTGCGGT
>JBDTJX010000050.1:0-3623 GCA_039935655.1 Candidatus Dormiibacter sp. | reverse complement strand
GCAGCCGGGCCGCCCACGCCGCATCCATGATCCGGGCTTCCAAGGGACCGAGCAGCTCGAGCGCTCGGTCGCGCGCGCTTCGCATCTCCATTCCCTGCTGGTTCCGCCGCGGAACGTTTTACTAGCCGCGAATAGTACCAAAGGGCCCGTGGCGCGCACGACGAGGTCACGCGGTTGATACGTGTCCGCTCGATGCGCTGCCGCTGTCCGTAGCCGCACAGGGCATCGTCCGCAGGATGCTACTATTGGTTAGTAGTGGACCGGAACGGGGAACAGCCTCGCTGACGCCCCGCGGACGCAGGAAGCTGGACTCGCCCGTCGCAACCGGAGGCGCAAGAGAGGAGCTCAGGGTCCGAGCCGTGGACGACCGCGGCGGCCGCAATCTGTCATGTCGGTCAACCCGTACGATAGGGGCACCATATCCCGGTTATGGGTGGCTGACACGGCAGGTAACGTCCGGGTTCGGCAACGGCATGAAACCGCGATCGCAGCGCAGCCGGTAGAATGAGTGTGCAGCCATCTTGGAGTTTGATAGTTATGCCAATTGTTCGAAGGACGACTCCCGCGCGGACGTCGAAAGCCGCAGGGGCGAAGCTGAGTCCGACGGACGTACGGAAGATTCGACGGCTATGGGAACGCAGCAGGCTTTCGCAGCGTGAAATTGCTGAGCGATTCGGCGTGCATCAAGTGACCGTATCGTCAATCGTTCGCGGCGCCACCTGGTCGGACGTCGACTAACTCAGGATCCGCCGGCCGGTGATCGTCGGAGGTGAGCGTATCGGGTCCCCCCTCGGCTTCGGCGTTGAACACCGCGAGCTTGTCGGGGGACTTCTGTTTCTTCAAGCCATCGGCACCTGGGTGCCTGGGCGAAAATTGGTGATCAGGTCTGGCGAGTTTTAGTGCTCACCCACGGCTGCGAGCCCGTCCATCGGCCGAGCCCAGCGCCGATCAGCGGAGGACTAGCTCGTCGGCAGCAGCTCGCGCAGGTCGACCAACTCGTCCGCGAGCACGTTGATGGGTACGGCAGCTTCTCGTCCAATTAGCTCCTGACATGCGTGCAGCTCGCTGTGCTCTTCCAGCTCTGGATCGCCACCCCGGTTCAGCCCGACAGCGGCTGTGAGGACTCCCCCGCGCAGATAGAAGCCCAGGAACTTCCGCTCCTGCGCGCTGCCACGGACGACGAAACGGTCCCAGCGGGCCGCGTGGCCGACGTACTCGAGTTTGTGCTCGTACTGATCAGACCAAAACGAGTGAACGTAGCCGTAGGGCGTCTCGTCTCCAAGGATCGACCGCGCCACCGCCTGACCCATCCGCTCCGCGTTGTTGTAGTGCTCAACGCGAACCCGACCGAACAGGGGATGCAGGTGATTGGCGACGTCGCCGGCGGCGTAGATGCCGTCGACCGTGGCCCGGCAATGAGCATCGACGAGGACACCATTCTCAACCGCGATCCCGGTACCCGCCAGCGGCGCGAGTTTCGGTTCGATGCCCGCCCCTACGACTGCAAAGTCGCACTGCACGCGTGTGCCCGACTTGGTGACCGCTCGCTCAAGGCCATCCGACCCTTCAAACCCAACGACTCGATCGTCGTGTAGCAACTCCACTCCACGGTCGCGATGGATTCGGCTCATCGCAGCTCCAACCTCGGGGCCCAGCACGGCCTCGAGCGGTGCGCCACCGTTGAACACCGCGGTGACAGCGACGTCCATCTGACGGAGTGATGCCGCAACCTCTGATCCGATGAATCCCATGCCGACGACGACCGCCCGGGTTCCGGGCCGCACGGCCAGCTTGATGCCCTCGCAGTCGGCGACGGTACGCAGCAGATGGACGCCGGGAAGATCGAGGCCGGCGATGCCCGGCCGTCGAGCACGCCCCCCGGTACACAGAACCAGGCGGTCATAGTCGAGGGTCTCGCCGCCGCGGAGAAGAACCTTCCGAGAGTGTGTGTCGATGTGCAACACGGCGGCGTCATGGCGGAGCTCGACGTCGCTGTCGCCGTACCAATCCGCCGGTTTCACGTACCAGTTGCTGAGAGCCTCCTCTCCGCGCAGAAAGGTCTTGGACAGCGGGGGTCGACCGAAGGGGATCGTAGCTTCATCGCCGAGCAGCACGATCCGATCGTGATGGCCCTCCTCACGCAAGGTCACAGCGACATTCGCCCCCGCCAGCCCGGCCCCCACGATCACGACGCAGCCAGCGTCTGTTTGCGGACTCACACGCCGAACGCTAGATCAGGCCGCACTCTTCGAGTGCGACAGCCCGTACGCGCAGCCGCGGGGCGACAGCGGTCCTTGAGGCTCAACTGTGGTTTCGATACCGGCGCCGCGGAGCGCACCTTCAAGGATGCCGGCCTGCGTCCCACATACCACAGCTCTCGCTTGATCGCATGCCTCGAGGAAGATGCAGTTGCCAGCGAGGATGCGGTCGCCATCGACGCGGTACTCGGCTCCGAACCCTTGAAGGGGGAGCAGTGCCTCGGCCACGGAGCGGGCTCCCGGGAGGGCCAGTTGCTCACCGAATCGCACAGCGGCGTTCTTCGTTGCCGACGAGACCCCACCGCCGCGCGCCGCTAGGCAGCTGGCCAGGATGGCCGCTAACGTCACGAATTGACGGGCCGGATAGCTCATCGCAAGTAGGTCCGACGGAGCGGCATACAGTGACGCGGGCTTTCCCAGCCTGCCGCGACGTTGTGACTTCTCCACGTATCCGAGCCCGGCAAGTCGTTCGAGGTGGGTGAAGGCGACGGTCCGATGAACTCCAACCAGCTCGGAGAGCTCGTCGATGGTGTGTGGTCTCCCATCGCGGACCAGCGCAAGCAGCATCCGCCGCCGGGTCGGATCTTGGAGTGCGGAGACCAGACGCTCGATCTCGTCCGAACGGCGTGGATCGGCGATCGCGTCGAAGTGCCGGCGATCCTGCTCGGTGCCTTCGGCCATCCGAGATAATCTAGCATTTATCGCGGCTTGACACAAGGAACGCTGCCGGTCAGCATTGAAGCGGTACCCGTCGACGGGTCCGGAAGTCCGAACGCACGAGGGGAAGACGTGACCGAGAGCCTGGTTGACCGAATCATCCGAAGGCAGACCTGGCTGGAGAAGGTGGCCGACGTGGTCCAGACGGCGGTCGGATCCGTGTACGGCGCCCTCGGCCGGCCCGGCCGCGTGCTCAAGAACGTCATGCACGGGACCACCCTGCTCGGGCATCCACTGCATCCCGCGGTGAGCGACCTGCCGATCGGCGCGTGGTCGGCGGGGGTCGTGGCCGACTACGTTGCCCACTTCACAAACCGGCTGCCCACGCAGGCTGGAGACGTGGCGCTCGCGGTCGGCTTGTCCGCGGCGGTGCTCGCGGCGCTCACCGGCCTGACCGACTACCACGCAACCTTCGGTCACGAGCGCCGCGTCGCCACCGCGCACGGCTTGACCATGGTCGCCGTCGTCGGTCTCGACATTGCATCTCTCGCGCTGCGGTGGTGGGGATCGCCGTCTTTGCATGCGCTCGCGGTGACGCTGTCGACGGTGGGGTTCGCCGGGGTGATGCTGGGTGGATACCTCGGTGGCCACCTCGTCTTCGGCATCGGCACCATGGTGAACCGCAACGCGTTCGCCGAGGGGCCGGAT
>JBDTJX010000049.1:0-8001 GCA_039935655.1 Candidatus Dormiibacter sp. | reverse complement strand
GGCGCCTCGCCGGCGGCATCAGCCGGGTGTGGGCAAGCCTCGAGCGCTGCGCCGACCAGGCATCGGCGCCGTACATCGCCAGCTGCGGAGCCGCGACCAGGGCGAACAGCGAGACGTTGCGCTGCGCCTGCAGGCACGCGGCGAACACCGCGCCGGCGAGCACGAGGTCGAAGAGGTCGCGCCGGCGGCCGAGCATCCAGGCCACGACGAGCAGGCCTGCCTCGACCTCGAGGAGACGCAGCCAGTTGCCGTGGAAGTCCGGCGACTGCCACTCGGTGACCACGCCGGTCAGCGTGGGGTTGGTGAACGTGGTGGCGACGTACGACCACAGGCCGGGACCGGCCGGATTGACCAGCGTCGCCAGCGCGCCGGCGGCGATGGCCCCGACCAGCAGCAGCCGCTGCCGGCGGCCGGCGGTGCGCGCGGTCAGCAGGGCCACGACCGCGATGCCCAGCCCGATGATGAACCCGGCGTGCAGGTTGGCCCATACCGCGAACAGCGGGGGCAACACCAGCAGCGCGCGCGGCGAGCCGCCGCGCCAGCGCATCACCACGTAGAGCACAACGGCGGCGCCGAAGAGGCTGATCACCTGGCCGCGGACGCCCAGCAGTTGCGCTGCGACCAGCGCGCTGAGCAGGAGGGCTGCGGCCATCCACGGCCCTGCGGGTCGGCGATGTGGTGGGATGGCGAGCACCGCGATGAGCAGAGCGGACGACGCCACCAGGCCCATCAGCAGAGACGCCAGGCCCGGTCCACCGAGGTCGATGACGCGCGCGAGGCCGACCTCGTACAACCATTGCTGGCCAACCCATGGGTTGGCGGCGTGCAGGAAGCTGAACGGCTCAACCGCAGGAATGCCGTGGGCGATGATGTAATGGCCCATGGCGAGGTGCCACCATACGTCGCTGTCGCGGAAGGGCTGTACGGTGAGCACCAGGCTCAACATCGCCGCGCCGATCACCCAGCCGTTGCGTTGCGTGGTTCTCATCCGGGTGCCTGCTGGAGCTGCGACGGTGGCGTCTGAACAAGCTTTGTGCAGGTGTCGCCGGGGGTGGTGTACGACGGTTGGGGGGGTAGGTGCAGGCCGGCGACGCGGTCGCGAGGCGCGAAGGCGACGTTGTGCGGGTCGGAATACACCTGGACCCAGTCGGAGGCGTGCGCCATGACGTTGCTGAGCGGCGCGTTGGTGTCGAACAGCACGATGTCGGTAGCGGCGTTGCGCAGGATGGTGTCCCATCGCGGCGTAACCGACTCGACGTCGCCGTAGGTGTACAACAGGGCGTCGCCCATCAGCGCAGCGTCGCCGAACACGAAGACGCGGTCGCCCTGCGCGGAGAGGCGGTATGCCAGGTAGCCTCCCTCGCCGTACTGGTTGAAGATGCGCAGCGGTAGCGGGTCGGCGGCGAGCCACCGTGCCGCGCACACCGGGAAGTCCTGCGCGTAGAACAGGGAATCCTCGCGGGTGCGCATCGACGGCAGCAACCTCGCGCTGAGGTAGACGAGCACCAGCGCACCGCAGAGAAGCGCCCAGCTGACCACGCGGATCGGCACCGGCGGCAACGCTGTTCGGCGACGCGGGCGAGCGCGCAGCCGCCGGACCATGTTGTCGGCCTGGTCGATCCACACCGGCGTGGACGCGGCGACGAAGAGGGCGATGTGCCGGACCGACTGTAGGGACAGCGCCACGGTGACCAGGACCAGCGCGGCATCGCGCAACCTGATGCTGCGATTGACCACGATCAACGCCACCAGGCTGAGCAGCATCAGACCGAAGAAGCGCACCGACCAGTCATGAAAGTCCGGTGAATGCCACTCGAGGATCAATGACTGCTGGGCCGCCGAACCCTGCGTCGCGAACGGGTAGAGGATGATCGACGGACCGTTGAGGTTGATCGCCGAAATGACCAGACAGCCGGCCAGCAGCAGCGCCAGGCCGCGCACGTGCGCGATCGGTGCACGTCCCTCGAGGTGGAGCAGGTGGGCGGCAACCTCGGCGACGAGCACGATGGTCATGAAGCCGAGACCGATGAGGAAGCCGGCATGCAGGTTGCTCCAGACCAGGAAGATGGGCAGCAGCAGCAGCGATGCCCGGCCGCCGCGACGCAGGTATCGTTCGGTGAGCAGCAGCGTCAGGCACGCCAGCGCGAACGTGATCATCTGCGCGCGCGGGCCCCAGATCGGGTAGCCGGCGATCACCGCGAGCACCATGCCGCTTCCCAACACCAGGGCGCCGGGCCGGTTCATGCGCGCGCGCATGAAGATGCAGAGCACACCGAGCCACGTGACCACGCTGAGCACCGCGACGATCGCTGCCAGTCCGGCCCACCGGTACAGCCCGGCGAAGAGAACCTCGGTGAGCCACTCGTGCATCGTCCACACGTGGTTGCTGACGGTGTAGGTGAACGGGTCGGTGTGAAGCAGACCACCCGTCTGCAGGATCAGCTGACCGCTGCGGAGGTGCCACCAGAAGTCAGGGTCGCGAACGGCGTTGGTGACCGGGAACGCGGTGGCGATGATGACCGCGCTGAGGAAGAGCCCGCCCGGGGAGGTCAGCCGGTCAACGAACGACTGGCGGACGGCCCCGGTGTGCGATGGAGGGGTGGAGAGGGGCGCAGCCACGGGCGCCGTGCTGATCACGTCGCCGGCCATTGTCCCGCGCAATTGCGACGCGTGACCTCTCGCCACGGTCACGCGAGATCAACGGATTCGTTCTGGCGCGGGCTACGCCGAGGTGACGGCGTGGTCACTGAGCGCAGCGCGGAGCGCATTGTTGAGCGCCTCCGAGTCGAACGGCTTGCTCATGAACGTGACGCCGCCGAGGCAGATGACCGCCTCGATCTCGTCGTCGAAGTTCCGCGCGGTGAGCAGGATCACCGGGAGTGCGGCCAGGCGCGGCGCTTCCCGGATGGCGCGGCAGAGGGAGAGCCCCGAGAGCCGCGGCATCATCACGTCGGCGACGACGACGTCCGGGGTCCACTCCTCGAGCACTGCGAGCGCCTCGACGCCGTCCGCAGCGGTTCGTGCTACGTAACCGTCGAGGGTGAGGCGCATCTCGAGGAAGCGGCGCAGTGACGCGTCGTCCTCGACGATGAGGATGCGGGCCGCGTCTGATTTCGAGAGCGGACCCATAGCAGCTGGCTCCTTGTGAACTGACCCGTCGGTTATAGGTCGGCTCGAGGCTGCCTCGGTGGCGCGCAACCACCCTGTGACCCGCCTTCGACGGGTCGCGCACCGAGCGCGGCCGCGGCGTTCGCCACCGCCGAATCGTGACCGGGATGTCGACTGGTCGCCGGTATCATGACCGCATGATTCCCCGCTCCCGTTTGCGCGCGTCGTGACCGTGCAGGGGCAGGCGCCGGCGCCGGCGGTCAACCCCTCCGCCCTGTCCGGGGTGCGCTTCCTGCTGACCCAGCGCATCGAGGACCTGGAAGGAGCGGCCGCCCGGCTCGACGCGCGGCTCGCCGACACGGCCGACGCGCGAGAGGAGTTGCGGCGCCGTACCGAGGAGAGCGAGAAGCGCTGGCGAGGCCTGCTCGACAACCTCCACGGCCTCGACCCCGAGGAGCTCGACAACGGCTTCCGCAGCCTGGCCCGCTTCCGCGCCGACCTCGCCGCCGTCGACGAGCGCTTCCGCGACGTCAGCGCCCGGCTGATCGACCTGCGTGGCGAGCAGGAGGTGCTGCGCTCGGTGTACCGGAGCCTCGACGACCTGGCTGCCGCCGCCGCGCCGCCGCCTGACAACTCACGGGTGCGTGACGCCTCGCGCCAGGTCTTCCAGATCATCGAGGAGGAGCGCATGCGGATCGCTCGCGACATGCACGACGGGCCGGCCCAGTCGATGGCCAACCTCGTGCTCCAGGCGGAGATCCTCGAGCGGCTCATCCAGCGCGACCCGGGCCAGGTGGTCCAGGAGCTTGCCGACTTCAAGGACGGGGTCCGCGCCGTGCTCGAAGACACCCGCCGGCTGATCTTCGACCTCCGCCCCATGACGCTTGACGACCTCGGCCTGGTGCCGACCCTGCGCAAGTTCGTCAAGGACTACGGCGACAAGGCCAAGCTCAACGCGCAGCTGCGGGTGATGGGGGAGGAGGTGCGCCTGCCGGGCTCGTACGAGCCGTCGATCTTCCGGATCATCCAGGAGGCTCTCAACAACGCGCGCAAACACGCCAAAGCTCACAACGTGGAGGTTCTCATCAACTTCCAGGACGACAGCATCACGGCGGTGGTCCGCGACGACGGCGTGGGCATGGACGTGGCCGCCATCGAGGCAACGGTCGACGGCAACAAACACCTCGGCCTGATCTCGATGCGCGAGCGCGCCGAGTTGGAGAAGGGCACGTTGGAGATTCGCTCCGAACTGGGCAAGGGCACCGAGGTGAGGGCTGGGCTGCCCCTGTGACCCGCGCCTCCGACCCGCAACCAGAAGGGTGCGGGACAATGGGAGGATGAGGTATCGGGTCCTGGCCTGCGATTACGACGGCACGATCGCTTCCCAGGGCATTCTCGACGCCGAGACGGTGGACTCCCTGCGCAGGCTGCGCGAGAGCGGCCGCCGCGCCGTGCTCGTGACCGGCAGGATCCTCGACGAGCTGCTCGACATCTGCGAAGACGTCGACGTCTTCGACCTGGCCGTCGTCGAGAACGGGGCGCTGATCTACAACCCGGCGACCGGCAAGCAGCGGCTCCTCGCGCCGACCCTGCCGCGCCGCTTCGTCGCAGCCCTCCAGGCCCAGGGGGTGACCCCCCTCTCGGTCGGCCGCGCCATCCTCTCCACCTGGGACCCCTTCGAGTCCGTGGTGGTGCACACCATCCATGAGATGGAGCTCGATCTCCAGATCGCGTTCAACAAGCACTCCGTGATGGTGTTGCCGGCGAGCGTGAACAAGGCCACCGGCCTGACCGCCGCCCTCGAGCTGGTCGGCGAGACCGCCGAGGCGACGGTCGCCGCCGGCGACGCCGAGAACGACCTGGTGATGCTGAGCATGGTGGGCTGCGGGGTGGCCGTCAGCAACGCCCTCGCCAGCGTCAAGGAGCGCGCCGACCTGGTCATGGCGGGGCGCGCCGGTGAGGGCGTCCGGGAGTTGATCGACCAGATGCTCGCCGACGACCTCGCCTCAGCCCTGGCCCGCGCCGCCCACCGCCGCGCGGGGTAGGGTCACCCCCTGCGGAGAGCCTGCCCCAACCGCTCGGCCAGCGGCGCGGAGAGCAGCTCGTCCAGCGGCGGCACCAACGCCTGGCTCCAGTTCGGTCGCAGCGCCCCGGTGGTCCCGGGGAGGTTCGGTCGCTCGCTGGTGGCCGCGGCGTCCTCCAGCGCCGCGGCCACCAGCGTGGACGGCGAGGCAGCCAGCGCCCGATAGGCGTTGACGATGACAGTCTCCACGCTGGAGCCCTCGCCGCCGGCGACCCGGGCCACCCGGCTGCGGACCTCGGCGATGGCCGCGTGGTTGACGGGCACACCGATCGAGCTCACCTCCGTGCTGTCGGCGCCGCTCCAGAGCCCGGCAAGGGTGGGGAGGTCATGGGTGGTGACCGTGCTGAGCGCTCGGCGCGGGAAGGCCGACGGGTCGTCGTCGGTGAAGTAGAGGAGGACGGAACCCAGCATGTTGCGGGCCGCCATCTCCTCGCGGACGCCGGGCTCCACGGTGCCCAGGTCCTCGCCGACCACGACCGCGCCGGCGCGGACGCTCTCGAGCGCGACGATGTCGAGGATCTCCGCCGACGGGTAGCGGACGTACACGCCGCGGTGGGGATCGGCGCCGCGGGGGATCCAGAAGAGCCGGAACAGGCCCATGACGTGGTCGATGCGCAGGCCCATGGCGTTGCTGAACCCGGCCCGCAGAACTGAGACCAGCGGGGCGTACGCTCGCGCTCGCAACTCCCGGGGGTTCCACGGGGGCTGCGCCCAGTCCTGGCCCAGGGTGTTGAACTCGTCGGGGGGCGCGCCGACCGAGAAGTCGCGGGCGAAGAGGTCCGGGTCGGCCCACACGTCGGCCCCCCCGGGGTCGACGCCGATGGGCAGGTCGGTGAGCAAGGGCAGGGCGGCCGCGGCGCGTGCCAGTTGCTGCTCGATCACCCACTGCAGCCAGGCGTGGAACTCGACCTGCGCGGCGGCGCCGCGCCGCAACCGCCCGGCCGCGGCCCCCCCGCTCGCCAACAGCTCGGTCGGCCAGGCCCGGAAGTCGCCGCCGTGGGCCTCGGCGATGACGCAGAACGTGGCAAAGCGTTCGAGGTCCTCGCCCGCGGCCGCACGCCAGGCGGAGAAGTCGGACGGCAGCGGGCCGGCAGCGGCGATGCGTCGTAGCGCGCCGAGCTTGATGGCAGCGACAGCGTCGCGGTCGATGCGGCGGTCCGCGTTCAGCGCGCGGCCGGCAGCGGCGGCCTGATCGAGGTCCGTCCCCAGCGCGGCGGCGGCGCCGGGCACCTCCTCGACGCGGATGTACAGGGGGTTGCGCCAGCGCCGGCTGGTGGGCAGATAGGGGCTGGGCTCGATCGGCGGCACGGCGACCGCCGCGTTGATCGGGCTGATCAGCGTGAACCCGGCGCCGCGCTGGGCGGCCCATTCGCCGAAGTTCCGCAGGTCGGCCAGGTCGCCGATGCCCCAGCTCGAGTGCGAGCGCGCACCGTAGACCTGAACCACCCAGCCGCCGAGGCGCATGCCGACCGGGAGGTGGCACCGGCCCGGGCTGACCACCAGGGGGCGCGGGCCGTCCGGCGCGTTCCAGGTGTGGTATCCGAGAGGGACGTCAGCGGCGATGACACCGTCGAGTAGCAGCGAACGGCCGTCTTCTGTCACCAACTCCAGGGGGTGGTCGACCGGGTCGCCTGGATGGAGGATCAGTGGGCCATCGAGGTCGCCGCCCGCTCCGAGGGCAGTGCGCACCGCCTCGACGGTTTGCGCGTGGGCTGCGACCAGCCGATGCGTCGCGTCGTGGTACTCCGCCTGCACGCCCCACCGGTGGGCGTCGGTCAAAGAGCGGCCTCGACCGCCGTCCTTGCCGGGAGCGTCGCGGCGGCGCGCCGGGCGATGAGATGGAACTCGGCAACGGTGTCCATCACGTCATGGTAGTGACCCGTCTGCGCGAGGGTGCGCAGGAAGGCGTCAACCACGTCGCCGTCGAACTGGAGACCGCGCTGGCGCCTCAGCTCGGCGGCGACCACGTCCAGCGGCCGCGCCGGTGCGTAGGGGCGACCCTCGCTCATGACATCAAAGGCGTCGACCACGCTGACGATGCGAGCGCCGAGCGGGATGTCCACGCCCTGGAGTCCGAGCGGGTAGCCGGCGCCGTTCCACTGCTCGTGGTGGTGACGCACGATCATGCGCACGTCCTCCCACGTGTCGATGTCCTCGAGGATGGCGGCTCCGATCTCGGGGTGCAGCTGCATGACCTCGCGTTCCTCGGGGGTGAGCGGGCCGGGCTTGCGAAGCAGTGCCTCGGGGACACCGACCTTGCCGATGTCGTGGAGGCAGGCGCCGACCCGGAGCGAAAAGCGCTCGTCGTCGTCGAGGCCGAGCTCGCGGGCCACCGCCTCGCTGTGCTCGACGAGCCGCTCGGCGTGCTGCCCGGTGGCGCAGTCCTTGGACTCGAGCGTATTGGCCAGGAGCATGGTGAATCGCTCCAGCATGGGCACCAGAAGGGTGAGGCGGGTGGTGTCCGTCGCCATCTGACGGCGCTCCAGCGCGCGGCCGGCAACAGTGAGGAGGTGCTCGGCCTTGAACGGCTTGGGGATGAAGCCGACCGCGCCCGCCTGCATGCCGCGCATGGCGAGGTCGAGGTCGTGGAAGGCGGTGACGATGATGCAGGGCAGGCTCGGATCCACCGACGCGGCCCGTTCGATGACGTCGATCCCGGTGGCGTGGGGCATGCTGAAGTCGGTCAGGATGACGTCGAACGCAGTGGCACTGTTGAGCGCCGCGATCGCCTGCCTGCCGTCCGCGGCCGCGGTGACCTCGTAGCCGCCCTTGGACAACGCGGCGCGAAGGAGACGTCGGACCAGCTGGTC
>JBDTJX010000048.1:0-16400 GCA_039935655.1 Candidatus Dormiibacter sp. | reverse complement strand
GCCCGGGGAATCTCGGACAGTGTCATCCCACGCAAAGGCACCGCACATCCGAGACAACACACTCGCGCTTGGCGACGGCGCTATCGATGGCGAGCCGGCGCAGAAGGGCGGATCAGCGCTCTGAAGCGAGGCTACGGGTTACGACGGACGCGGCTGAAGGGCTTCAGCGGAGCGTGGATGTGGACCGGATTCGGTGTTCTGACCAGCAATATTGACCGGTTCGTCGCACTCGCCTGAACCGAACGGGACTGGACCGAGGCAAATCCGTTCGGCCCCGACCAGCTCAGCCTCGGCTACAGGTTTTTCAGGGGAAAGTAGCTAGACGCCGGGACCACTGATCCAGCTCTGTCCGTCCCAGGTCCAGATCACGTCGAGCCGGTTCGGCTGGTCGCCGATCACGATGGGGTGACCTGACGCAGTATCGGACAGCGCCGAGGTCGCGCCGTAGAAGCTGTCGACGTTGGGAGCGCGGGCTCCCTCGTTCCACGCTCTTCCGTCCCACACCCAGGTGGATGTGCTGCCTGCGTTCTGTAGGCCGATGAGCACGACGGTGCCGACGGTCGAGTCGCCGGCCGTGGTCGCGCCTAGTAGCGGCGTATAGGGCGGTGTTGGTCCCGCGGCTTGCAGTGACCACCTGGCGCCATCCCAGAACCAGGTCTCTGATCCGGACGCGGTTGCGAAGACGGCCAGGACCCCGAGACCTCGACCAGAAGGTGCCGCCCGGATGATCGTGGCCAGCGAAGGCCGGCTGGCGCGATTGTGAAACGGATCGGTGTGTCGGAGCGTCCATGCCTGTCCATCCCACGTCCATGTGTGCATGGCCCGCGGTCCGGCGTTCGGAGAGGTGAGGAGCAGTGCGTGGCCGGCAGTCGGATCAAAGGCGATTCCCTGGAGATTTTCGAGGCTCGTCAAAGGCAGATCCGAGACGCGTGTCCAGTTGGCTCCATCCCAACTCCACGTCTGCGCGGTTTGCTCCCCCGCAGCCGATCCGGTCACGAAGCCTGACGATGGCAAGCCCACCAAAATGCACGTCTGCGTCCCGGCGTCGAAAGCCATCAACTCTTCCAGCATGGGAGGGGGGTGAATCGCAGGATGGCGCTGCAACCAGCGTCGACCCTGGAGAACCCACGTGTCGGTCAGTTGGTTCCCGGATGGGTTGTCGACCGCGTCGCCGCCGAACAGGACCACCTGGCTAAGACGCGAGTCGAATGCCATCGCCGCGTCCCCGCGCGGAGGCGGCAGGGGCGCCGCCAGGTGGTCCAATAGCAGCGGCGCCGCTGTCGCAGAGGGACGACCCCATTCGGCGTCGCCGCACCGCCGCGGACGGTGACGAGGACGACAACCATCGCGCTGACGGCTATCAGTGCCGCCGCGGCCCATCGCCAGGGATCTTGGTGGCGCGGCATCGGACGAGTCTCTCTCGCCTACTCTCCGACTTCCACCGGCTCTGGCGGGAATCTCCCGTGCAGCAATGGAGCGAGGTGTTCGGCGAGGGTGCGTGGTGCGAAGAGGTCGTGACTTGACTGGACCTCTTCGAGGCTCCACCAGCGGTAATTTCGCGCCGCGCCGGCCTCGCTGTCGGGATCGACATCGTGCCCGCCGGTCTCGATCAGGAAGAAGCGTTCGAGGTGGCGCTCGACGGCGCCCTTCCAGGTGAACAGATAGTCGCGGGTCCACACCGCGGGAAGAAGGGTTGACAGGTCAACGGTGAGGCCGATCTCTTCGCTGAGCTCGCGGATCAGCGCGGCTTCATCCGTCTCCCCAGGGTCCACCGCGCCTCCCGGCGCGAACCACCAGGGCTCACGGTCCGGCAGCTCACCGCGAAGGAGCAGGAGCCGCTTGGATGCATCGATAACCAGCGCTCGAACTGCCCGTCGCTCCATAAGCGCCGTCGGAATCGCCGTTGCCCCCCTCCCTTTAGTACAAGAGGTCATGGTGCAGCCGCCACCGCAGGCGTTGCGTTGCGCTTTCGCCGAAGCGCTGCCATGCGGCGTATGCCCGCGGGCGCAGCGGTAGGTCCCAGGTGCCGACGAAGTCGGTGATGCGGTCGCTGAACCCCGACTTGAATCGGTAGATTCCGTAGAGAGGATGGCTCTCGGTCAGCTGCGAGGAGGGCGGCACGGCCACAAGGTCATAGCGACGCACGCCGCGCTCGCGCAGCCAGCGCATCACCTCCCACTGCAGCAGGTGCGGGGCCATCAGGTCGCGGTGCAGCTTGGTCGAGCCGCCGTCCTTGTACCAGGCGCGGTCGCCCAGCTGAATGGCGTAGAGGCCCGCGAGAACCTCGCCCTGCCACGACGCGAAGAACAGCTGTCCCTGGCCGCTGGCGGCCTGCAGCTCCCAGTACTGGCGAAAATATTGGGCGCTGCGCAACACGAACCCGGCGCGATCCTGTGTGGCCGCCATCAGCGAGTACATCAGGTCGATGTTGGCGTCGGTCATGGGCACGGCGGCCACCTCGACACCACGGCGCGCGGCCAGGCGAATGTTGTAGCGCGTCTTGGGCTTGAACGCGGCGAGTAGCGCGTCCTCCTCTCCACTGAGGGCGACAGCGATGGTGGCGCGGCTCATCTGCACGTCGTTGGGAGATTTGCACAGGCCGGCAGCCTGCCAAGCGGCCGGGTCAGCGGCCGATTCCTCAATCTCCGGCTCGACCTTGACGGCGAAAACGCCGCGCATTGCGTCGCGGTCCGAGAGAACCTCCACCAGCCCGCCCGGTGTTGCGATTGCCGGCCCCTTGGGCGCATACCAGAGGTCACCGAGGGCGGCAACGCGACGGCGCAGGAAGAGCACGGCAACGTCGCGGCCGGCGGCCTCCGCCATCCAGTACGTGGGCGTCCATCCCCACCGTCGCTTGAACTCGCCCCACGCCCTCGTCTGCAGGAACTGGCCCCCGCCCGGGTTGGCCGCGATCAGCTCATCCCACGCGACAATCTCGCGCCGCGTCGCCGGTCTCATCGGGCCGTGGAGTTGATCGCCCCGCGCACAGGCGACCGCGCACGCATGTGGGACACCGCGTCACCGTAGCACAGCATCACACCACGGGATACTTTTGGGGCGGTTGGCAAAAGCCCTTGCGGATCCTTACAATTCCGCGAGTTCCTTGGCAGACCCACTGGAGAGAGATGATGGCCAATGTTGTGACCCGCGACGTTCTTGCCGAGCAGCTTGCGAAGCGCGCCGAGATCACCATGAGCGCCGCACGCGATGAGGTGCGCTGGTTTTTCGACACCCTCTCGAGCGCGCTCGAGAAGGGCGACGAGGTGCGCATCCACGGGTTCGGCTCGTTCAGAACCGCGCAGCGGGCTGCGCGGATGGGGCGCAACCCGCGGACGGGCGAGGCAGTCCAGGTGGCGGCCCGCCGCGTGGTTCGCTTCGCACCGAGCACCACGCTGAGCAGCGCGCTCAAGTCCAAGGGCGTCAAGCGCAGAAGCAAGAGCTGACGTCCGCGGCGTGACGTCGGGATCCCGGCCCCGGCCGGGGTCCCCCGCGTCTGCGCGCTGCGCGCAAACGCAGCCGTGCGGCAGGATTCCCCTTTGTGCGCCGTCCGTCCCGCATCGTTCTCGTCGCGGCCCTTGTCGCTGTGGTCGTGGTCGCGGCGGTCGGCATCGTGCGGCTGCTCGCCGCGACACCGGCGTTGACAGCCGCCGCCACGGCGTCGTCGCCGTGGGTGCCGGCGGTGGGCACCCCGCTCACGGTGGCCGCGCCACCACAGGGCAGCCTGGCGGTGGACGCGCTGGTCGGTACCGCGGCGACGCACCTGGCAGCAGCGGACGCCGCCACCGTTCGACCGATCGCGTCGGTGGCCAAGACGATGACCGCGCTGGTGGTGTTGGAGCTCCACCCGCTTCAGCCTGGCGAGGCGGGCCCGGTGATCACCATGACGCAGGTCGACGTCGACGACTACCTGCGCATCGCAGCGCAGAGTGGCTCGTTCGTGCCGGTGAGGGTTGGCGAGCGGTTCAGCGAGCGCGACCTCCTGCTGGGGCTGATGCTCCCGTCTGCGAACAACCTCGCGCTCAGCGCGGCGCGCTGGGTGGACGGCAGCGTCGCCGCATTCGTGGCGCGGCTCAATGCTCGGGCGGCGGCGCTGGGAATGTCGCGCACCCACTTCGCCGACCCGGATGGACTGGCCGCCGCCACCACCTCGACGGCCAGCGACCTGCTCCGTCTCGGCGAGGCGGCCGTCGCCAACCCGGGACTGGTCGACGTGGCGTCCCGGACCACCGCCACCCTCCCCGACGACACCGTGGTCGGCAACCTGGATCGGCTCCTTGTCCTCGAGCCCGGGTGGATCGGCATCAAGACGGGTTGGACCCCGGAGGCGTCGGGATGCCTGCTCTTCGCCGCCCGGCGCGAACCGGCGCCGGGGAGCCCCGCGCTCACCGTCGTCGGCGCGGCCCTGGGCCAGCCTCCCGACCTCACCTCGGGCTGGGCCCACCCCGAGCTGGGTGGCGCGTTCGATGTTGCGCGCACCGCGGTCCAGACGGCGCTCGCCGGGTATGCAGCCGTCCGCATCGGCTCGGGGTCGATCCCGGTCGCGGGCAGCCTCTTGGCCCCTTGGGGCACGTCCAGCGGCGTGCTGGTGAGCGGACCCGACCGCGTCGTCCTGCTTCACCTCGGTGATCCGCTGACGGTGACCACCCACCTGCGGCCCGTGACCGTCCCAGCGCCGCCGGGAACCGTGGCCGGCAGCGTGACCGTGTCCGCAGGCGGCACGGTCGTGGGTCAGTGGACTCTGGTCACCGCGTCGGCGTTGGTCGCGCCCTCGGCGTGGTGGCGGGTGCTGAACGGCTGAGCGCTGTCAGCTCACCAGGCCGCGTCGCTGCGCTCGGCCGCCGCCCTCAACGCGGCGAGGGCCTCCTGGTCGCGGGCGCCGAGGTCGGGCGCAAGCCTGATCGACTCGAGTCGATCTCGCGCGGTCACCATCTCAAGCTCGTGGAGGCCGAGATGCGGCTTGGCGGCCGGGTGGCCGGTGAACGCTGCCAGCGGTTCGCGCCACTTCTGGCGCAGCGCGCGCGGCGAGAGCTCACCCGCGCGCACCACCAGCCCGGTGCCGTCGCGGCGCGGTCCCAACCGGAAGCGCAGCGCGATCCGGCCATTCTTGGCACAGCTCTCGCACCGACCGTACCGCTCGTCAGGGATCTCGGGACGCTTCAGGCAGACGCGGCACACGCCGCCAGTCTACGCAGCAGCGCCGCCATTCCGCGTTGACAAAACCACCTATCCGTCATACTCTCGGCCGCGATATGAATGTCGAAGTGCGCGCCACCGGACTCCGCGCCATGCGCGACCGCCACAAGCTCACCCAGCGCGAGCTGGCGCGCCGGCTCGGCGTCACCCAGAACTACATCCCGGCGCTGGAGGCAGGGACACGCAACCCCGGCCCCAAGCTGCGCCAGTCCTTGATGCAACTGTTCCAGTGCGACTTCGAGGACCTGTTCCAGGTGGTCATGGTCAACCCTGTCGACAAGCACGAGCAGGTGCTGCGCCCCGAGCGCACGTCAGAGGCGAGCTGAGCGTCCTGTCGCGCTCGCTCCGCTCCGTACAATCGGGGCGATGGCGGATGACCGGTTGCTTCTCGAGGGGCTGCAGTTCTTCGGCCACCATGGCGACGTGGAGGCGGAGCGAGCCCTCGGCGGAAGGGTTGATGTCGACGTCGAGATCCGCGCCGACCTCCACGTCGCCGGCCACAGCGACCAGCTCAGCGACGCCCTGGACTATGTGCGCTGCTACGAGACCGTGCGGCACGTCGTCGAGACGCGCCAGCACAACCTGCTCGAGACCGTGGCCGAGGAGGTCGCCGGCGCGCTGCTCACCGACACCCGGATCAGCTCGGTCAAGGTCCGCGTCGCCAAGCAGCCGCCGATCGCCGGCGTGTTCCGCCGCTTCGCGGTCATCATCGAGCGCGAACGCGCGGATGCTGCCCGATGAGCGCGGTGATGATCGATGGCCGGGCGGTCGCCGCGGCAGTTCGCGACGAGCTGGCCGGTCGGGTCCGCGAGCTGACCGCCGCCGGGACGACCCCCGGGCTCGGCGCCATCCTGTGCGGCGACGACCCGGGCTCGGCGATCTACGTACGCAACAAGGGACGGGTGGCACAGGAGCTCGGCATCCACTTCGACCTGCGTCGGCCGGACGCCGACAGCAGCACGGACGACATCCTCGAGCTTGTGCACGAGATGAATGAGGACGATCGCATCGACGGCATCCTCGTTCAGCTGCCGCTGCCCACTCAGATCGACCCCGATGTCATCCAGTCGGCCACCAGTCCCGACAAGGATGCCGACGGCCTGCATCCGTGCAACTTCGGACGGCTCGCCCAGGGCGCGCACGCCAAGGTTGTGGCCTGTACACCGTCCGGGTGCATGGAGCTGCTCCGCCGCTACGACGTACCGCTCCGCGGAGCTCGCGCCGTGGTGGTGGGCCGCAGCGCGCTGGTGGGCCGGCCGCTGGGGATGCTGCTGCTCAACGCGGACTGCACGGTCACCATCTGTCACTCGCACACTGCCAACCTTGCGTCGGTGTGCCGCCAGGCCGACATCCTCGTGGCCGCCACGGGCCGGCCGGGGATGATCACCGCGGAGCACGTCAAACCGGGGGCCTGCGTCATCGACGTCGGCACCGCCAAGGTCGGCGACAGGCTCCGCGGGGACGTCGACCGCGAGTCCGTCGAACCGGTGGCGGGCTGGCTCACGCCGGTCCCCGGTGGCGTGGGGCCGATGACCATAGCGATGCTGATGCACAACACCGTTGCTCTGTGCGCGGCGCGGCGCGGCGGCGGCGTTCCCGCGTCGTCGCGCTGAGGCTGCGATGGCGAGCCTGCAGCTTCGCTGGTCGATGCACGAGGCGCGCAAGCCGTACGCCCGACCGTTCATGGTGACCTTGGTCAACGACGGCGGCGACCAACTCGGCAGCGTCGCCGTCAACGGCTCCGACCTGGTGTACTGGCGACAGTTCGTCGCGGCCGTCGCTGCGCTGACGGGTGAGCTGTTCATCCGCGATGACGTCGACTCCGCCGCCGACCCGCAGCGCGCTTGGCTGCACAAGCTCACTGAGATGATGCCGCCGGCGGGGGACGTGTCGGTCACGCCGCGCTCCACATTCGACCACGACCAGGGCCGGGTCTTCGGATTCGCTGTGTCCTGCGGAGACGACCGCGCCGCCATCGTCGATGCGCGCACCCTGCTCGAGTACCAGGAGTTCCAGGCGGCCATCGCTCACCAGTGCGGCGTGCTGCTCCGTGTCGCCGCCGTGGAGGAGATCGACGACGCCGCTCCCCGCCAGCGCGCCTGGCTGTCCTGGCTCAACGACACCGTGGCTCGCCCTGGTGTCGAGGAGGCGATGTCACGCGAATGGCCGTGGCGGTGACGCGCGGTTACGACGAGGCGGTGGCCGCGCTCGCCGGCCTCGAGGGCCGGGGGATGAAGCTCGGGCTGGAGCGAATCGAAGCGCTGCTGCACGCTCTCGGCGATCCCCATCGCGGGCTCGCGGGCGTGCTGGTCGCGGGGACCAACGGCAAGGGATCGGTGTGCGCACTCGTCGAGTCGATGGCCCGGGCGGCGGGACTGCGCACCGTGATGATGACCAAGCCTCACCTGCTCTCCTGGTGCGAGCGGATCGCGGTCGGCGGCCGCCCCATCGATGAGGACCGCTTCGCCGAGCTGGTCTTCCATGTCCTCGCCGCCGCCGAGCGCATCCCCGGTGACCTCGGCGCCGCCACGGTCTTCGAACTTGTCACGGCCGCAGGGATCGTCGCCGCGCAGGACGAGAGCCCTGACCTGCTGATCACCGAGGTCGGCCTCGGCGGCAGGCTCGACAGCACCAATGTCCTCGACCTCGGGGTGGCCGTGGTGACCGGCATCGCACTCGATCACCGCGCCGAGCTCGGCGACGACATCGCCGGCATCGCCGCAGAGAAGGCGGCGATCATCAAGCCGGGCAACGACGTCGTCACCGGCGCCGGCGGCGTCGCCCTCGACGTGGTCCGCGAGGCGGCCGACCAGGCCGGCGCGGCGTCGTTCTCGGCCGTCGGCACCGACATCCCATGGGACGGCCGGCCCCTCGGCCGCGCGGGAGTCGAGGTCGAGATCGCCGCACCATACCTGTGCATCCGCGCCCCGCTCATCGGCGGCTTCCAGGAGCGCAACGTCGCCGAAGCGGCGCAGGTCTGCCGATCCCTGACACGCCGAGGCATCAGCATCCCCGACGCCGCCATCGTCCGCGGCGCCGCCGCGGTGCGCTGGCCGGGTCGCATGCAATGGATCGAGGGAGCGCCCCCCCTGTTGGTCGACGGCTGCCACAACACCGAGGCGGTCGAAGCCATGGTGACCGCAGCCATCCCGCTCTGCGCTGGCCGGCGCACCGTCGCCGTGTTCGGGGTCATGGCCGACAAGGACATCGACGCGATGCTGGCCGCGCTGCGCCCGCTAACAGCCGAAGTCGTCCTCACCGAACCCTCAACGGCCCGTGCCGAACCTGCGCACAAGCTGGCGGAGCGCTGGGGCGACGGCGCACTGATCGCTACAGACGTCTCGGCGGCACTGGCAATTGCGCGCGCCATTGCCACCGAAGAGGGCGTCGTGATAGCGGGCGGCTCCCTCTACATAGCCGGGGAGGTGCTCGCGGAAGAACCTGTGCAGGCTGCCAGGATCCTTGGTACGACCGCCCTAACGGCGGCCGCCCTTACGCGACGAGAACGGCGTCGATCTTTGCCTTGAGCGACTGCTTGGGCTGATAGCCGACCATGCGCTCCTCGGCCTTGCCGCCGCGGAAGACCATCAGGGTCGGGATGCTCATGATGCCGAACATCCCGGGCGTGATCGGGTTCGCGTCAACGTCGACCTTGGCGACCTTGACACGACCGTCGTACTCGGCCGAGAGCTCCTCGACGATGGGGGCGATCATCTTGCAGGGCGAGCACCACGATGCCCAGAAATCGACGAGAACCGGCACGTCCGATTCGAGAACTTCCTGCTTGAAGTTGGTGTCGGTGACGACGACGGGATGGCTCATGGGTCTCTCCTGGGGTTGGGGGGCTGTCAGTCGGCGGTCGAGGCTGCTTTGGGTGGGGTGGTTGTCGGTGTGGTCGTGGGGGCGGTCGGCGAGGCTCCGGCAGCGTCCTTGGCGGGCTTGCTCCCCGAGTCGTCGGCTGTCGCCGGCGTCTTGTCGCCGGTCTTGTGCCCGTCGCCGCTTGACGCGGCGGTCGACGGCGTGGCGCGGCTGTCCGTCTTGTAGAACCCGCTGCCCTTGAAATGGATGCCGATCGGGAAGAACTGGCGCTTGCCGGCGCCGCCGCACACCGGGCACGGCGCCTGTGGTGCGTCGCTCATCCGCTGCGTGACCTCAAAGTCCTGCTCGCAGGACTGGCAGCGGTATCCATAGATCGGCACTTTGTCTCCTGAGTCGCTCCTGACACTGTCGTACCCGTCGGGGACAGTCTCCAAACGGCTGTCAATTCTCCCAAGGGCCGTGTGGGAAGCGGAGCAGGTGACCCTCGAGCCGATGTGAGGGGACCGCGCCGCTGGCGATGCGGCGCGCCTGCTCGGCTCCATTGACGTGGAGCCGTGCGGCGCGCCTCTCGGCTCGCAGGAAGCGGCGCAATGCGACGTTGACCAGCTCGCTGCGGCTGAGTGGAGATCCGCGGGTGTGGGCGTTGAGAGCGTCAACGACATCGTCGTCGAGCGAGACGGCGATGCGGCGAGCCATCAGAGGATCGTACGCGTCCGAGGGCTGCGCTCATCGTTGCGCTCACAGCGGCGAGAGCACCAGGCCGGTCGGGACCTTGGGATAGAAGTACGTCGCCTTCTGAGGCATGACGTCGCCGGCGCCGGCAACGGCGATCATCTCGGCAGTCGTCGCCGGGTTGAGACAGAAACCGAGCAGCGACTGCCGCGACGCCACCGCCGATTCGACCTCCTCGACCGATCGGGTGTAGCGCAGCGCCCCCTCGCGAATCGCGTCGGCGTCGGCTCCGGCCGGCGCGAGAACCTCCTCCTCCAGGACGACGACATCGAGCGCCTGTCGCGGCGACGCGGTGGCGCGGCGAGGCCTCGAGAGCAAGGCGCTGCCCTCATGTGAACGCACCCCCATCGCGTGCCGGCTCTCGCGCAGAGCCGCCGCTTTCGCCACGGCGGAGGCCAGATCCGCCGTCGCCTCGAGTTCCCAGCCGTCGTCCAGCCTCGTCCAGAGGTCGTCGAGGCTGTACGCGGCACCGGGTCGCGGCTGGAGCAGCCGATGCGTTGGCAGAAGGCTGATGCCGGGATCGTCAGCAGCGCAGAGGTGAACCAGTGCGTACTGGGAATCCGCCGTGTCGCTGTCGCCCGCCCCGGCCCGCTCAGCGGCGTAGGCGGCCGCCGTCTCGTATCGGTGGTGGCCATCGGCGACGTACAGCTGAGCGTCGGCCGCGGCCTCGCCGATCGCAGCCACCTGTGCAGGATCATCGACCACCCACAGCAGGTGCTTCTCCGACCCGAACTCGCCGTCGGTGCGGCCTCCCGCGGCCGCCGGTCCCGCGGTCACCTCCTCGAGGATCGCCGCCAGTCGGGGCGCCTTGCGCCACACCACGAAAACGGCGCTCGTCTGGGTGCGCGTGGCCCGCATCAGCGCCAGGCGGTCCTCCTTCGGACCGCGCAGGGTGCGTTCGTGAGGGCGCAGGTCACTCTGTTCCCAGGGCACTGCGCGTACCCGACCAAACAGGCCACGGCGCCTCTGAGCGACGCCCGCGGGCGTCGTGAAGTGGTGCTCACTGACGTAGAAGGAGGGCGACCGGTCGCGCACGAGAACGCCGAGCTGCAGCCACGCCTCGAGGTGATCCCGGGCGCGCGTGTACCTGTCGCTGACCCCGGGCACGTCGTCGGGAAGCTCCTGCCCGTAGTCGAGCCGCACGACGTTGCGGAGGTCGCGTCCGTACAGCGCCTCCTGCTGATCGCCGCTGATGACGTCGTACGGCGGAGCGAGCACACCGCCAAGGCGCACCACGTTGGGGTCGAAGCGGATCGCGCGCAGCGGCGCAAGGTCTGCCATCGCAGCGAGTCTGCCGCAAGAGCGACTGACTAAGCGCCCACGCCCCGTTCCAGCGCTGCTCCGGGGCGAGAAAGGCGGTAGTGGAGGTTGGGACAGCGTCGGTCCCCTAGAGGCGTACCTGGCGGAGCTGCTCGAGGCTGGCGACGGTGGCGAGCCGCTCGAGCATGGCGTTGTCGACCGCGTCGTCGATCTCCATGAGCATCACCGCCTGCCCGCGCGGTCGGTCGCGGCCCAGCTCGATGCGCGCTATGTTGATGTCATTGCTGGCTAGAAGCGTGGACACCGCGGCGATGACGCCGGGCCGATCCTCGTGCTGCACCACCAGGAACGTCCCGGCCGGGTGCATGTCGACGCGGAAGTCGTCGATGCGGGTGATCCGGGGGACGCCCTCGAAGTGCGTGCCCGCCACCAGCAGCCGTTGCTCGCCGACGACCTCCACGAACATGGAGTTGGTGTGGTCGACGCTGCGCGTGGTGGTGCGCTCGTCGACGTCCACGCCCATGGAGCGGGCCACCGTCTTGGCGTTGACAGCGTTGACCCGTGCGTCCGAATAGTGCTCGAGCAGGCCGCGTAACACCTCGGCAGTGAGCAGCGTGGTGTCGACGTCGGCCAGTTCGCCGGCGTAGCTGCAGATCACCCTGCTGACCCCGCCGCTGCTCAACTGCGCGGCGAGCGAACCCATCTTGCGGGCCAGCTCCAGGTAAGGCCGCAGCCTGGCCAGCTCCTCGGGGTTGACGGACGGTGCGTTGACGGCGTAGCGCGGCGACCCGCCGCGGAGGTACTCGACGATCTGGTCGGCGACATCGGCGGCGACGTTGACCTGCGCCTCGGCGGTGCTGGCGCCGAGGTGGGGGGTGACCACGATGCCGTCGACGCCGATGAGCGGATGCCCTTCCGGTACGGGCTCCTTGGTGAAGACGTCCACCGCAGCGCCGGCGATCACGCCGTCGCGCACGGCCTCGGCCAGCGCCGTCTCGTCGATGATCCCGCCCCGGGCCACGTTGATGATCCGCGCGCCCCGGCGCATCCGGCCAAGCTCTGCGGCCCCGATGACGCCACGGGTGCGGTCGGTGAGAGGCACGTGCACGCTGATCACGTCGCTCTCGGCGAGCAGGGTGTCCAGGTCGACCAACTCGGCGCCGGCCTGTTCGGCGCGCTCGTGTGTGACCAGCGGGTCGTGCGCGATCACGCGCATGCGCAGGCCCTCGCCCGCGATGCGAGCGACCTCGAAACCGATCTTGCCCAGCCCGAGCACGCCGAGGGTTCGGTCGCGAAGCTCGACACCCATCATCCGCGAGCGCTCCCACCTCCCGGCGCGCAGCGACGCGTCAGCGGCCGGGATGTTGCGTGCCAGCGCGAGCATCATCGCCACGGCGTGCTCGGCGGCGGCGATGGTGTTGCCCGTCGGTGCGTTGAGCACGAGGACACCGTGCTGCGTCGCCGCTTCGATGTCGATGTTGTCGACCCCGACCCCGGCGCGTCCGACCACGCGCAGCCGCGTTGCCGCGGCCAGCACGTCGGCGGTCACCTTGGTCTCGCTGCGCACCACCAGCGCGTCGTACCCGGGGATGCGTGCGATCAGCTGCTCGGCGGTCAGGCCAGTCTCCACGTCGACGTCCCCCGCGGCGCGGAGCCGGTCGACCCCATCGGCCGCGATGGGATCGGCAACGAGGATGCGCACCGTGCCGATGTCCGGCGCAGCCGCTGACGTCTCCGTAGATCGCGGCGCCTCGGCCAGCGGGCTCAACCCACCCCGGCCGGCTGGCCGGTCACCAGCAGGCTCCGCACCACCGCCTGGGCCGCGGGCACCGCCAACCCAACGCGGCTGCGCATGCCGGTCTCGTGGAGTCCCTGCTCGAGCGTGGCCAGGATGCTGTACACATCGCTCTCGTCGACCATGCCGAGGTGGCCGATACGGAAGATGCGCCCGCTCAGGTCGCCCTGGCCGCCGGCGAGCACCAACCCGTGGCGCGCCCGCAGCGTGGTGAGCAGCTCCTTGAGCGTGCCGGGTTCGTCGACGGGGTTGAGGACGGCGGTCACGGTGTCGCTGCGATGCCCTTCTGCAGCCAGGAACTTCAAGCCGAGAGCGTCGATTCCCGCGCGGATCATCTCGGCAACCCTGGTGTGCCGCGCCCACACGCTCTCCATGCCCTCCTCGCGCATGATGGCGAGACCCTCCTGGATGGCGTAGAGGACGGACACCGCCGGCGTGGTGTACGTCTGTGACTTCTGCTGGTACTTGCGCTCACGAGCGAAATCGAGGTACCAGCGCGGCGTTGTAGCGGTCTCGGCGCGCGCCAGCGCCGCCGCGCTCACCGCCACCATGGCGACACCGGGAGGAGCCATCCAGCCCTTCTGTGAACCGGTGACAAGGACGTCGATCTGCCAGCCGTCGGTCTCCAATGGCATGCAACCGGCGCCGCTCACCGAGTCGACGGCGAGCAGCTTGCCCCGCCCCTTGACCACGCCCGCCAGGGCGCGGAGGTCGTTGGTGACGCCCGTGCTGGTCTCGTTGTGGGTGACGAAGACGGTGTTGATGTCGCTGTTCTCGGCGAGGATGCGGTCGACATCCTCGGGATCGATCGGTTCGCCGTCCGGCACGCGTAACCGGAGCACGTCGGCGCCGTAGCCAGCGCCGATGTCAGCCCACCTGTCGCCGAACGAGCCCATCGTGCAGAAGAGCGCGCGCTCTCCGGGACTGAGCAGGTTGACCGCAGCGGCTTCGAGGCCGCCGGTACCGCTGCATGGGTAGATCAGCACGTCGTTGCTGGTGCGCAGCGCCCAGCGCAGTCCCTCTTCGACGTCGCGAAGCAGGGCTGCGAACTCCGGACCGCGGTGGTTGATCATCTGCCGCGAGGCGGACCTGATGACACGGTCGGGCAGGGGAGTGGGTCCGGGAACACGGAGCTGCTGTGCGAATGCCATCTCTGCTCCTGTGGTGACGTGGACGCTCGCGGTCAGTCTACCAATCGTCGTGCGCCGCCCCATCGCGGCCGCCGCCCCATCGCGGCCGCCGCGTCAGAACAGTTCGTCGTAGATGTGATGCGGACGCGCGAATCGCTGCGCGCGCATCGCGGTGGCACGCATCGCCACCGCGCGGCGTCTCCGCCGGCTGGCCGCGCGCCGGATGAGCACGCGGTCCACCGCCATCCGCAGCAGTCCGTACATGGCGCTGCTCACCGCGAGCGCCCTGGCCGGCCAGCGCACCACGATGGCGACCAGCGCGAGCAGGAGCGCAGAACGGATGGCCGTGCCGAGCCAGCCCGATCCCGCGGCGACGGGTGCCGGCGCGGCCGCCGCGGAGGGCGAGACCACCGGGGAAACTGGATGCGAGGCGTTCCAGGCGACGATCTCGGCCTTGCGTTTGAGCACGTCCGGGTCGTAGCTCTCGATGGCGGAGCGGATCGCCATCGCCAGTAACTGTTGGAACCCTGGCGTCCCGATCAGTGCAGCCTCGCGGCTGTTGCTCAGGTACGCAGGCTCGACCGTGACCGTCGGCATCTGCGTGTGGATCCACCAGTTGTCCCGCAGCTGCACGCCGTCACCGGCAACGCCCACGGGACCGAGGTACTTGAACATGGCGTCGCTCATCATTTGAGCGAACTGGAGGTCGGAGTCCTTCGGGTACAGCACCAGCGAGCCGTTCACGCCGGGGTCGGTGAACGAGTTGAAGTGGACGCTGACGAAGACGGCGGCGTGGTTGCTGTTGGCCGTGTCGCTGCGCTGCTGGATGCTCAAATTGCGGTCGTCGCTACGGGTCAGGATGGCGTTGACGTCGTCCTGCTGAAGCAGGGACTGCACGCGCTTGGACACCGCGAGGGTGGCGTCCTTCTCCTGGAGGCCATTGCTGGCCGCGATCGCGCCGGGGTCGAACGGCATGTCCGGCTGCGCGGGGTTGACCGCGCCGCCGTGGCCGGGGTCGATGACCACCACCAACGGCGTCGGGCGCGACTGGGCGTGCGCCGTCGGCGAGGCGGCGATCACCATTGCGGTGACGACCGGGACGCTGAGCAGGACGTGGAGAAGACGGGTCGCCGGACGGCGCATGGCCACCCTGAGTATATGCGGCGTTTGAAGCCAGCGCCCCGCGCGTTTCCTCTGTCCGAAGCGACCGAGTCTATTGCTGCTCGTGCCGCAGGAGGACGGCGATGAGCTGACGGGCTATCGGACTTCTGCCTGGAAGGGAAGCAGCGCGATATGGCGGGCGCGGTTCAGCGCGGTCGTCAGCCGGCGTTGGTGGCGTGCGCAGGTGCCGGTCATGCGGCGCGGCAGGATCTTGCCGCGGTCGCTGAGGTAGCGGCGCAGGCGGGCAACCTCCTTGTAGTCGATGACTTCGACGTGCTCGAGGCAGAAGCTGCATACCTTGCGGCGGCGGCGATCGTAATCGGGCATCTCTGGTCTTGCCTCTGCTTAGAAGGGGATGTCGTCGGGGTCGACGTCGCCACCCTGGTTGGGGAGCGCGGGCGTGGCCACGGCTCCCGCGGGCTGGCCGGCGAGCTCGGCCGTACGCGCGCCGCCATCGGCGTCCTGGCGGCTGTCGAGGAACTGAACGTCGTTGGCGTTCACCTCGGTCTTATAGCGCTTGGCGCCGGTGTCCTTGTCGTCCCACGACCGCGTCTGGAGGCGACCTTCGATGTACACCATGCGACCCTTCTGCAGGTACTGTCCGCAGAGTTCGGCAAGCTTGCGGTTGCCCTGGTTCCAGACCACGATGTCGTGGTAATCGGTGAACTCGCGCCGCTCCCCGCTCGGGTCCTGGCCATAGCGGTTGGTGGCGAGGGCCAGGTTGCACACTGCCGTGCCGCTGGGCGTGAAGCGCAGCTCTGGGTCACGGGTGAGGCGGCCGATGAGCATCACACGGTTGAGCGAGCCGGACATCAGTTCTCCTCCTCGGTGGCTGCGAGAACGGCCGCGGGCTCATGGGCCGCCTCATCTCCGTCGTCGCCGGGTTGATCATCGGTGTGTGAGGCGACAGCTGTCTGACGCCCCGACCCCTCGTCGACGTCCTCCTCGACGTCGGTGTCGTCGTCCTCGTCAGCGGTGGTTGCGGGCACGGCGATCGCGGCCGGGACGGTGTCAGGCTCCACCGCGTCGACCTCCGCCCCCGCCTCGTGGAGTACGAGCAGGTGACGAAAGACCGTCTCGTGGATGGTCAGAGCCCGCTCGATCTCGGCCACACGGGAGCCGTCGACGCGCAGATGCAGGAGCATGTAGTGGCCGTCGCGGAGATGGTCCACCTCGTAGGCCAGGCGCCGACGCCCCCAGCTGGTCGATCGGACGACCGAGCCGCCGACGCTGCCGATCAGCTGGTCGACGGACGTAGCGGCGGCCTGGAGACCCTCGTCGTCCAACTCCGGCCGGACGATGTACATCAA
>JBDTJX010000047.1:0-27124 GCA_039935655.1 Candidatus Dormiibacter sp. | reverse complement strand
TGGAGCCCAAGGTGGGAATCGAACCCACGACCTACGCCTTACCAAGGCGTTGCTCTACCTCTGAGCTACTTGGGCCCGTGGCGGGCGAATGGTACCAACCGCCCCCCCGGCGGCCTGCGTGGACGTGCTCGCCGGGGCTCTGATACAATCGGCTTGACCTAGCGCCGCTAGGTTTCTTTTTTGTCGAGGCAAAAGCACGTGGCAACGGCGAAGGGTGGCTCCGCAATCATCACCCTGCAGTGTCCAGACTGCAAGGAGCGCAACTACACAACGGCCAAGAACAGGCGGAACGACCCCGACCGCCTCGAGCTCAAGAAGTTCTGCAGTCGCTGTCGTGCCCATACCCGGCATCGCGAGACCAAGTAACGGAGTCAATGCCGGCCACGTCCGGCGGACGCACAGGGGCGTAGCTCAGTTGGTTAGAGCATCGGTCTCCAAAACCGAGGGTCGCGAGTTCGAATCTTGCCGCCCCTGCCACGGAACACCCGGCGGCCGCAGCGACGCGGCGCCATCCAGGAGGAACTGAAGTCAGGTGGCCAGAGCGGTACGCGGCCAGCCGAGCAGGTCTCGCATGCCGGTGGGACCACCGACGGGGGCCGGGATTGACCGCAACTACTTCGCGAGCGTCGTCGACGAGTTGCGCAAGGTCGTCTGGCCGACGTGGGACGAGCTCGCCCGCATGACCGGAGTCGTGGTCACCACCGTGATCCTCATGGCCCTGATCGTCTCCGCCGCCGACTTCGTGCTCGGCAAGGTCGTCCAGCAGCTCTACAGCACGAGCAGTAGCACGAGCAGCCAGGTCGCCCCCAAGGGGTCGACCGTGTCGCCCGGCGCGACCCGCACGCCGGCAGCCACCGCACGACCAACGTCAGCAGGCGGATCCCAAGCCCCAATCACACCGTGAGCACCGTGAACATGAACGAGACAGCACCCACCACCGACTCCCGCTGGTACGTCGTCCACGCCTACTCGGGGCACGAGGAGAAGGTCAAGGCCAACCTCCTCAAGCGCGTCGAGTCGATGGACATGCACGACAAGATCTTCGACGTCCTCGTCCCTACCGAGGAGGTGATGGAGATCAAGGATGGGCAGCGCCGCAAGGTGGCCAAGCGGATCTTCCCCGGCTACATCCTGGTCAACATGATCATGTCCGATGAGTCGTGGTACGTGGTGCGCAACACGCCCGGCGTGACCTCGTTCGTCGGCAGCGGCAACAAGCCCGTCCCGCTGCAGGACCATGAGGTGCGGGGCATCCAGAAGCAGGTCAAGGCCGAGGCTCCGACCAAGGTGTCGGTCGAGTACGAGATCGGCGAGAACGTGCGCGTGACCGATGGTCCGTTCACCGACTTCCACGGAAAGGTCACCGAGATGAATGCCGAGAAGGGCAAACTCAAGGTCCTGGTCAACATGTTCGGGCGTGAGACGCCCGTCGAGCTCGACCTCCTCCAGGTCGAGCGGCTGCGTTAGGAGTTCGGCGTGGGCAAGAAAAAGGTCAAGACAGTCGTCCGCCTGCAGATACCTGCGGGTAAGGCCACGCCGGCGCCGCCGATCGGCACGGCGCTGGGGCCGCACGGCATCAACATCATGGAGTTCTGCAAGTCCTACAACGAGCGCACCGCCTCGATGGGGGACACGGTCATCCCGGCCGAGATCACCATCTTCGAGGACCGCACGTTCACCTTCATCACCAAGACGCCGCCGGCGTACAACCTGCTCAAGAAGGCGGCCGGCGTCGAGAAGGGGTCACCGGTCCCCAACCGCGAGAAGGTGGGCACCGTCTCGCGTGACCAGGTGCGAGAGATCGCCGAGCTGAAGATGCAGGACCTCAACGCGTACGACATCGAGCACGCGATGAAGGTCATCGAGGGCACCGCGCGTTCGATGGGGATCACCGTCAACTAGAACCCGTTCGTGGGAGGGTGCCGCAAGCGCCCGCACGCACCACAGGAGACCATCGACATGCCACACCGTTACGGAAAGAAATACCGCGAGGCCGCCGCCGCCATCGTCACCGACAAGGCATACCCGCCGGACGAGGCGGTCAGCGCGGTGCGCAAGTCGTCGACAGCCAAGTTCGACGAGTCGATCGAGGCACACATCCGCCTCGGCGTCGACCCGCGCCATGCCGACCAGATGGTGCGGAGCAGCGTGGTGCTGCCTCACGGCACCGGTCGCACCCGCCGCATCGCCGTCTTCGCCACTGGCGAGAAGGCCAAGGAGGCTCTCGACGCGGGCGCCGACCTCGTCGGCGGCGAGGACCTCGTCAAGAAGGTGCAAGCAGGCGAGATCTACTTCGACGTGGCCCTGGCCACACCCGATCTCATGGGCCAGGTTGGCCGTCTCGGCAAGGTGCTCGGCCCGCGCGGGCTCATGCCCAACCCGAAGGCCGGGACCGTGACGTTCGACATCGCCAAGGCGGTCAAGGACGTGCAGGGCGGTCGCGTCGAGTTCCGCGTCGACCGCGCCGGGATCATCCACACAGCGATCGGCAAGGCATCGTTCGACGACGCCAAGCTGCGCGACAATTTCGCCGCGCTGATGGATGCCGTCGTGCGTGCCAAGCCGTCCGCCGCCAAAGGGACCTACGTGAAGAACGTCACCCTCGCGGCCACCATGGGACCGGGCGTGACCGTCGACCCCGCCGCCGCGTCCCGGATGTCCGTGGCCTGAGCTGGGACGCACTGAAGCCCACTGTGATCAGCCTGCTCATCGTCGACGACATCTCCAGCACGCGCGACAATCTCCAGAAGCTCCTCAGCTTCGAGGACGACATCGAGGTGGTCGGGACCGCTGCCGATGGCCGCGAGGGTCTCGAGGCGGCCCATCGCCTGCATCCGGACATCGTGCTCACTGATGTGAACATGCCGCTGATGGACGGCATCCAGCTCACCGAAACGCTTGCGTCGGAGTTGCCCACCTCGCCGGTGATCATCATGTCCGTGCAGGGCGAACGCGACTACCTGCGTCGGGCCATGCAGGCGGGCGCTCGCGAGTTCCTCATCAAGCCTTTCAGCCATGACGAGCTGGTGGCAGCCATCCGGCGCGTGTACCAGCTCGAGCTGAAGAAGGGCACGTTCATCGCCAAGTCGCTGCCGCAGCAGCCGGAGGCACAGACGGCGCCGCGCAGCAGCGCCCCCGCCGAGGTGATCCTCGTCTTCTCGGGCAAGGGCGGCGTCGGCAAGACGCTCATTGCCACCAACCTCGCGGTCGCAGTCGCCGAGCAGAGCGGCGGTCGCGTCGCACTGGTCGACCTCGACCTACAGTTCGGTGACATCGGCGTGATGCTCAACCTCGACCACAGCCGCAGCATCACCGAGCTCGTCGACGGCGCCAGCGGGGTCGACGCGGAGAGCGTCGCCGACGTGCTCGCCAACGGCCCCGGCGGCGTCAAGGTGCTGCTCGCGCCGATCAGCCCCGAGCTCGCCGACCTGGTCACCGCCGAGCACGTACGCCTGCTGATGGCAGAGCTGCGCCGCGCGTTCGACTACGTCGTCGTCGACTGTTCGACCCACCTCACCGAGTTCAACCTCGAGGTTGTGGAGATGGCCCAGCGGGTGCTGGTGGTGACGGCGCTGACCATCCCGGCCATCAAGGACGCCAAGCTGACGCTCAAGGTTCTCGAGTCACTGTCCGTCGACGCCGAGAACACCCTGCTGGTGGTCAACCGCGTCGACGGCTACGCCGACTTCAACCGCGAGTCGATCGAGCAGAGCCTCCGTGTCCCCGTCGCGGTACAGATTCCCCATGACCCGAGGGTCGTCGGCGACGCGATCACCAACGGCACGCCGTTCGTGATCGCGCACCCCGAGGCGGAGGTGAGCAAGGCCATCCGCGAGCTGGTGGCGCGCATCCTCCCCGAACACGCCGCCGGGGCCGTTGCACCCGAACCCGTCGACCGCAAGAAGCGCAAGGGGCTGTTCGGTCGCTAGCGGGAGGGGGACTCAGCGACCGAAGCTGAGCTTGCGGCGCGACGCCTTCTTGACCGGCTGCGCCACGTCCGCGGACGGCGCGACGACTGCTTCTGCCGCCGGCGCCTTGTCGATGGCCTCGGCGATTGCGCGCACTCCCGCGCTGGCCTTCGACTTGGGTTCCTTGATGACAAAGGGGACGCCGGTGTTCACCGACGTAGCCACGACGTTGGCGTCGAACGGGATCTCGACGGCGATGGCGGTGCCGAGGAAGGTCTCCGCACCGCGACCGTCGAGCTCGCCGGCCGATTCACGGTGATTGGCGACCACGAGCACGCGCGTTGGCAGCACCTTGAGGGTGTCGAGCACGCCGCGCACCAGCCGTGTGTTCTTGACCCCGGGGACGCTCATGTCGGTGACCAGGACGACGTGGTCGGCGAGCGTGACCGCGTTCAGCGTCGTCTCGGTGAGGTACGACGGCGTGTCGAGCACGATGTGGTCGAAGTCAGCGCGTAGTGTGTCGACGAGGGCGCTCAGGTGCGCCGGCGTGATGTAGTCGGCAACCTCGGGCGTGATCGGCGCCAGCATCACGCTGATACCGGCAGGCCCGGCGACGAGGGTGTCGCGCACCAGCTCGTGGTCCGCGAGGTGATCCTCGCCCAGTAGGTCGCCGATGGTGCGGTCGGTGGGCAGCGCGAGCGCGGCGGCGACGTCGCCGAACTGCAGGGAGAGGTCGACGAGCACCACGCGCCGCGACTTCCCGGTGCGCAGAGCGGTGGCCAGGTTGATGGCCACGACGGTCTTGCCGACGCCACCCTTGCCCGCGATCACCGCCGTCACCAGACCGGTCACGCTGGGGGACGCGCCGGGAGCCGGCTGCGGCGGTGCGGCGGTCGCGGCAGAGGTCGCGGTGGTGGCGGCGGCGAGGACCGCTGCCTGCGCGGCGTCGGCGCGGCGCTGTCCGAAGGCGTGGACGCGACGCACTGCCGCAACCAGGTCGTCGCCGCGGAACGGCTTCTGCAGGAATTCGCGCGCCCCGGCGAGCATGGCCAGCCGGTAGGCGTCGTTCTCGGCCTCCATCGACATCATGATCACGCCCGTGCCGGGCAGGCACTGGGCGAGCATCTCCGTGGTCTGGCCACCGTCCATACCCGGCAGGCCGGCGTCGACCACGGCGATGTCAGGACGGAGCCACAGCGCCTCCTGCACGGCGGACTCGCCGTCGGCAGCCGTACCGCAGACGATCAGGTCGTCCTCGAGCGCAAGGCGGCGCGCGATGTTGTCGTTCACCACGCGGCTCTCGTCGGCGATCAGGACGCGGATCATGCCTTCACCTCAACGCCATCATCGCTGCCCCGGTCCCGCAATTCCCCCACGCCGCTGTTACGGGCCGGTCGCGCCTGCGGGAAGTTGAGGCAGGAAGAGCGCGGGGTTCACCGGTTGGCCGCTGAGCCTGACCTCGAAATGACAGTGCGGGCCTGTGGAATTGCCCGTCGAACCGAGTAGTGCGATGAGCTGTCCCGCCTTCACCGCGTCACCCGGCTTGACGAGCATCGACTCGAGGTGGCCGTACAGCGTGAGCAGGCCGCCGGCGTGGGCAATGATGATGTGGTTGCCGTAGCCGACGGTGCTGCTGTCGGCGCTGACGACGACGCCGTCAGCCGCGCTCACGATCGGCGTTCCGAGCGGCCCCGCGAGGTCGAGGCCGGTGTGGAAGTGCGGGAAGCCATCGAAGGCCGGTTCGAACGGGTATGCCGACGGACCGAACGGTTGGGTGATCTCCACGCCGTGCGCCGGCCAGACCAGTTGCTTGCCATCTGGGTTGATCGGGACCGTCGGCGCGGTGGTGATTGACGCAGGGAGCGTTCCCAGGTGTTGCTGCACGTAGTACGTCGCCTCCTGCCACGCAGCCTGCATGGCCTGAGCAATCGTCTGGTCGAGCTCGGCGAGGCGGGTCTGAGCGATCTGCTCGGCGACAGCCAGGCTCTGGGTGTTGGCGGCCTTGATCTCCACGCGCGTCGCCGACGCCTGGGCGCCCAGCTGGTTGACCAGGTCCTGGGCGTGCTGAGTCTGCTGCTGGAGTGTCTGCTGCTGCTGTTGCAGCTGCGCCGCCGCCTGCGCCGCGATGGTGGCGTCCGCGGCCGCCTTGGTCTCGGCGACATCCGCCTCGGCGATGTCGCTGTTGATCTGGTCGACGAGATTGGCGCCGCGATGGGTCAGCCGAGAGAGGTCGACGGCTCGGCTGAAGAGGTCGGACATCGAATTGCTCGAGAGCAGGAACGAGAGGAGACTGCTCTGAGTCTCGTAGCCGAGGCGCGCGTACTGACCGAGCATCGCCTTGTCGCTTGTCACCCGCTGGCGCGCCGCCGCCGCGGCAGCCTTCTCGGTTGCCTCGCGGGTGGTGGCGTCGCTGTACTGCTGCTCGGCAGCGGTCAGCTGGGTCAGAGTCTGCGAGATCGCGGTCTGGTTGGCCGTGATCAGCGTGCGGAGTGTGCTCTGGGAGTCCTGGGCCGCCTGGAGCTCGCTGGCCAGAGAGCCCACGGTGGCATTGAGGGCCGCTTGCTGCTGGAGCTGGAGCTGGAGCGCGGCGGCGAGGGGGTCGGCAGCGGTGGCCGGCGGCAGCGTCGGGGCGGCCGGGGCCGCGTTGACCGGCGTCGCGATGAGCCACAGGCAGCCGGCAAGCATGGCGATGAGAACTTTGCGCACAGCCGCAGGGTAGAGGCCGTAGTTGGCCGTTCCGGGCCGGATTCACAGGACGTCGGCGGCTCGTCAAACCCTGTCAGACCCGGCGTTGCATCTCTGCCACTAGTTGACGCGTTCGGCGCGTTTACGGAGCCGAGGCGTATTCGCGACGGCCGTCTTCAGCGGCCGAACAATCGCCTTTTCGAGGCACGGTCGCGGGCCGGTTCGGCGCCGCCCGCGTCGACGGCACCTTCCTCGGGGGTGAGGAAGTCGACGAGGACCTTCACCTGCTTGCTGAACTCCGAGCGCGGCTCACTGATCACCGCCGGCCGGCCGTTGTCAATGCTGTCGTCGATGCGGGCGTCATAGGGGAGGTGGGCGAGCACCTCGCGCCGCAGCGACTTCTCAATCTCCTCCCGGGGGAAACCGACCTTGGGGTGGACCTGGTTGAGCACCACGGCGATGCGATCACGCTCGATCCCCAGTGACTGGAGCAATTTGAGGGTTACCTTCGTGTCCTTGACCGAGGTGATGTTGAAGGAGCTGACCACGAGGATCTGGTCGGCCACCTCCATCACCTCGAGGACGCGCTCCTCGATGTGCGCAGGGGAATCGACGATGACGTAGTCGAAGCTGCGTGACAGTTCGCGGAGGATGGCGCGGAGGCTCGCCGCCGTGACCAGGTCGGCGAACTCGGGGCTGGCCGGTGCAAGGAGAACGCGCACGTCCTCGGGCCCGGTGGCCATCACCTCGTCGAGGTAGTCGCGGTCGACCTGCTCACCCTGCTGGGCCATGGACTCGATCGAGGTGGGGTGGCTTTCGAGGTGGAGAAGCACGCCGACGTCGCCGTACTGCAGGTTGAGATCGATGAGGGCAACCTTGACCCCGCGTGCCGAGAGGGCCACTGCCAGGTTGGTGGCGATCACCGACTTGCCGACGCCGCCCTTGCCGCCGAACACCAGCACCGTGTCCGCCTTGGTCCGCCCGGGGCGGCGCACCCGCTTGCGCGGCTGCTCGATC
Organism: Candidatus Dormiibacter sp.; assembly: GCA_039935655.1. Taxonomy (GTDB): domain Bacteria; phylum Chloroflexota; class Dormibacteria; order Aeolococcales; family Aeolococcaceae; genus Aeolococcus. Next base: position 19,514 of record JBDTJX010000047.1, on the reverse strand, counting down.
AGGGGCTCCTCTTCTGGTTCGGGCGCCTCCGCGACGGCCGGCGTTTCGACCAGAGGTTCGAGCGCCGGGGCCTCGGGAGTGAGCAGCTCCGCGCGCGGCTCGTCAGCAGTCCTCGTCCGGTCGAGCGCTGACGGCGGTGCCTCGGTCTCCGCGTCTGCCGCGGCCGGCGGGACCGCCGCGCCGCCAAGGTCGGTCGGCTCGGTCGGCGGGGACTTGGCAGCCTCGTCCGCCTCGTCGGCGACCACACGCCTGCCTCGACCCCGCGACCGGGGGGACGCTGAGGCCTGGTCCTCCGCATCAGGGGGCGACGTACCAACCACGTCGGTCTGTGTGAATGTCGGGAATGGTGCCGAGCCGGGAGCGTCCGTCCCGGGCGGGGCGGGGACGTCGACCTGTTCGGCCGTCTCCGTGTCGGAGGCGATCTGCAGCCACGGCGGCGGCCAGGTCGACGCCTCCTTGGCGGGCTGCACCGGCGCCGACGATGCGGTCAGCTCGCCGGTGTCACCTTGCTCGGTCGAGGGCTCCGGCTGGGCGGCCGTCGTGGCGTCGGTATCCTCCCAGAACCAGCGCGACGGTTCCGAGCCGCTCCTCCACGCTCGTGAGTGCGCCGGCGGCGCGGTCTGGTTTCGGAGCCTGCCTGCTGCCAGCATGATCGCAGCACGAAGCTCACCGGCCGAGGCGTCAAGCCGGAGCACCGCGGCGGCCGCCCCGGCCGGCAGGGTCTCGCGGCTGCTGACCAGCACGACCAGCTTGGTGGCCGGAGCGCCGGCTGCAAGCGTGGCGGCCGCGTCGGCCGGGTCGATGCCGAGGTTCTCGCTGAGCACGAGGACGTCCGGCTGGAGGACCCGGGTCTGCTCGGCCACCACCCCGGAACTGGAAACGACCCCGCAGACGTCGAGCTCGTCCCCGTATTCGGACATCTTCTCGTGGATGCCGACGATCTCCGTGAAGGGAGCCGCGACCACCACGCGGATCGCCCGGCCGGCCTGTTGCTGGTCCATCGGATCATGGTAGGTGGCAAGTGGCCGCCTGCGACACCTCCGTCAACAGCAATTCACACGACTGATACTGGACAAAGAGAAAGGGGAGCCGCACGAGGCGGCTCCCCTATGTTCAGTTCTCGCGTGAGCGACGGTTTTAGGTACCGAGGCCGCTGCTGATGTTCGAGAAGACGTTGGTGACCTGCTTGCCAACGACGGTGAGGATGACGATGACAACGACAGCGATGAGGACGAGGATGAGCGCGTACTCGACCATACCCTGGCCTTCCTCATCGTCCTGATTGCGAACCATGAGCTCGCGGAGACGGAGATAGAGATTGCTAAGCATTCCGGTGTTCACCTCCTTTTTCTGGGACTGTGTGCGAATTGACTCGGGCCCGGTTATTGTGTCCGGCGCCAATCCAAACTATGACCCCAGGATGTGCCACCAGGATGGCTACTCTGCGAAAGGATCGTAACAAAGCCTCGTACATTCGGGACACGCGATTTCCCATCCCTGGCCTAGACTCTCGGTGATGACCATCGAAGCCGTTGCACCGCGTCTGCGTACCATGTCGACCGACTCTACCCGGCTCATCGTGTTCGGTCGTGTCGTCCCGGCAACGTTCTTCGCGCTGCTCGGCTTTGCGCAGTTCCAGCGACTTGCGAGCGACGTGCGCGGCCTCCCCAACCCGGTCACGGTGGCGTCGGTGCTGAGCAGTCCGCTGCCGGCGGCCCTGTACCTGCTCTTCTGCGCGATTCCCGTGCTCATCTACATCGGCAGACCGGCCCCGCGGGCGCGGGACGGACGGGTCCTGCCCCGCGTCGCCGGCCTCGCCGGCACGGTGATGCTCCTGGTGGTCGGCGCCCTCCCCCAGGGTGCAGAGCTCTACCACCCACCGTCCTGGGCGGGCGGCCTCTCCACCACCGTCTCGGTGCTTGCGTTCAGCCTCGCCGTCTACGGCCTGCTCTTCCTGCGTCGCAGCCTGAGCATCATCCCCGAGATACGCAGGTTGGTCACCGGCGGCCCGTACCGCCTGGTTCGGCACCCACTGTACGCCGCCGAGATCCTCGCGGCAGTGGCGTTCGCGATGGTCAACCCGGGCGCGTTGGTGGTGGCGATCCTTGTGCCCTTCGTCGCCACCCAGCTGCTGCGCGCGCGGTTCGAGGAACGGCTGCTGACCGAGGCGTACCCCGAGTACACGGATTACGCACGGCACACCCGTCGCCTGATCCCATTCGTCTGGTGACAGTCAGCCGGCCGCCCGTATACTCGCCCGCAAGGAGGTCCACCCGGCCCACCGCTGCAGGAGGAGCCTCGCTCGGATGAGCCGACGTGTCCTGGTTGTCGACGATGACCCTCGCCTGCTCCACATCGTCGCGATGTACCTCGGCATCGAGGGATACGACGTGGCCATGGCATCAAATGGCGAGGACGGTCTCGCCGAGGTCGACAAGCAGCGGCCCGACCTGGTCATCCTCGACATCATGATGCCGGGCATGGACGGCATCGAGGCCTGCCGGCAGATCCGCGCCAACCCCGGCACCGCGGATATCCCGGTGCTCATGTTCAGCGCCTTGTCGGGCGACGAGGACGTCGAACGGGCGCGACTGGCGGGCGCCAACCACCTCATCACCAAGCCGTTCAACCTGGTGGGCCTCGGTTCGGTGGTGAAGTCGTTCTTCGCGTCGGACAACCCCGTGGCCGTGTGACCGTCCGCCGCAGCTCAGGGAGAGGTCAGCTGGGTGCTCTCTTCCAGGTGGGTGGTGAGGTCCTGGGAGATGACGGGCCCGAAGATGGTGTGGAGCACGGGCTGAGCGCGAATCGCCTGGCCTGAGAGCGGGGCGTTGCGGATCGCGTTGGCGGGGACGTCACGAGCGAAGGGAATGGTGTTGGCCGGCGAGCTCGGCGCGGCGCCGACGGCGAGCGCGATCATGAAGAGGACGCTCGCCTGGAAGAAGCCAACCGCGGCGCCGATGAGCGCACCCGCAATTCGGTCGAAGGTGAACGTGGCCAGCAGAGCGAGCCGCTCGGAGAAGACGCCGCCGATGATCTCGAACACGATGACCACGACCGCGGTGACGACCACGAACGCCCACGCGTTGACGAAGATGTCGCCCTTGTGCACCAGCGATGCAAAGTAGTTGCCGGTATAGAAGGCTGCCACCACACCGGCATACAGCCCGGCAAAAGCGACGACGCGCCGCAGCGTGCCGGTACGCCAGCCGAGGATGCCGTTGATGATGATCAGCACCACCAGGATTGCGTCGGCGCTGAGCTGTTGCAGGGTGGTGCTGGCCTGTGCTGCGATCATCCTGGCCGCAAGCTACCACGCGTCTGCGTCCCGCGCGCGCTTGTCACAGCTCCGCCAAGGCAGGATCGGCGGAATGTGCGACGCTCGGGGCTACTAGGATGACCCCCATGCCAAGCCGCCCCTTTTTGCGGACCGCCACCGACGTCACCGCGCGGCGCACGTACGAGCTGATCGACGAGCCGGTGGGACGGGAGTACCGCACCCTGGTTGAAGCCGCTGTCGCCGAGGGGGCCACCGGCATGCTCACCGTCGGCCCCGGGGACATGTCGGAGAGTGGTCGTCAGGTGGTCGAATCACTGCATCCGCACCTCGCGGAGGCGCCGCTTCGTGGGCCGGGCGGATCGCTTCTCCGCTTTCATCTTGGCGAGGCCTCGAGCGCCGTCCTGCTCAGCGCGGCCGACCGGCTGTTCGCGTGGCGCCGCCCGGCGCTTCCCGACAACCTCTGCTTCTTCCGCTCCGACGGCGGCCCCTGGCTGGTCACAATCGCGGCCGAGCGACTCGGCTATATCGAGCTGACTCAGCTCGAGCGCGTCCGGCTGGCCCACCATGCCCCAGAGCTCGCCTCGGTTCTCGCCTACCAGGCCGCCCATGACGCGGTGCTGGCCACCTTCGAACGGCGGCTCGAGGAGCGCGTCGACCCGCTGGTCGAGGAGTTGCTCGGCTTCGCGCGACCGCTGGCCGGGAGCGGTGAGGGGCTGGACAGCGTGGCCGACGCGCTCCAGGCGTGGGTGCTGTCAGACGATGACCTGCGGGTCGAGGTGGCGCTGGAGATGATCGCGAGCCTGCGCATGGAGCTTCTGCGCCACGAGGTGTCGCGGCTGCGCGCGCGGCTTGACGACGACGAGTCCGTACCGACGGCGGTGGCGGCCAATTCGGTGCTGCGCGATCGATGGCGGGCGCGTCGCCGACGTCTCATCGACGGCGTGCTCATCCAGCTGGGAGGGGGGGCGCCACCATTGCCCGGCTGACGCCGGTCAGTGGAACTGCTTGCCGACCTGGATGACGGCGGGCCCGAGCAGCACGATGAACAGGGTCGGGAAGATGCAGCCGATCATCGGGATGAGCATCTTGATCGGCGCCTTCTGGCCCGCCTCCTCGGCGCGCTGACGGCGCTTGCGGCGGATCTCCTCGGACTGGATGCGCAGGACGTTGGCGATGCCGACGCCGAGCTGCTCCGACTGGATGATCGCCTGGAGGAAGTTGTTCAGTTCCTCGACCTTGTTGCGCCGGCCCATCTCGTCGAGCGCCTCGAGTCGCGGGCGTCCGAGGCGCACCTCGTTGAGCACCTGGGTGAACTCGGAGGCGAGAGCGTTGCGGTATTTGTCCGTAACCCGGGTGAGAGCGGCGTCGAACCCGAGGCCGGCCTCCACGCTGATGGTCAGCAGGTCGAGCGCGCTCGGCAGTGCCAGCAGGATCTCCTTCTGGCGCTTGCGGATGCGTCGCGAGATCGTCGAGGCGGGCGCGAGGTACCCGACCACGCACAACGCGACCGGCGCCAGGTAGAGCATCGGCGCGCTCAGGTTGAGCAACAGGACGACGCCGACGCCGAGCGCGGCACCCACGACAGTGGACATCATCTGCAGCGCGACAAAGCCGCCGGCGGTCAGGCCGCCCGGCCGTCCGGCGAGGTTGAGCCGCTCCTGGATGGCCTGCAGCTGGCCACCCTCCATGCGCCGCGACATGATCCGGCCCAACTTGTCGAAAACCGGTTTGATGACGCGGTCGGCAAATGGGAGGCTGAGCTCGGCCTCGCTGAGGCTGGTGATCTGGCGGCCGGTCTCGGTGAACTGGGCCAGGCGGGCCTCCAGCAGGTCCGCCTGCGTCGCCGTGGAACGGCTGGTCAGGCCGAAGATGATGAAGCTGACGCCGACGAAGGCGGCCAGGGCGGCGGCTGCAGCGAGCATCACATCAGACCTCGATCTTGACGATCTTGTTGATCGCGGCGGCCCCGATGATGATCGAGAAGACTCCGACGCCCATCATGATATGGCCGAGGTTGTCCGAAAGCATCGGCCCGAAGTACGACGGCGAGATGACCGCCAGCACGGCGGCGAGGCCGAACGGGAGCAGCGTGATGATCCAGCCGGATATGCGCGCCTGCGCGGTGATGGTGCGGATCTCACCCTGGATGCGGACCCGCTCGCGGATCGTGTACGCGATGGTGTCGAGGATCTCGGCAAGATTGCCACCGACCACGCGCTGGATCTGTACGGCGGTGACCAACAGGTCGAAGTCCTCGGACTTGTTTCGCATCACCATGTGGGTGAGCGCGTCATCGACCGTGATGCCAAGCGCGATCTCGCGAACGGCGCGGCTGAACTCCTCAGAGATGGGGGGCGTGCCGTTCTTGGACACCGATGCCAGCGCCTGCGCGAACGAGTACCCCGCCTTGAGCGCGTTGCTCAGCAGGGTGATGGTGTCGCCGAGCTGACCGTTGAAGGCGCGGGTACGCCGCCCCTGGCGGAAGCGGAGGAACACAGCGCTCAATCCCCACGCGGCCACCGGGCCGATCAGGAAGACGATCGGGTTGGCGAATCGCAGGGCCAGCAAGCCGCCCAGCACGACGCCGGATGACACAACGGCGAGTACCCACTCGGACGACTTCAGCTTGAGGTCCGCCTTCTGCAGGTCGTCGGCGAGCTTCCCGGTGTGGGACGAGCGCGCCAGCACCGGGTTGAGCATCGCGGCGAAGGCCTCGACCATGTCCCGAAGCGGGTTGCCGGTGCTGACACGTGTCGGAGCAAGCTCGGTGGGGCGTCCGTACTGGCTGAGCCGCGCGGAAACGCGGTCGGCCTCGGTGAGACGCCGGCCCGAGGCCCACATCGTCAGGCTGAAGATTGTGCCCGCGACGAGCACTGCGGCGGCAACCGCGGGAAGGCTGAAGGTCATCACCCGTTCTCCACGTCAGATGGGCGGCGGTTCACCGGTCCGTCGACTCAGTGGGCGGCGAACAGCGCGTTGAGCGAGGCTGCGGTCACGCCGCTGTCGGCGCCGGTGGTGAGTGGCGCGGCCGTGCTGGCCTCGTACACGGGCTTGTCGAAGCCGTTGGCGCCGTCACGCTTGCCCCACTCGTTCTGGGGACGCAGCACGTACTTGAGCACGACCGGGCCACCGGTGCGTCCGGGGATCGAGAGCGCGGTCATGATCTCGGCCTGGCTGCGGGGCAGCTCGATGATGTAGGAGGCCACGGCGCTGCCGGTGGCACCCGAGGCACCCACGCGCAGAACGCGCACATCCTGGAAGGAGTAGCGCACGCCGGGCTGCCCGGGGAGTCCAGGGTCAACGAGGATGTCGATGTGATCCTCAGGCTGGATGTAGAAGCCGATCGAAGTGAGCTCGGCACTCGATCCGCCGCCGGCGACGCCGCTGGTGGCGGGGATGGCCAGCGCCACGTATCCCTTGGTGATGTCCAGGTGCGCAATCACCGGCTGGCCTGGGACGCCGGGATTGGCTGAGACGAACAGCGAGGTGTACAGCGGGGTGTTCTGGCTCAGCGTCACCGGCGCCGTCTTGCCGACAACCTGGGCCGGGTCGGTGTACACGTCAACAGGGAAGGTTCCCTGGGCGAGCGCGGTGGTGGTGAGCATGTCGGAGCTGATTGACGTTCCTGCGGAGATCGTCGTCTTGGCTACGACAACGTTGGTCGTCGGCGTGTTGCTGCTGGTGCGGCTGATCGCAAAGAGGACAGCCAGCGCGGCCGCCGCCGCGAGCACGACGCCCACGAGCAGAAACACCCTGTTCTGCGGTTTGTTCGGCTGAATGGCCACGTCAGTTCCCCTTGCTTGTGAGGTCGATGTCTGTGGTGGTGCATCGAGTGTCGATGCGAAGTGGGACGCGTTCTATGTCCCTCGAGGAGTGTCGCCGAGGATGGGCGAGCAAGTGTCGCCATCTGGTAACAAAGCGATCGACTCTCCGATGCGGTTCTGACACCCCGTCATGAAGAGACAGGAGAATCAGGACTCGAATCGCCCCGTGTTCTGCACGTTGAGCAACAGCGTCAGGACGTCCTCGCGGTACGGCGCGATGGTGGCGATGCGGCGGTAGACACGGAGTGCCGCCTTGTCGTCGCCACGGAACCGGTAGAGCCTCGCGATGCGTTCGAGGTACGACACGGCCAGCTCGGTGTCCTGGTCATCGATGCAGATGTCGGCGAGCCTGCTCAGGGGCAGTTCGTAGACGGGATCGGCGCGCGACCCGGCCAGGTAACAGTTGAGTGCTGCGTTGGACTTGCCAAGGCTCTGGCAGCGGTCACCGGCGTTCATGGCCAGCTCGGCCACGACCCGGCCACCGGTCTCCTGGGCGAGCTCCTGCAACAGCGCGGCGGCCTCGTCGCACTTCTTGCGACGGAGGCGCTCATCGATGCGCCGGCGCAGGTCTGCCAGCCGGGGGTTGTTCTCGAAGGGATCCTCGTCGATGGCCGGCGGGGCGGCCTCGCCCCTGCGCACATGCCAGCCGTTCTCCGGGTCGACCTCGAAGTCGCCGGGAGGATGGTCGGTGGCCGGCGCGGGCTGAGCGGCCGGGGGGGCGGCGTGCTCAGCCGGCGCCGACGCGGTCGCGGCGGGGGCCTCCGGCGGGGACTGGGGAACCGGCCGGGTCCACTGGAAGGTTGCCAGGTCGCCCTCGGCATGGCCGGGGCCGGCCGGGGGCGCCGAGGCGGCTTCGGGCTGGGCGAAGGCCGGCATCTGCAGCGGTGACTCTGTCGGCTTGCTGGGCGCGTGGGTGGGGTGAGTGTCCTCGATGACGTGGAACCCCGCCCGGGGAGCGACGAAACCGTCCGGCTGCTCGTCGGCGGCGGTCTCGGTCGGCACCGCTGGGATGACCGCCTCCGGGGACGAAGGCGTCGTTGCTTCTTGCGTCGACGGCGCGCTCGCGGCCGGCTCCAGGGCGGCGTCAGGCTCGCCGTCGGCTTCCACGTCCTCCACAACGTCGGTTGTCGCGGCGGTTGCCGTGGTCAGGGCGGCGGCGCTGTCCTGGTGTGAGGGGGCGCGATGTCCGAGGGCCGTGACCTCCTCAGGCTCGGCCTCGTGCTCAGGCGTCTCCACGGAAGGAGCGGGGGCCGCCACGACGAGCACCGGGGCCGGCGCGGCATCAAGGGCGAGGAGGTACTCATAGACGGTCCGGCGCAGCCGGCGGGCGAGCGCCTGCCCCGAAGGGCTGCCTGTGCTGGCGGCCATCGACTCGACATCGTCGATGGCGCCGAGGAGGTGGTTCTCGTCCAACGAGCGGTTGGCGACCGCCATCTCGAGGCGTGCCTGGAGCAGTTCGGCGATCTCGGGACTGTCGGGCGCAAAGATGCCGGCGGCATCCTGCCAGCCGTGGCGGAGGACGTCGACCGCGTCGTTCATAGCGATCACTGGTGATTCCCACCCTTGCGGCACATCCCTTGCAATCTGCCTGATGGAAAGCAGCCCGTCTGCCATGGTCCAGTGACGGCGTAGTCACGAGGCAGTGCGGTGGCTTCTCCAGCTGTCAGTGCGAACACGGTTGCCCCTGTGGGTGGCGGAAATGCCCGCTGTGGCGATGCCTGCCCATTCTCGGCCACGTTGCGGCACCCCCCGGACACCAGCGGGCTACGAAGCTGTGAAGAGTCGCCCCCGGGCGCATCGCGCGTTTGGTCGCGTGCCGGGGAGCCGATAATGAACCCAGTCCAATCGACCAACCAGAGGCTTGTGATGCCCGACTTCTTTCCATCGCCTCGCGAGAACATCGCCGTCCCCGACGTCCGCAAGGGACAGATCGTCTTCAAGTGGCCGGACCTGAACATTCGCCGCTACAGCAACGCGATCGTCGCCCCGGACGAGGTCGCGGTCTTCATGTACCAGGGCGAGGTCAAGGGAACCCTCCCACCCGGTCGTCATGCACTTGACGCCACCGAGATCCCGTTCCTCGGCTTCTTCGCGGACCACCTCACCGGTGGCAACCTGTATCGCGTCGAGATCTACTTTGTCGGCAGCCGTGAGTACCCCGACCTCAAGTTCGGCGGCCGGATCGACAACGTCCAAGACCCCGTCACCGGGCTGGTCGTGTCGCTGGGCGTGTACGGCGAGTACTCGCTGAAGGTCACCGACCCCTCGACGCTGCTCACCAACCTCACCGGCACCGTCGACGTCACCGACAACGACTCCATCACCGACTGGGTGGCACAGCAGCTCATCAAGGTGCTCCGCACCGACGTCACCCAGCACGTCGTCAGCAAGGGCTGGCCGATCCTCGGGCTGGCCGCCTACGTGCCCGAGGTCGAGGCCGACGTGATCGCTGCGTCAGCCCAGCAACTCGCTGCGTATGGTCTCTCGGTCGCCCGAATGGGCAACTTCACCATCAGTCTCGGCGACGAGGACGAGGCGCAGCTCAAGACGCTGGCGCGGGACACCGCCTACTCGCGGCTGGCGGGGTCGTTCCAGCAGTACGCAGCCGGTGAGCTGCAGCTCGGCGCAGGCCAGGGCATGGCCAAGGGTGGCCAGGGTGTCGCCGGCGCCTTCATCGGAGCCGGGGTCGGTCTCGGTGGCCAGGCGACGCAGATGCCGGCCGTCGGCCCGGCGCCCCCGTCGGCTCCGGGGTTCGCCGGCGGTGGTGGCGGCTACCAGCCCGCACCCTCAGGCAACGGCGCCGCCGCGGTGGTGACCTGTCCTTCCTGCAGCACGGCGAACACGGCCGGAGCAAAGTTCTGCACCAACTGCGGCGCGGCCCTGCCCGCGGCGGAGCCGCATGTGTGCGCAGGCTGTGGAGCACCATTGGCCGCGGGGGCGAAGTTCTGTGCGGGGTGTGGCCGGGCGGTCGCACCGGCCGCTGCCGCGAGCGGGGCGGCCTCTCCGCCATCTGTCCGTGAATCTCCCGGCACGCCACCTGAGCCGCCCGCCGGCTGAGGCCGGCTCAGTCCCAGCGGAAGCGCCAGGTGGCGATCGCGAAGGTCACCACCGCCCAGCCGGCGAGAACCAGGCAGTCGAGCGCGATGTCGGAAAGGCCGACGCCGTCGTTCATCACCCGGTGCAGCGCGTCGGTCAGCCAGGTGAGAGGGAGGATGTGGACGGCCGTCTGCAGCCAGCCGGGCAGCGAGGTGATGGGAAAGAAGATGCCCGAGAGGAACATCATCGGAAAGGCCACGAAAGCCGCCAGGCCACGCGCTGCCTCGCTGGTACGCGCCGCGCTGGTCAGCAGGAAGCCGATGCCGACGAAGGCAGCCGTGCCCAGGGCCATGGGCACGGCTGCGACGAGCCAGCTCCCGTAGGTCTTGGCCTGGAAGACGGCCAGCCCCACGACGATCAGCACCAACATCTGAAGGACGACGATGAGGGCGCCCCCGGCGATCTGTGCGCCGAGGATCTGGGCGGGTCGCAGCGGTGTCGCCCGCAGCCGGCGGAGCACCTTGCGCGCGCGCATGTCGGCGAGCCCGATGGCCACGTAGTTGATGCCACTCTGCAGGATGATGTAGGCCAGCATCGCGGGCAGGAAGTAGTCGATGGCGGTGATGTTGTTGACCGATGACGTCGTCGGCGTGCCGAGCGCCACTCTGGCCGCGGCCCCGTGGGTGATGAACCCATTGAGCACCCGATCGAGGATCTGGTCGGCGATCGAGGCGGTGGTCGATGTCTGGCTGGCCTGGATCGGCTGTACGGTGACCGGCGTGGCGATTGGATCGGCAAGCGCGGCGCCGAAGCCCTTCGGGATGTCGACGACGACGTCGACGTGGTTGTTGCGGAGATCGTCGAGCGCTGTCGCCTGTGATTCGGTGACCACGGTGGCGCCGCGCAGACCGCCCAGCGCGGTGATGAATTGCTGCGACTGCGCTGAGTGGTCCCCGTCCACGACGGCGTATCGGATGCTGAAGTTGTTGCCGCCGAAGAGCAGGCCGAAGATGGTCATGAACAGCACGGCAAGGCCGAGCGTGAAGAAGAGCGCGATGCGGTTGCGCAACGACGAGCGGACCGTGTTGCGGGTAAGCGCGCGGAACGCTTTCACGTGCGCAGGCTTCGCCCGGTGAGCGCGATGAACACGTCCTCGAGGGTGCCCTGGCGCACCCGCAGGTCACGGATGGCCGTCTCCTCGTGCCCCGCTGCGCGCTTCAACCAGTGGGCGTCGGGGTCGAGGAGGTCGCGCAGCACTCGCTCCGGCGCACGCGTGGAGACCGTCACGCGGCCATCCACCGTCACCTTGTCGACGGCGGGGATCTTCGACAGCGCCTCGACGTCGACACCGCCGGGAGCCTCAAACTCAATGGTGGTGCCGGGTGCGTCGGTGGCGATCAGTCGGGCAGGGGTATCGAGGGCCACGATCTTGCCGTGGTCGATGACCGCGACCCGTGCGCAGAGGCGCTCCGCCTCCTCCATGTTGTGGGTGGTCAGCACCACGGTCTTGCCGCGCTGGCGCACTCCCTCGATGACGTCCCAGATGTTGAGGCGGGCCTGTGGGTCCAGCCCGGTGGTCGGCTCGTCGAGGAACACCAGCTCGGGGTCGTTGACGAGCGCCAGCGCGATCGACAACCGCTGCATCTGGCCACCGGACAGGTTGGTGGCGTAGGTGCCGGCCTTCTCCTCGAGGTCGAACTCCTTGAGGAGCTCGTCGGTGGGGCGCGCGGTGGGAAAGAGGGCGCCGAACAGATCGATGGCCTCGCGCACCTTGGTGAACTCGGGAAGGGCGGTGGCCTGCAGCTGCACACCGATCCGTGCCTTGATGGCGCGGGCGTCGCGCACCACGTCGGACCCCAGCACGCTGGCGCTTCCCCCGTCCGGACTGCGCAGGCCCTCGAGCATCTCCATGGTGGTGGTCTTGCCCGCACCATTGGGTCCGAGCATGCCGAAGACCTCTCCGCGCTCGACGCTGAAGGTGACCCCACCGACGGCAATGAGGTCCCCGTAGCGCTTGACCAGGTCGTGGGCTTCGATCACCGCCATCGGGCCGGAGTATGGCCGACGCGCCGGTCACGGCCACGCTCCGAGCCGGTCAGGACGGGGTCGGCGACCGCTGCGCGGCGGGCCGAGGCGTGGCGGTGGCGATGCCGAGCTCGCTCGCCGTCTGGTTGTGGGCGAGGATCAGCGCGTCATCGGGCCGCGTGCCGCCGTCGCGGCCGCGAACCACGAGGATGTCGAGCAGGTTGGCGACGCGCCACTCCACGGTGATCTCGACGACGCGCACGCCGCTGCTCGGGTCGACGAGCGCGCGGGTGGTGGAGTGTGCGGCGTCACCGAGACTGCCGGTGGAGACCGCGACCGCACCGGCGACGTTGTCGAGCCGGGCGATGTCCTTGCCGAGCAGGGCGGCGGCGCCGGCGGCGCTGCCGAACTCCTCGACCGTGTCGCCGATCTGCACCGGCCCATTGACCACGGCGAGGTTGGCGGTCTGGCGGAAGAAGTCGACGGCGGCACCTCCGGTGAATCCCGCGTCGGCCAACTGACCGGCCTTCGCCGTGTCACCCTCCGCCGCGTCGGTGATCGACAACCGGTGGGCATCCTGGTCGACGCTGAAGTCCGGGGCCACCAATTGGTCGAGACGGAGCAGGTACGTCGACGGTGGCGCATGAAGCGCCGCCGGGGACGCGGCCGTGCCGCAGCCGGCGAGGACTGCGACCACCATCAGCGCGACACCCCGCCCGGCGCGCATCCGCGTCAGTCCTGGCGTATCGCCGACACGATGCTGCTGCGCGCGGTCCGCATCGCCGGGACAACGGTGGCGATGATGCTGCCGCCCACCACCGCGGCCACCACCGCGATCGCGGTGGTCAGCGGGAAGACGAAGTCAGGCGTGAAGCCCGGCGAGCTGACCGCGCGCAGCATTCCCAGGACGACGGCGCACCCGGTCAGGACGCCAAGAACCGCGCCGCTGGCCGCCAGGACCGCGGCCTCGGTGAGAACCAGGCGCCGTGCCCCCGAACGATCGAGTCCCACGGCGCGCATCATGCTCAATTCCCGCGAACCCTGGCGGATGTTCACGGTGAGCGTGTTGACCACCGCGATCATCGACATGACCAGCGCCACCACGGCCACGGCCAGGAGGAGGGCGAGCGCATGGTTGAGTGAGCGGGCGGCACTGGCACGCACGTCGTCGACGGTGACCGCGCTCAGGCCGAGTTGTGCGGCGTTGAGGGTCACCGCGCTGGTGTTGCCATTGGTGACGATGTCAAGGTCGTCGAACCCCGACGCGTTGTCGCCGAAGTACGACAGCGCCTGGGTGCGGTCCATGATCAGTGACTCGTCACCGTTGCCCGACGGAAACGAGTGGTCAACGATGCCCGCAACCAGGAACTTGACCGTCCCGCTGCTGGTGACAAGCGGCACCGACGAGCCCACCAGCAGGCCGTGTGCGGCCGCGAAACCGGCGGGTGCGAGCAATGCCGGTCCATCGCCGATTGCACGGAGGGCGTCCGCTCGCGCCGGCGAGGTCACGCGCAGCGCGGCGCCGCCCTTGTAGGAGGCGGCGTCGACGGTGGTCACGGCGAGCACCGAGGTGCCGCTGGCAACCGACAGGAAACGAAGCGGAAGCACGGCGCGCACACCGGCCGCCTGGGCGAACGTGGCCGCCACTGCGTTGGTCTGCGCCACCGGGCTGCGCACCACCATGTCGCCGTTGAAGAGCTGCGACACCCAGGCGTTGCCGCCGGAGACAGCGCCGGCGGCGAGCGCGCTGACCGCGACCGAGCAGGCGACGCTGATGGTCAGCCCGCTCAGGGTCAGCGCTGTGCGGTTGCGTCGCCGCACCAGGTTCCGGGTGGCGGCAGACGCTTTGGGCGTGAACAGCGACGCGATGGCCCCGACCAGCCGCGCGGTCCATGGAGCCAGCACGGGCAGTGCGCACAGCACCCCGGCGATGACCAGCACGGTGCCGAACGCCGCCGCGGTGCCGTTCGCGGTGATGAAAAGCGCGGCGCCGACGATCAGCGCAAGTGGCGAGAGGCTGATCGGGAAGAGCGCGACCCGTTCGCGCTCCGCGCCGGGGTGGGGCCGCAGGCCGGCAAGGATCGAGCGCCTGCCGGTACCGAGCGCGGGGATGGCGCCCCCGATCAGCGCGGCAAGGGAGCCGGCAAGCGCGGCGAGAACGAGCTGGGCGACGCTGACGCTCAGGCTGGGCACCGGCAGGTCGGAGGGCGTCATGCGTGCCTCGAGCAGGGCGGCCAAGCCGATCCCGGCGACCATGCCGACGGGGATCGCCGCCGCCGTGATGATCGCAACCTCGAGCATGAAGACGCGGAACACCTGCTGCGACGAAGCGCCGGCGGCGCGCAGCAGGCCGACCTCGCGGCGTCGCTCACTGGCGGCCAGCGCAACGCTGTTGGCTGTGGCACCCGCGCCGACGACGACGCTCAGCACGGTGACCAGAACCAGCAGCGGCTGCACCTCGCCGAGCGGTGAGCTGACGGCGGCGCCCGGGTCAACGGCGGTGATAGGGGTGCCGATCGCTGCATGCACCTCCCCGGCGACGCGGGTCGGGTCGGCGCCGCCTTTGAGGTGCAGGGCGACAAACGCGGTGCGAAGCCCGAGGCGGAACTGGTCGAGCATCGAGGCCTCGGTGACGTAGATGCCGCTGTTCGTGAAGCCGGTGGTGCCACTGTTGGCGGCGAAGCCGACGATTGTGAAGGTGTCGGGCCCGGTGTTGGTGGTGAGCTGGATGGAGTCGCCGAGCGCCAGAGGCCTGGTGTGCGAGTCCGACGCGAGAACTGTGGCGAGGCCCTGGTCGAGGACGACCTCGGAGTGGCTGCTGGCTGCGGGAATCCGTCCTGACGTCAGCGACAACGGTCGCAGCGCGACGCTGCCGCCGCGCAGGGCGGTGAGGTCCACGGTGGTGCCGCTGACGTCGTAGGTGGTGACCCGGGCAATGACGCGCTTGTGGTACAGCGGCACCGCGTCGGCGACGCCGGGCAGTGTGCGCAGCGCGGCGGCTGCGTCGGCGGTCAGCCCGGTACCGGCCGTGACGCGCACGTCGAGGCTCGACGTCCCGGCCGATGCCTGCGCCGCCGACCGCGACTCGGCATCGAGCCCGCTCACGGTGACGGCGATGCCGAGGATCACGGCGATGCCGAGCGCCACCGCGAGCCCGTTGAGCAGCGACCGGAGCGGACGGCCCCTGATGGCGCGCGCGGCGAGAGCCCAGGTCAGGCTCACAGGTCGACCTTGTCCAGCCGCTCGACGAGCATGCCGACGGCGGATCGCTCGTCGGCGCTGTCGCCGTGGTCGAGTGGCACCTCGTCGACGATCTCACCATCGCGCATCAGCAGGACGCGATCCGCGTGGGCGGCGACGCGCGCATCGTGCGTGACCAGGACGGCAGTCTGCTGCTCACCGCGACAGAGACGCGCGAGCAGGGCCATCACCTCGTGGCCGCTGGTCCAGTCGAGGTTCCCAGTCGGCTCGTCGGCCAGGAGCAGGGCGGGCGCAGCGGCCAAGGCGCGGGCGATGGCCACACGCTGCTGCTCGCCGCCGGAGATCTCCTCGGGCCCGTGGCCCTGCAGCCCATGCAGGTTGAGCTGCGTCATCAGCACGGAGACGCGATCGCTGATGGCGCTGCGGCTGATCCGACCATCGCGATGGCGGCGCGAGCCCTCGTTGCGCAACCGCAGTGGCAGAGCCACGTTCTCGGCGGCGGTGAGATTGGGCAGCAGGTTGAAGAACTGGAAGACGAAGCCGATGCGGTCGCGTCGGAACGCTGACAGGGCGGCATCGTCGAGTTCGTAGAGCGAGATCCCCTCGACGGTGACGCTGCCGCTGTCGGGGGGCTCGATGCCTCCGAGGACGTGCAGCAGGGTGCTCTTGCCACACCCGCTCGGCCCCATCAGGGCGACGAACTCGCCGCGATGGATCTCGAGCGAGACGCCACGAAGGACATCGCGCGGCGGCCGGCTGATGCTGTAGGCCTTGAGAAGGTTGGTGGCGACGACCACCGCGGTTCCAGCGGGAGCAGGCGCGGGCGCGGTCACGGTCACGGTTGTCATATTTCTGTGGTCCTCGGCTCTGGGGTTTGGGAAACCGGCGGCGCGCGTTCACCGTCCGTGTGGTGAGCGCGATGTCAGCTGATGAGGTAGTTCTCCAGCACCGACTCGATGGAGTTGAAGAGCAGCCCGCCGTTGGTGTCGGGGGCCGGCGCCACCGTCAGCGACGGCGGCGGCTCTGGCGTTGGCGTCATCGTGGGCAGGGGTGTCGCGGGGACGGCGATCGGCACCGCCGCCGGCGGGGCCGCGGTGACCGCGGGCGGCTGGTGCGGCGCGGCCGTGGCAGGCGAGTTCCGTGGTGGGCTCGGGCTCCCGGGCGGTGGGGGAGGAGGCGGCGGCGGCGGCGACGATGAGCCCAGCTGCGCGAATTCCTCGGAGAACATCCAGATCCCGGTGTAGCCCATGAACCTGCGCGAGCCCGAGTTGTCAGAGCCGATTCCCACAGACGTGTAGTTGCCGTTGAGGATGTTGGCGCGGTGGTCGGGGCTGTTCATGAACGCGGAGTTGATCGCCCCTGCGCCGGCGGCGTTCCAGCCGATGTTCTCGCCGGCGGATCGATAGGGGACCCCGAACGCCTGCATCATCGAGAACACCAGCTGGCCGCAGCCGAGGATCTGGTGCGCGAAGTAGTCGCGGTTGATCATGTCGACGGAGCGGCCGTACACGGTGAGGCCCGGGCAGCCGCCGTACCGCCCGCCCTCGCCGATGTTGCTGAGGGTGCCGTTCCAGCTCAGCGAACGAACGCCGTTGCTGGCACGGTCCTGGTTGGTGTAGCTGAAGAGAGCCGCGTCGGCTCCCCCGTCGGCGCGGACGGGCGTCGCCGTTCCGACTGCATGCAGGGCCGCGATCACGATGCCGGCCAGGATCGCGGTGTAGGTGCCGGAGATGACCACGCGACGCCATGTCCGTGGCGTTGTCGCCGGCTCGGGCTCCCCGGCGCGCACCGCGGCCGCGGAGGTGGCGAGCGCATCGCAGCCGGCGGGGTCGGAGATGGAGGAGTGGGCCGTCATGGCCTCCACGAATACCGCAGTGCTGCAGCGATGTGGCGCGTCGTAACGCTTCGTAACCGTCGTGTCTGCGATCCGTCGAGCACGGCGGTCAGGCTGTTGCGGAGGACCCGTCCGATGGTGGGTATGCGCTTCCGTTTGACAGGATCGTTGCAAGGTCCGCGCGGGCCCGCGAGCGGCGCGAACTAGCCTGTCAGGGGGATCATTCGTAAGAGGAGACGCGCCGGATGTCGCTACTCGACAGGGTGCAACGCAAGGCAGAGGAAGGGCAGACACCCGCGTCGGGCGACGACGCCAAGGCGGCAGCCGCTGCCACGCAGGCCGAGCGGCCCGCGGCAGCGCCGACTGAGCCGGAGCCACCGACCTTCCACACACCTGACGTCTCGCCGGGTCCGGACACCTCGGCGCTCACCGGGTGGCAGGTACGGCATGCGCCCCCCTCCCAGCGTCCCGACGCGCCGGCCGCCGCCGCGCCGCCGGCTCCGTTGAATGGACCCGGGTCCGCGGCATCCTCGTCGCCCGCCATCGCTGGGACCACCGCGCCGTCCTCATCGGCAACCCCAGCTGACACGGCTCCCCAGGGGCAGGTCGCCGGCGCGGCACCCTTCGCGCCACGGGGGGCGCCTCCCCTGATGATGCGCACCGGCGCTGCGTCCGGCGCGGGCGCCGAGGCGCCGGCCCGGCAGTCGTCGCTGCTCAACCGCACCGCGCTCGCCCGCGGACCGATGTCTAAGCCCGGGGGCAACAACCTCTACGCGCAGCTGCGCAGCAAGGTGCACCAGCGCCTGGTCGAGGAGCTGGCCGGCAACACCGCCACGGCGCCTCCGGAGCAGGTGCGCCAGCGCATCGGCGAGCTGGTCAACGAGCTGGTGGCTGAACAGAACCTTTCGATGACCCGCCAGGACAAGCTGCGGGTGATCGAGACCGTGATCGACGATGCGCTCGGCCTCGGGCCCCTCGAAGGGCTGCTCCACGACCCCGAGATCACCGAGATCATGATCAACAAGCACGACCAGATCTACGTCGAGCAGCACGGCAAGCTGACCCTCAGCCCGGTGAGGTTCGAGACCAACGATCAGCTGATGCAGGTGATCGACCGCATCGTCAGCAGCATCGGCCGGCGCGTCGACGAGTCGTCGCCGATGGTGGACGCCCGTCTCAAGGATGGCTCGCGTGTCAACGTCATCATCCCTCCGCTGGCATTGCGCGGACCCACGCTCACCATCCGCAAGTTCGCCAAGGAGGCGTTCACCGTCGCGGACCTGGTGAACTTCGGGACGATCACCGAGGACATGGTGCGCTTCCTGCGTGCGTGCGTTCGGGGACGCCTCAACGTCGTGGTCAGCGGCGGTACCGGGTCAGGAAAGACGACCACGCTCAACCTGCTCTCGAGCTTCATCCCCGAGGACGAGCGCATCGTCATCATCGAGGACTCGCGCGAGGTGCAGCTGCAACGCCCGCACGTCGTGCAGCTCGAAGCGCGACCCGGCGACGCGAAGGGCAAAGGCGCGGTGAGCATCCGCGACCTCTTCAGGGCCACGCTGCGCATGCGACCCGACCGCATCGTCGTGGGCGAGATCCGCGGCGGCGAAGCGCTGGATCTCGTGCAGGCGATGACCTCGGGACACGGCGGATGTCTCTCGACCGTGCACGCTACGTATCCGTCCGACACGATGACCCGGCTCGAGACCATGACCATGATGTCCGACGTCCAGATGCCGCTCGCGGCGATGCGCGTGCAGCTCGCGAGCGCGATCGACATCATCGTGCAGACCGCGCGGCTGACCGACGGATCGCGGCGCGTGACGCACATCGCCGAGGTGCGCGGCTACGAGCCGAGCCGCGGTTACGAGCTGGTCAATCTGTTCGAGCGCAGATTCCACGGGCGCGACTCCGACGGCGCGATGCTGTCGGTCTTCGAGCCCACGGGCGAACTGCCGTCGTGCACGGAACTGGTACACTCGTACGGCATGCGCTACCCCGAGGAGGTCTACGAGGCAGCGCGCGCACGGGCGATGGAGCACGACGCATGAAGCAGGCCCCGGCGCACCGCGGCGACGGGTCCATCGCAAGCGCGGATCGGGATGCAGCCGCGCAGCCCGGGCCGGCGTCGAGCGTCGAGATCGTGCTCGTCGCGGGCAACGCGGAGACGACGCGCGCGGCGTTCGCGCAGGGCGTGCCGCCGGCGCAGACCACGCTGGGCTCGGGGCGGCTCGCGGGCTGGATGGTTCAAGCGCGCGGCGTCGAGCCGGTGCACGCCGAGCTCGCGTGGGACGGGCAGCGCGTCTGGGTGCGCGAC
>JBDTJX010000046.1:0-18732 GCA_039935655.1 Candidatus Dormiibacter sp. | reverse complement strand
CGAGGGCACCGAGAACCTTCTGCCGGTGATGCGGCGGGCTCTCGGGTCATTGGCGACGGTCGGCGAGATCTGCAACGCGCTGCGCGACGTCTTCGGCGTATACCGGCCCGGAGGAGAGATCTGAGGTTCTGAGTCGAGCCGGGTCGACGTCACGCAGGCGCGTCACCACCGGGCGCATGCCGCGCTCCAGGAGCGGGAAGGCTATCGCGCAGGTGGTCAGCCCCGGCGTCCGCCGCCCCCGCGACTTCGCGACTATCCTGCGGGCATGCCAAGGACCACTCGCGACCAGCCGCCCCCGGAGCCGGCGGCCGACGCGCACACTCCTGCATTGCCTGCCGCCACCGCTTCAAACGGCAGCGCGGGCGAGCCCGGCTCGGCGACCGAGCGCGCCATCAACGTCCTGCGCAAGCGGCGCTACGACGCCGTGCACCGCGGTGGCGCGGCCGAGCGCACCCAGCACCCCAAGGGCAAGCTGACCGCGCGAGAACGGGTGGAGCGGTTCCTCGATCCGGGCTCCTTCACCGAAACGGATGTGTTCGCCGTCCACCGCAACAGCAACTTCGGCATGGAGGAGCGTCGCATCCGCGGCGATGGCGTCGTCACCGGTTGGGGCACCGTCGACGGCCGCCAGGTGTTCGTGTTCAGCCACGACGCCTCGGTCTTCGGCGGGTCACTTGGGGAGGTGTTCGCCGAGAAGGTCACCAAGATCATGGACCTGGCGGTGCGCACCGGCTGCCCGTGCGTGGGCATCAACGACTCCGGCGGAGCGCGCATCCAGGAGGGGGTGGTCTCACTCGCCGGGTATGCCGAGATCTTCTACCGCAATGTCGAAGCCAGCGGGGTCATCCCGCAGCTGTCGCTGATCGTCGGGCCGTGCACCGGCGGCGCCGTGTACTCACCGGCGATGACCGACTTCATCTTCATGGTGCGCAAGGTGGGCTACATGTTCATCACCGGCCCCGACGTGATCAAGGTGACCACGGGCGAGCAGGTGACGTTCGAGGACCTCGGCGGATCGGATGTGCACAACCAGCGCAGCGGCGTGGCTCACTTCAACGCCGACACCGAGGATGAGGCCTTCGCGCAGATGCGGGCGGTGCTCGGCTACCTGCCCGCCAACAACAACCAGCAGCCACCGTACCGGGCCACCCTTGACGATCCACTGCGCGCCGATGCCGAGCTCCAGTCGATCATTCCGGACAATCCCAACCAGCCCTACGACATGCGCGCGGTTGTCGGTCGCGTCGTCGACGACGGTGCTTTCCTCGAGGTGATGCCCTACCACGCGCAGAACATCATCTGTGGCTTCGGGCGGCTCGACGGACACTCCGTCGGCGTGGTCGGCAACCAGCCTCGAGTCCTGGCGGGGGCTCTCGACATCGAAGCCTCCATCAAAGCCGCGCGCTTCGTGCGTTTCTGCGACGCGTTCAACGTGCCTCTGGTCACCTTCGTCGACGTCCCCGGGTTCCTCCCGGGCACCGACCAGGAATACGGCGGGATCATCCGCCACGGCGCCAAGTTGCTGTACGCGTACTGCGAGGCGACGGTGCCGAAGCTGACCGTGATCACCCGCAAGGCATACGGCGGCGCCTACGACGTCATGTGCAGCAAGCACATCCGCGCCGACTACAACGTCGCGTGGCCCACGGCAGAGATCGCGGTGATGGGTCCCCAGGGCGCGGTCAACGTCATCTTCAAGCGAGAGATCGCCGCCTCCGATGACCCCGCGGCGCGGACCGGCGAGCTGATCACCGAGTACCGCGATCAGTTCGCCAACCCGTATTACGCGGCGGAGCGCGGCTACATCGACGACGTCATCGAGCCCAAGCAGACCCGGGCCGCGCTGATCAAGGCGCTCCACATGGCGATGAACAAGCAGGTCACCCTGCCGCCACGCAAGCACGGCAATATCCCCCTCTAGAAACGAAGGGGGATCAGGATCCCCCCTCGCGCACCCCCCACAGCGGTGACGGGTTGGAGCGTCCGGCGCACCAGGAGCAGCCCGGCCACGGCGATGAGCAGCACCGCCAACGGCGTCAGTGACACCAGCAGCACGTGGAACGGCCAGGCCATCGGCAGCACCGCGATCGCCACCAGGGCCGAGGCTGCGAGACCGCGGTGTCCGATGCTCGCCCAGCGCCGCCAGAGCACGGCCGCGGTGGCCACGGTCACCGCGCTGCCGGCGATCGGCGACACGACGAATGCCGCGATCACCAATGCGACGGCGGCGAGCGCCCGCACCAGGTCGCGTTGGCGCACGTGCACCGCGTTGGTGCCCACCGCCAGTGCCAGCAGGGGGAAGAGCAGCACGTCGTCGTTGGGATGGGCGTAGGGCGTTGCCACCAACCACAGTGCCAGGCCCGCACACATCCCCAGGGCAACGCGGGTCTCGGGAGCCAGTGCCAGGGCTGCACGGCTTCGCGCCCACCAAACGGCGAACCCAAGGGTGGCCACGGCGCCGAGAGCGGTCACCGCAGCCGCGATGACACCGCCGCCCGGCAGGTGCTCAAACATCCCCGGCAGTCCGGACAGGTCCGGCTGCACCGTCGAGATCCGGCCGCCGAAGGCCAAGAGGTGCGACAAAAAACGCGCCGTCGATCCCGGCATGAGGATCTCACCCCCGGCGATCATCACCGTCGCGGTCGCTGCTGCCGCGACGATGGATCGCGTGGCGGCGCGGCGGTCGGGGAGTTGGGAGACGGCGAGCAACAGCGGCAGCGGCCAGAGGATGTGCGGTTTGACCAGCACCGCGCCGGCGCAGACGGCGCCGGCGAGCCCGGGGTTGCGGCGCATCGACAGGGCCATGGCGGCGATGACCATGCCCAGCAGGAGAAGGTCGAACTGCCCGCTGTACACCCCGAGAAGCGCGGGCCAGGACAGCAGGGCGAAGACCGCCCAGGGCGCGGAGCCCCGCCAGCCCCAGCGACGCAGCCAGGCGAACAGCGCGATGCCGGCGGCAATCAATCCAAGCGCGGCCGCCAGCGCATAGCTCGCCCAGAATGGCAGGGCGGCGAGCGGCTGCAGAGCCCACGCCACGATCGGCAGGTTGACGAAGTCGTCCAGCGACGGTTGCACGACCGCGTAGTGGTCAGCGGCCTGTTCGGCGGGATGGATGACCGCCGGGTCATAGGGATTCCCGCCGTGCTCGACCACGGTCGCGGCCGCATAGAAGACACGCCAGTCGTCGGCGAGGCCGTAGGACTGAGGTGGAAACATGCGCGACGCGGAGAACACGGCAAAAGAGAGCACCAGCACCGCGAGGATGCCGAGGGCCAGCCTCGGCCGGCTCCCCCCCTGCGCCCGCTCCGACTGCCGACGGTCGGTGCCCACCGCGGGCACGAGGACGGTCACGCGGGCGATCGTATCCCTGTCGGGGCGGCCTCGTCGGTCGCCTGTCTGTGACAACTTGGCGCCGACGCGGCACGGCTGCGACATCGGCAGGACGTCAGCCGGCCCAGCCTCCGTGTGAGTACGTCCACGCGAAGAGACCGGCGGCGGGAAGCGACACCGCGACGAGCAGGATCCTCAACCCGCGGTGCCGGGCAGCCAGCACCCCGCCGGCGATGAAAAGTGGGAATGCGTCGAGCGTCCAGCGCGAGGTGCCGACCAGCGAGGTCGTCGAGGTGAACACCGCCAGCTGGACCGCGAGCAGCACCGCATAGGAGCGCCGCAGTCGCCGCCAGGCGTAGACAGCAGCCACTGCCACGACGGCGACGCAGATAAGGTCGAGGACACCCGCGGCATCGTTGATGCCCAGCGTCGGCAGCGGATTGACCGCGTTCCCCAATGCCACCCAGGGCGCCGCAAAATGCCGTCCGACCCAGTCCTGCTGCGCCCGCAGGAAGCGAAGCGGGTCCCCGAAGACCATCCAGTAGAACACGGCCAGCCCGGCGGCCCCGAGCGCAGGACCGACCGCGACCCTGGCGAGAACGGCCACTCGCGCGCGAGCCGCCGGCGCCGTCATGGCCAGGGCCTCGACGGCCAGCGGGACGGCGAACACGATCGAGTACAGCTTGGTCACGGTGGCGAGGCCGACGAGCACCCCTGCCAGCAGCGGTCGCCCGGAGCGCACCGCCACAAACGCCCACACCACCTCAGCGAGCACGACGGGCTCTGCGTAGGGTGCGCCCAGGAATATCGCGGTTGGGAAGACCAGTAGCAGCAGCACCGACAGCCGGGCGGCGCCGGCCCCGTAGTCGACCGCCACGAGCCGGTGCAGCCCGACGGCGGCGAGGGCGAGCGCCACCGACACGACGATCAGCCCCGCCACCAGCACGCTGGTGCCGGTGGCCAGGGCGGCGACATGCATGACACCGGGAAGCAGGGGCTGGAAGGCGGCGCTGCTGAGGACATGCGTCCCCTGGGGGATCTCCTTCCACGCGCGGAAGCCGGACTGGGCGATCGCCAGCTGCCACTGGGCATCCCACTGCGCCCACGGCCGTGCCATCGCGCCTGGGTCGGCGAGGATGACGCGCACGGCGGACGAGCCATAGAGGCCGAGCAGCACGAATGCCTCGGCGGCCACCCGGAAGGCGAGCACGGATCCAAGGCCAAAGCGGACGGAGCTCAGCCAGCCCGACCGCACGACCGCGCTGGAGAGCCTCGCCGCCGATGTCGGGGGCGCGGCGACAGCACTCACCGCGACGACTGTGGCCGAGATGCGCGCTGCCGGGGTGATGCTCACCGCGCCTGTAGCCGGCGCGTCACGGGCCTGTGCGAGCTGAGGTCAGCGGTGCTGGAGGCTCGCGTTGGACCGGTTCACCCCGCTGCGGAGCGCGGCGAGGAGGCTCGCGTTCGGGGCAGGGCGAGGCTTCGTCGCGACACCCCGATGCTGACCGCCAGCGGGGTTGCTCGGAGAAACAGTGACGCCAGCGTCGCGGCCAACAGTCCGCCGACGGTGAGCAGCAGGAAACCGACGAAGGACAGAGGTAGCCCCGGATTCAGGAGACCTGACATCTGCCGCCCGATGGCGAACACCAGGATGGGGTGGAGGATGTAGATGCCCAGCGAGTTGTCGCTGAGCAGGGCGATGCCCGCCACCAGGGGCCCACCGATCGACATCAGCCGCCTGCCGACCAGCCACACCAAGGTGGCGATGGCCAGGACAAAGAGCGGCTCCTGGGGCAGCAGGAAACCCCCGGTGCCGACCTGGAAATCGCCGTTCGGAGCGCCTCCGTAACTCACCGTCACCAACAGCCAGCCACTGATCGCCACCGCCACCACGGCGCCGACCATCGCCGGCCAACGCACCTCGGACGGCTCGCCGCGGCGCACCAGCGTGCGACCCGCTGCCACGCCCACGGCGAAGTACCCGATCCAGAAGGGCAGAAGCTGAAACCCGTGCCACAGGAAGAACTGGTCGACGAACCCGGCCGGCATCGGCCCGTAGAGGCGGTAGACGCACAGGGCTGTCTGCAAGGCCAGCGCGCCGGCTGCCCACCACCACAGGTGGCGGCGGGGCCACACCAGGTAGACCAGGTACATCTGGGGGATGAGCAACAGGAACCAGAGGTGGCCGGCACCGTAGCTGACAAAGCTGAGAAGCCCGGCGGCGGTGTGCTGTGGCTCAGTGCTGAAGAACCATCCGAACACCGCGTACACGGGGGCCCACGCCAGCCAGGGAACGAGCGTGCGTGAGAAGCGGCGGCGCAGGAAGTCTCCCGCACGCAGGCGGCTGCCTCCGTACTGGTAGCTGAGCAGCACGCCGGTGAGGAGCATGAACGCGGGGACCGCGAAGCGGCCGAGCGTGTCGAGGTTGTCGAAGAGCGCAGCACTGGGCGGCCAGTGGGTGGTGTGGATGACCACGACGAACACCGTTGCGAGCGCGCGCAGCGCCACCGCGGACTGCAGGCGCGGCGGGCGCGACGGTGCGCTTGCCTCGGCCATTCCGTCAGCGGGGTTGCTGTCGCCGGCCGCCTTGGCTGGGACCGGAGCCATGGGCAGGCGACAGTGGGGTGTACGCGCGCGCGAACGCCTCCGTGTTGCGCCCCTGCATGTGGTGGATGTACGGAACGATCACGCGCAGCAGCACGACCTGCAGAGCCGACGCCACCGGGACGGCGAGCAGCGCTCCGATGAGTCCCTCAAGGGCGCCCCCGATGAGCAGCGACATCACCACGGCGAGGGCTGGAAGCGACACCACGCGGTTCATCACCATGGGAACGACCAGGTTGGCGTCGAGCAGCTGGATGACCAGGAGGACGACGACCACGAGGATGGCATGGCCGAGGCCGATGGTCAGGGCGAGCAGCAGCGGCGGCACGATGCCGAGGAATGGGCCGACCAGCGGGATCGCCGCGGTGAGACCGGCGAAGATTCCCAGCAGCACCGGGCTGGGCAGGCCGATCACGGCGGTCGCCACGCCGGTCAGCACACCGACGACGACCATGTTGATGGCCGTGGCGCGCAGGAATCCACCCATGCGCATCCCCATCTCGCGAAAGACGTCAGCGGCGAGTGCCTGGTGGTGGACGGGCAGCAGGTCGACGACGAACGCCTTGAGTCGATCGGCGGTGACCAGCCAGAGGAAGCCGATCACCAGCACCAGCACCAGGTTGACGAGCGCGCTGACGATGTACCCGCCGATGGTCAGCAGGACGTTCTTGGCGGTGTCGAGGCTGCCGGCCAGGGTGTTGCCGACGTTGGGGGTCCCGGTGCCGCCGAGGTTGAGCTGCTGCTGCCAGGAGGTGATCGTCGACTGGATCTTCGACTGGTAGCCCGGGAGGTTCTGCGCCAGCGACTTCGCCTCGTCGACGATCGGTTGTACGAACAGAGTGATCAGCAGGGCCAGCACCGCGATGAGCCCGACATAGACGATGGCGATCGCCGCCGGACGGGGTAACCTCATCTCAGCGTGGAGACGGTTGACGAGTGGCCGCACGCCTTCGGCAAAGACGATGGCGACGAGGATGATCAGCAGCAGGCTGACCACTGACGCGGCCAGCGTCAGCAGCCCGAGGATGGTGATGACGATCAGCGCGGCCACCACCAGGGTGCGGACCGAAACGGCGGGGCGGCCCACGACCGGCACAGCCACGGCTGTGGCGGGCACCTCGGGGGCCGCTGGCTCGGGCATGGCGCGAGCCTACCAGCGGTGGCGTGTTTCGGCCTGTTTCGGACGGCTCGACGACTGACGGTCGCCCCGGCATGGTTCGATTGACCGCGATAGGCCACTGACGTCGAACGAGGAGACGCGCGCATGAGCAGGATGCCGCACCGGGGGCTGGGGGACTCGGGCATCGAGGTGCCCATCGTTGGGATCGGATGCAACAACTTCGGCTCCCGGCTCGACTACGAGCGCACAGCCTTGGTGGTGCACACAGCCCTCGACGAGGGTATCGGCTTCTTCGACACCGCAGACGTCTATGGGCGTGGCGCCAGCGAGGAGTTCATCGGACGCGCCCTGGCGGGTCGGCGGGACGAGGCGCTGATCGCCACCAAGTTCGGCATGTCGATGGGGTCGCCGGAACGTCGCGGTGGCTCGCGACGCTGGATCATCGAGGCGGTCGACGACAGCCTGCGTCGCCTGCGGACGGATCACATCGACCTCTACCAGCACCATGAACCGGACGGCACAATCCCGGTCGAGGAGACGCTCGCGGCTCTCGACGAGCTGGTCGGCCAGGGCAAGGTGCGCGCCATCGGTTGCTCCAACTACAGCGGCGCGCAGATCACCGCCGCCGACGCGGTCAGCGCAGAGCATGGCTGGGCTCGATACGTCAGCGCGCAGAACCAGTACAGCCTGCTCGACCGCGACGAGGTCGAGCGTGATGTGGCCCCCGCCTGCGCCCGGCTCGGGCTGGCGATCCTCCCGTTCTTCCCGCTTGCGAGCGGGTTGCTCACGGGCAAGTATCACCGCGGTGAGGAACCGCCGCCGGGTAGCAAGTTCGCCAACCACAGGGAGCGCGCTGCGGAGCGGATGACCGATGCCAACTTCGATATCGTCGAGGCGCTGGAGCGTTTCGCGCGCGATCGCGGCGTCGGACTCATCGATGTCGCCATCGGTGGACTCGCCGCGCAGCCCCAGGTGGCGTCGGTGATCGCGGGCGCGATGTCGCCCCAACAGGTGCTGGCGAACCGCCGGGCGGGGCGGTGGACGCCGACCGACGCCGACCTTGCCGAGATCGATCGGATCACCCAAGGCCGGGGAGCCGAGTGACCGACTCAAACCCGGGTGTCTGGATCTCGAGGCTAGACTCACCCGCCGTCGCTCAGTGCACAGGTGAGGCTTCGTGAAACTCCTCGAATACCAGGCAAAGCAGCAATTCGCGGCGGCGGGCATCCCGATCCCGGACGGACGGCTGGCGCGCACCCCGTCGGAGGCCGGAGCGGCCGCCCGAGAGCTGGGTCGGATCGCCGTCAAGGCACAGGTGCCGATCGGCGGCCGCGGCAAGGCCGGCGGTGTCGTGGTCGTGGACACGGCCGAAGAGGCTGAGCGGGAGGCCGCGCGCATCCTCGCCATGGACATCCGCGGCTATCCCGTGCGCAGTGTGTGGTGCGAGACCGCGCTTGCGATCGGCAGTGAGTTCTACCTCGGCGCCACGCTGGACCGCGATCGCCGGCGCATGGCGATCATCTTCTCGGCTTCAGGCGGCATGGAGATCGAACTGGTGGCCGAGGACGCGCCGGAGAAGATCGCCACGTTGTGGCCCGATCCTTTCATCGGCCCGCAGGCTTTCGAGATCCGCCAGATGGTGTTCGACGCCCTCCGCCATGCACCGCAGCTGCGGGACGGCGCAGCCAAGCTGGCGGCGCAACTTGTCGCGCTGACCCAGAAGCTCTACTCGGTGACCGTGTCGCTCGACGCGGTGACCTGCGAGATCAACCCGCTGGTGCTGACCCCGGACGGTTGGTTCGTCGCCGCCGACGGCAAGCTCGAGATCGACGAGAACGCCCACTACCGTCACGCCGACCTCGCTGAGGAGCTGGCCAGGGACGCCACCGGTGACGACGGCAAGACAGGCGACGACCCGTTCGAGGTGGAGGCGGCACGTCGCGGACTGACCTACGTGCACCTCGACGGCGACATCGGGGTGATCGGCAACGGCGCCGGGCTGGTCATGAACACGCTCGACCTCGTCAAGCAGCAGGGTGGGGAGCCCGCCGACTTCCTCGACGTCGGCGGCGGCGCCAGCGCGGAGAAGGTGCGCAACGCCCTGGAGATGGTGCTGCTCGATCCCAAGGTGCGCGGCGTGTTCATCAACATCTTTGGTGGCATCACCCGAGGCGACGAGGTCGCCCGGGGCGTCATCGCGGCGCGTGAGGAGCTGAAGATCACCAAACCCCTGGTCGTCCGCATGACGGGCACGCGCGAAGAGGAAGGGCGGGCGTTGCTCAGCGATGCCGGCATCACCCCGGCGGTCAGCGCCACTGAGGCTGCCCAGAAGATCGTCGCGCTCACCGGGCAGCGGTCGTGAGCGTGCTGGTCGACCGCCACAGCCGGGTGTTGATCCAGGGCATCACCGGGCGCGAGGGCGCATTCCACACCGAGCAGATGCGCGCCTATGGAACCAACGTGGTGGCCGGCGTGTCGCCGGGAAAGGGGGGCCAGGACGCCAATGGTGTGCCCATCTTCGACACCGTCGCGCAAGCGGTGGCCGTCACCGAGGCGGATGTCAGCGGCATCTTCGTCCCACCGCCGTTCGCCGCCGACGCCATCATGGAGTCGGCTGCGTCGGCGATCCCACTGACCGTCTGCATCACCGAAGGCATCCCGGTGCACGACATGATCCGCGCTCGTGCATTCGTCGAACGCGCCGGCACGCGCCTGCTCGGCCCCAACTGTCCGGGCCTGGTCACACCCGGGCAGTGCAAGGTCGGCATCATCCCCAACCACATCAACACTCCCGGACCGGTCGGCATCGTCGGCCGCAGCGGCACGCTGACGTACGAGGTGATCCAGGGCCTGGGACAGGCGGGGATGGGTCAGACCAGCTCGGTCGGCATCGGCGGTGACCCCGTGCTGGGGATGACGTTCAGCGATGTGCTCGCGCTGTTCGCGCGCGACCCCGACACCCGCGCGGTGGTGTTGATCGGTGAGATTGGCGGCAGCGACGAAGAGAATGGCGCAGAGTTCATCCGGTCCTCGGGGTTCGACAAGCCGGTGGTCGCGTTCATCAGCGGCCGGACCGCGCCCCCGGGCAAGCGGATGGGCCATGCCGGCGCGATCATCAGCGGCAACAAGGGCACCGCGCAGAGCAAGATCGACGCGTTGACCGCGGCCGGAGCGGTGATCGCCGACACCATCGAAGACGTGGTGCGGCTGGTCGGCGAGCGGCTCGGAGCGCGCACCGGGTAACGCCGATCAGCGGCGCGGGCGCGGAGACGCCCGCGTCGTGCGTGACGCGGGCGCCCGAGCGAGGGGTCGGACGATCAGACGGTGCGGGTGACCGTGAAGGTGGCGAACGGCGGGTGCTGCATGCGGTCACCGAGGTCGATGCGGGCGGGATCGTCCTCGTGGCCGTTGACGTCCATCGTGAAGAGCATGGTCTCGTGCTGGCGGGCACCATCACACGCCGACACGGTGAAGTTGATGCCGTCGATTCCCCGGTACGTCGTGAAGTCGTAGTGGAGCACGTTGTTGCCGTCCACCCACACCTTGTCGCCGTGCTCGAGGCGGACGGGTGCGAACGACGTGAAGCGCGCACCATTGGAGAGCGCGATCGTGCCCGTGTAGTGGTGAGCGGTAGGGGTGATGTCGGTGGTGCGCAGGCGCCAGCCATCGGAGCCGTGCCAGAGGTACACCGCACCGCGGTCGCCGGCGTCGAGCTTGTCGGGACGGCCGTCCACGTTGACGCCCGAGGGTCCGCGCCAGTCGCCGTCATCGCAGATCGGTGCGGTGGTCGGCGCGCCTGCGCCCGGGGACGGCGCGGCGGCCGACGACGCGGTGGTTGCGGCCGTGGTGGTGGCCGCGGTTGTGGTGGCCCCGGCGATGGCCGGAGCCCGGGTGGCGATACCACCGACGACGACGACTGCAGCGACGCCAACAATGCCGGTCGTGATCCTCATGTGGAAGTCTCCCGTGTGTGATGGACGCGACCAGACCGATGGTCGACATCACGCCTGAGACCACCCGGAGAGCTGCTGAGACACCGCTGAGACCTGGCGATCACAGCAGAAGCCCGGCCGGACGACGCGGCGCACGCTCGCCGCGCTACCGTTGGCGCCGTCCGTGAACTTCGAACTCAGCGACGAGCAGCGCGAGATCCGCAACACGGTGCGCGCATTCGCCCGGGACGAGGTCGCGCCGCGAGCAGCCGCGTATGACCAATCGGGGGAGTTCCCCTACGACCTGGTTGCCGGCATGGCGCGGCTGGGCCTGTTCGCGCTGCCGTTTCCCGAAAGCGACGGAGGTGCCGGTGGCGACTTTCTCTCCTACTGTCTTGCTCTCGAGGAGATTGCGCGGGCCGATGCGTCGGTGGCGATCACTCTGGAGGCGGCGGTGTCGCTGGGGATCAGCCCGATCATCAGCTTCGGGACCAGCGAGCAGAAGCAACGCTGGTTGCCGGACCTGCTGGCGGGGGAGAAGCTCTGGGCGTTCGGGCTGACCGAGCCCGAGGCGGGCTCGGACGCCGGCGGTACCCAGACGCGCGCGGACCGCGGCGGCGACGACTGGGTCATCAACGGCCGCAAGGTCTTCATCACCAACGCCGGCACCGACATCAGCGCGGGCGTGACCGTGACCGCGATCACCGGCGAGGAGGACGGCACCCGGCAGATCAGCGCCATCGCGGTCGAGCGGGGCACGCCCGGCTACGAGCAGGCGCCGAAGTACCGCAAGCTCGGCTGGCGCGCCAGCGACACGCGGGAGTTGCTCTTCGACGACTGTCGCGTGCCCTTCGCCAACCTGATCGGCGCCGAGGGAGCCGGTTATCGTCAGTTCCTGCAAATACTCGAGGGTGGCCGGGTGGCCATCGCCGCCCTGTCCGTCGGAGTCGCCCAGGCCTGCCTCGACGCCTCGCTCTCGCACAGCTCCCAGCGCCACCAGTTCGGCCAGCCCATCGCGCGTTTCCAGGCCACCCAGTTCAAGCTCGCTGACATGGCCACGCAGATCGAGCTCTCGCGATTGATGACCTGGCGCGCGGCCACCGCCATCGATGCGGGCCAGAGCGCGACACCGTACGCATCGATGGCCAAGCTGCACGCATCAGAGGTCGCTACGGCGTGCGCCAACCAGGCTGTGCAGATCCACGGGGGCTACGGTTTCATGGAGGAATCGCCGGTGGCCAGGTACTATCGCGACGTCAAGGTCAACGAGATCGGCGAGGGAACCAGCGAGGTGCAGCGAATCCTCATCGCCCGCCACCTCCTCGAGGACCTCCTCCCCGACTGAGGTCTGGGACCGCAATCGCGTCCCGCGGCGTAGCATCGAGGCCATGAACGAGGTCGTCATCGTCGCAGCGGCGCGGACGCCGTTCGGCCGGCTCGGCGGCGGCCTTGCCAGCCTCACCGCAACCGAGCTTGGCGCGCACGTCATCCGCGAGGTGCTGCGTCGCACCGGTACGGACGGCGCCGACGTCGACCAGCTGATCATGGGCACCGTCCTGGCCGCGGGACAGGGGCAGGTTCCGTCTCGTCAGGCCGGGCTGGCGGCCGGCCTGCCGGCCACGGTCTCGTCGTTCACCGTCAACAAGGTGTGTGCGAGCGCGCTCAAGGCAGTCAACCTCGGCGCACTGCTGATCGGCGCCGGCGAGGCTGACGTGGTGGTGGCGGGCGGCATGGAGTCGATGTCGCGCGCACCCTACCTCCTGCAGGATCAGCGCTTCGGCGCGCGGCTCGGCGATCGCATGGCAGCAGACAGCATCTACCGCGACGGTCTATGCTGTCCGGCCGACGGAGTGCTGATGGGCGTGCACGGCAGCGCTGTCGCGGCCGAGCTGGGAGTGACCCGCGAACAGCAGGATACGTGGGCGCTGCGCTCACAGCAGCGCTACGCCGCGGCGCTGGCGGCCGGACACTTCGAGGAGGAGATCGTGCCCGTGCCGGTCGCGACCGGCGTCGTCGCCCGGGACGAACAGCCGCGCGCGGATTCGTCGCTGGAGAAGCTCGCCGCGCTGCCCGGCGCCTTCGGCGAGGGCAGCACGGTCACCGCGGGCAACGCCCCCGGGATCAACGACGGGGCCAGCGCGGTCCTGATGATGAGTGCCGAGCGCGCGCGTGCCGCGGGCCTCGCGCCGTTGGGCACGTGGGTGACGTACGCGGAATCAGCGGCCGAGCACCCCTACCTCGCCACAGTTCCTGCCATGGCTGTCGAGAAGGCGCTGGCGCGCACCCACGGTGAGGTTGATGCTGGCCGGCTCGAGCTAGTCGAGATCAACGAGGCGTTCGCCGCCGTTGCCATCACAAGCACCCGCATGCTCGAGGTCGACCCCGACCGGGTCAACGTCAACGGCGGCGCGATCGCCGTCGGCCACCCGATCGGCGCCAGCGGAGCACGCATCCTCATGACCCTGCTCTACGAGTTGCGCCGCCGCGGCGGAGGCTATGGAGCCGCCGGGATCTGCAGCGGTATGGCCCAGGGCGAGGCGACGCTCGTCCGTGTCGGCTGAGGCCGGGCCCGTCCCGCTCGAGCAGTCGATCGACCAGCTCACGGCGGCCTACGTCGCTGAGGTCGTCCGTCCGCAAGCCGCGGCGATGGCCTCGGGCCGCGGACCGACCCCTGACGATGTTGTGCGTGTCGCTGGCGATCGCGGCGTCGCCGGTCTCCTGGTTCCGGCGGAGTACGGGGGCGCCGGTGCCAGCCACGTCGAGTTCGCCCGTTTCATCGAGGCGGTGGCGCGGGTCTGCGCCAGCACCGCGGTCATCCTCGACGTCCACCTCAGCGTGGGCAGCGAACCGCTGCTGCTGTTCGGCAGCGCAGAGCAGTTGCGCCGATACCTCCCAACGCTTGCCTCAGGCCGGTGCACGACCGCGTTCGCGCTCACCGAGCCCGACAGCGGCAGTGACGCCGCGGCGCTGGCGACGCGCGCCGAACCCGACGGCGAAGGGTACCGGCTCACCGGCACCAAGTCGTTCATCACCAACTGCGGGGCTGCCGGTTTGTACGTCGTGATGGCGCGCACTGACGTAGGCACGAGGGGTATCACCGCCTTCATCGTCGATGCG
Organism: Candidatus Dormiibacter sp.; assembly: GCA_039935655.1. GTDB lineage: Bacteria > Chloroflexota > Dormibacteria > Aeolococcales > Aeolococcaceae > Aeolococcus. The sequence continues at coordinate 4,629 of JBDTJX010000046.1, read as the reverse complement.
CAGAGCCCCGGTCTGAGCTTCGGCGAGCCCCTTCACAAGATGGGGCTCGCCGGGTCGTGGACGGCAGAGCTGTTCCTCGACGGAGTCCATGTCGCCGCTTCCAGCCGCCTCGGCGAGGAGGGGGCGGGCTTTGGGATTGCGATGGCGACGCTCGACAGCGGCCGCGTCGGCATCAGCGCCCAGGCGGTCGGGATCGCCCAAGGCTGCATCGACGCAGTCGTCGCTCGTGCGCGCGCGACGGAGACGCTCGTCGACGAGACGCTGCTCGCCGACATTCATGCACGCACCGCCGCGTCGCGCCTGCTGACCATCCACGCTGCTCGACTCGCCGACACCAGAGCGCCGATGACACGCGAGGCGGCAATCGCCAAGCTCTACGCGACCGATACCTGTGTCGCCGCCGCCCACGCAGCGATGGAGCTGTGCGCGCCTGACTCGGTGCGCGCCGACCATCCCGCAGCGGTGAGGCTACGCGACGCCAAGGCGTCACAGATCTACGAGGGCACCAACCAGGTTCAGCGCATGGTGATCGCACGCACCCTGCTGCGCGGCGACCTGCCGTCGCATGGTGAGACCGCCGCGACTGGCACCGCGCTCCGCCGCGCATAATCGGCCGCGTCGATTCGCCGCCGCTCAACTGCGGCACTGGAGCGCACAGCGTGGACCTTTCCCTCAACGAGGAGCAGTCGCTGATCCGTCAGTCGGTGCGCGAGCTGGCGCGCGACCGGATCGCACCGCGCGCTCGGGATATCGACGCCACTGCTGAGTTCCCCTGGGACATCGTTGACCTCTTCCGCGCGCACGACCTCTTCGCGCTGCCGTTTCCCCCCGAGTACGGCGGCCTCTCGGGCAGCGCGCTCACGCTCAACGTCGCGATCGAGGAGGTGGCCAAGGCCTGCGCCAGCAGCGCGCTCATCCTTGCCGTCCAGGCTCTCGGTGGCTACCCGATCATGCTCGGTGGCAGCGACGAACAGAAGCAGCGCTTTCTCCCGGATCTCGCCAGCGGGAAGAAACTTGCCGCCTATGCGCTCACCGAGCCGGGCGCCGGCAGCGACCCCGGTGGCATGGAGACCCGAGCAACGCGCCAGGGCGACGACTACGTCATCACGGGAAGCAAGATCTGGATTACCGACGGCGGCGTGGCCGACACCATCGTCATCTTCGCCAAGACCGATCCCAAAGGTGGCCCGGGCGGCGTCAGCGCCTTCGTCCTCGACAACGCCCGACAGCTCGCCGGGTTCACCGCCACAGAGATCCACGGCAAGCTCGGCATTCGCGGCAGCAACACCGCTGAACTGCATCTCGACGAGGTGGTTGTACCTGCAGCCAACCGACTCGGCGAGGAAGGCGATGGGTTCGCGCTCGCCATGCGCGTCCTCGACAGGTCGCGTCCGGGCGTGGCCGCGCAGGCTCTCGGGATCGCCCAGGGCGCACTCGACTACGCAGTGTCATACGCCAAGGAACGCAAGCAGTTCGGCAAGGCGATCGCGGAGTTCCAGGCTATCCAGTTCATGATCGCCGACATGGAGACGCAGACCGCCGCAGCACGCGCCATGGTCTACCACGCATCGCAACTGATCGATGACGGCTCGCCTGAGGTGACCCACTTCGCAGCGCTCGCCAAGCTTCTGGCCAGCGATGCGGCGATGAGGGTGAGCACTGATGCCGTGCAGGTTCTGGGTGGCTACGGCTACGTGAACGAATACCCGGTCGAACGGATGATGCGAGACGCCAAGATCACCCAGATCTACGAGGGCACCAACCAGATCCAGCGGCTGGTGATCGCCCGCTCGTTGCTTCGCGACTGACCACCTCGGCACATCCGTTCGCTCCGCAGCCCGAGCGACGGCGGGCCCCAGGGAGAGAACGGTGCGTTACCCTAGGTCACCCCGGCGTTACCCCATCGCCCCAGCCAACGTTTCACTTGGGACCCCGGTTTGCACGCTGGCGCGTGTCCATCGATCCATTGCCGGCCGTGGCCGAACACTTCATCGAGCACCAGATATATGGCAAGCACGACGCGGCGTCGCCGCTCCAGTTACAACGTCAAGCCGCGCTGGCTCAGCACCAAACGCGTGGTCGCGCTGGGAGCGTCGGCGGTCGTCCTCTTGGTCGGCGTCTTCGCGGCCCGAACCGTCTTCGGCCTGGCCCACCTGACCAACCAGAACCCTCTTGGCGTGATCGGCGACCTGATCGGCGGCAAGAACGGCTCCATGATCAACACCGCCAACCACGACCTGCGGAGGATCAACTTTGCCTTCTACGGGTACGGCGGCCCGGGCCACGACGGCGCCTACCTGACGGATTCGATCATGGTCGTCTCGGTGCAGCCGCGGCCGACAGGTCCGCCGACTGTGGCGGAGATCAGCATCCCGCGTGACTGGTACGTGCCCAACCAACTTGGCAACGGGAAGACAGACTTCGGGCGTATCAACCAGTCGTATTCGGACGGTGTCGGTGGCCAGGGGACGCTGCCGTCCAGCGACCGTGGCGCCGGCGCCGCTGTCGCCGACGGCACTCTGGAACACCTCCTCGGTATCCACATCGATCACTGGATCGGCCTCGACTTCCAGGCGTTCAAGTCCGCTGTCGACGCGGTCGGCGGCGTCGATATCACAGTGCCCAACTCGTTTACCGACTATCAGTACCCCGCCGGCGAATGCAACGGCCAGGCGGGCTCCAACTGTGCGTATGAAACGGTGCACTTCACCGCAGGGCCCCAACACATGGACGGCTCGCGCGCCCTGATCTTCTCGCGGTCGCGCCACTCGAATGACAACGGCGAGGGAACCGACTTCGCTCGCAGCCGCCGCCAGCAGCTGGTCGTCGCCACGCTCAAGCAGAAGGTGGTCAGCCTCGGCGGCCTCGGCAACCTGCCCGACCTCCTCAACAGCCTCGGCGACAACGTCGTCACCGACCTGCACGTCAACGATCTGGAGGCGCTCTACTCACTCCTCAAGGACGTCAGCAACAAGGCGATCCTGCACGTCAGCTTCGACGACACGAACTTCCTCTACGAATGCGGCTACCCGCAGAACTGCGGCGCCGCCTACCTTTTCGCGCAGGACCGGACCTACAGCCAGATCGCCCACTACGTGCAGAACGTGTTCATCGCCCCGTCGACGGTCGCCCGGCATGACAAGGTCACCATCGAGGACGCCAGCGGGCGCGGGATCGGCGCGTCAGGACGCTGGAGCTCGCTTCTCAAGTCCCTCGCGCTCAACACCACGGACGGAGGCATGGTCGACCGCCAGCTGGCCACACAGGTGATCGACGAGAGCGGCGGGAAGGCCGCCGCAACCGCGACGTGGCTCGCCAAGTTCTACGGTGTGACTGTCACCCAACAGCCCACCCCAGCCGCGGGTTCAACATCCGCGGCCGCAGCCGGAGGCGTCGTGGTGATCCTTGGGCAGAGCGAGGAGAACGCCTTCCTCGGCAACCCCGGCGTCGGCAACTGAGGCAGAGCCGGCGATGCGCATCGGGGTCCTGACCGGAGGAGGCGATGCGCCGGGGCTGAACGCCGCGATCCGCGCCGTTGCCCGCCGCGCGCTGGCCGACGGTCATGGCGTCGTCGGGATCCGCAATGGCTGGGCTGGGCTGACCGGGACCGGCGACTTCGTCGAGATGCGCCGGGCCGACTTCTCCGGGATCCTGCAGCTCGGTGGGACCATCCTCGGGAGCTCCCGCGTCAATCCCATGAAGCGTGAGGGTGGCTTCGAGGAGTGTGTCGCCAACCTCCGCGCCGCCCAGCTCGACGCGGTGGTCGCCATCGGTGGCGACGACACGCTCAGCGTCGCCGCGTGGCTTGCCGGCCAGGGCGCGCCGCTGATCGGTGTGCCCAAGACGATGGACAACGACCTCAGCGTCACCGAGTACTGCATCGGCTTCGACAGCGCGGTGCGCATCGTCACCGAGGCGCTCGACCGCCTCCACACCACCGCGGCGTCGCACCACCGCGTCATGGTGGTCGAGGTGATGGGACGTGACACCGGCTGGGTGGCGGTCATGGGTGGCCTCGCCGGGGGCGCCGACATGATCATCATCCCGGAGTACCCGGTCGGCATCGACGAGGTCATGGATCACCTCGACAAACGCCGCGGGCAGGGCAGCGACTTCTCGATCATCGTGGTTGCGGAGGGCGTGCAGATGGAGGGCATGACCCGGGCTACGGACGAGCCATCGCCGACCGATGCGTTCGGCCACGCCCAGCTGGCCAAGCGCGGCGTCGGCGAGCGCTTGGCGGTGATGATCGAGGAGCGCACCGGTCACGAGACCCGTACCACGGTGCTCGGCTACACGCAGCGCGGCGGTTCACCCACGGCGTATGACCGCAACTGGGCCACCCGCGTGGGTGCGGGGGCGTACCAGCTGGCGTCCACTGCGCAGTGGGGGAAGATGCCCGTGGTCGTCTGTGGCGCGGTTCAGGACGCCGCGATCAGCGACGTCGTCGCCGAGCAGCGCCGCGTGCCCGTTGACCTCTACGAGCTGGCGAAGGTCTTCTTCTAGGACGAAGACCACGCCGGTGGCGAGGTCGCGTCAAGGTCGAGGTTTGTGGTCAGGACCCTCGGCGAAGCCGGCGTGGTCGTCGCATGCGCCAGCCACCACAGCTGGAAGTGACCCGTGGCGTCG
>JBDTJX010000045.1:0-5639 GCA_039935655.1 Candidatus Dormiibacter sp. | reverse complement strand
GGGGCGCCGTGCAAATGAAGCAAGGTCGAGTCCCAGTATTCAAAATCGGAGTGGAGCGGGAGACGAGGCTCGAACTCGCGACTCTTACCTTGGCAAGTAGCGGTTCAACTTAGTGTTCGGCAGCGGGTCGGAATGGCCGTGAGGCAACTACTTACCCCCAATTCCCACGGGCATCCACGCTGGTCCGAGGCGGTTACCTCGGTAACCGTGCGGCGTTGCCATGGGCGTCCAATCGGCCGGAATCCGGTGCGGCAGCCTTGGGGCGGAACGGGCCAGAGCGTCCGAAACTCCCGTTTGGATCGTTAGATTCGGGGTTCTGCTAGAAGAGCTGAGGTAGCTTTGGGGACGAGGCGGTTCCACCATGCCGGGGCCCGGATTCCGTCGCGGCGCGGGTCGAGTCTCGAGGGAGTTGGCGTCGAGGGCCAGAAGCGGATGCCGCCGGCCGGTCGGCCACCGCCCGAGCCGCCGCCGGCTCACACGCCGACGGCAGCTGTCTCAGGGCTATTGGGTTAGAGCTGCACAATCACCGATTTGGACTCGAGGTAGTTGGAGAGGACTTCCTCGCCCATTTCGCGGCCCCAGCCGCTTTGCTTGAAGCCACCGAACGGCAGCTCCGCGCTGTAGACGTTGTAGGTGTTGACCCAGACGGTGCCCGCCTTGAGGCGCTTGGCAAGCTTGTGTGCCTTGGAGATGTCCCTCGTCCACACGCCCGCGGCGAGGCCGTACTCGGAGTCATTGGCTTGACGGGCGAGGTCGTCGACGTCGCTGAACGGCAGCGCGACGATCACGGGTCCAAAGATCTCTTCGCGCACGACGACATCCTCAGGCTTGGTATCCACCAGCACCGTGGGCTCCACGAAGTAGCCCGGGCCGTCAATCGCATGGCCGCCGGCCAGCGCGCGGTTGCCGGCCTGCTCACCCTTGGCGAGGTACCCGGTGACCCGCTCGAATTGGTCGCGGGAGACCAGTGGGCCCATCTCGGTGTCGGGATTCATGCCGGGGCCGACCTTGACGGCCTTCGCCGCGCTGGCCACACCCTCGACTACCTCATCGAAGCGGTCCTGCTGCACGTAGAGGCGAGTGCCTGCACTGCACACTTCGCCCTGGTTGAAGAAGATCCCCATCGCCGCGCCGGCGATCGCCGCGGGGATGTCCGCGTCCGAAAAGATGATGTTCGGCGACTTGCCGCCGAGCTCCAGCGAGACCTTCTTCAGGTTGCCAGTGGCAGCCTTGACGATCAGCTTGCCGACCTCTGTAGAACCCGTAAACGCGACCTTGTCCACACCCGGATGCGCGGCCAGCGCGGCGCCTGCCGTCTCGCCGTAACCCGTCACGATGTTGACCACGCCGTTGGGGAGGCCCGCCTCCAGCATGAGCTCGCCCAATCGCACTGCCGACAGCGGCGTTTGCTCGGCTGGCTTGAGGACCACTGTGCAGCCTGTGGCCAATGCCGGTCCGAGCTTCCACGCGGCCATCAGCAGGGGGAAGTTCCAAGGGATGATCTGGCCGACCACACCGACCGGCTCGCGCAGCGAGTACGCGTGAAACTCGGCGCCGGGCATGTAGGGTACCGACGGGTTGATGGTGCCGCCGTTGAGCTTGGTCGCCCAGCCCGCCATGTACCAGAAGAGATCGGCGGCGAGGGGGATGTCGGCCGCACGAGCGATGCTCAGCGGCTTCCCGTTGTCCAGACAGTCGAGCTCCGCGAGCTCGTCGGCGTGCTCCATGATCAGATCGCCGATACGGTGCATGATCCGGCCGCGCTCGGAGGGCGTCATGCGGCTCCACGGACCGTCGTCGAAGGCGCGGCGAGCGGCACGCACCGCACGATCGATGTCCTGCGTGTCGCCCTCGGCGATGGTGGCGAGCACTTCACCGCTGGCGGGATTGACGGTGTCGAACGTCTTGCCGCTGGAAGCCTGCTCGAATTCGCCATCGATGAGCAGCGCGCGGGCCGACGAATTGAAGTGTCGAGTCCTCTCGGCGACGGGGGTGGCGACAGCCATCTGGTACTCCTCCACGAGTGCGAGCTTGGAGGGCCAAGAGGGAGTGGTTCGAGGAACTGGCTGGCCAACCCAAGGGGGCGCCCCGACCGGCGCCTTGACGGCTCTTCCTCGGTCCTGGGATCGTCACACCCTAGCAGGTCGCATGACAAATTGTTTGCGTCGATCACCGACACAACGCAGAAGGTGCCCACGCTCAACGCAGCCTGATCAATTCGGATGGTGCGAGCTCTGTCGGTGCACCACTGGGATGATCGCGGGAGGTGGCCGTAATCCGTGAGGCATGTGTGAGCGCCTCATCAACGAGGTGCCCATAAGTCGCTCAGTCTCGGTCGAACCAGGCCTCCGGCGTGGCTTGGTCCCAGATCGACGTGGTCATGGAGCCCGGGACCATCGCAGCGAATACCGGCGCCCACGCTTCATCGCAGGCAGGGGTGTACTCCGTGCGACCGTGCTCCTCGAAGTCGGTCAAGCTACGAAACAATTCGGCCCAGACGCGACCGGGTCGCCCGACTTCGGAGCCTACCGTCACTTTCCACGAGCGGACGCCCTGGATCAAAGGGTGTTCGTTCTTGATGTGCTTACCCAGCTTCACCACGGCCTCGTCGTGCTCGGACACCCGGTCTCGCAGCACGCTCCAGCGGTACACGAAGTACACCATCTGCTTCCCTCTCCTTGGACCTTGTTGTTGGCGACATCCAATGGTGCGTCGACTTGCCCGGCGCTGCCGGTGCTGGAGGGCTTACAGTCCTCCGCCGACGTGAATTATCTCGCCAGTGACAAAGCTGGCGTCGTCACTGCAGAGGAAAGCTATGACGGCGGCCTGCTCCTCGGGGGTGCCATTCCGTCTGAGCGGGGTTTGAGCCGCGATCCTGGCGGCGAAAGCCTCGTAGTCCTCTCCCAGCCACTGCGCGTGCTGTTGCGGCATCCGGGTTTCGACTAGGCCTGGCGAGACGGCGTTCACGTTGATGTTGTATTCGCCGAGCTCGGCGGCGAATACCTTCGTCAACGCTTGGATGCCAGCTTTGGCCGCCGAGTAGTGCGCTCGCTTGGCATATCCGTTGGCCGCTCCAGAGGACAAGAAGACGATCTTGCCGTACCTGCGAGGCAACAACAGCTCGCGCACCGCTTGGGCGCAGAGGAACGTTCCCTTCATATGCGTGTCCACCCAGCCCTTTGATCTCGGTGGCGACCTCCCTCGCCGGCCTGTCGTCGATGTCGGCGATTACAACGGAGGCTACTCCTTTGTCAGGCCTCAGTTGTCCACAGAAGTCGGGGTTGTTCAACCCCTCCCCGGACCCCTCCCCGTCTACTACGACGAGTTGGTTGGGGATAACCGCTTCATACACCACGTCCGTGGACGCTACTTGCTCACCCCCGCGACGGAGGTCCCGATGGCCCGAGGGGAGCGTCGAAGTTCGGCGATGAGTACAAGGCTGAGTGGTTGCCTTGGTGCGCTCGTTCGGGAAGAGCTTTCGGGAGGTCAGCCGCGACCTCGACCTGCCCGAGGCCGCGGCGCGCGAGTAGGTGCAGCGCGCCAAAGCGGACAGCGGCAATCAACGGCACTCACCTCGGCCGAGCGGGAGGAGCTCTCCCGGTTGCGACGCCAGGTGCTCGTGCTCGAGGAGGAGCGCCGCATCCTCACATCCGCTGATGCGCCACGCCGGGCTCTCGCCTCACGTCATGCCCGATGTCCTGCCCTATCTGGTCAAGAACAGCACGGGCTTGCTCGCCGACTGACTGCACACGTACAACCAGGCGTTGCCCACGGCATTGGCGGGTCACCAGCCATCGCTCTGTCAGCACTCGTGAGCAACACCTAGGCGGGTACGGGGACCTGGAACATCAGTACATACGAGAAGTCGCTCCCATCGACCTGAAACCCGTAACAGCCAGAGGCTGTGACCCACGTCCCCCCGGGGGACGTGCGATAGCCATCACTGGCTTCGTTGAGGGTCGGTCCGGGTGGGATGACGAGCGCACTCACGAACGGCTGCTCGCCGAAGCCGACGGGACCCGGGGCGTCCAGCCTCGACCCGCGAATTAGAACCGGACCGGCATATGACGGCGTCACGTACCACAGGGTCTTCGGACCAAACCATCCACCGCTTACGGCAGGTGAGCTCGAAGCGGCGACGCCGCCCAACGAAAATGCGCCGAGCGGTCGTACGGGTTTGCCGATCCCTAGGGCAACTCCTCCAAAGCCAACGGTCTCGACTTTGGAACCGGGCGATGTGGCGCATGCTTGCCCCAACCCGACACTCGGAAGCGCGAGTGGTCGAATCAACGCGGCTGGCAGCCCACCGGCGGGGCCGTCCGGCGTACTGCACGTCGATGCTAGGAGAGCGCAGACGGCGCTGTATTGCGTTGGAGCAGGAAGCGGATTGCCGGCGGGCTCCAGGTTGAACGGCGCGATCGTGTGCACGGGAGTCGTACCCGGGGTCCTGCTCGAAGACGGCTGTGCGGATGGCGAACAGGCGGCGAGGGTGAGGGCCACCACTGGAACTGCACCGGCGAGCCAGTGCCCCATCGCGCTACCGCGGCGCTGCATGGCGTCATTGTGGCCGCGATCAGGGCGGCCAGTGGCGTGGGGGGCGGCTCTGCGGACGAGCCCGCTGCCCGAGTAATCCACTTGAGACGCTGGGTCGGCGGTCCTGCCATGACGGCCTGCGAACTCGGTCGCCGAACTGGCCTGCTTCCCCAGCGACGCACTCAGCGGCCGCGGTCCACGGCCTTGAGCTACCAGATCGATAGGGCGACGTCCATGACGCGGCCGGGTGCAATGGGAGCCCAAGGACAGCGCCGGGATACGCCTACGGCTCCTGCGGGATTCCCTTGGCCGCTTGATGCGCGTCCGTCGAGCCGCCGACGTTGTGGCCGGGCGCGACGACGGTCGCGCCGGCCACGGTCGCGTGGGGGGGTAAGCGCCAAACGCGGCGACAGCGCCGGCGGTCGTCCGGTGGCAGATCCGGGGTATCAGCTGGGTCTGAGGTGGTTGCGTCTGATCCGCCGGGTCACATGCGGGTGTTGTAGTACGTGATGAACACGCTCATGGCGGGAGAAGCCGCTGCCCTGCGCCTCGCGCCGCGCGGCTCGGCTCGCGGCCCCTAACACCACTTCCTGCAGGTAGTGCGTCTAGGAATTCCTAGGCACTTACTCTCGGCGAGTTTTACGCGGTCGGCAGCCGACCGAAGCCGGGCCATTCCGATGCTTCTATAGGTTGTCAAGCGGCGGCTGTGAGTTCAGTGGCGGGAACCAGGACGCGGTACACCTCGCGAGCCACGTAGCGCTTGAGGCAGCGGATGATGTCCTTCTTGGAGAGGCCTTCCTGAGTTCTGCGAGCCATGTAGTCCTTGGTGGGTTGATGGCAGTTCAAGCGCACGATCACGATGCGCCACAACGCTGCATTCGCCTGGCGGTCACCCCCTCTGTTGAGTCGGTGACGTCCAGTTGTCTTCCCCGATGACGCCGGCAGTGGGGCCACCCCACAGAGGTGGGCGAATGCACTATCGGAACGCACCCTCTTGGGGTTGTCACCCATCGCCACCAGAAGTGCACCAGCCACGTCGCTGCCGACACCGGAAAGCGCACGGAGTGCTGGTGCTGCTTCCGTTGTGAGACGCACGAGCTCGGCAT
>JBDTJX010000044.1:0-4050 GCA_039935655.1 Candidatus Dormiibacter sp. | reverse complement strand
GCCGAGGTCGGTGCGAGTGCTGATGTCCTCCTGTAGCCCGCAGGCGGAGAGGAGCAGCGCCGCCATCAGAAGGTGTGGCCAACGTAGCTTCATCAACCCCTTGCCGTCCAGCCTGCGATACTAGGTGGCAATAGTATTAGGCCTTCTGCCGGCGAGCCCTGAGCGGGCGCGCGCGGCGCTAGCCAGTCGACGGCGCCGCGATCGTCAGCGGGCCGTCGAAATCGCGGAACGACTCGTCCATGAAGTGCCCCTGCGCGCGCATCTCGGCGCGGTGCACCAGTCCGGTGCGGTCGATCCAGAGGCGAAACCACACCGGTGTCCCTGGGAGGCTGCCGAAGAAGCCGACGATGGTCGTCGCCGTGCCGTCGATCGTCTGCGTGCCGAGGTCACGCTCGCCGCGATATGGCGAGAAGGTTTGCCAGACGAAGTACGGCTCCGGAATCACCAGGCTGCCGGCTTCCAAGACCCAGGGGGCGCCAGCCTGCTGGCGTTCGTACCTGTTCGTCCCGATCGAGACCGTGCCCGAGCCGTTGGTCTCCGTCCAGGCAAATCGGTCGGGGGCGATCGCGGTGTAGTCGCTCGTCACCGTGGTGGCGCCGCCTCCGGTCAGCGTCTCATGCATCGCGTAGCTGTGCAGCGCGCTCATCCGCGCCAGCGCCGTGCGTAGCAGCGAGCGTGCGTCGCTGGTCGGGAGCGACGGGATCCGGAAGTGGGCAACCCCGCCCGTCGCGCCAGCAACGGCCACCGTCACGCTCTCGTGACCGACGAGATGCAGGGAGGTGCGACGGCACGTGTCGCCACACCCCTGCAGGCGCACCGTGGAGTGGTCGACGGCGGCGCTGACCTCGAGGCCGGCTGCGGCTACGGCGCCGTCCCAGGGCAGCACATAGACGCTGACGTCATTGGGCCCCGGCAGGGCCGGGGTCACCGTGATCCCCACGAGCACCTCGCCGGCGTGGTCGGCAAGCGTCAGCTGAGCACCTTGGGGCAGCCCCGCGTTCGCACCCGGCTGGCCGGCGCTCGTCGCCTGGAGGCGTGAGGGCACCGGGAAGGAGGCGAGCAACGCCGCTGCGGCAACCACGGCGAGGGCGAGGCTCCCCTCGATGCGCAGCCGCGGCCGGCGCAGCCGCCAGGCCAGCAGGGAGAGGGGGATCATCAGCAGGACGGCCGTCGCCTTGGCGAGCAGGACGCGGCCGTAGGCCGTCCCGGTGAGGGCCGACACCGTACCGACATTGCTCAGGCTCTGAACCACCCCCAGGGCGATGGTGATCGTGAAGCTGGCGAGCGCCCACGGTGTGAAACGGCTGAGCAGGGCGACACCACCCCGGCGCCACCCACCCGGTGGCCGGAGCGTGGTCATGGCCATGATGCCCCCCGCCCAGGCGCCGGCGGCGACGAGGTGACCGCTGTCGACGCTCAGTCCCCACCACTGCGGCGTGTTGGCGGCGGCGTGTCCGGAGGCCGCCAGAGCCACGAGAGCGGCGAGGAGGGTCGGCCACACGTATCGCGCCCGTCGTGAGACGGCGAGCACCGCGGCGAGTTCCAGCGCCACCCGAACCAGGCGGGCCATTCCGGTGACACCGGCACCGAAGTAACCGAGCGCTGCCGAAGGGTTGCCGCCGGTTGCCACCAGCGCCTCGGCAGTGATGACCGTGCAACCGGCGATGAAGGCCGCCACCAGGGGGGCTCGCAGACGCGGTCGGACCCAGTCGAGCGGTGGCTCCCGACGACCCAGCCAGCCGATGAGGAGCATGCCGACCGCGACGAGCAAGGCGCCATCCTCGACCCAGCGCGCGATGGCCAGAGCGACGTCCCCAGACGATGGTCCGCCGCCAGCGACGGTGGCGCCCCCGCCTCGAGCATCCACCGTAAAGGCGAAACGTCCGGAGGTGGTGTGGCCATCGTCGTTGCTGACCGCGGTCCAGCGGACCAGATACCGTCCGGGGACGTTGGTGATCAGGTCTACGCGAATCTCTGCCGGAGCAATCGGTCTCGCATCAGTGCTGCGCCCGTCGGGGTCCGAGACGCTGGCGTCTGACAGCCTGGGGTTGAGGGCATCGCTGAAGTCCAGCACAACCGCCCCCGGAGCCAGGCCGAGCTGCGCTCCGTCGCTAGGTTGCGAGCGGACCAGCACGGCGTGGGCAGAGGCGTGCACCGGAGACACCGCGACAGCCCCGAGGAGGGTGAGGAGGGCGCCCGCGAGGATCCGGCGGCGGTGACTGCCACCGCCCGGCCGCCTCTTCCTTCCACTGAGCGGCAGCTCTGGACTCGTCACTACCAGATGATAGTAGTGCGCTCCAAGTCGTCCATTTCCGCGAAGGAGCGCAGCGGACGCGTCAGGGGGCCTGGTTGCTCTCCGGCGACTGGTCGCGGTGATTCAGGTAGAAGGCCTGAACTCGGCTCAAGTCGAGGCGATCGAGAGCCAGGTACCAATCCCATGACACCACCGCAAACCTGGTGGCCATCGTCGTCTCCGGAAGCACCAGCACCTTCTTCTCGGTGGAGAGCAGGGGGTCGTTGGCGAGCCCGCCGTACCAGGCCCGCAGGGTGGCCACATCGCCCGCGCACCCCGCCGGACAGTTGTAGAGGACCACCACGTAGCCGTGCTCGAGGTTGTGCACCCAGTACTCAGGTGACACCGGCGTGTCGTACAGGCCCGGGGACAGTGGCGCCTTCCCCGCCCCCAGGTTGTAATGGCAGCCGCTGGTAGGCGGGTCGTGGAGGTAGGTGATCTTGGTCGGTGGATCGACGTGGTTGTGCGGCATCTCGGCCACCGTCTGCCCCACCGCCGGGCTGGCGTTGGTCGACGGTGCGGCCGCGCCGTACGCTGAGTTGCCATCGGTCGGGCACGAGGCGTTGCCGACAAACTGGACATCGGGAGCTGCCACGCCCGGGATCGATGTGTGACCTCTGGTGAGGAGGATGAATCCCACGACGAGTGCCGCCACTATGCCCGGCCCCACCCAGGAGGCCCAGCGCCGGCCGCCGCGGGTGGACACACCGATCGGCTGAATCGCTCGTCTCACCTGTTTCTGGCGCTTCCCACTCATGCGCTGTGACCCTGGCGACCTCCTTGACCCGCTCGGCGACAGAGTGCGATCCTACCGGTGGGTAGTAGTGGCCTGATGGAGAGCGAATGACCGAGGCAGGCGGAGTGGATCGCCGTTCGTGGATGCGCCGGCACAGCGTGGCGCTCGTCATCGCCTCAGCCCTGATCGTCGGAGTCCTGGGCGGCGCCGGCGCCGCTCAGCTCCTGAAGCGTCACCCGGGGCCGGCCCAGAGCCAGGCTCAGCACCTGCCGTCGCCGATCCCGAAGCCCCTGGCAGCTCCCTTCACCCTGACGGATCAGGTGGGCAAGTCAGTCAGCCTGACCGCGCTGCGTGGGCACACGGTGCTGCTCGCCTTCCTGGATCCGCAGTGCAAGAACGCGTGTCCGATCATGGGCCAGGAGCTGGCCGTTCTCGAGAAGGGTCTGCCCGCCAGCGCTACCCCGACCCTTCTGGTGGTCAGCGTCGCGCCCAACCGGACTCCGGCCGATGTCGCGGCGTTCGTGGCCAAGGTGAGCTGGCGCCCGGGCTGGCACTGGCTGCTCGGCTCACAGGCTCAGCTCGCCCCCGTGTGGGCCGCCTACCACGTCTATGTGGATGACACCGCCGCGGACGTGGTGCACGACGCCATCCTCATGATCATCGACCCGCAGGGCCGAATCAGCACCGAGTACTTCGCACCGCTGCCAGTGAGCGAGGTGACGGCCTCGGTCGAGAGGGCCGCGAGCTCTCATTGAGCGAGAGCAGGCGTCGAGTCAGATCGCGCGGCGTCGGCTCTGAGCCGGGACGACGTGGAGCGTGACAGTGGTCCGGACGAGAGGTCTGGCAGACGCCCCGATCCACGCCATGCCGTGCTGGTCATCGCTGTCGTTGTGGCGATCGTGGTTGGCCTGTTGCTGCTAACCCGCCTCGGTCATTCGGATCCGGCCGCCTCAGCTCCGCAAACATCCGCCGATCCGGCGCACTTTGATCTGCCAGCGCTGACAGGATCCGGCCGCATTCG
>JBDTJX010000043.1:0-5967 GCA_039935655.1 Candidatus Dormiibacter sp. | reverse complement strand
CATGGCCGGCATCCCGATGATCGCGGCCGTCTCTGCGCCCTCACAGCTTGCGGTGGACCTGGCCGAGGCTTCCGGAATGACGCTGATCGGCTTCTTGCGCGGCGAGCAGATGAATGTCTACGCGGGGTACCAGCGCGTTCAGGCAGGCGCACTCGAAGCGGCCGCGGAGGCGTAGTCGTGGCCTCTGATGCCTCGTTGCGCGAGCGCCGGCGCGCAGCGGTAATCACCATCAGCGATAGCCGCGCCGCAGCGCGATCGGCCGATGAGAGCGGGAGTACTCATCGCCGAACGATTGCTCGGGCTTCCCGCTGACGTTGTCGGCCGGCGTATCGTCGGCGACGCCGTCCAGCGAGCGGCGTGGCCCTACAACGCGGTGTGGCTGGCGAGCAGAACAGCGGCCAGCATCAGGAGGACGAGGATGACGCCTACCGCTGAGTAGCGACGCGCTGACGGCCGGGCACCGACGGACTGCGCTGCCTGCCATCACAGTAACGCGGACAGGGACTCGGTGACGGTCAGGTTGGGGCAGCTGTTCTACCGGCATCCCCGACTAAGTGTCGACGGTCAACGGATGGACCAGGGTACGACCGTTTTGTGGTCAGCGTGGAGCGCCGCGTGGTCAGTGTGGCTTCCCGTGCGGTCACTGTGAAAATTGGTGGTGAGTAGTCAACCTGAGGCCGTTTTCGACCTCCTGAATGCAAACCCAGGCACTACTTGCCAAGATAAGGCGGGGACAACAGACCCGCCGCCCTGGTCGAGTCGCGGCCGTCGTACACAAGCTCCGTTGGCATACGTACCCCAGCAAGCATCTAGTCGCCTATCTGCTGAGGGTCGCGCTACGCTTTGCTCTGCATCCCGATACCTCGCATTGGCCCCTCAGCCACATTGCAGCGATCGCGAATGAGTAGCGTGGGCCGGTAGAACGGTTCTCTGCGTTCCTCGGAGATACCGGCCGCGCTCAGGGTCTGAGGAGCGTGAGGAGCATGACGGTGGGCTCGACGGCATCGAGCGCGTGCGGAGCGCCCGCCTCCATGTGGAGCCAATGCCCCGGCACAAGGTCGACCTCTTCGCCGTCGACGTTGAAGCGCAGCTGCCCAGAAAGCACTTGGACGACGGCGGCCCGGCTGGCCTGGTGCTCTGTGAGCCCCTCACCCTTGTCGAAGCCGAACACGGTCACGTTGAGGGCATCATCCTTGTGGATGACCTTGGAGACGACCGCACCGGGTTGAATGGCGACCTCGGCGGTAGTTTGGATGAAGTGATGTGTCATGTGCACTCCTTCTCGTGTTCGCGTGAGGTTAGCCGCCGACGGCTAATGGCATTGCGGATACCACCGATCGGTCAGTGACGATGCTGTCCACCCTGACGTCGGAAAGCGTAATCCCGACTGAACACCCGATCCGGCGGATCAGGCCGGTGGTGAGGCATCCAACTCCGGCTCCAGCTCTGTGAGGACCTGGCAAACCGACTTCTCCCAGTTTGAGACCCATGTACGCGGCGACGGGCGGCAGAGTGTGCTGCCGAAGCAGCTGCTCAAGGCCAAGGTGCTGATGGCGCTGTACTCGACGCGCAGTGAGAGCCAGTTCTGCAAGCGGCTGCGCTACGACCGGCAACCCTCGGTGAGACCGAGCTCATCCGCCAGTCCCGAAAGGAGGAGGCCGTCCGCCTGGCCGGCGACGCCTTCATCAACGCTGACCGGGTCACGACCAGCGGCTGGTGGGCTTCTCCTTCAAGGTACTCTCCATGGCCGGGCTGATTGCGCGTTCTCAGCGCAAGTATCCCTTCCATGGCAGGGCACTGTGGTGATGTACACCGGGTCTGGTCACCCTGCTTCCTGAAAGGTCCAGGTTAGAGTGGGGAGATGCATCCCCAGTGCCCCGCCCTGCCCCGCCGCGTTGATGCCGCCCATCCGACGCTTGGTCTGACCTAGTCAGTCGTCGAGGACGGACCGCGCCGCGCGGGGTGATTCTGCCGCCGGAAGCGCTCGCCGCCCATCCAGGTCGCCACGTCGCCGAAGGTGTAGTCTCTCTGCTGTGATCACTTCACGCTGGACGAGCAGCCAGCGTACGATCGACCGGCCCCACCACGATGTCCGGTGTGCACCTTCACGCGTTCGGTCTGCTCAGCTCTGGTCCACCCTCAACTTCGGCCCGTGCCGCGTTACCCGGTGTGCAGCGGGATCTCCGACTTCTATCAAGGACATGACGTGCTGTTACGTGGCCGGTCCAACGGAGCGAGCCTTGGAGAAGCACAGGACAACTACCAACGTAGGGCCACCAGCCGTCGTGCTGTGCTGGCAACAGTGCGCCCCGCGAATACTGATCAGGATGCGTCGCTCCGGCGACCCCCGCACCTCCGCCACATCACGCCATTGTAGAGCGAGCGCACTGCACCAACCTGCGCGTCATAGAGGTGAGGCCAGCAACTAGTGAGTTTCAATGAGCAGGATAGAGTCAGCGCGCAACTTCACGGACGTGGATGGCGCCGTCTCGCACCGCCGCAGACAGTGCAATGTTACGTGGGGAGCGCGTGGATAGACGCACCCGCAACGGAGGTCAATGATGAGACCCGTGAGATACGAATCGAGTACCCGGTCGTGACACATGGTGTACGACATTTCATCCTCGATGCCTCACAGTACCGACCTTCGGATGAGCTGTTCCGACGCAAGAAGGCCGCTACGCTCGACCGGCCGAGCAATGGTGATCGAGCGTCCGCAGAGATGTGAGGTCTTGGCCGCCGCCTCAATGTCATATCCCGGTGGCGGTTGAGCCCCAAGGACGCGCAAGCACCCACGGCTGCGCCCACGTGCTCGCCCGTCCGAAGCGCATGGCTGATCTGGCCTTTGCTGCGTAGTGGGCGGCTCTGACCGATAGCTGATGCTGAACATCTCCGGCGCGGAACCGGTTCTCTGGCTGCACGTAGTGGCGGTCTGCGCCTGGATCGGTGGGCAGGTCATCGTTGCCATTCTGGTCCCGGTACTCCGCGGTCACGGCCGGCTTGCCAGCGTCGCCGGCCAGCGATACCAAGCGCTGGGGTGGCCGGCGTTGCGTCCTCGGGTGAACGGGATCGTCAATCTCGGCAATGCTGGATTGCAGTGGCCGCACCTGCTCGACAGCGCAGCCCGGCGAACGCTTGATGTCAAACTCGGCCTGGTGGCGTTGTGGGGTCTGCCTTCCGATCACCTCGGCGCCGGAAGGCCTGCGACGTCAGCGGTCCAACGAAGAGAGCCTAGGCGGCCGAGTCGGAGCCGTCAACTGCTACGAGGATCCGATCCAGGCTCATTGTGCTCCGCCCTCATTCTGCGCGGATGCTTCGGAAGCCGGCGACGCTGTGTGCTGAGAAGTCGGCGCAAGTGGTGGTCCCCACCCCGAACGATGAGTGGGACGGGCAGCGCGATCCGCGTCAGCAGTGTCCGGCAAGACGGCATCAATGTTGAGCGAGCGTACTGAATCCACGGCCATCTCCCAGCGACCCTCGGCGCAGAGCCCAGCTATCCCCGCCTGTTCATACGCATCGAGCGCAGTTCGCAGACAGGCCTCGCGGACGGCTTCCGCGAGGCGCCGCGTCTCACCAGCCGTCGTGAACGTACGACGCTCTCCCGCTAGACGATCCTCCACGCGCTACCTCCTATATCGAGATCCAACAGAGGTAGGTCTCAGCAACTGAGTGCTGCCACAGCGCACCGCTCTCAAAGTTCAACAGTGACCCTTCAACGCTGCTGAGGCGCTCGTCGACCTTCTCCACATCGCAGTTGGCTGTCCTTGCACCTGCCCTGCTAACACTAGTGCATTGATGCAACCGGGGAGTTGCGTGGGTCGGATAGACGAGTAGCATCTCCGACGTGCTGTGTACCCGCCGGACGGAGTGCATCGTGCACCGAGCCGGCCAGTACGTACTGATCGGCGATCCGGACTTCCGCGTTCCCCCAGCGTCAGCGCGACCTTGCGGACGACGACAAAGGGGACATCCTCCTGCGGCGCCTCAAGACGCGGCGGGCGAGCTATGGCGTCCGCTGCGGTGGAGCAATGCGACCGTCCGGCAACGGCTCGACGAGCCGCGCACCAGCCCACAGACCGCCTTCCATGTCCCGTTCTTACAGTTCGTGCGGGTCGTTCACTTCTGCCACTGTGGCAGTTGACCATCGACCACGCGGGTCACTTTCATGACCCCACCTCGGCGCCTTCCGAAGCCGGCGTGCGGAGGGTCACCTCGCCCACCTCGTAACTGATCGTGTCGCGCAGCGCCCTGCCGATGAAGCAATGCTCACGTGCCACCTGTGCACTCGCCTGGTATTCGGGCAGTCGGCTGCTGTCTGCCCCTCTGATTGTCGGATTGACGACGATCCGCGAGAAGCGTGCGGTGCGCGAAGGGTAGTCGCTGACAGTGCCCACCGCATCAACAGTAACATCGTCGGCTGGCAGCCCATCGCGACCGAGCAGATGGAACAGCGTGCCGACGTAGCACGATGCAACCGCGGAGACGAGCAGTTCCTCGGGGCTGGTACCGACACCCCGACCTCCCATGGAGCTTGGAGCGGAAAGGACGAGCGTCTGGCCACCGGTGGTCACCGAACCGCCGCCCTCGCGACCACGACCCACCCAGTGAACTTCGTTTACAAAAGTCAGCTCTGCCATGAGAACCCTCCGGTGCAACCTTTCCTGCTGACAACCATAATCGCACTCATGGGCCACGCCGGTGCCGCAAGGCGCCCGGGTGGGACGTCACCTCCGAGCAAGGGATATCCGTCGATGAGCGGGCCTCACCCTTCTTCTCACGCGAGGCGCGTCACCTCGATGCGATTGTGCCGTTCATCGCCGGCTCATGTGGCGTGCGGGCGGAGCAGTACGCTGGACAGTACCCGGAGCGGACTGGTCTCCGGAAGCGGTTCGACAGTGAACATGTCCAGGGGCGGCCCCATGCAGAGCTCCGCGAGCGGCCGGCGTGGACGCCGCTGGCGCTGGCGAGGGTCACCCGCGCGAGCTCGGTGTCGCTCAGCCCGGCGGCGTGGACCTGCTCGCCTGCGCCTGCTGACGTGGCCTGCACCCAGCGAAGACGCGGGCTCGCGCGCACGGCCCCGGCCAAACCCTGCGGAGTATCGACGGGGATGCCGAACATCCCTCTGCGTGTGCCATCAGCTCGCCCCAATGCTACTCACCGGTGGCGTCACGACGGAATGCCTCGACTCAGCGGTGGCCGTACCGGATATTCCGGGCCGCGGCCGTCGATGGGACAACGGCTCCACCGCCTGGCATCGATCCTCGCCGCGGGCGCAGGAGGCGTTGTCCCATCGGATTTGCCGGATGATCCGGCAGCATCTGCGAGGTCTCGACCCCACGCCAAGAGGCGTCCCAGATGATCTACTCGGTTTAGCGTCGGCCGACACTGATCCGACGTTCATGCTCCTCGATTCGATAGTCGTTGATGCTGGCGTCTCGTCGACGCATCAGGCCGTGGGCGTCGAACTCCCAGTGCTCATTTCCGTGGCTCCGCCACCAGCGGTCGTCGGCGTCGTGACACTCGTACTCGAAGCGTACGGAGATCCGGTTGTCGGTGAACGACCACAGTTCCTTGCGGAGGTGGTAGTCAAGCTCACGCGCCCACTTGCGACGGAGAAACTCGACGATCGCGTCGCGACCTTGGAAGAACTCGTCGCGGTTTCGCCACTGCGAGTCCTCCGTATAGGCGGAGGCGACGCGTTCGGCGTCGCGCGTATTCCAGGCGTCCTCACCCGCCTGCACCTTCTGCCGTGCGGTCTCCAATGTGAACGGGGCAAGGGTGGTCGGCTCTGCACGGTGGATCCCTCCAGACTTCAGGTGATGGAGAAACGCTGGGTTACCGCAGACTGCGCTCGTTATCGAGTCGTGTGCGGTCGGCCATCGTGTCGTTGCAGGTCACAACCGGTAGCGTAGCGTCAATCGTTGTGCGGGACTCCGACCGAAGTTCAGGGCTGTCGCGACCGCTGCT
>JBDTJX010000042.1:0-14889 GCA_039935655.1 Candidatus Dormiibacter sp. | reverse complement strand
ACGAGGGCGGCTGGACGCTGGTGCACACCGAGGACGGCGGCATCCTCGCGCTGTCCCCGGTGGTGGGGGTGCAGACACCCCTGCGTGTCCCGGGGCCGGTGGTGCCGGGCACCCTGTCTGCGGACGGCGGTCGGCTGCCGCGGCCGGGGACTCCGTCCACCGACGCCGCTGGGCTGCTGCCGCCGCGCACCCCGCTGCCGCCGAGGGCGCCAGCCCACACCCATCGCGCTCGGGAACCCGCTCTGCCGCCCGCGTGAGGCCGGAGGCGGCTGCTCGCTGCCACCCTCGACCGCGCATCGTCGGCTATACACGCTGCAATGACCTCCGCCGCGCACGCCCGGCTGACCCGCCTGACCGGGCGCCCGTGGTGGCAGCCCGCCGCGGTCCTGGTGATCGCAGCCGCCGCACTCGGCCTCGCGCTCCTCGTACCCCGCCTGTTCAGCGACCCCGTCGGCGTCGATCCCTACGTCCTTCGCCTCAGCGCGGTCGCCACGGCCCTGGCGCTGGCGTCACTGCTGTGGGCGCGCTTGCGCACGTCGCGGCCGATCCTGCTCGCAGTCGCGGCGATGACGACGTCGTTCAGCCTGTTCGCGGGCGGTCCCCAGTGGATCGCCAACGCCTCGGGCAGCCGCTTCGACTTCAACACGCAGGTGCTGATCGCGTCGGTGGCCCAGGCGGCGCTGACCATCGCGCTCGCGGTGCTGGCAGTACGCCTGTCGCCCGCCCACCTGCGTCCCCTGCTGCGGGTGAGACGCTTCGGGCTCTCGGCGCAGATCGCCACCGTCGTCGGAACGCTCGCCTTCCTGCTCATCGTGATGCTGCTGCCCGCGACGCTGCTCGGCCGCCAGGGGATCGCACCGATCGCCCTGGCGCGCGACCTCCCGCTCCAGGGGCCCGCCGACGCACTCCAGGGGTTCGCGCAGGAGTTGCAGTTCCGCGGCCTGCTCATGGGCGCGCTCGACCGCGTGGCTCCGCCGTGGGCGGCAAACCTCGGCCAGGCCGCATTCTTCGGGCTGGCACACATCGCCGTGCAGTACCAGGGGCCGGCGGATGCATTCGTGCCCGTGACCATTGCGCTCGGCTGGGTGTTCGGCTGGATCACGCAGAAGACGGGCTCGCTGTGGCCGGCGATCATCATCCACGCGATGGCCGACGTCGCCGTCACTGTCGGCGTCATCCCCGGGCTGTATGGCTACTGAGCGCCGGCGCCGCGTGCTGCGCATCCTCGCGGTGCTCCCCGCGTTGCTCCTGCTCGTTGCACCCTCACCCGCCCGCGCCGCCACGGCCTGGTGGCAGCCCCTCGCGTATGTGGGCCTGCGCATCTCAGCCGTCAGCGTCACGCACGGACGCCTCACTGTCGCCACATCAAGCGGTGACTTCTCATCGACGGACCGCGGCGCCACATTCACCGCGACCACCGCCACGCCGGCGCCATCGCTGCCCGTTGTCGTCGGCATCGCTTTCTGGGACATCCGCAACGGCACTGTCATGACCGGTGCCACGGCTGTCGGAACCGGCGTGGTCACCGAACACCCCGATCCCGGCGCCCCATACCTCGGCGCCGGCGCCCACCTGCTCGCCGCCCCGGCGGCGGTGCCCGGCGCCGTGATCGCCGTCGGCAGCGACAACCACGTCTGGCGACGCACCCTCTCCGGGGCATGGGCGACGGCGTTCATCCCACTGCCGGCCGGAGGATTGTCCGGCGCACCGCGTGTCACCGCCGTCGCCGCGTTCACCCAGCCGCTGAGCGCGGCCGTCTACCTGGGGTTCGACGGTTACGGCGTGCTGCTCAGCAACGACGGAGGCGACGACTGGATCCGCGCCGACCCTGGCCTCCCCGAGAACGTCCTCGGGCTCGCCACCGACCCGGCCGCGAAGGTGCTGTACGCGGCGACAGACCAGGGGCTGTACGTCCACCACCTGCAGTCCTTCCCCCAGGCACCCGTCTACCCGCACCCCGAGCTCTACCGCGACTGGCTCGGCATCGGGGTAGTCGCGCTGCTCGCCACCATGGCAGCACTGCTGGCACTGCGACGCGCGCTCCCCCGCCCCGTCACCTGACCCAGCGCCGCGCCCGAGTTACGCCTCCCCCGGCGCCACCAACCCCGACTCGTACGCCATCACCACCGCCTGCACACGGTCGCGCAGGTCCAGCTTGACGAGCATGTGCGACACGTGCGTCTTCACCGTCGTCTCGCTGACATGCAGGTCGGCTGCGATCTCGCTCTGGACCGTCTGCGTCGCAACCAGTTGAGGCTGCGAGGGCTGCCTACCCAGCCTCTGCGGCGATCGCCGCCGCCACCACCAGCGCCGCGCGCGTCGACAGCCGCGGCGCTGTTCTCGCCAGCCACGCTCCCTGCGCCCAGTTGCGGGGATCGAGCGCGGCGCGCGCCGGTCGCTCCCACGCCGAGGAGATCTCGCGGCTCGGGGTGTCCATGACCACCCGCACCGCGGCGACCCTGCCCACCATGCCCGCCAGCAGCGCCGTCTCCATGTCGACAGCGGCGAACCCGCGCGCCGCCCATCGCGCACGATTCGAACCGGTGACCACTCCTTCAGCCGACAGCAACGGCAGCGTCACCGTGGGAAATCCCAGTCGCCGCGACGCGGCCGCGAGCGCTGCACTCCACGCCGGGTCGCACTCGATCAGGGTGCCGTCCTCGCGCGCGGTCTGAGCGGGGATCACCACCGTTCCCGACGCCAGCTCGGGAGCCAGTCCGCCGGCCAGCCCGACGCTGAAGACGACGCCCGTGGTCAGCTCACTGCGGTCGAGCGACGCCAGGCCGATGCCGGCCAGCACCAGGTGCAGCCCGGGGGCTCGCCGGCGCACCGGTCGCGCCTCGACGCCCATGGCGCAGACCACCGTCACGTCGGCCGGATCGAGCCGCGGATCGTGGTCGGTCATGGCGCGCGTGACCGTAGCAGCGGCGGCCTTGGCGGCGATGTGAGTGGCCGGCGCTACGCGCGCGAGTCAGAGGCCGCCTGGGAACGTGAACGGCGCGGGCGCGACGTTGCCGTTGACGTCGAGCTGGATCAGGTTGTGGGCGTCGAGCGGGATGCTGCGGATGTCGCCGCCGTACACCTGTCCGTCGACGTAGGCGATCACGGTGCCAGACGCCGGACCCACTTGGGTGCTGTCGAGCGTGATTCCCCAGATGTCGAACCAGTTGCCCAGCGTGAAGGTGCGCTGCACCGGCGACTCGATGTGGATGATCCCGTCGGGCGTGTGGGAATGGAGCCAGTAGTAGCACGACCCGCTGATGACGGTCGGGAGCCCGGCGGCGTTCTGGGTCTCCTGCCGCGGCGGCATGATGCCAATGCCCTCGGGAACGGTGCGTGCCGAGCCGCCGACATAGACCGCAAGGTGCGCGTGGATGTGGAACACGAGCTGCTCTGCGCCCGCGCATTGGATTCCGTCGATGGGCTGGCCGGTAACGGTGGTGCTGATCGGCGCCAGCACTGTCGGTGTCGCAGTCGGCGATCCGAGCGGCGTGCCGAAGGGAGCACTCGTCGGATTGCCGCTGCCGTGGAGCCCGAAGGCGAGCACCACGCCGGCGCCCACCACGACGACGGTGATCAATCCCAGCGCCGCCCCGGATGGTGGCCAGAGCGGCCACAGCTGCCGGCGCCGCATCTGCGCGTTCGCGACAGGCCGGCGACGCTGCGACGCCGGTCTCTCCGCACTCGGTGTGCTTCGCTGCGTCATCGCGGGTTTCGACACCGGTCCCTGCGAGGTCGGCGTGCGTTGCTCCGTCGTTCCTGGTTGCGACACCCGCTTGCGCGGCTGCGGCCGGCGCGACTGTGGTTTGCGACGGCTCATGTCGTGCATTCCGGAGGTGTGACGAGCGTGCTGGGGACGCCGACGATGTGCGCAAGCGTCACCCTGTCACCCGGTCACCGCAGCAGCACCGCCAGCGGCGCGCCGATGGTGCGCACCACCGCCGATGCCGTTGGGCTCGCTTCCACCAGCGGCTGGGCGAGCAACCACAGCGAGGTCATCGTGTACCCCACCATCGCAACGATCCACGGCCATTCGCTGCGCCGCGCAGCAGCCTCGTTGCGTGCCGCGCGACCGAGGAACCGATGCGCCTGTACCACCGCGACGATGTGCACGAAGATGATGAGCACGACCTGGAGATACCAGACCACCGACGACGGCAGCAGGTTGGGGTTGATCTCGTAGCTGTCGTTGAACGGCGCCGGCAGCAACGTCATACCGCTGATGCCCGCCGGGTTGCCGAGCAGCGGGATGAACAGTTGTCCGTTGATCGCGATGTACTCGGCGTTGTGCGCCACAAGGTATCCGAAGGCGATTGGCAGCAACGATGGGAGCAGCCCGGCGAGGACGTCGAGGGTGGAACCCTTGAGGTTGCCGGCGCGCCGCACCAACGCCGCGAAACCGCCGAAGAGGCCCCACGCGACTCCGACCAAGGCCGCGAACACCGCCGTCTGCAACAGCTCGAATGGAACCCCGTTGAGAGCGATGCTGGTGCGGAACGTCTTCCAGGCGGGCGTCGAGAGCAGGCCGTCGAACGACACGGACACAAGCAGCAGCAGCCCGAAGGTGATGCGGCTGACGTGGGCGGCGAAGGGCACGTGCAGACCGCCGCCCCACCCGCGCCGCCCCGGCGCGCCGAAGCGGAACCAGCCGAGCCGGCCCCAGGTGGCGAAGAGCACCGAGAAGACCTCGGCGCGGTCAGTCCACGTCGCGGCGCCGAAGAACAGTCCGCCAACGGCGCTGAGCACCGCGTAGATGGCCAGGCCGGTGGCGGCGAAGCCGGGCTTGGTGGCGTCGCCGTTGAAGATCAGCTCCCCGCACGCCATGGTGAAGAACAGCGCGGCGGCTGGCCACCAGCCCAGCCATGGCGGCCATGTCACCACCGCCTCGTCGCCGAGCAGGCTCGTGCGCAACCCGGGCCGGTCAAAGGCACGCCCCAGTGCCGCGAAGGGGTTGACCGCTCGCGTCCAGTCGCCCAGCACGCCGCAGGAGATCGGTACCGCCACCCAGACGAGCAGCCAGAAGAAGGTTGGGACGATGTTCTCGGCAACCGCCTGCGAGCCGACCCAGCCCGCGACGATCAGCCCGGCCGTGAACAGGATCGCGATCGCCCAGCGAACCGGCGTCGGGCGGCGCAGCTGGGTGCGATCGACGTACGACGCCTCGCCGGCCGCGGCCGGGGCCACCGCCCGGCGCAGAACCAGGAGGAACGAGGCGAACACGACGAGCGCCCCGCCGAAGACGAAGAGCCAGAGCGGAACCGGAAGGTCGTACCGCTTGCCGAACGCATGGGCGACGATCGGCAGGAAGCCAAGCGCGCCGTCGCCCCCGATGGCGTGGATCGATCCGGTCACGGTCGCCAGGGGTTCGACGCGCTCCACGCGGCGACGGCGCCCATGGCGAGACGTCGGCGTACCACGTCAGCAGTATGGTCGAGCGTCTCGCTCGCCCGGGGCCGAGCGCGGCCGCCCACGACGCAGACCGCGTGCCGTTCCGGCTTGGTAGTAACCTCCCGTCGAGCTTGCGCGCTCGTCCCCATGCAGAAGTACCAACGCCGCGTGGTCGCGCTCGGCGCCGCCGCGCTCATCGCCCTCGTTCTCAGCGGGTGCAGCCTGCAGCCCGACGTGGCCACGCGCGTCCAGGCCCCGGACCGCACCAGCCAGCCGGCGCCCCCGCTCGATGCCACCACCCTGAGCGGCAGCCGCGTCGACCTGGGCAGCCTGCGTGGGCACCCGGTCGTCGTCGACTTCTGGGCCTCGTGGTGCGGTCCCTGCCGGGCTGAGCAGGACGAGCTCAATGGGGTGGTTGCGAAGTACGCAGCGCGCGGCGTGCATTTCCTCGGCATCAACATGCGCGATGACGCGGCCAACGCCAGGGCCTACGTGCAGCAGTTCCACGTCGCCTACCCGAGCGTGTTCGATCCCGGGAACGACGTCGCGGCCAATTTCAACGTGGACACGCCGCCCACGACGCTGGTGATCGACGGCACCGGCACCATCCGCCTTCGGGAGCTGGGCACGCTGGTCGACGTGCCGGCGACGCTCGACTCGCTGCTGAGCAACACCTGACCATGGCCACCGCGCCGGCTGTTCGCAAAGCACCGCCGCGACCAGCCCCGCAACCGCGCGGGCCGCGGCCGAGTGTGCGTTCGTACGTAGGGCGCTTCTGGCACCAGTACACGCGGATGCGCACCGCCATCTACATGCTCATCGGCGTCCTCGGCATCGTGCTCATCGGCACCTTCGTGCCGCAGCAGTTCAGCTCGGCGCAGGGCAAGGTCACCGAGTTCCTGGGCAGCCACGCCTCCCTCAACGACCTGGCCACCCATTTCGGCCTGCCGCTGACGTCGGTGTTCGTGTCGCCGCTCTTCTACATCCTGCTCGGCAGCATCTATGTCGCGCTGCTGTCGTGCGTGCTCACCCGCGGTCGCGCGCTGATCGTGCGCACCGTTCGCGGCTACCCGCGCTCACCGCAGTACTGGGGTGAATGGGGGAGCTGGTTGTTCCACACGTCGTTCTTCCTGCTGCTCGTCGCGGTGGTCTGGGGCAAGGCAACAGGTTTCGACGGCATCATGACCATCACCGAGGGGCAGCGCATCGCCGAGACGCCCGCCAGCTACGACACCCTCCAGGAGGGGATGCTCTTCGATGGGCACCACAGCGGTTACGAGGTGAAGCTCAACAGGTTCGCTGCTCCGCTCCAGGCCAACGGCATGCCCGCGGACTTCGTCAGCAACGTCACCGTCTACGACCACGGCAGGCCGGTGATCACCAAGGACGTGCGCGTCAACGACTTCCTCGGCTACGACAACGTCGACTTCTACCAGCAGGACTACGGCTGGGCGCCGCACATCGTGGTCACGAACCCCTCCGGGGAGGTGGTCAGCGACAACGCCGCGCAGTTGATCAGCGACGACAAGACGGCGTCGACCGGGGTCATCAAGGTGCCCGACTTCAACTACGTCCTGCCCGGGCAGACCAAGCCGACGCAGATCGGGGCCCGGCTGGTGCTCTACCCCGACGCGCAGGCGCTCCCCGTCGTGGGCACGAGCAACGCGCTCAACCTCACCTATGGACCCGGGAGCGCGGCCGCCAACAACCCCGTCCTCGAGGTGCAGCTGTTCGTCGGTGACCTCGGGATCAACGGGGGCGCCTCGCAGGACGTTTTCAGCCTCGACACCACCGGGATGACCCCGTACTACACGAGCGCAGCGACGTTCGCGCTGCCGCTGCACCAGAGTGTGACCCTGCAGCTGCCGGCGGCCAACAACGGCACCGCCGCCTTCACGATCGCCTTCCCCGACCTCAAGCAGTTCTCGCTCTTCCACGTCAAGAAGGACAGCGGCGTACCGCTGGTCTACGCCACCTTCATCCTGACGATGACGGGCCTGCTCACCAAGCTGTATCTGCGACCATTCCTCGAGCGCCGCCGCCGTGGCCGCCGGGCCGCGCTCCTGCCGCCGGTCATCCCGGCGACGCAATCCGAGCCGCCACCGAAGTCCAGCGTTCGAGAGGAGGTGTTGACCCGATGACCCCGACGCCGCTCTCGCTCAGCCTGTTCGGCATCGCCGTCGCCTTCTACGTCGCCGGCCTGGTGGGCTTCCTGCTCTACCTGCCGTTCCGCGACCGTCGCATCGCCAACACCGGCGTGGGACTGGTCGCGCTGGGATGGCCGTTCCACTTCGCCTCGATCCTCACCCGCGCGCTGGAGGCCGGCCACTGGCCGCTGGGAAACATCTACGAGTACTCGACGGGCATCTCCTTCGTCGTCGCCACCACCTTCCTCGTGATCACCCTGCGCGCGGGGCAGCGCCTGCTGGGTGTGCCGGCGATGATCGTCACCATCGCGCTGATGGCGGTGGCGTACATGCTGTACGTGCCGCCGGGTGACCTGGTGCCGGCGCTGCACAGCTACTGGCTGACCATCCACGTCACCTCGATGGCCACGGCCAGCGGGCTGCTGATCTTCTCCAGCCTCTTCGCGATGTTCTTCCTGGTGCGCGAGTGGGCCGACGGCTACGCCCTGGCCACGGCGGGCGGTGCATCCGGCCTGCGCGGCGTGTCCGCCGGCGCGGGCGGGGCCGCGGTGATGACCGGAGGCGGTGGTGGCGGTGGCGGTGGCGGTGGCGGTGGCGGTGGCGGTGGCGGTGGTTCCGGCGGCGGGTTGTTCGGTGGCCTGGCCGGCGCCTTCCGGCGTCTGCCCGCGGCGGCGACGCTCGACTCGTGGAGCTTCCGCTTCGTGATGATCGGCTTCCCGGTCTGGACGTTCGGGGTGATGATGGGCGCCGTCTGGGGCGAGCACGCGTGGGGCCGCTATTGGGGCTGGGATCCCAAGGAGACGTTCAGCTTCATCGTCTGGGTGGTGTTCGCGATCTACCTGCACGCACGCGTGACCTACGGGTGGAAGGGCAGCCGCGCCGCGCTGATCACCGTCATCGGTTTCGCGGCGATCTTCGCCGACCTCTACGCCGTCAACCTCTGGATCGCCGGCCTGCACTCCTACGCTCGCGCGTAGCGTGGCCCGGCGGCCCCGGCGTACCGGCGGCGATCCACACAGCTCCCACGACGCGTCGAGATGAACGGGTCGACCCTCTTCGCGGGGTGCCGCCCGGAGGTCGCCGTCGGCGCGGACGGCAGGATCATCGCCACCGGCGCGGCGGCGCGCGCCGCTGCCGGCGCCGATGCGACGGTGCACTCCCTGCGTGGTCGCGCCTACCCCGGGTTTGGCGACGCTCACCTCCACCTCGAGTGGATGGCGCGGTCCGCCGCCGGCGTTGACGTCGCCGGAGCAGGCACACGCCGCGAGGCCCTGGCGCGGGTTGCCGCCTTTGCTCGTGGGCTGGACCAGACCGCGTGGGTCGGTGGCCGCGGTTGGTACAACGACGGCTGGAGCGACGATCCCAGCCCTCTGCGTCGCCAGGAGCTGGATGACGCCGGCGGCGGGCGACGTGTCCTGCTTGTCCGCAAGGACGGGCACTCGGCGTGCCTGAGCTCGGCGGGTCTCGCTGCTGCTGGTCTGACACGCGACAGCCCCGACCCTGCGGGAGGGGTCATCGATCGCGATGACCACGGCGAGCTGACCGGGATCGTTCGCGAGGAGGCGTGCAACGTCGCCGGCCGGGCGGTGCCGCCACCCGCGGACGCCGACCTCGACGTCGCCGTCCTGACCGTCCTGCGCGGTTTGGCGCAGGCTGGCCTGACCGCGGTGCACACCATGGACAGCCCGCGGCTGTTCCGCAGCCTGCAGCGCCTGCATCGCGATCAACGGCTGCCCATCCGGGTCACCTGGAACCTGCCCGTCGAAGCGCTCGCCGCCGCCGAAGCCCTCGGGGTCACGTCGGGCCTCGGCGACCTCTGGCTTCGGCTGTGGGGCGTGAAGGCGTTCCTCGACGGATCCCTGGGCACGCGCACCGCGGAGATGCTCGACGGTGGCGGCGTTGCGGTCACCTCCCAGGACGACGTGGTTGACATCGTCACCCGCTGCGCGGCGGCGCATCTCAACGTGTGCCTGCACGCCATCGGCGATGGGGCTGTGCGGCGCGCGCTCGACGCTCTCGAGCCGGCACGCGACGCGTGGGGTTGGTGGCGCCCACGCGTGGAGCACGCGCAGTGCGTCGACGCGGTCGACATCCCGCGTTTTGCCCGGATCGGGGTGATCGCCTCGATGCAGCCCATCCACGCTGTCAGTGACAGGACAGTTGCTGACGCACAGTGGCCCGGCCGCACCGCCTCGTCGTATGCCTGGGGCGCGCTGCAGCGGGCAGGGGCCACGCTCGCCTTCGGCTCCGACTCCCCGGTCGAGGACCCCTCGCCGCTGCTCGGGATCGATGCGGCGACCACGTGGCGCTCCCGTGCCGGCTGGCATCCCGAGCTGGCGCTGACTCGCGCGGCGGCCATCCGCGCCTACACCTACGGGGTGGCCTACGCGGCGGGCATGGAGGCGCACGTCGGCGCGCTGCGTCGCGGCATGTTGTGCGACCTCACGGTGGTGGACGGCCCCGCGATCAGCGCGACCATCGTCGATGGTCGCATCGCCTGGCGGCGTCCGCACGGGACCGGCACGGCGTACGATGACACGAGTGGCTGAACACGGTGTCCGCTTCCGCCCCGGGATGGTCGTCAGCCCGGGCGAGTACCGCAACGTCGAGACCGGCGCGACGCGCTACTTCGACGGCAGCTCGCCAATCCCCGGCGGCGTCAATTCGGCGGCCTGGGAGCAGATCTCCGATCATCACCATCCCAACACGGGCCGGGCGCGTCCGGCGGTGCGCAGCGAGCCCGACAGGCCGTCGGCGCACGGGGTGCGGTTTCCAGCCGGCACCGTTGTCAGCGGCGGGGAGTACCGCAACGTGGAGACGGGGTCGGTGCGCTACTTCGACGGCAACAGCCCGCTTCCCGGCGGCGCCAACTCCGCCAGCTGGCAGCAGTTGTCCGACCACCATCATCCCGAGCAGCGGCGCGGCAGTGCGGGCACACGCAGCGAGCCCAGCTCTCCGTCGTCGACGGGCGTGCGGTTCACCGCGGGCACCATGGTCAGCGCCGGTGAATACCGCAACACGGAGACCGGCGCGGTCCAGTACTTCGACGGCAACACGCCGCTGCCGGGCGGCGCCAACGCGGCCAGCTGGCAACAGATCTCCGACCACTACCACGGTCCGGCGGACGGATGACGCGCGCGCTCGCCGCACCGTCGCCGCTGCGCGACGGTGAGGTGGCGCTGCTGCCCGTCGACAGGGACGTACCCGTCCTCATCGTGGCCGCTTCGCACGACGCGGAGGTCACCCGCTGGACCCAGGTTCCGCAGGACCTGACACTTCTCGACGCCGGCCTGATCACGGCGGGCTGGACGATGGCGAGCCCGACCACCGCGCGGTTCCAGGTCTGCGTCGGGGATACGGCGCCGACCGGCATGGCCACGGTGTGGATCAACGGCCAGGGCGAGGCCGAGGTGGGCTACTGGCTGCTTGCTGCTGCGAGGGGTCGCGGCACCGCCCGGCGCGCGGTGCGCCTGCTGTGCGCGTGGTCCTTCGACGTGTGCGGCCTGCAGCGCCTTCAGCTGGCGACGCTCCCGGGCAATGTCGCCTCCGAACGCGTGGCGCAGGCGTGCGGATTCCACCGCCAGGGCACGCTGTGTCGCGACGTCAAGGGCACCGCGAGCACGTTGGCCCTGTGGATCCGTGTCGCCGGGGACGCAACGGTCGGGACGCTCACCGCTCTGTGATCGGAACGTAGGCGCGATTGCCCGCGAAGCCCCACCCGCTTGGAACCAGAGTCAGGAGCACCGCGTTCACCGGCCGTGGGCTCACTCCTGCGCCGCAGCCTGGTCGCATGGCTTCCGTTCGCCGTCGCAATCACCGGCCTCGCGGGTCTTGCTTACGCGCTCGACCAGTCCAACCTCCGCCAGGGCGCGAACGATCCGCAGATTCAACTGGCCGAGGACGCGGCGGCGCGGCTGGCAGCCGGAGCAGCCGCCGCCACCGTGGCGCCTCACGCCGATGCCCCTGTGGACATCGCCCACTCCCTGGCGCCATTCGTGATCGTCTACGACACGACCGACAGGCCCCTGGCGTCGACCGCGACTCTCGACGGCGCCACGCCACTGCTCCCCACCGGCGTTTCGACGAGCGCCCGCCAGCGCGAGGACCGGGTCACCTGGCAACCTCGTGACGGCGTCCGCATCGCAGCGGTGGTGGTGTCGTACAGCGGCGGCACGGTGGTGGCCGGACGCAGCCTGCGCGAGGTGGAATCCCGCGCGGACGACGCGCTGGCGGTGACGGGCCTGGCGTGGCTGACGTGCCTGGTGCTGACGCTGGGCGCCTGCGCGGCTGTGGACATTCTCCTCCGTCGCGGTTACGGGTAGGAAACGCGCTGGAACTCGCCAGACGTGGACGCTAGGATGAGCCCTCATGACTGAGCCATCTACTGTCGACCCCGCCCGCACTGCCGCCAACGACCCGCTTCCGCTGCTCCCGCGCGGGACAGTGGTGTTCGCCGAGATCCCGGTGCGCGCCGTCGTCATCGACGCGCTGGCTCCGGTCATCGGCGACGGCACGCTGGTCATCCGTGATGGCGATCGCGGCGCCGTCGTACTGGTCCGTGGCGGCGACGTGCTCGATGTTCATGTCACCGATGGCGGCGTCCTCAAGACCGGTGTCGAATTGCTGTCGTCGCTCAAGGAATGGCCGGATGCGTCGGTGTGGGCGGAGCGCCTCGAGAGCTCGCTCGTCGACCTGTCCGAGGCCCTTCTGCGCGGTGCGACGGTGTATGACGACCTGCGCCTGATGTGGGTCAGCTGGCCCAGCCTCCTCGAGGATCTCGGTCAGCGTGGTGGCACGTTCGTGGTGGAGATCGCCACCCCCGTCGGACGCGGCGTGACCTGCGTCTCTGCCGGGCGGCAGGCGCAGTCCTACACCGACATTCACCCGGCCCTCGGCGACCCGGCGCTTCTCGAGGCGATGGCCTCGAATCACCAGGGCGTTGTGCGCGTCCGCCGCGTCGGTGAGGGGTCCATTCCCGCCGCGCAGGGCGACGCCACTGAGAAGTCCGCGCCCGATCCAGAGCCTTCAGCGGAAGCGCCGGCCACTCCCAGCAACGGCACCTCGTCAACTGAGCACGTCGCCGAGACGAGCAGGCGTTGGCCCGCGACCAAGTGGGATCCGCCGTCGTCGGAGACCGCTGTCGACGATGCACCAGCACAGACAGAGACTGAGGCTGAGACTGAGAAGACAGAGGCGCAGCCGGTTGCCGCCGTGGACGCGCTTCCCCAGGCCGCCTGGGTTGCTCCCTGGGACACTGCATTCCGCAGCGACGCCGCCGAGGGCTCCGTCGCCGTCGAGGCTGCGCCCGCGGAGGCTGCTGCCGAGACGACAGCCGTTGAGGACAGGCCCGCGACTTGGGACGAGTTCAAGAACAAGGCGCTGCACACGGGTCCGCCGAGCGTCGCTGAGGTGCTCGACGACCTTCGGGCGATCGCGCGCCGCCGCTTGGGCCTCTCCGCATCGCGCGTCGAGTCGGTTCTCGATGAGGGCGCGCTCGCCAAGCGTTCGCTTCTGTCCGTGCTCGACGAGATCCGTGTCATGAGCATCCGCGGTGTGATGCCGTCAACCATCGAGGAGATGGTCGACGAGATGGCCGCGATCGCAGCTCCCGCGGCCTGAACCTCGGCGCGCGGCGCCCCCGGCGGGACTACTCGGACGAGTCCTTCCAGCCCATGTGCTTCCAGTTGAGGATGCCGCGCAGCCCCAGCCGCGAGACGTGCAGCTGGTGGAACTCGTCGTAGCCCTCTGCGGCTGACGCATCGACCGTCAGGTACACGGCGCGATCAGTGATCCTCGCGACATCTGAGGCCGGCGCCAGGTAGGTGCGTCCCGCCTTGCGGTGCTGGAACACGATGCCGTGAAAGATGTCTTCAGACGGCAGGGCGGCAACCTCGAGCACGTGCCCGACTTCGGTTCCGTCGCTGGCCATGACAGGCAGATGCGCCGCCACCGCCATCCACGAGACCTGCTGTTCTGCGTTGTCTGCCATCGTTCTCACAGGGTATCAGAGGTTCTGTTCAACCCACCTTCGCCGGACGCCGCACCAACTCCGCGAGTCTCCGATCCGCGTACCACGGGCGCAATCGCACGATGGTGGGAGGCTTGCCGCGGTACAGCACGATTGCTGTGCCCTCCTGCAACTGGCGGAGGGCGTCCGGGCTGGCCATCTGGTCCTGGCGAAGAGAGTAGGACCGTGACGCGCGACCGTCGTTGTGGCTGACCTGCACATCGGTGAAATCGCTTCGTCCGACCAGCCTGGCGATGACCTCGGTGGTCTCCGGGTCACTGATCCCCGGCAGCACCATCTTGCAGCCGTGGTTGTTGAGGATGGAGTTGGCGCGGTCCGGGCCATAGCGCGCGCGCAGCTGGGAGAGGTCCTGCACGATCGACATCAGCACCACGCACCGCCCCGCGCCCTGCGAGGCCAGCGACGGAAGCTCCTCGATCGGGACCACATTGGCCAGCTCGTCGAGGAAGAGGCCGAGCTCGGGGTTCAGCCGTCCGTGCGGGCCGCGCGGCCAGCGCGTACGCACGGGTGACCACGGTCATGAGGATGCCCACGAACAGCGAGGCGATCCGCTCCGGCGCCTGGCGGGGCGTGCAGAGGTACAGGGTGCCGCGCTCCAGCAGGAAGCGATCGGGGTCGAACGCCGACGTGAGCGCGGACGCCGCCACCGCGCGCTCGTTGAAGACGCTGAAGATGGCGCATCACCGTGGAGAAGACGGTGCCGCGCTCCTTCTCGGGGCGCTGGTCGATGGAGGCCAGCATCGCCAGCGCGCGGGCGGGGTCGGCGTCCGGGACGGGGTGCGGAGCCGCGAGGGACTCGATGAGCGCCGCCGGGGTGTCGAGGTCGAAGCGGTGGATCCAGTCGCGGACGTCGACGATGCTGCGCTGGCTCGCCGCGGCGGCGTACAGGAGCGGTGCGATCAGCAGCTTGCCGGACTCCGCCCAGTGGGCCCAGTCGTTGTCGGTGCGCGCGCCGCCCTGCTGGAGGCCCGCGCACAGCCACGCCGCCACGGTCCACGCAGTGTCGAGGTTCTCGCACCCCGCCAGCGGCGACCAGCTCACCGTGTCCGGCCGGCCGGTCTCGGCGGTGGGGTCGTACACGCACACCTCGCCGCCCCTGGCGCGGTGCGCCGCGGTGATGTCGACCAGCTCGCTCTTGGTCGAGGTGACCACCGCGGGGCCGCGCCACTCGAGCAGGTTGGGAACCACGAGCCCGGACGTCTTGCCGCTCCGGGTCGGTCCGATCACCAGAACCGACGTCTCCGGCTGGGTGGCGATGAGGTGCGCCCCCCGCCGCCCCAGGATCAGCGAGCCGGGGGCACCACCGCGGACCCGCAGCGGTCTGAG
>JBDTJX010000041.1:0-4911 GCA_039935655.1 Candidatus Dormiibacter sp. | reverse complement strand
GTGCTCGACTGATGCGGATTGCCATCACCGGTGGCAGCGGCTTTGTCGGAGGCCACACCGCACGTGCGCTGCTTGCGCGGGGCGACGACGTCGTCCTGATCGCGCGCCGCGACCACTCTGCGCTGATTCCCGACAGCCCGCAGGTGACCTGGCTGCAGGCGGACATCGACGACGAGATCGCCCTGGGCCGGGCCGTCGAGGGTTGCGACGCGGTGGTGCACTGCGCCGGCATCAACCTCGAGCGAGGATCGCAGACGTACGATCGAGTGCACGTTCAAGGCACGGAGGCGGTGGTTCGCGCCTCGCGAGCCGTGGGTGTGAAGCGCATCGCGTTGGTGAGCTTCCTGCGGGCCCGACCCGCGTGCGGCTCTGCGTACCACGAGTCGAAATGGGAGGCGGAGGAGATCGTGCGGCGCTCTGGCCTCGGCTACACCGTGGTCAAGGCGGGCGTGATCTACGGACAGGGTGACCACATGCTTGACCACCTCAGCCGCGCCTTCCACACGTTTCCCGTGTTCCTGCTCGTCGGCTTCAGCTCACGGCTGATCCGACCGGTGGCCGTGGTCGACGTTGCCCGCATCCTGGCAGCCGCGGCGCACGATGAACGCCTGGCGGGTCTCACAGTGCCGGTGCTGGGCCCAGAGCAACTGACCCTCAGCGCAGCGGTGCGGCGTGTCGCACACGTCACGGGACGTCACCCGCTGTTCCTCCGCGCGCCGACGTTGGTTCACCAACTCCTGGCCTGGTTGGCCGAGCGGCTGATGACGATCCCCCTCATCTCCGCTGCACAGGTTCGCATCCTCACCGAAGGCATCGCGCAGCCAGTGCTTGCCCCGGACCGGCTCCCGGGCGATCTGGAACCGATCACTCCGTTCTCCGAGGAGGCAATCCGCAACGGTCTGCCCCCAGCGGAACGCTTCCATTGTCGTGATCTCCGCCTCTTCACTGCGGCGGCGTGACATGCCGCGCATCCGACTGGTCACGGACATCGCCACTTCACCAGGCGTCTGCTTTGACGTGGCGCGCGACGTTGGGGTTCATCTCGCCTCCTCGCGCTCGGAGCAGGTCGTCGGCGGTGTGCACGCGGGGATGATGAGACTCCACGACGAGGTCACCTGGCGCGCCTGGCACTTCGGCGTCCCCTGGAGAATGACCTCGAAGATCGTCGAGTACGACCGCCCGCATCACTTTGTTGACGCCATGCAGCGCGGGCCTTTCGGACACTGGCGCCACCGACACATCTTTGAAGCCACGGGCGCCGGCACACGAATGGTCGACGACGTGGACTACGCCTCGCCCTTCGGGTGCTCGGCTCAATCGTCGACGGGTTGGTGCTCGAGAGGTACATGACCAGCCTGCTGCGGCGTCATAACCAGCACGTGTGCGCGGTGGCCGAGGGCCGTAGCCCGCGCCTGGCCAGCAGTCCTCAACGTGACGGACGATCGTCTGGAGGCGGGCGGGCGCGACGGGTCGACGTGTGTGGCCACGGCGAGGCAACGATCCGCTGCGAGCCCGCGGACGTGCTCGAGTTCGTGCTCGACGTGGATCAGTATCGGAAAGCCGATCACAAGATCGGGCGGGTCCATTTTGCCCGTCGGGATGGCAACCGTGGCGAGGTGCGCCACAACGGACGCGTTCTGGGAGTGCCGGCCCCGGCGGCGACACTCGCATTCGAACTGACGCCCTCGTCGATGCTCGATTTCCGAGGCGTCTCGTTGCCGTGGCCCCTTCGAGCCTTCCACGGTTCGTTCACGTGCGAGGCCACGCCAAGCGGCACTCGGGTCGTTCACCGAGAGTGCTTTACCTTTGGGCCTGTCGCCGGTCCTCTGGTGCGGTTGGTGTTCGGACGATTGCTGGGCCTCGACACCCAAGCCGAAGTCGTTCGGATGAAGCGCCTGCTCGAAGCGCCAAGAAAGGCCTGATTTGCTCGGAAATCTAGCCGAAGCCTTTCTGACCGTGGTCATGGTGATGATCGGTCCCGTTGGCCTTGCGCTGATCGTCGTGCTCGTGCTGCGGCTGGCGAAGCGTCACGACGGGAGTGGGCACAGTGTCCATGGGGAGCAGGCAAACGTGCGCCAGGCCCCGGCGGTCGTCTACGTCGTCGTTAGCCTCCTCATCGGCGCCGCCGTCGCCTTCCTCTCGCTCGAGGTCTACTTTGGGGTTGTGCTGGCGGTAGCGGCCGGGGTGCTGCTCTTTCGTCACGCAAGACGCCACCGGTGGTTCGCACTTGGCGGGTTCCTGCTGGGTATGGGAGCGTGCGCTGCCGGTTTCTTGAGCGCCGCGCTCACCAATCACGACCCGGCCGTGACTTATGACCCCTCGACCATCCCGTTCTTCTGGGTCGGCGCGGTTCTCGCGGTCTGCGGGGCGGTGACCCTGGTCCTTGCCTCCACTGGACTTCTTCGACGCGGCTCCTTATAGGATGCCGGCGAGTCCTGCGCTTCAGAAGCAAGGTAAATTCGCCACGTGGCCAGTCTTGAGGATGTCCCAAAGCGTGTCCGCGTGATTTGCTTGACTGACGATGGTCAGGTGCTGCTGCTCCGGTGGCAGGACCCCATCGACGCGCACATCGTGTGGGAACCGCCAGGAGGCGGGATTGAGGCCGGCGAGACCCCTGGGGAGGCAGCAACGCGGGAATTGCGAGAGGAGACCGGACTGAGACTCACATCAAGCGATGAGGGCTCGCTTCTTGTCCGTCGCGACGTGCTATGGGCAGGTGTGCGCCATCAGCATGTCGAAGCGTTCTTTGTCACCAGGCTGCATGCTCCCGTGACGATCGAGACCGGGCTACACACCGAGACCGAGCAGCGCGAGTTCACCGGTCACCGCTGGGTGGACACTGCTCGGTTTGCCGACCTGGATGGCACGGTTGAACCGTCGACCCTCGCCGAGATGGTGGCTGAGCTAGCCAGTGACCGCCAATCACCCTGACGGTTTAGCGCGCGCTCCGGCCGCCACGCACTCCACCCTTGCTCCGGATTCGACGCGACCTACTCCCATCTCAGACGCCTTGCATAACTCCTATTGCCTTCCCCGATGATGCGCACTGCCATGGATCCGCTCCAGCGCTTCACCGATGCCGGTCTGGGCCTTGAGGATCTGCCAGTAAGTGCGCGCCTCGACGTCACGGCTGACGAGTGCTTCACAGGAAGCCGAACTGACGGCCCAAGCGTTGCGTACCTTGCTGGATGGTCTCCTTTGAGCACGCGAGGCTTCGTAAACCTACCCTGAGCGAGCGGCGCGAGTTGCGTACGCGAGGCTATGCATAGTCGAGCTCGAGCACCACGTGGTGTCCCGTCCAGTCCAAGGCGACCTGCCAACATCCTGCAGATGGAACGTCAAATATGTCCGGATAGATCTCACCCGGGCGTGAGTTGTCGGGAAGTGCCTCCGTCAGAACCGGACTGGACGCGCCGAGCGGGTGTGCGTTGATCACGAGCTTCGAGCCGTTACGTGGCAGAGCCATGGCCCAGAGGATCTTGTTCGTGGGGTTGTCCGGATGCCCAGCCCGAAGCGGAAACCCGAAGACATACCCACCAGCGAGAGGCGGCCGCGCGATCACGTAGGGAAGGTCAGTGAGGCCCAAGGCTCCGCCCGCGGTGATCAGCCAGGCGGGCACACCGCCGCGGTACACCGGGGTCGCGCCGCACCCTGGCGCCGCGATCGTGCTGCCGGGCGGGGGCGTTACGACCATGGTCGACAACGGAGTGGCTGGCGCGCGTGAAGGGCCTGGTGACGGGGTCGGTGCGCAGGCAGCGACCATCCATGCCACGCCGACCATTACCAGGAGGCGGCGCCGACACATGTTGCAAGTGTGACACGCATCGCGGGGCACCTCTCGGGCTGCGGTCACGCCGGACACGTGTTGGGCAGACGTTGCTCGTGCAGGCGAGCATCGGCCAATCACCCCCGACGGTCCCCTGCTCGACCAACCGGGGCGGCCACGATCCAGGCGAGGCTTCTCGGCTCGCCATCGGGTGGCCAGATTGCGCCTGCGCCCGAGGAATCCGTACCTTCTTCGAATGTCGCACCCAGCCAATATCGCTCGATTGATACGTCAGCTCGAGGATCCGGTCGAGGCGCGCCCAGTCGATGCAGGCTGGACTGTCGTTCGCGCCAGCCCGACCGATGCGGTGGCACATGCGGTCGCGGATGCCTTTTCTGGCGAGGTCGATGAAGTCGGCGACGAGTACGACTCCGTGAAGGCCATCGGCCGTCCTGGCGGCAGCGGCATTTTGGTGGTCGATGCGTCGCTGTCCCTTCTCATGCAGGGCGAGATCATCGGAGTCTGCTTAGTGCAAGAGTTCGATAAC
Source organism: Candidatus Dormiibacter sp. (assembly GCA_039935655.1). Taxonomy (GTDB): domain Bacteria; phylum Chloroflexota; class Dormibacteria; order Aeolococcales; family Aeolococcaceae; genus Aeolococcus. The sequence continues at coordinate 598 of JBDTJX010000041.1, read as the reverse complement.
GTGCCTGAAGTCTCCTGGCTCTGTACCGCTCGGTCGATGCGACGCAGAGGGGTGGCAGAGGTGCTGCTTGCATCGTCGCTGCTCGCCTTACGGCAAGCGGAATTCTCGCAAGTCGTGCTTTTCGTCGACCGCGCCAATCAGCCCGCGCTGCGGCTGTACGAGCGCTTCGGGTTCGCTGAAAGCCAGCCACCAGAGGATGGAACGGCAGGATAGTGCACCGCTCAGCAGGCGAGGGTGCTGAGTCTCGACGGCTTTGGCGACATCAGCCTGGGCCACTGTGACGACGGCCCGCGCCGCTAATCGCACTTCCGCCAGGCGCTGCGACCAAATTGTGCTGACTTGCTTCCCGTGGGAACACCGCAGGGCCACCATGGGAACTCCGTGGGGTCAGCGTGGAACGCCATGGAAATTGGGGGTAAGTAGCCGTTTAGAGGCCGGTTTCGACCCCTCCCGAATACAGAATTGAACACCTACCTTGCCAAGGTAAGGGTCGCGAGTTCGAGCCTCGTCTCCCGCTGTCGCGTTTCATGTGGCTCCGATGGGATCTCCGTGGACGTCCGTGGGGCTTACACGGATCGCCGTGGGTTTGCGGCAGAGT
>JBDTJX010000040.1:0-5950 GCA_039935655.1 Candidatus Dormiibacter sp. | reverse complement strand
GCTGGGGTTGACGTACTCCTCCTCGCTGTACACGGCGTCGAAGCGGGCGGCGTCGCGGGCGAAGTCGAGCTCGAGGCGGTTGATCAGCGAACGCTTGAGGAGCAGGTCGGCGGCGAGGGTGTCGGCGTCCTCCGTTTCCACAGCACGCGAGCAGTAGCGCACCACGATGTCGTTGAGGGCGACGAGGTCGTCCGACGCTGGGCCAGAGGTCATGGCGGAAGCGGAGCGAACAGGTGTTCGCCAGCGCAAGGCAAAAACCCTTGCTCAGCCAAGGTTTTACAGCATTGCGACACCACCGCGGGTCGCCACACAACGCGTCACGCATGCGGGCCAGCGGGTAACGACATGTCCCCCACCGAGCGGCCCCGCGCTACTCCGCCGTGGCAGCGACGGCGCGGCGGACGGCATCCACCGAACGCCGGACGTCCTCGTCGTCGGTCGACCAGTTGCTGACTGAGACGCGCACCACGTCCTGGTCATGCCAGCGCGAGCCCGACATCCACACCGTCCCGTCGGCGATCAACCACGCGGTCACCGCTCGCGTCCGCGCATCGCTGCCGAACGTGACGCACACCTGCGTGTAGTCCACGTCGTTCACCACGATCGCCCCGTCGATTGCGGTGATGCCGTCGGCCAGGGCTCGCGCATGCCGTGCCAGTCGCTCGACGAGGTCGGCGACACCCTCGCGCCCCAGCGACCGGAGCGCGGCCCACACCGGCACACCGCGCGCCCGTCGGGACAGCTCGGGCACCTTGTCCTCGGGGTCGCCGGGTCCCGACTCGTCGGTGATCAGGTAGCTGGCACGGATCCCGAAGGACGACCGCATCGCCGCCCGGTCGGCGACGATCGCGATGCCACAGTCGTATGGGACGTTGAGCGTCTTGTGCGCGTCGGTCGCCCACGAGTCGGCGGCGGCGACCCCGCCGACAAGATGACGCAACCGCGGCGCGGCAGCGGCCCAGAGGCCGAATGCGCCGTCCACGTGCACCCACGCGCCATGTCGCTTGGCCACCTCGATCGCCTCAGCGAACGGATCGAAGGCGCCGGAATGGACGTTGCCCGCCTGCAAACAGACGATGACCGGGCTGCCCGGATCAATCGCGCGGAGCGACTCGGCCAGCGCGGCGACGCGGATGCGCCCCTGGTCGTCCGCGGCAACCGGCTGGGGCGCGCCGAGCCCCAGGTAGCGCAGCGCGATGTCGATCGTGTCATGTCGCTCGGCGCCGACCAGCACATGGACTTTCGGCGCTCCGGTGAGCCCGTCGCGCCCCACATCCCAGCCGACCCGCGACAGCACCGAGAAGCGGGCGGCGGCCAGGCCGGTGAAGTTGGCCATCGTCGCGCCGGTCACGAAGCCCACGTCCGCATCGGCCGGGAGGCCCAACAGGTCGAGCAACCAGGCCGCCGCCGACTCCTCCGCCGCCGCGGTGGCGGGGGTGGCGTAGCGCAGCCCGGTGTTCTGGTCCCACGCGCTGACCAGCCAATCAGCGGCCAACGCGGCCGGCAGGGTGCCGCCGATCACCCAGCCGAAGAACCGGCCCGACGGCATCGCCATGAGCCCCGGTTCAGCAACTCTGACAAGCAGGTCCACGACGTCCGCGGGCGCCGCGGGACCCTCAGGCAGCGGACCGCCGAACCCGGCGAGCAACTCGTCGGCTGAGGAGTGCGGTCCCACGCGTCGCTCGCCGACGGAGTCGAGCCAGGCCCGCGCGTGCTCGGCCGCGTGGGCGAGCGCCTTGTCGTACGACCCGCGTTGAACCGACATGAACGATGTGCGTCCCCCTGTGAGAGTGCCGTGTCGCTCCGAAGGGTAGCCGGTGAGGTGCCGCCGGCCCGAGGCGCCGCCCGAGCCGCCTACTCGCGACCGACAACCAGCTCGAACGCGTGCGCCGACGGGTACCTCCCGTACACCGGGATCCGCGCGTACCCGGCCCGCGCGTACAGGGCCAGCGCCTCGTGCTGAAGAGGTCCCGTTTCGAGGCGCACCCGCGCGTAGCCAAGCCGGCGGGCAAGCTCCTCGAGCGCGTGCAGGATCGTCATCGCGTGGCCCTCGCGGCGACGGTCCGGCGCGGTCCACATCCGCTTGACCTCGCATGTGTCGGCAGACCAGCGCCGGATACCGCCGCCCGCGATCACCCGGTCGCCATCAGCCAGCACCACGAAGCCGCCGCCGGGCGCGTCGAACTCCTCGGGCCTGGTCGTGGTCATCTCGTCACGGCCGCCATACAGCCGCTGGTACTCGTGCGCGAGCCCCTCCAGCAGCGGCTCCACTGCACCGTCGGTCAAGCGCGCCTGGCGTAGCTCCACGGGGCGATCATGGCGATCCCCCGGGTGGCTACAGTTTCACGGTGGCAGCCGTCGAGCAGCGCGAGATCGAGGCCAACGGGCTGCGCTTCGAGACCCTGCTCGGCGGCCCCGACGGCGGCGAGGCGGTCATCCTGCTGCACGGCTACCCGCAGAGCGGCGAGGCGTGGCGCGACACGGTCAAATGGCTCGCGACAAACGGTTACCGCGGCATCGCCCCCAGCCTGCGCGGCTATTCGCCAGGGGCCAACCCGCCGGACGCAAGCGACTACCGAATGCCCGAGTTGGTCGCTGACGTGCTCGGCATCGCCAGCGCATTGCGGGTCGATCGCTTCCACCTCGTCGGCCACGACTGGGGCGGCGCGCTGGCGTGGGTGATCGCCGGCAACCACGGCGACCGCGTGCTCAGCCTCACCGTTGTCTCCACGCCGCACCCGCTGGCGCTGGCCGAAGCGCTGCGCAGACCGGCGCAGGCGCTGCGCTCGTCGTACATGTCGTTCTTCCGCATCGGCCGCGTACCCGAGGCGATGCTGTCGTTCGGCAATTTCGCCTCGCAGGGCCTGGGAGCGCGCGTCTCCGGCCAGCCCCGCGACGCGTGGCGGCGCGACCGCGAACACCTGCGGCGCGTCGGCCTCCACGGACCGCTCAACTGGTACCGCGGAGCGACGCGGGGGATCCGCCCGCAGCGTGTCAGCGTGCCGACGCTGTACATCTGGGGACGACACGACCCCTTCATCGGCCGCCGCGCGGCCGAGCGCACGGAGAATTTCGTGTCCGGCGAGTACACGTTCGTGGAGCTCAACGCCGGTCACTGGATCGCCGAGCGCAACGCCGAACAGTTGCAGCGCCTGCTCGGCGAACACCTCGAGGCGCACCACGCTCCCGCTCCGGCGCCACCAACGACGCCGGAGGCTGCACCCGCCGCGGCGGCTCCAGCAACCGCAGATCCGCCGCCGAAGGCCGCTCGCAAGCGACCGCGCAAGCCTCGCCAGCCGAAACGCAAGCCGGACGCCGAATCGGACGCCGAGCCCGCCGGCGGCGCAGCCGGCTAAAGGATCTCGATGCCGTCAACCTTGGCGTTGTCCTTGACGGTGATGAACTTGATCGCGATGGCACCGCTGGCGTCGGCGGTGGTGTTGAAGGTCAGCGCGATCGCCTTGTACTCGGCACCGGTCGCCGCGAAGATGTCGTAGTTGGTCATCACCTGCACGCCGTTGATCTTCACGTCGAACCTACGCAGTCCAGCTGCGGTCCAGTAGATCTCCGCCTCCTGGAGGCGCACCTTGTAGGCGGCGTTCGCCGCAAGTCCCGATACGGTGTAGGTGAAGTTGCCGTAGCGCTCGGTCTGGTACACCGACTGCGGCGCGGGGTTGGGCACCAGGCTGGTGTCGATGGCCGACCCCGTGCTGTACGTGCTCCCGGCGGAGAAACCGGTGTCCGCGCTGTAGTTTCCCGACGCTGCGCCTCCCGCGTTGATGGCGGCGACCGGCGCTGTCGGCGCCGGGCACGAGGCTGCGGTCGGCGCCGTCCACAGCGACCACGTGGTCGTGACCTTGTAGCAGTACAGGGTGTCGCCGAGAACCGGGCTGTCGGTGTCCGTCACTGCGGCTCCGGACAGCGTGGCGATGGTGGAGTACGCGCCGCCGTCGACGCTGGAGGTGACAGTCTGGCCGTTGCCCCGCTTGGCGGCGGCCGGGAGCGTCCAGGTCAGCTTGTTGGACGGCGGCGACGCCACCGAGTTGACGGTCGGCCCGGTCGGGGCGGCGATGCTCCCGGCTGTGAACGTCGAACCGCTGTTCCTGGTGACCACTCCCCACGCCGCCTGCGCGCCGCCCGCGCACACCAGCGACGCGACGACGACGGTGAGCGCGACGACCCAGCGGCGGCTGCCGCGCACGGTCAGGCCTCGGTCCCGACCATGGCGCGGTAGCGACGGCGCGACCAGCTGACCAGGTAGGTGATGAGCAGGGCGGGCAGCAGGAGGATGAGGACGCTGCGGCCTTGGGACGCGACCGTCCCCAGCCCCGGCATCACGTAGACGGCGCGGTCGGCGGCGCCGGCGGCGCTCTGCTTGATCAGCCACGGGTCGGGCGCGTGGTTGGCGTCGCCCTTGGTCTGCACCAGGATGGAGCCGTCGCTGGCCCGGGTGATGCTCGCGATGCGGTGGACGATCACCTCACTGACGTTGGTGGGCTTGGTGAAGACCAGCACATTGCCGACCACAAGGCTGCTCGCCGTGACGTGCTCGGTGACCACCAGCGAGCCCACCGGGATGGTCGGCACCATGCTGGCGGTGATCACCTGCTCGAAGTGGTGCCGCGTCACCGCCCCCGCGACGATGAGCGATGCGAACATCACCAGAGCGGTGGCCAGCGCCGCGAAGGCGAGGTTGCCGCCGTGGCGGAGCGCGCCGCGCAGGTGAGCGCGGGTCGCCGGCGTGGCTCTCGGCGTGGCGGCCGCCGGGACGTCACCGGGCCGTGCGCGTGAGCCCAAGCTGGGATCCGCGACGCCGGTCCCGAGGCTCGATGCGCTGATGGCCATTGGTGATCTCCTCCAGTGATGACGCGAAGGGGAGACCGGTCGGCGGACCGGCCTCCCTGCCCCTCGCGAATGTGGGTCAGCTGTTGGTCTGCGTCCAGGTGTAGGCCGCGGTGCAGGTCTGGCCCATGTCGGTGTTGGCGCTGCTGGCGGGAAGCGTGATCGTGAAGGTGTAGGTGCCGGTGGCGCGGGCGGGCCAGCTGGTGTTGCCGGCACTCGACTTGAGGCTCTGCGCGCCCATCGTCGAGAGGGTGGCGTTGTAGAAGTTCACGGCAGGGCTCTCGTTGTCGGTGATGCTGGCGTTGAGGCTGGCGCAGAGGGCGCCGCTGGACGACGACAGGCCGAGCGAGAAGGTGCTCGGCAGCGAGCCCGCCTTGTTGGTGATATGAACGGTGCCGCTGATCGAGCTGCCCGGCTTGGCGTTGGCGAGCGTGAAGATGACCCCGCACACGCCCGCCTGGTCGGTGCAGGAGGTGCCCGCGCCGGCGCCGTTGAGCTTGGCGAGGTTGGTGTGGTGAACGGAGCCGGCAGCAAAGGTGTTGCCCGCGTTCTGGGTGGTCACGGTCCAGGCGGCGAGGCCGCCGAAACCGATGAGACAGGCGGCGGCGATGGTGCCGCCGATGAGGGCGACGAGACCGAGCGGCCTCTTGTCCCTGTGCTTGCGCTGGTCTTCCGGTCGATTCACTGTCGAGTCTCCGATGATGCCGATGAGCCCGATGGGGTGAAGCGATTGACGTCGTCGCGGGCATCACGACCGTACGTGCCGGCTGCAACGGGCCCATCCCCGCCATGGCAACGTCATCGCTCCGCTGCGTGAAGCCGATGTCATGACCGCTGGGCCGAGGTTGCGGTGGTCACAGGACGTGGGCTTCGCGACCGGAGATCTGACGTTCCGTTACACGGATCCGGGCGCTCAGAGGAGGGTGCAGCCGGGGTCGGAACGAGTTCGAGGCTCTGCTAGGCTTCCCGCCGCGATGAGCGTCACCATCCTGGTGGGCGGACAGTGGGGCGATGAGGGCAAGGGCAAGGTCGTCGACCTCCTCGCCGATCGCGTCGACATGGTGGTGCGCTCACAGGGGGGCAACAACGCCGGCCACACCGTGGTCGC
>JBDTJX010000039.1:0-3297 GCA_039935655.1 Candidatus Dormiibacter sp. | reverse complement strand
TGCCGACCAACGCCTGCGGACAGTCTTCGACCACATGCGCGCCGGCGGCCTCGAACCCCGTGGAACGGTTGGAGCCGAGAAACAAGTCACCGCGATTGCAGATGCGCTCGCGCAATTCCAAGCGGATCTGATCGTGGTCCGACTCCACGCGCCTGGCACCGAACACGAGAACTGGCGCGAGCACCATCTAGCCGAGAAGCTGCGCTCGCACTTCGACGTACCGACGATGGTGTTCCATTTCGACAGCGAGGGACGGATCGTGGAGCGCCAGGAGACCTGACCAGGGCCGTGTCAGCGCTCCGCCGCATCGGTCCCGACGCGGCGCCGTCGCGACCGATGCCCAGGTCCACGTCTCATGATTGCGCGTCCAGTCGGCGCGACAGCATCGGAGACCGCGACCTGTTCGGGTCATGCGGCTCCCTGGAGGCCTGGAGCAGGTGCGAGAACCTTGCGTCGGAAGGCCTGTCGTCAATCCCGCCGCGCTCTCCGGCGTGCGACCTTCATCGTTTTGCCACGGTTGCCTCCGACTGACTCGGTGTGTCCTTCGACACCTCGGTGATCAACCGTACTGGGCGGTCGTAGAACAGGTAGTTCCACGCCCAGTTGATCAGTACGACCGTCTTGCTTCGGAATGTGATGATGTACGTCAAGTGCACAAGGAGCCACATCAACCATCCAACAAAGCCGGCCACCTTGATCGAGCCCAGCTGCACCACCGCCACGTTGCGCCCAACGGTCGCCATGGTCCCTTTGTCACGGTAGCGGAAGGGCGCCGCCGAGCCACCATCGAGCAGCGCGATGATATTGGCGGCGGCGTGCTCCCCCTGCTGGATCGCGACGGGGGCGAGCATGGGCAGGGGCAGGCGACCGTCCCCGAACTCGGCCAAGTCACCGATCACCTGCACCTCGTCGTGATCGGCCAACTGCAGCGTGCGCTGGACGGGCACACGACCGGACCGCCGAAGGTGCGTGGAGAGTTGTCCACTGAGAATGGAGGCGCGGACGCCCGCTGTCCAGATCACCGTCTTCGCCTCGATGACCGTTCCATCGTCGAGCGTGACGCCACGCTCGTCGACGTGCGACACGGTGCGACCCAACCGCAGCTCCACGCCGCGCCTGCGAAGAACAAAGCTGGCCTTGGCGGAGAGTCGTGGATGAAACGACTCGAGCACTCGGGTCTTGCCCTCGACCATGATCACGCGCACCGACGCGAAGTCCAGCCGTGGGAAGTCCTTGGGCAGAAGGTGCGAGATGAGCTCACTGAGCGCGCCCGCGTACTCCACCCCGGTGGGTCCGGCCCCGGCGATCACAAATGTGAGCAGACGACGGCGCTCACGCTCGTCAGCGCACTCCGCCGCCATCTCGAAATGCGCAAGGACGGTGCCGCGCAAGATGAGCGCGTCGTCGAGCCCTTTGAGGCCATACGTGTGGGTGGCGATGTCGTCGCGCCCGTAATGATCGGTGGCTGCACCCGCGGCCACGATGAGATGGTCGTACGGAATATCGCCGCGGCTGACGCGTACCACTCGCTCATCGAGATCTATCGCTCGCACCTCGGTCATCTGCACGTCGACGTTGCGCTGACCACGAAGAATCGTGCGGATCGGGTGTGCGATCTCTGACGGGTCAAGCAACCCCGTGGCGACCTGGTACAGCAGCGGCTGGAAGAGGTGGTAGTTGTGCCTGTCCAAGAGAAGCACGTCGGCGTCAGCGTGACGCAAGGCGCGAGCTGCGCTGATGCCGCCGAAACCGGCGCCTATGATGACCACCCGGGGCCGCGTCATGTGTCCGACATAGCCTCCACCAACCGGGGCAGCGGCGCCCACAGATCGCATCGCGTACGTGACATCGGCACGCCTCACTCACCCGGACCCGCATTGCCTAGCGCATCGTCGCCGAGCTACACATGGTGGACCGCGAGCCGGGGCTGATGTCGGTGCGCCAGCGGACATGGAAGTACCCGGTGGACCGTGCGCCCCACGGGCGCTTCCCGCCTCCTCGCGCTTCCCGCCTCCTCGCGCTGCCTCGCGGTTCCAGGGGAATACTCCCGCGGGGCGGGAAGGGCTTGGCGGGGACCCCGAGCGCTCGCCTCGCCGCCGAGCGCCCCAAATCAGCGATCGAGGAACTGCTGCCATGTCAGCCTTCCCTCCGCGTGCTCGGGTGTGAGCTGATCGCGTGATTGCCACGCGCCGAGCATCGGGTCGTCGACCATGCCGACACGGACGGTGGCAGGGAAGCCTTGCGAATCGTGGCAGGCGCGTGCCATGTGCTCCAGGCTGAGTACCTCAGGGCCGCCGAATACGACGATTCGGCGTAGGGGCTGGGCTACTGCGACGGCAACCAAGCGTTCCGCGACCTCGTCGGCGTCCACCGGTTGCAACAGCGTCCCTTCGGGAACGGTCAGAATGCCGCGGTCGTCCGTGAGCGACTGGAGGACGAACAGGGCGAAGCTGTGGAACTGGGTGGCCTGTACGATGCTCCAGGCCAAGCCACTGCTCTCAACCTCTCGTTCGACGGTTCGCTTGGCCACGTAGTACGGGAGTCGGCTGCGCTCTACCCCGACGATGGACACGTACACGAGATGCGGCGCACCGCCACCCTCGCCGAGCGCGACGATGAGGCGGCGGGTGCCGGCCACGTCGGTCGCCATTGGATCGGAGGAATCTGAGGCGGCGTGAATAACGGTATCGATACCGGTGACCGCGCTGGTAAGTCCCTCTCCAGACGCGAGGTCGCCGATGACCCCCTCGACACCGCGGGGTGTATCGGAACCACGGGTGCGGCTGAGGACTCGGATGGAGTGTCCCCTGGCGGCGAGATGCGCGACGATGCGCGCGCCCAGCCTCCCGGTTCCGCCAGTGACCAGCACGGAGGCCATGCTTGATTCCTTCAGCGTGGTGTCTGACGTCCTGATCGGGAGGGTCTTGCCTGCTACGGTATCCATTCTTGACCTCCTTGCCGCCCTTCGCCGAGCGCGACGAGAGTCAAAGGTGACTCCGTGCTGTCCTGAGGAACCCCCCCACGTGCGAGCTCTCGCGTTCCGGGCGGGCCAGCGTCAGACTCCCTACAACTCAGAAAGCCTTCTCATACCCAGCCCAGTCAAGGAATGCCATGACGAACGGGTCAGCAGACACCCTTTGGCATCTTTCGACGCCGGTCGTCTCCCTCGACTGGAAGGAACAACTTCGTTCACTACGCGCTAGCGACTCGTACCGGGGGGCGGACCAGGCGTCGAGGACACTGGCGAGGCACCCGACCTTAGAGAGTCGGGCATGACCGGTGGCTCGGACGGACTCA